>JABXHW010000019.1 GCA_013373425.1 Flavobacteriia bacterium
GTACCCAGTACCCAGTACCCAGTACCCATTCCGTGTTCCTTTCCCCCCATTTCGTGTAAACAGTACCCCAGTACATTCCCCATATTTGCCTAGCATATAAGGTTGTTCCCATGAAGAGATTTTGGAAGATTTTAAAACGGACGCTTCAGGTGGTGCTTGGAGTAATGGTGTTGTTGGTCGTTTCTGTGATTGTTTTTGTGAATGTCGCTCCGCAAATTGGACAAGCGCCAGAAGGAGAAGACTTGGAGCGCATACGGAAGTCGCCACATTACGAGGAAGACGGTTTCGTGAATTTAATCGAAACGCATCAAGCCGACTTTTGGAAGGCGATGAAAACGATGCCCGACATGTTCTTCCAGGCGAATCTAACGCCTACAGAATCTCTACCTGTTAAATATGATGAGGGAAACTCAGGTGCGGTTGACACGCTAACCTATGTGACTTGGTATGGGCATTCTGCTTTCCTGATTGAAATGGATGGATTGAAAGTGCTAATCGATCCGATGCTGGGAGATTTTGCTGCGCCAGTTTCCCTTGGGGCAAATCGATATCAGAACGATCAAGAGGTGCCTTTGGAGGATATTGAGGAAATAGACATCCTCATTCTATCCCACGATCATTATGATCATCTGGATTACGCAACCATCCTAGCGTTAAGGCACAAAGTTGAACATTACTATACCGCTCTTGGTGTTGGCTCGCACCTTAAAAGTTGGGGTATTGATGCGGCCAAGATCACTGAGCTCGATTGGTGGGAATCCGCGGATGAAGGAAGTATCAAGATTATTGCAGCTCCTTCTCGTCATTTCTCGGGTAGGGGACTCACCGACAATTGTGCAACTCAATGGGCGAGTTGGATCATACGGGGCGAACATCAAAACTTGTATTTCAGCGGGGATGGGGGCTATGCTGAACACTTTGTGGAAATCGGAGAAAAGTATGGTCCATTTGATTTCGCAATGATGGAGTGCGGACAATACAATGCGGCTTGGCCAGACATACACATGATGCCGGAAATGAGCGTCCAAGCGGGGATTGATGTCAAGGCCGACTTAATCATGCCCATTCATTGGGGAGCGTTCACATTGGGCGTACACGAATGGACCGAGCCTGTAAATCGATTCACAGCAGAAGCGCAAAAGCTCGACGTGCCTGTCGTTCATCCTTACATAGGCGAACGGTTTGCAATCGGACAAGACTTTCCTCGAGAGAGGTGGTGGGAGTAGAATGATAAAGCCCCGAGGAACTATCCCCGAGGCTCATCTTTCTCTGTCCGTAGAATTCAGCAATGGGTACTTACATCCCTACTTCCCTACTTCCCCACGTTTAACAATGCTCTTCAAAAGCACCTTTCAAGTTCTCTGCAATCATGTCTGCAGTTCGACCTTCAATGTGGTGACGCTCAATCATGTGAACGAGTTCGCCATCTTTAAAGAGGGCCATTGATGGAGATGATGGAGGGAATGGAGCCATCAAAGTGCGCGCACGGTTGACGCCGTCGACGTCGTTACCCGCAAATGCAGTGATGAGGTTCCCTGGTTTTTTATCGCTGTCTGCCAACGCCATGCGTACTGCCGGACGAGCACTTCCTGCGGCACAACCACAAACCGAGTTGATAACAACTAGGGTGGTTCCTGGCTTAGCGAGCTCTTGGTCTACTTCTGTAGCAGTGCGAGCCTCGTTAAATCCAACAGCAGTCAATTCCTGACGCATAGGGGCTATGAGATCTTCTGGATACATAGTCAAAAATGTTTGTGCAAAAATACAATGTTCTACCGCCAATAAACAAGCTAACCCAGTTTCAGTTCGCGCTCTAATTGATGAAATCTATATCGAGCTATTGACGTGATTTTCAAAATAATTTCAAGTTCATATGCTTGGTGTTGAGATAATTTATATTTTTGACTGACCGTTAAGTCAATATAAAATGTCTCCAAGAACAAAAGCACAAAACGAAGAGATCCGACTTCAGAGTCGCAACCTCATTATTGATGCAGCTTTCGAGTTGTTCGCACAAATTGGGTTTGAAAAGGCGAGTATGGCGGCCATTGCTAAGGAGGCAGGAGTAAGCAAAGGGCTTATTTACCATCACTTTGAAAGCAAGGAAGAGGTGTTAAAAGCTGTATTCGACGGCTTGGTTGCCCGAACCCAAGACCTTTGGATGGCAGATTATGACAAGCTTTCACCACGTCAACTCCTAGCGTCAATTATCGATATCACCGTTCAATTTATGGAGGCCAATCCTGGTTGGGTTCGCCTCATTGTCCACTTGTCATTACAAGAAGATGTGATTGCGGGTTTATCCGATCACATCGACGCACTTCGACAAGGGAAGGCGATGCAAGTCAAGCCCATTTTTGAAGCCCTAGAGTACGAAGATCCCATTAAGGAGGCGTTCTTCTTCGGCGCCAAACTCGACGGTATCACATTAGGCTGGCTTTCTCTAGGCGAGGCTTACCCTATCGACGATATGATCCAAAAACTAAAAGAAGAATACCAACTCAATGAAAACTAATTTGAAATACCAGATTCTCACGCTACTCATGTTTGCCGTGGGATTGGTGCAAGCACAAAGCGTGGAAGAGATCATTCGCAGGTCTGAACAGAACCTTCGGGGAGTTTCAAGCCATACCACAATGACTATTCGAATCGTGAGACCTACTTGGGAGCGAAGCATTTCGGCAGAGTCCTGGAGTGAAGGTTCAGATTATAGCATGATTCTCATACACGAACCTGCGCGCGACAGAGGTACTGTATTTCTGAAACGTGAACAGGAGATGTGGAACTATGTCCCTACCATCAACCGCTCAGTGAAAATGCCCCCAAGCATGATGTCGCAATCCTGGATGGGCTCAGACTTTAACAACGATGATTTAGTTCGGGAGTCTTCAATGATTACCGATTACACTCACACGCTCCTGGGACGTGAGACGATTCGCGGTCAAGAATGTTATGTGATTGAAAGTATTCCGCACGACGATGCACCAGTGGTCTGGGGCAAGCTCAAAAGCTATATTACTACTTCCGACTACCTACAGTGGAAAGTTGAATTCTATGACGAAGACGACCTGGTTGTTCAAACCATGGAAGGCTTCAATCCACAGCAGTTTGATGGACGTACACTTCCAGCAAAAATGAGAATGACACCTTCCGATGTGGATGGAGAATTCACAGAGATGACCTACGAATCTCTCGAATTTGGGGTTGACTTTCAGAATAACTTCTTCACCGTACAGAATATGCGCCGCTTGCGCTAATCCATCACGCTATGTTACAATTGAGATTAGCTTGGAGAAACCTTTGGAGGAATAGGAGACGGACCTTCATCACCATCGCCGCAGTTTTCTTCGCCGGATTCTCCATCATCAGTATGCGCTCACTGCAGACGGGTGCCTATGGCAGTATGGTCCGCACAATGGTAGGCTCACATACAGGCTTCATTCAAGTTCATCAGAAGGGATATTGGGACGAGAAGTTCATCGACAACAGCTTCGAAGAACGTCCAGAGCTCCGAGAGGAAATGAGTTCCGTACCGGGAGTAATGGGCGTATCCCCTCGATTAACCAGTCATTCTTTGATTGCTTTTGAGGATAGATCTAGACCCGCGATGGTGGACGGGATTGATGCGGAATACGAAGCTCAACTCGACATCGAATCAAATTTGATAGCTGGTGATTCTAAACCCGGAGATGGTGTTCTCATCGGACAAGGAATGGCCAAGTTTCTGAATGTCGAAGTTGGAGATTCAGTGGTTTTTCTGGGTTCCGGATATCACGGAATGAGCGCAAATGCGCTTCTACCCGTGCGTGGAGTCGTTCGATTCACGAGTCCTGTTCTCAACGACAACACGGCTTTCATAGATCTTCGAATGGCCCAGTATGTCTTTGCAGCACCGGGCATGCTAACAGCCTATGCTATCAATACAGATCCTAATGCAGATTTGGATGCTGTACTAGCAGATGTGACTCAAGTGGTGCAAGACACCAGTGGCTACGAAGTGATGGGTTGGCACGAAATGATGCCTGAACTTGTCCAGTCCATTGAAGCCGACTCTGCAGGTGGAATATTGATGGCGGGAATACTCTACATCGTAATCAGCTTTAGTCTACTTGGAACGTTCATAATGCTCGCAGCAGAACGCAAACGCGAATACGGAATGTTGATTGGTTTGGGTATGCGTCGCGGTCAGTTGATGAGGGTGGCCTTTATTGAAGCCTCTGCTATGGCGATTATGGGCGCAGCTCTAGCTGTTGTCATTACTCGCCCGCTGACGCTCTACTATTATTACAACCCCATCCAGTTTACTGGGCAAGCGATGGAAGCCCTTCGAGAAATGGGGATGGAACCGGTGATGCCGGCGAGTATTGATTGGTCGATTCCGCTTACTCACGGCTCGATTCTGATCTTCCTCACCTTGACCATCTCGTTGTATGCGATGATTTCAATTAAGCGGATTCAACCTGTAAATGCCATGCGTAGTTAATCTCTGGATTATGAAAACACTTCAAATACTTCTGGTCATCGCTTGGAGAAATCTATGGCGAAGTAAAGTGCGAAGTCTGGTTGTCATTGCGGCGATGGCGATGGGCATTTGGGCTGCAATTTTCCTTAGTGGCTTTAGCATCGGCATGAATGAACAGCGCACGAATTCGGCCCTGAGCACCTACCTGGGCTATGCTCAAATCCACGGAGAGGGGTGGTCAGATGAACCCACCGTCGGACTGCTAATTCCCAATATTGAGGAGGTCGTTCAAGCCGGGGAAGAAGCTCCTGGTTATGTCGCGCACTCAGCTAGATTGGTACAGATGGGCTCTGCGAATTCCAGCAGAGGAAGCGTCGGTGTCCGTATCCAAGGTATTGACCCGGCTGAGGACACATTGGTGTATGACATTCACACACGCCTTGTTGAAGGTGAATACCTCCCGGAATTCCGACGTGTACCCAAGGTTTTTGTAGGCGAGGCCATGGCGGAAGAACTACACCTTGAGGTAGGGAGTTCCTTCACGTTGAGGTATCAATCTGTCGATGGCGGCTTCATGGAAGATCGCTGTAAAGTAGGTGGGACCTTTAGAACGGTTTCCTCTGCCTTCGATAAAATGAACGTGTTCATCCCGAAAGAGTATTTGGCCGATAAGATGGGCATTAGCACTAGCGAAGCGCATGAAATCGTATACCGAACGACGAGCAAAGAAGCGGCGGTTACCTGGGCTGAAGGGTTGAATGGACGACTTGAGGGCGTTGAGGTGGAATCATGGAAAGAGGTATCACCTGAACTTGGCTACGCCGATGATATGATGGCAACAAGCTTATACATCTTCGTTGGAATCATCGTATTTGCCATTACGTTCGGAATTCTAAATACCATGTTGATGGCCATTCTCGAAAGAAAGAGAGAATTGGGCATGTTGATGGCAGTTGGAATGAATAAGTCGAGAACATTCTTCATGGTGGTTCTCGAGACTATTTTCCTTGGATGCGTTGGCGCCCCTCTTGGAATCGCCATTGGTCATATTACGCTCCTAGTATCTTCGAAAAGTGGTTTCGATTTGAGTGCGGTGGGTGAAGGCCTCAACGCCTATGGGATGGATGCTGTGGTTTATCCAGCGACCGTTCCAGATTACTATATCGGAATTTCGGTAATGGTGGTGAGCATGACCTTGCTAGCATCTTTGTACCCTGCCTACAAAGCTCTAAAGTTGAATCCTGTTGAAGCCATAAGAAGCGCATGAAGAAGAAGATTTTCTACTTATTCTGTTCGCTCAGTTTGATGTCTCAAGCTCAACGTGAGAACATCGTGAGTTTTAGGGATAACCTAGTACTTACCTCTGTGCTCAATACGAAGAGTGAAGGATTTGAGTTCACCAACTCTCTAGATCAAACGATGGAGTATAGCACTGCGCCTATTACCGGCGTGGGATTGGGAGTCGATTATAAGTGGTTTACGTTCGAGTATTCAAAGCGACTCAAATCTGCCTCCGATGATGGCCTATACGGACATACTGAGAATTTCGGAATCGGCTTTGGTTTCACCATGCCTAAGTGGTATTTCAGGAATTTCTTGGAGCAGTATTCGGGATACCATCTCACGAATCCAGATTTCATTCGATTTGGCTACTTGGACAGTGCAGGGATGTATCCATACCGCCCTGATATTACTACTGTACGCTACTACGCCTCTTTTAACTGGGTATTCAATAGCGACAATTACTCTTCAATGGCTAGTCTCTGGCAACTGGAACGACAAGAGAAGAGTGCAGGATCTTTCATCCTCGGAGCAACGTTCGGCAGAAGTGTGCTTTTTGGCGATAGCACTTTTGTTCCGTTCCCTCAGAGAGAGAACTTCCCAGACATTCAGGACATCAATGCGATGACAGCCTCCACGTTCACGGTCAATACAGGGTATCAGTACACCTTCGTGTTGAGCAATAGTAAGAAGTGGTTCCTTCATCTTGGAATCAATCCCGGATTGGGCTTAGGCTATGGTTCCGCTTACGAGAACGTCAATGATAACTTCATCGAGTATCCAACGCGTCTGGCCTTTTCGAATGAGGGTCGATTTATCGTTGGCTACAACGGCGACAAGTGGTACTTCGGGTACACGGCCATCAACTACTTGACGGTGGACGCGAGCAGCAATGCCAATCCACTTTCCAATTTCAATAATTATAACAGACTCTATTTGGGGTATCGATTTACGTTGCCGAGAAAAGTGTCTGAATCACTAGAAATAATCGGATTATGACAACCAAATCCAACTTAGTTGAGGTGGTAAACCTCTACAAAACGTACAGCGCTGGCGACCTTGAGGTTCACGCTGTAGATGGCATCAACCTAAGCATTGGTGAAGGTGAATTCACCGCGATAGTGGGCCCGTCTGGTTGCGGAAAAACCACTTTGCTCAATATGATTGGCGGATTGGACAGACCCACATCTGGAGAAGTGAATATCGATGGTACTCCTTTGAGCAGCTTAAGTGAAAGCAAGCTAATTGACTTTCGATTGAAGAAAATCGGTTTTGTGTTTCAAGCATACAACCTTCTTCCTGTGCTCACCGCGGAAGAGAACACTTCTTTCATCATGCAGCTGCAAGGGAAGTCCAAAGAAGAAAGACGTGCTCGTTCACATCAATTGCTCAAGAACGTAGGACTTGAAGGGCGAGAAAAGAACAAGCCCACGCAACTGTCCGGTGGTCAGCAGCAGCGAGTAGCGGTTGCGAGAGCTCTTGCTTCCCGACCTAGCTTCGTCTTGGCGGATGAACCCACGGCCAATCTCGATAGCCATTCAACTTCAAACTTGCTCGATATCATGGCTCGTTTGAATGAGGAGGAAAATATAACCTTCGTATTCGCAACTCATGACCAAAGAGTGATTGATAAGGCCAAAAGAGTAATTACTTTAGAGGACGGAAAGGTCTTGAGCGACGAAAGAAGATAAGAATCCCAAAATCGAAGCACCCAAACCGTGTCCATTCGACTAACTGTATGGCTGATGTTTTTCTTGTTGAGCGGAACTGCTTTCGCACAACAAGACACTACCTATATCCGTGATTTCCGACAGTATGCCAACCTGAGTTTAGCGCTCGAAAGAAAGGATAACAACATTGCGATTTTCGGTAGAAGAGGTGACAATTTGAATCTTTCTACGAACAATGGCTATCCTACCTATGGCGTCAAATTCAGCTACAAGTGGCTGAACGTGTGGGCGACGACCAATGTTGGTCCGGCCACTTTTTCCGATCCAATCGCAGGAGAAACCGACAACTTTGGATTGGCGCTGGGCTACACTGGTGATCATTGGTGGGTTCGCGGATTCTACGAGCAGTATCGCGGCTACTTCATTAACAACCCGGAGTCATTCAATGAGAATTGGTTTGATAACAACACCAGTTACCCACTCTTGCCAGATCTGAGATCGAGAACGCTCTACGGTAACGCCTACTACGGCTTCAACGAGGAAACCTACTCCCACCGCGCGATGCTGTGGCAGAGTCAGGAGCAAATTAAGTCGGCAGGAAGCTGGTTGATAGGTTTTTCGGCCGGATATGATCATATTTTCTCAGATACTACCATCGTTCCCTCGCAAGCAGTGGTTGACTACTATGAAATCAGAGATGTAACGGGGTATGAAACCGGAAATGCCGCAGTCAATGTGGGATACACACAAACTTGGGTGCTCTTTGATCGTTGGTCTATCGGATTGATGATGGCACCTGGTGTTGCGCTAACCTATGGAGTGGTAGAAGAGATTGATGGAAGCAACCGTGGCCTCGATTTAGAGCTTGCTGGAATGGCTGAAGCGCGAATGCTCTTGTCGTACCATCACGATCGTTGGTTCGGAGGACTTGCGGCGAACACCTACTTGTTGACGAAGCCCATTCAGGGCGACTTCTTCAATAATATGCACACCTACATCCGCTTTAATGTCGGGTATCGATTTGATATGCCCGACAGTAAGTTTTTGAGTCGTATCGGACTTTGATTCCAACGCATGAAAAAGTACATCGTTTTTGCTCTTTTGGCCGTTTCAGTAGCGGTCCAATCGCAATCTGTTGATATTGGCGGGTATCTGAAGTATTTGCCTTCTCAGACTTTTGTGAATAAAGGCGTATTACCTCCATTCGCACAAGGACTCTTGCCATCATCATTCGATGATCATCTCATTCACAATCGATTAAACCTCAGGGCGTATTCCAAGAGCTATTCCTTTGGGGAATTCAATTTTGAGATGGGGTTACGCAATCGAATCTTCTACGGTTATCAATCTTCGCAACCTTCCTTTGCTAATGCTCTCGAGCAAGATCCAGGCGCCGTAGATATGCGTTGGCTATGGAATAGTGCCGATGATGATGTGTTGTTTCATTCAGAAATCGATCGCCTCAATCTAACTTGGATGCTAGGGGATTGGACGGTAAGAGTAGGACGTCAGCGAATCAATTGGGGGATTCACAACGTGTTCAATCCGAATGATATCTTCAATCAATACAATTATTTCGACTTCGACTATGAGGAGCGTCCTGGTTCAGATGCCGTTCTGATTCAGCGGTATTTGGGAGACGGCTTTTCATCTTTAGAAGTGGCCTATTCTCCAAACTTCACCGATGCAAGACGCTCTACAGGAGCAATCTTGTATAAGTCGAATGTTTCGGGTTACGATTGGCAGGCACTTCTCGGCTATAGCTTTTACGATATCGTGCTTGGCGGTGGATGGGCAGGCAGCATTGGCGGTGCAGGGTTCAAAGGTGAAGCTGCGTATTACTTGAGCACAGACACTGCTTTGAGCGAGTCGAATTTCACGATGTCGGTCGGCGCTGACTATCTTTTCTCCAATGGCATCTATGCTTCTGCCTCCGTTCTGTACAATGGCCTCGGACAAGTGAATCCATCTATATTCGATCAACTTGCGCTGCAACAAACGCGCTTGAGTTCGAAGAACATCTTCCCGTATCGCGTGACATTCATGCTCAATGGGAATTATTCAATCAATCCCTTGTGGGGCGTCACACTCGCTTGGTTTCAATCGCACAACCTCGCCCAAGCCGCGTTAGTTCCTGGAATCACTTACAGCATCTCCAACAACTGGGACGCCATGATTATGGCTCAAATCTTCAGCGTTCGAGATGGGAATGAAAATATGGCGCTGTTTAATTCGGCAATTTATGGAAGGGTGAAGTGGAGTTTTTAAGACGGAAGGCGTGCGCAGGAGCGCAGGTTCGCGTAGCTCCACAGATGCGGTCTAATCATCCCCCTTTTTTAGAGACCTATAGGCAACACAGTGACTTTCAACTGTCAGAAAGCCAAGTGATAAATGCTAAGTACTCAATGGCGCACGGACGCGCAGACGTGGTGAACCCATCCCTTGAAATCAACATAAAACCTTCTATGAATGATTTCCGCTTCGGTCCCTGGTCCGCCATCCCTCTAAACCCCCAAATTCACATACTTCACCTCCAAGTATTCATCCACGCCATACTTCGAGCCTTCTCGGCCAATTCCACTTTGCTTCATTCCGCCGAAAGGAGCCACAGCAGTTGATATTGCCCCTGTGTTCACTCCAACCATTCCGAATTCAAGGGCCTCGCTAACGCGCCAAACTCGACTCATGTTTTCAGAGTAGAAATAAGCCGCAAGTCCGTAAATGGTATCGTTTGCCATGCGAATCCCTTCGTCTTCAGTGGAGAATCTGTAGATGGCGGATACGGGTCCGAATATCTCTTCCGAATGAATATCCATGGAAGCGTCGACGTTCTCAATGATAGTGGGTTGAAAGAACAAGTCGTGATCTGCCTTTCCTCCCAAAGTCAGTTTCCCTCCATGAGATGTGGCATCTTCCAACAAACGCTTCACTTTATCCAACCCTTGTTGATTGATTAGCGGTCCGATTTGAACCCCTTCCTCAATGCCGTTGCCTACTTTCAAGTTCTTCACCTTGGCGCTGTAGGCCTTCATGAATTCATTATAAACCCCATCTTGGACAAGAATGCGATTCGCGCAAATGCACGTCTGACCTGCATTCCGATATTTTGACGCAATGGCTCCTTCTGCTGCCGCTTTGATATCAGCATCATCAAAAACAAGGAAGGGTGCATTCCCGCCGAGTTCAAGACTGATTTTTGTGACATTCTCGGCTGCATTTTTCATCAATATTTTTCCGACCTCCGTGGAGCCAGTGAAGGAAATCTTACGAACGGTTGGATGAGTGGTTAGAAAAGTGCCTACTTCTTCTGCACTATGACAAGTGATTACATTCAGGACCCCTTTGGGTAGTCCTGCTCGCTCGGCGAGTTCAGCCAAAGCCAAGGCAGTAAGTGGCGTGTCCTCCGCTGGTTTAACGACAACCGTGCAGCCAACAGCAAGAGCAGGAGCAATCTTGCGCGTAATCATGGCCAAGGGAAAGTTCCAAGGGGTGATGGCTACACATACTCCAATGGGTTGCTTTAAGGTGATTATTCGGCTCGAACTTGATGAAGAGGGGATCACATCGCCATAAGTTCGTCGGCCTTCTTCTGCAAACCACTTGATGAAGGAAGCCCCATAATTCACTTCTGCTCTCGCTTCCGCTAGCGGTTTTCCTTGCTCGGTGGTCATGATTGTGGCGAGGTCAGCCGCGTTGTTCAATATGAGTTGATGCCATTTCAGCAGAATGGATTGTCGCTGTTCTGCTGTTTTACTTTTCCAGCTTTGAAATGCTTTACTGGCGCCATCGATGGCCTCTTTGGCTTGATCAACACTACAATCGCTTACCGCCGCTATTTCTTCACTTGTGGCGGGGTTCAAGACAGGAAATGTGTTGCTGAAGTTGAGCCATTCGCCGTTGATGTAAGCTCCAGTTTTTAGTAGAGAGGGGTCTTTTAGTTCCATAGTGCGCGCATTCTTGTACTCGAAGTTCAGACTTAAGTGTGGCATTCTTTGCATTCAAGCCAACATTTTCCCGATTCACTCCGTATAGGCAAGAAAGTTCCTAAATTGTCAATCACCTTTGTGTCGAATCAATACGAAACCGAATGAAGACTCTATCCAACCTCTTCGCCCTGGGAATGCTCACTTTGCCAATCGCAGGGTTCAGTCAGATTACAATCCAGAATTACGACTTCAACCTTCCGGTGACTCCAGATACTGCCCAACTTCAGATTGTTGGGGCAGGTAACTCGAGCGTTACACCCGGTACAAACACCAACTGGGACTTGAGTAATCTATTCCCAGGCGCGAACTACGACTATTCATATGATGTGGTAACCAGCGTGAATTTTCCGAATGCGGACGGTCAGATTGAACGACCAGCAAATCTTGGAAGCGGCGTTGTTCTCGATCAGTTTTACGATTTCTACAGCCATGATGCTAATCAATATGCGCAAGTCGGCTTCGAAATTGTCGGCAAGGACTTCAGTCTCGGAAACGTTACAGGTGACGCGAATGATACGCTGACAACACTCGACACGGCCATTCATTACAATCAAACTTTAATTCAGTTTCCATTGAATTACGGCGATACATGGTCGAATAACTTTACCGTTTGGGTTCCGATGAGAATCACCATTGAGAGCTTCTCATTTTATGATGAGCTCATGTCGCTTCGTCAAGATGTAACTACTCAAGATAGCGTGGTTGGATGGGGAACACTTCTTCTCCCTACTGGTGCGCAAGCGGATGTGCTTTTAGTGCACTCAAGCATTCTTCGTGTCGATTCAGCGTTTTGGAACAACCAGCCCATGGATCCGGTTTTCGCTCAGAACTTTGGATTCACCCAGAATGACACTATTCGTGCAGACCGCTGGTCGTTTTATGCGAAAGGGTTAAATACCGCATTTTATGAGTACTCTGTAATTGATGGGATACAAAGTCAGCCTTACTATTACCGAAATAATGATATCAGTACGGAAGAGGGTCTCACAGTAAATCCAATTTTCGTTTACCCGAATCCAGCGCAAGACCGTATCAATATTCAGGGTGCTGAAGGGGAACGCGTCGAGATTCTGGATGTGATGGGAAGGGTAGTCCTTGAGCGTGAAAGCAATGCTCAAACTTCTTCTATCGATATCAGCGCACTTTCTCCTGGAGCTTACTTGGTTAGAGTAGGCAACCAAACAGTGAGAATTGCAGTAAACTAATTAGAGGAAAGTACTCACCTCGGAAAGGTCCTTTCGGTTGAGATCGGGAACTTCGGCACCGTCCTTCGGGTAGCCAACCGGTATCAACAGGAAGGGCTTTTCATTTTGAGGCCTCTCGAGAATTTCAGACAAGAAGTTCATTGGACTTGGAGTATGCGTTAAGCTCACGAGTCCCGCTTCATGAATGGCCTGCAGCAGAAAGCCACAGGCGATACCCACCGACTCCTGCACGTAGTAGTTCTTGCGCTTTCCTTCCGGAAAGTCGTCATACAACTTCTTGAATACAATGATGAGCCAAGGCGAGGAAGTGAGAAACTCCTTTTGCCAGTCCGTTCCTAGAGGAGCGAGGTCATCTAACCACTCTGTAGGAGCCCTATTTTCATAAAATGATTTCTCCTCTTCCTCTGCAGCAGCGCGAATTTTCGCCTTTAAGTCGGGATTCCCGACAGCCACAAAGTGCCACGGTTGCTTGTGTGCTCCAGAAGGTGCCGAACTCGCGATTCGAATTAGGTCTTCTATGACTTCTTTAGGAACAGGTCGATCACTGATATCTCGACAGCTCCTACGCTGATCCATCATCTCAAAATGGTTTCGAACGCGTAAAGTAATGGTGCTTGGGTCGAGGTTGAGCGGTTTAAGCGGAACCGTCGGGTAAGACTTACTCATAGTTTGGGAGATCAGTTACTTTCCAAAGTCCGAGTGATTTATCACTGTACTTGCCGTCATTTTCAGTGTTGTTTTCATTGAATATTTCAACGGGTTCAGGAAAATTGAATGGAGCGAGTTGGAGGTTCAACGGACGCCAATCCCCAGTGTGAATGTCGTGATTCACGTATTTTCCGGTAAATGTAGTTGTGAGCAAATATTGAATCGATCTCATTTTTACTCCGCGAATGACGGACTTAATTTGCTCTGTATTGAGATGAACCAAACAATCTCGAACCAACAGAATTTCTCCCGAAGGCAATGCATCTTGAATCAAATCGATTTCACGAAATGTTCGACTTTCACTTCCGTAGCGCTCTTGATTGGCTTCAATTAATGAAGGGACGATATCGCCCCCGACGTACTGAATGCCTTCCATGTCCACCTTTTGCATCCAAGCGAAATCACCACATGGAATGTCGACGATAGTTTTAGGTGAATAGGAGGCAATGACTTTTTCGAGTATGCTGATTACCTCTTTCGTTTGCTCCTCATTGGAGCCAGGCCCTGAAACTGATTCGCTGTCTTTCCAGTCATTCGCGTCGTGAATTCGCTCAAACCGCTGTTTGGCATCCATTCCGCGATAGGGGTCAGGCTTCAACTTGGCCACCCATATTTTGATTTGTTCTTTCAAACTTGGCATCTCTCCGAATATCGGAATTCTGCGCATTCTGTGGAGCCTTCATCGATTTTCTGTTTACCTTTCTGTGTATGAGCCTGACCGATGTACTTGTCGTAACACATTATCTGATTGCGACGATTTTTTCTCTCACTGTACTGTTGGAGAATCGCAATCCCATGAAGACTATGGGGTTCGTTTTGGTGATGTATTTCATACCTGTGATTGGAGTGGGCATCTACTTACTCTTCGGTCAGAATTACCGCAAACACAAGCTGTTTTCTAGAAAGGGAGTGCGCGACAATGTCCTTGTACGAGCATGGGAAGAAGAGATGATGGGCGTCATTAAAGAAGTGGATGAGCTCGCCAGCAACTTATTAGAGGAGAAGTGGAAGGTGGTGAATGTGATTCGGAATAGTGATAAGTCGCTGCTCACTTTTCGGAACAAGGCGAAGGTCCTTCAGAACGGGAAGGAAACGTTTGAAGAGATTCTAGCGGCTATAGAATCTGCCAATCATCATGTGCACGTTGAGTATTACATTGTCGAGGACGATGCCATTGGTCGAAAGTTCTCGGAAGCCCTGATTCAAAAGGCAAAGGAGGGAGTTCAAGTACGCTTCATTTATGATGACGTGGGCAGTTCAGGGCTGAAGAAGAAATTCCTGAAACCGATGGTGGATGCAGGTGTAGAGGTAAGACCGTTCATGCCGGTATTATTTCCACTGCTCACGAGTAGGGCCAACTTCCGCGATCACCGAAAGATTGTTATCGTAGATGGCAAGGTTGGATTTTTAGGTGGAATCAACTTGGCTGCACGTTATGCAAACCTGTCGGATGACTTCGTCTACTGGAGGGATACGCATTTCAAGATAGAAGGAGATGCAGTTAAATCTCTACAACTCAATTTCCTGTTGATGTGGAAGTTTGTGACCGATCAGACCCCTGAAATTTCCAGCGCATACTTTCCAAAAACTGAGATTGATGATATCTGCATGATGCAAATCGCCGCTTCAGGTCCTGATAGCGATAGAGCCACTATTATGAGCGCTTTTTTCACAGCGATTAACTCCGCAAGAGAAGAGATTCGAATCACCACTCCATACTTCATTCCCAACGACGAAATGTTGATGGCGATTCAAACGGCTGCCTTGAGTGGAGTAGATGTCAAAGTGATACTACCTGCAAAATCCGATTCCAGATTGGTCCAGTCTGCTGTGATGAGTTACGTTCGAGAGCTGCTTGAATCTGGAGTGAAGGTTTACTTGTACAAAAAGGGCTTTGTGCACGCTAAAACCATGACCATCGATGATCGACTTTGTACTATTGGAACGGCGAACATGGATTATCGCTCCTTTGATATCAATTTCGAAATCAATGCGATGGTCTATGATGAGGACATCACATCTCGCTTGAGATCAGACTTTAATGCTGACCTTGAGGAATGTATAGAAGTTAAACTTGAACGTTGGGAAAAACGCCGACTTCGAAGACGTTTGGCAGAGAGCTTGGCCCGGTTAGTTGCTCCTCTTCTTTAGAACCAGAAGCCCAATCTAACATAGGTGAGCATCTCAGAGTGATTCGTTGATTTGGTGACGAAAAGCTCCAACGGACCAATCGGACTGTTATATCCATAAGAAACGCCATATCCATCAAGAAGCACATCCGAATTGTATAAGTCAGCTACTGATTCTTCCAGTTTGCCCACATTGGCGTGCGCACTGAAGAAGTGGTTATCAAAGGCCTCGTACCACACGTCAACTCTCGCCGTCATTGCATTTCTACCGAGTAGCTCCATGTATCGATAGCCAATAAATGGAAAGATGTGTTGCGTGTAATTCTCTCCCAAGCTTCCAAGGAAAATAGAATAGGGGAAGGGAGCGTCTGGTCCAATCGTAGCTGCTGCCATCAAATTCGTTCTCGCACCCCATCGGTCGCCAAATTTGTAGGCCTGGGCATAGTTGAGGTGGACGATTGAAATAGGCTCGAGATAGGTGGTTAAGTCTTCTTGCTCAGATATAATCTTGAACTCACCTGTCAAGCTAAAACCACTATTGGGCTTATAGGTGCGGTTGAAGGAATCAAAATCGATGAAGCCAAAGTAATTGAGGTAGGTTCGATTGCTCTCTTCAATCTCTGCCCTTAAAATAGGCTCACTCAGGTCGATGTTTTCCAAGCGAACACCGCCACCGACTGTATAAAGATCCCACAGCGTTGAATGTAAAAACACCTCCGAACTAAAATCGGTGTATGTGTATTCAGAAATGGGTCTTCTATCCTGATAAAGCCTTGAATCAAATTGATGGAAATCGATCTTGAATCCCAACGCTGGAATGAACCCTCGCTCGAAGATATAGCTCAATTCACCTCTTGGGTTTTCACTGATTACCGCATCAAACGAGAACTTGGAGTTCTTGATCAAGGCGTTTCGAACGGTGAGATTTACGAGTACGCCAATGTTGAAATCATCATCGTAATGGACACCTAAATGGAGCTCTTGGGTATTGGGGTTTTCGTCTACCCGAATTTCTAATTCATAACCTCCACTATCCGTCGGCCAGAGTCGATAATCCACCAAACGATAAAACTGACTTCCGTAGAGCTTTTCGATTCCACTTCGCAACTGCTCACTTTCCAGAGATTGCCCCACTTCAACGTCGATGGTGGCGAGGACGAATCGATCAGATGTTAAGTTTGTACCTCTGACACGAATGGATTGAATCAAATACTCGCTCTTTGGGAAAGGAACGTGGCGAGGACGAAGAACTCTGCCTTCACCGACAGAATCGAAGATTGAGCTGTACTTTTTAGTCTCAATTTCTCCCAAAGCGATGATGGTATCGGAGAAATCGTAACTCACAATGTTGTACTGCTCGAGTGGTGGGTGAATGAGAACATCGGCATATTGCTTTTGCTCCTCGTAATAGGTCATATTTGGGAAGCTCCCGACCTGCTCGAGTATCGAAATCACATCGGTCAGCTCTTCCTTTTTATGCAATGCAGCTTGCGCATCAGATGCAATAATAAAGTCCATTCCCGCTTCCTCAAGCAACTCAATGGGGATGTTGTTTCGTACCCCTCCGTCTACGTACAAACGGCCATCGTATTCATAAGGCGAGAAGATGGAAGGAAATGCAGAACTCGCACGAAGAACTTCGGCCAGGTCGCCATCCCTAAATACTACCATTTCCCCAGTCACAAGGTCGGTTCCAATACATGCGAATGGTATATCATACTCAAGGAAGTTCGTGTCCGCATGGAGCTCTTGAAATAGATACGTAAGGGTGGAAATCACGAATTGTCCTGAGTTCAAAGCATCGGGCAAACGAACTCCAGAACTGTCGAGCGCAAGAGTCAATGTGTAGCGGTCACTGCTCTTTCTATCTAGGTAGGAAAGCTGATAACGAGGAAGGGAATTGTTGAGAAGAGCGTCCCAATTCACACTTAACAAGAGCTCTTCGATTTGGTCGGGTGAATAGCCTACGGAGTACATGGCAGCAATGATGGCTCCCATGGAGGAACCGGTGATGTAATCCGGTCGAATATTATGACGCTCCAGTTCGCGCAGGACACCAATATGGGTCATCGACTTTGCACCACCACCGCTCAGTGCCAAACCTATGGTTGGCCGTTCTTGAGCCGAGGCAGAGAGCCCAAGAATGATAAACAGAACGACGATGAGTCTATTGATCATCGGAGTGAAAGTGTTTCCAAATTTTGTCGGCTTTCGCCTTTCCCACGGCGGCAATCAAGGACTCCTTGTTGGCTTCTTTTACCCGCTTGGCGCTTTTGAAGGTTTTGAGGAGAGCTTGAACAGTTGAAGGGCCGACGCCTGGAATTTCTTCTAAGATACTTTTCACGGCCGACTTACTCCTCTTTTGGCGGTGGAATGTGATTCCGAATCGATGGGCTTCGTTTCTAGCTTGCTGAATGACTTTCAGTGTTTCCGACCGCTTGTCTAGATAGAGCGGAACGGAATCACCTGGGAAGTAGATTTCCTCCAAGCGTTTCGCGATACCGATGATGGCGATCTTTCCACGAAGCCCGAGTAATTCCAGACTCTTCAGCGCTGCTCCAAGTTGTCCCTTGCCACCGTCAATGATGATGAGCTGAGGCAAGTCTTCACCTTCATTTAGCAATCGGCTGTAGCGTCTGTGGATGATCTCTTCCATAGAAGCAAAGTCATCCGGACCCACAACGGTCTTGATATTGAAATGGCGGTAATCCTTTTTCGCGGGCTTACCATCCTTGAAGACCACACAGGCGGCTACGGGATGTGTTCCTTGGAAGTTGGAGTTGTCAAAACACTCAATGTGTCTTGGCTCTTCGGTCATCCGGAGATCTGTTTTCATTTGTTGCATCAATCGCTTGGTGTGGCGATCTGGATCCACAATTTGAATGTTCTTCAAACGCTCAGATCGGTGGTAACGCGCATTGCGCACGCTCATATCCACGATGTGTTTTTTGTCACCACGTTGTGGCACGTGAATCTTCACATCGGGGATGTCGATGTCTATCTCTTCTGAGACGTAAATCTCTTTCGACTGGCTCTTGAACAATTGTCGGATTTCTGGAATAGAAACTTCGAGTAGTGCGGAATCGGGCTCGTCGAGTTTCTTTTTGAGCTCCACCGTGTGCGCTTGAACGATGGCACCCTCAATTATTTTGAGGTAGTTCACATAACCATATTCGGCATCAGAAATTACGGAGAAAACATCTACGTCTGTGATAGACGGATTGACGATTGTACTCTTGGCTTGATACTTCTGAAGGAGATCAATTTTCTCCTTTACAGCTTGTGCTTGTTCGAACTCCAGGCTCTCTGCATGCTGGGCCATTTGCTCTTTGAGGTGTTTCAATACCGCAGAAATATTGCCTTTGATGATTTCTTTTGCGCTTGTAACATCCTTTGAATAATCTTCTTCAGACTGTAACCCTTCGCAAGGGCCAAGGCAATTTTTGATGTGGTATTCTAGACAGACTTTGTACTTGCCTGCTTCGATGTTTTCCTCTGATAGCTGCAGATTACAAGTGCGAAGCTTGTAGAGTTGTCGAATCAAGTCGAGGACGGTTCGCATCACTCGGACAGAAGCATAGGGCCCAAAGTATTCACTTCCGTCTTTTATGGGGTTTCTGGTAGAGAAGATGCGCGGAAAGCGCTCGTTCTTGATGCAAATCCAAGGATATGTCTTGTCGTCTTTTAGATTGACGTTGTATTTAGGCTGATGCTCCTTGATGAGATTGTTCTCCAGGAGCAAAGCGTCGAACTCGGTTTCGGTAACGATGGTGCGCACATCTTTTATGCGCTTAACCAACATGTAGGTTCGCGCATTGTCGTGCGTTTTTGAAAAGTAGCTACTGACTCTCTTCTTCAGGTTTTTAGCCTTACCGATGTAGATAATCTTGCCCTCTTTGTCGAGATGCTGATAGACTCCAGGTTTATTCGGAAGGGATTTGAGGAGATTCTGAATGTGCTCTGATTTGGCGCTCATCAATCAAATATACGCAAGAGAGTAACGCGACAAACGCAGGGCTAGCGCATAAAAAAAGAGAAAACCGACGTTGCCGGCTTTCTCTAACCCATGAGTCGAATCCGTTGAATTCGTTGCTTAACCGAGTCAAAGATATAAAAATATATCTAAGTGTAAATAGTACACTTAGTAAAATTTTATTAGGTTTGTCCTGCGCGGCTGTGAGTTCAGTCTAGCGCGCGTTCCTGTGCAAGCGAAAGGAGCCGACACTGATGCATCTTGAATCTGTCTTTGATTTTCTGAGCCTTTTAAAGACCGAGCCTTTCTTCAAACGGGATGAATGCAGTTGAAGCTCCTTTATTTTCCTTCCTCAATCTC
This sequence comes from Flavobacteriia bacterium, assembly GCA_013373425.1. Taxonomy (GTDB): domain Bacteria; phylum Bacteroidota; class Bacteroidia; order Flavobacteriales; family Schleiferiaceae; genus Phaeocystidibacter. Next base: position 19,775 of record JABXHW010000019.1, read on the forward strand.
GATAGCAATCATCGAGAAGTTATCGGAGGATTTTTCTTCGCACAGTGAGCGAATTTCACTGGTAGCTTTCTTCGAGTCTCCTTTAAAGAGCTCTACAAGTTGATTTTCAGAACAACCTTCCAGAATTCCATCTGTCATGAGAAGGATTCTGTCCCCCGACTGGATGTCTGTGAGACGATGAATCTCGGGAGTGGCCTGACGTTTACTATCGCTAATGGCCTGAAGTATTACATTTCTTGCCGAGTTCTTCTCGGCTTGCTCTTCTGTGATTTCGCCATTGTCAATCATCATCTGAACCAAACTGTGGTCTTTGGTTCTGAAGAGAATTTCTCCGTCTCTCAAGTGATACAATCGGCTATCACCTACCCAATACACAAGTCCTTCTGCTTCACTGGTAGGGTGGAACCCAACTACGGTGGTAGCCATCCCTCGACTTTCTGGAAATTCCGTACTGTGATTGCGCAGTTCAGTTTCAGCTTCGTTTAAGGCCTCTTCAATCGCTTCTTCATCGATGTGATCAGCCAATGAAAGTTGGTGTCCAAGAGATCGGCAAATCATGGCTGAAGCAATGTCGCCTCTATTGCCGCCGCCCACACCATCACATACCACATAGGTTTGTGCTAAATGTCCGTTTACGTGTTCTGGAAACACGTAATCCTCATTGACCTTTCTCCTGCCGGGGTGGCTCAAAATGAAGTGCGAAACGCGCAAGATTGTATGTAGCTTTAGCTCTGGTAATGGCATCAACTATAACGCGTCACCAGAGGGATTTTTCCGCATTAGTTAAAACGCGCCCACCATTTTTCCGACTCTTCTTCAGTCCATGGATATTTGCTCATTAATTCTTCCCATTTCACGAGCATTTCCTTGGCAGTTTGCGGACGGTTGTTGGGCTCTTTATCCAAGAGAGATTGAATGAATTCACTCACCTCTTTTGGGATTTCTTTGTTCACTTTATGCAATGGTTCAGGGTCGGTATTCACGACCTGATAAATAATATCAATTTCAGTAGAGAATCGGAAGATAGCCTCCCCAGCTAATAGGTAATAAGCCACAGCTCCAAGGGCATATAAATCACTTCTCAAATCACTCTTAGTTGGCGATTTGATTCGTTCTGGTGCCATGTACAAAGGCGTACCTGTAAGCTGTGTAACCTTAGTTTGATGCGCTTCATCGTCGGTGAGGTCCTTCACCAATCCGAAATCGAGAACCTTAACCACATCGTGCTCTCCTCCACGTTGAACCAGCATGATATTCTGCGGTTTGATATCGCGGTGAATCAATCCTATGGAATGTGCTTCTGCTATCGAGGCTGTGGCTTGTCTAAGAATATGCAGCACACGCCCGACTGGAATCTCGCCTTGCATCTGCACAAGCTGAGCGAGAGTGAATCCGTTCAACACTTCCATTGCATAATAGAAAACACCTTCTTCGGTTCTACCGAAGTCGTAGATCTCGATGGTGTTTGGATGGGTGAGTCGTGATGCGAGTTGCACTTCACGTTCAAAACGCTCAATAACTTCGTTGGAGACTAAATCTTCCTTTAAAATCTTGATGGCCGTTGGCCGTTTTAGCAATGCATGATTCGCCAAGTACACCTGTCCGATTCCGCCTTCACCAATCTTTCTCTCAAGGGTGTACTGTCCCAGTTGTACAGCTTCACCTACTCGACGCTTCAGACCCAAGAATTTCAAGGATGAATACAAGCTGTATGCAATCACCAAGGCAAGTAGGACAATCAATACCAAGAAGGTGTAATCGATGTACTTCAATGGTGCGAAAGCCTCTTCATATTCTTGCTTGGTAACGATACCGAAGTTGTACTCAGGGAACCAATAGTAGGCACCAATTACTTTCACACCTCGATAATCTAGGAAAGGCTCAATCAAGATTCCCGCTTGAGCAATGGATGTATCCGATTGACTGTTGATTGCCAATGCGACCGGGCGAGTGAAGGCTCGAGTGCCGAGCGGTTCATCGGGCTGTTCGCCTTCTAGTAAATTCACTCCAGGATCGCGGATTTCTAGCTGAAGAGAGGTGGTAGCTTCTGGACCAGCATCAATCAGGCCGATGTCGATGAGCTGATCGGTAAACGCACTCTCCGAAATCATCAGTCCTTCTGCATTGAACGCATACGTTTCACCGGTTTCGCCTGGTGAGATATTGAGTCGATCAGAAAACGCCTCATCGGCATAACGTCCAACGCCGAAATAGGCAATGAGGCCGAGACTATCATTGTAGATAGGGTTGCCCGCCCACACAAATGGTCGTTTGTAAATCGATTCTACCCGTGCATTCTCATATTGGATGTAGTCGGGTAACATCGGTGAGTGGAAAGATCCCGATTCTATATCTCTACCAACTAAATCCCTGAAAACCTCAGGCATCAAGCGATGTCCAATAGCACTGCGGTCGTTTGCCGCAACTTCATATCCTTCGGGGTCGTAGATGTTGTATCCGGCACTTCTCGTGTTGTTCAAATACTGTTTGAGAATTCCGGTAAGCGTATCCTGCCAGTGCGAAAATTGCAACTCTTCAATACAGGTTCTACAGTTGCCGTATTCCAGAATGGCGTGAATCTCGTCAGCAATTTCTGGAGTAGACGACCAGGATTGTACAGAGTTTTGATAGTCTTCAATCCAGAACTCCATGGATTGAACATTGGCCTTGATGACTGTCTTAAGTTGTTGGGCTCGGATTTCTTCAAGGCTGCTTTTCACTTGGTTGTGCGACCAGAATCCCAAGACTATGAGTAAAACAAAAGATAGGCCTAGGGCAATTCCGAAGCGCTGTTTGGTGCCGAAAAGCCGCTCAAGCCAGATAGAGGATTTTTGAGAGAACAGGGTATCGTTCGCTTTCGGTCCGATACGCTTTCGCGTGACATTGGCCCGTGTGTCCGAAAGTGGCTCATCACTACCTAAGAGCGTGTCTTCGGAATGATTAGCAAGTAAGTCGAGAACATCTTTTTGGATATCCGTATCCCCATTAGAGTGCTCTTCCACGTAAGCCTTTCGCTCTTCCTTAGGAAGTTCGATGGCGGCCTGAAAGATCTCCTTGACTTTGGCGTGTTTTTCAGCGTCTGTCATTGTTCTTCTAAGCGAATGTTCTTGCGTAACCAGGCTTTTATCATCGTCCATTCTGCCTCGATTTTCCGCTTGGAATACCCAAGAGCGTCGGCGACTTCCTGAACGGTCATGCCCGTGAAAAAGCGCATTTCTACTATTTTGGCTTGAAGGGGGTCTACTTTTTCTAGCTGAATAAGTGCATCGTCGATTGCGATAACGTGATCATCTACTTCAGGGTCGAGAAGCTTGAACTCCACGTCGTCAACGTTCACCTTTTTCACATCTCCACCGCGCTTTTTTCTGCGCTTCGTACGTGCATGGTCCACAAGGATGCGTCGCATGGCTTGAGCACTAACTGCTAAGAAATGGGTGCGTCCTTTCCAGTCTACATCATCCTGGCCAATGAGTTTAACATAGGCCTCATGCACTAAGCTTGTCGGCTGAAGTGTATGACCTTTGCTCTCATAGCGCATGTAGTTGCCCGCCATGTTGCGAAGTTCATCATACAACATTGGGAACAGCACATCAGCTGCTTTGTCATCTCCCTCTTGTAGGTCGTTGAGGGCACGGGTAATATCGCTGCGGAAGGTTTTCATGTGGTCTCCAGAATTATCCAAGATACAAATACTGATGAGCTTAAAACGTGAGTTCTCGCAAATCTACATTTCCTCCGCAGAGAATCAGTCCAATTTTTTTTCCTTCAAAGAGGTGCTTATACCGATGCAAGGCTGCAATTGGCACCCCAGCTGAGGGTTCAATCACTTGCTTCATACGTTCCCAAGTCCATCGCGTAGCATCTTTAATTTCCTCTTCAGATACGAGGAGAATATCTGATGTGTGTTCCGAAATAATTGGAAAATTGATGGTTCCGAGGCTTGTCCTCAATCCGTCCGCTACCGTCATTGCACCCGTTGAAGGGATTATTTTTCCAGCCTCAAAACTCTCCTTGGCATCTGATACCAGCTCTGGCTCTGCTGCATACACTTGAATATTCGGATTGAATGCTGTGGCAGCCAAGCATGTTCCAGCAAGCAATCCGCCTCCACCAACGGCTACCAATACGATGTCTAAATCTGGATAATCTTGCAACAATTCAAGTGCCGCAGTTCCCTGACCCCAGATTACGTCGGAGTCGTTGCTTGGGTGAATGAAGTGAGCACCTGTGGTCTTGGCAATTTTTTGAGCTTCGCGATCGCGGGCTTCAACCGTAGGTTCACACATGGTGATTTGAGCACCGTATCCTTTCATGGCCTCAACCTTCGATTCCGGCGCATTGGTTGGAACGACTACATAGGCTGGGATGCCAAGGCTTTTCGCGGCAAGTGCAACTGCCTGACCGTGATTTCCTGACGAGTGAGTAACTAAGCCTTTGTTCCTCTGGCTCTCGCTGAGGTTCAACGCTGCATTCGTTGCGCCTCTCATCTTAAAGGCACCCATTTTTTGAAGGTGTTCAGATTTGAGAAGCACTTCTGCTCCTAGCGCCTCATTTAAAGTAGAGGAGGTTAGAACAGGTGTTCTGTGGATGTAAGGAGAAATCCTATTTAGGATGTCGGTGTGCTTTTGGAGATCGGGTTTCATAAAACCAAAAATAGCCCCTAAATGAATAGGGGCTATTAAGAGGGAGTAATAGTAGAGCCTAAGGGCTCAACCAACCAAAAACCTAACCTATGATAAACTGCCCTCACTACAATAGCGACAAGAGTTAGGGATGTCCGCACACTATTTTGAAGTTTTTTCAAGAAAAGTTGAATGCATGAAAAAAGGCCGTCCGCATAAGCGGGCGACCTTTCACCAAAACCTAACGTGCACACCTGCTTTGATTGAGGTCCGATGCTCTAAGCAAAGCGCGGAGACGTTAAAGCGAACTATCTGTGTACAACGAGTACACGTGATTGGAAAAGTACTTCTTGAGAGAAGACTTTAACGATGTAGGCAGCTTCTTGTAGGTGACGGAAGCGGAAGTGACGCAATTCAGCATAAGTACCAGACTTTCTCTCGACAATACGACCGTTCATGTCGTAGATATAAAGCGCAATTTGTTCATCATCATTGAGAGGCAAATCCATGGTAAACTCGCTACCGATGCTTGGGTTAGGGTAGAGTTGTAGGGCTTGAACTGAATTCTCAGATAGTGAAACAGGCTCCTTTGAAGGGTCGTTGTTTCCTGGATCATCAGGCGTGGTGAATACGGGAGTGGGGTTGAGGTCGGATGTGTTACCATCCTGAGCCATGGCTTCTCCTCCGAAAAGGAGACTTGCCACGGTCATTGCTAGAAGAGCTTTGAACTTTTTCATGGCGGTGTGTTTTAGTTTTTGTTGTTCTAGTGTTTGTTGATGCCAGATGTATTGAAAACGGCGTGCCATCGCCAAAAACCCCCATTTTTGCAGGGTTTTTAACAAAAAGCGTTCGAAAACGGACACTTCATCGTTCGGCTTCGGACACACGTGCATGCTCAGAAAGCTTACATTTGAGTCCAGAATCGACCCCTTACATCGAGCACGCGTGCTTTCAACATTCAAAAGACTTACTGGCGATACGGCACTTTACGGATTGAGTTCCATACTCGGTCGAGTGCTGAATTTTATCCTCGTTCCGATTCATACCGAATTCATGACGAAGGAAGAGTATGGCGTGAATGCCGACCTGTATTCCATCATTGCTTTCTTGATGGTGATTCTGACTTACGGTTTTGAAACAGCATTTTTCCGATTCTCCGAAAAGTATAAGTCCAAAGCCAACTTGGTATACGCCACGGCTACGAGAAGCATCATCATTACTACCTTGCTCTTCTTCGGTTTGGTGTTCCTTGTTCAAGACCCCATTCTCGTCGCCATGCGCTACACTGACCATCCTGAGTTTTTGTGGATGGTGCTCGGAATCATCTCGGCTGATGTGATTGCCGCGGTTCCACTGGCCAAATTGAGAAGTGCGCGACGAGCCAAACGATTTGTTCGAAACCGACTTTTGGTCATCTTCGTCAACATCGCACTCAACCTCGTTTTCTTCTTACTGCTACCGCGATTGGAGAATGTAGGAGGAACAGTGGGCAGTTTGGCGACCCAGCTGCTAGCGGTGGATAACCTGGTGATTTATGTGCTATTGGCCAATATCATTTCCAACGTGTTCATGCTTCTGGACTTGAGTCCGATTTTGTGGAAGATTCGCAAGGGATTCGATTCGAAGATTTGGAAGGAGATGCTGAGGTTTTCGCTGCCTCTAATGCTTGCAGGATTAGCCGGTGTGGCGAACGAGATGATTGATCGCCAGTTTATCAAGTACCTACTTCCGGCGGAGGAGTCTGAAGCTCAACTTGGAATTTACTCGGCCATCTATAAGTTGTCTATCGCCTTAGTGCTTTTCAATCAAGCTTTCCGTTACGCCGCAGAACCATTGTTCTTCTCTGAAGGTGAGAAGGGAACAGACAGACGTGTTTTTGCTCAAATTCTGCGAGCCTTTACAATCGTCATGTGCTTCGGGTTGGTAACTGTATTGGCGTTCGCCGATCCTCTCAAAGAGCTTTTCATTCGTGATTCAGAATTTTGGGTAGGCATGGAGATCTTGCCGATCCTTCTATTCGCCAATGTTTTCTTGGGCTTGAACACCAACATTTCTATCTGGTATAAACTGTCGGATCAAACGTCTTACGGCATCTTGGTTACGGGTATAGGGTTGTTCTTCACCATCGCTTTGAACCTCTACTTGATTCCGAAGATTGGAATTATGGGAGCGGCCTATGCTACACTCGCTAGTTATGCGGCTATGGCGATTTCATCCTACCTGTTTGGACAGCGTCATTATCCAATCCCGTATCCGGTCAGGACAATCCTGTTTTACCTTTTGATTTCGGCTGTATTGGGCTATCTTGCCTTCCATTATGCTACGGCAAATTACTTGGTTCAGGTAGGTTGCATTTTAGCATTCGCTTCCACAGTTGCACTAAAGGAAAGAAAGTTGCTCCGCATTGTGCGTGAACGTATGAAATGATGAAGGTAAAGCTGATCAACAAATCACATCACCCCACTCCACATTATGCTACTCCTCAAGCCGCTGGTCTCGACCTTCGAGCTAACCTTGAGGAATCTGTCGAGCTCAAGCCAGGAGATTTTACTTTGATTAAAACCGGATTGTTCATGGAGCTGCCGGATGGATTTGAAGCGCAAGTACGCCCTCGTAGTGGATTGGCCTTCAAGCACGGTATCACTGTACTCAATAGTCCGGGCACCATTGATGCCGATTATCGAGGCGAGATAGGAGTGCTCCTTATCAATCATGGAAAGCAATCGTTCGTTATCGAAGATGGTGAGCGAATCGCGCAACTTGTTATTGCCCGATACGAGCAAGTAGAATGGGATGAAGTTGAAGCTTTGGCAGAATCCAATCGTGGAGCTGGAGGCTTTGGATCCACAGGAAAAAATTGACACCAACAAATCTAGAATAGAGATCACATGAAGATTATTGTACCTATGGCAGGCCGAGGTAGCCGCCTCCGCCCTCATACACTCACCATTCCAAAACCACTTATTCCAATTGCGGGAAAGCCTATCGTTCAACGATTGGTTGAAGATATCGTCAAAGTGTGCGGTCAAAAGGTAGACGAGATTGCCTTTATCATTGGAGACTTTGGAAAGGAGACGGAAGACCACCTCAAGCGTGTGGCTGAAGGGCTTGGTGCAAAAGGCTCCATCTATTATCAAGATGAACCATTGGGAACAGCACATGCTATCATGTGTGCGAAAGAGTCGATGACCGGCCCAGTGGTCGTTGCTTTTGCAGACACCCTTTTCCGTGCTGATTTCACTCTAGACACCTCAGTTGAAGGAGTGATTTGGACGAAGTCTGTTGAGGATCCAAGCGCATTTGGTGTAGTTAAATTTGACGAAGAGGGGTATATCACCGATTTCGTAGAGAAGCCAAAGGAGTTCGTTTCGGATTTGGCCATTATCGGAATCTACTTCTTCAAAGATGGAGATAATCTTCGCGATGAGCTTCAGTATTTGCTCGATAATAAGATCATGGATCGCGGAGAGTACCAGCTTACTGATGCTTTGGAAAACATGAAGCAGAAAGGCATCAAGTTCAAACCAGGGAAAGTGGATGAGTGGATGGACTGTGGAAACAAAGATGTTACCGTGGACACTAATAATCGTATTCTTGGGTTTGTCCAGAATGAAGAACAACTCATCTCTGATGATGTCGTGTTGGAAAACTCAGAAATCATCGAACCTTGTTACATCGGTAAAGGCGTAGTTCTGCGCAATTCCACTATCGGTCCGAACGTTAGCGTGGGAAATGGAACCGTGATTGAAGATTGTAAAATCACCACAACCATTATTCAAGAGGACAGTCAAGTTTCAAACATGAACCTTGAGAATTCTATGATTGGAAATAAGGCGGTACTCAACGGGAACTTCAAATCGATTTCCCTCGGTGATTACTGCCGTTTGGAAGGGTAAACTTGAAAATGCGCATTGCACTCATAGCACTCATCGGACTTTCGAGTCTGGGCCTCTCAGCACAAGAGGATACGCTTGAGGTGCGCATTGACGATTCTGAACTTGAAGGAGAGGCGAAGTATATATTTGCCTCTGCTTTTTTTGAGGCCATGAGGCTCAAGTCCATCAATCGGCCTGATGAGGCGCTCGAACATTTTATGGAGTGCCACCGAATGGACCCCACCAACCCTACAGTTGCCTTTGAAATTGGGTCCTATTATCTAGATAAAGGTGAGGCCGAAACTGCAGCGTCATACCTCGAGTCTGCCATGGCCAATGATCCGGAGAATGTCTGGATTGCGGAATCCCTTTGGGAACTGTCCAAGTTGAGCTTCGATATGCAAGCCGAAGCTCAAGCGCTGCATCGGTTGCGAAAGCTTGAGCCAGATAATCCCGAGTACATTTGGGAAATTGGCATGATATATCTCGATAGAGGTCAATCTGATTCTGCCTTGATGATGCTAGAACGAATCGAAACCATCATGGGTTTCAGTGAAATCATCATGGAGCAGAAAGTGAACATCTATCTGCAACAAGGAAATTATTCGAAAGCGGAAGAGACTTTTTTGGACGCTATCGAAAAGTCACCCGGACAAACCGATTTACGTGGTCGGTTAGCGGAGTTCTATGCAGCTCAAGGCAGAAGAGAAGATGCCATGATGGTGTACGAGCGGATTATCGAAATCAACCCGCAAGACGCTCGAGCACATGTTCGAATGGCGGAGAACCTATTCCTTCAAAATAATCTTGATTCCGCCGAATCTCACTTGCGTGTAGCCATGGGAAGTTCATCGTTGGACATTGATACGAAGGTTCGAGTGATGAGTACATTCTTGAGTGTAATCGATCAGCGCCCACAGCTATTGCCTTTTGTACTTGAAATGATGGATACCGTGATTTATACTCATCCTGAAGATGCAAAAGGCTATGCCTTGAAGGCCGACTTCACTTATCGCTTTGATAGAAATGAGGAAAGCCGACAGCTATGGAAAAAGGCGGTTAGGCTTCCGAATGGATCCATCTTCACTGTCTGGCAGCAAATCGTTCAAGTAGATGCACAGCTCGAGTGGTGGGACTCTTTGAAAGTAGATGCCAACTTAGTCATTGATCGCTTCCCAAATCAACCTTTTGGATACCTCTATGCAAGCTATGCGCATAATCAGCTTGGTGAGTATGAAGAGGCGGTTGAGATGCTCGAGGAAGGAGAGCTCTACACCTATGGGAATCCCGAGATGAACATGGAGTTCAAGCTGCAATTGGCGAGTGCATATCACCAAGTGGAAGACTATAGATCAAGCGATGCTTATTTTGAGGAGATACTGGGGACCTATCCCAATAATCCTACTGCCCTAAACAACTGGGCATACTTCTTAGCCTTGAGGAAGGAGAGATTGCCATATGCAAAGCAACTGATCGAACGCGCACTCGGACTCGCGCCACGACAGGCGAATTACTGGGATACGCATGCCTGGATACTGTTCGAAATGAACAATGAGTCGGAAGCGTTGACTAGCATCAATAGAGCCATCGATTACGGGGGTGGAAACAGCCCTGATATTTGGGAGCACAAAGGCGATATCCACGGTGCTCTAAATCAAGTTGAAGAAGCAACCCAGGCCTGGGAAAAGGCCAAAGAACTAGGGGGCGATACAGATAGATTGGATTCGAAGATCAATGCAATACAGTAAATTCATTTTGATGCTTGGCCTGTTGTTCGGCCTCACCGCGTGTGGACCCAAGGAGCTGTCCTTTGAGGAGTCGACAGAGGATGTTGATCTATCCGCATTCCACAAAGCCATGTCCGGCACGCTAGATTCTGCTATAACCTTCGAAATGTCTGGTAAGGCCAACTTCGACGATGGTGAGTCGAGTATTTCCTTTGGGTACACGATCCGCATGATGCGGGATAGTGTTATTTGGATGGACATTACCGACCCATTTGTGGGGATGAAAGTGGCAAGAGCCTTAATCTATCCAGATAGTGCGGTTATGTATAATCGTTTTGAATCCACTTGGATGGCCGGGGGAACAGAAGTGATCCAAAGGGCTTTTCAAGTGCATTTGAATTTTAACCATCTGCAGTCTGTATTGCTGGGTGAACCAATTTACATCCCATTGGAAGAAGATGATTTGAGTATCGACCGATTACCGGGTCAGATTCATGCTATGGTAGCTGGACTTCCAGGTGATGAACTCTTCAGATACACCACTCCAGCATATCGCTATCAATATGGCTATACCGAAGGCCTCCCACTCATTCAGCAGTCCTTTGCGGATAGCCTTGACAAAGCCACGATTGATTACATCTATTCCGAAACAGATACGGGTCTGCCGATTGAAGTGACGCTCAACGTAACAAAAGACCGCACCTTTAATATCACATTTGAGCACAATGATGTTCGCCGTGATGTAGATTTGCACATACCTTTTAGCATTCCAAGCGGATATGAACGCCTTCAGTAAACTCCTTTTATATTTCATCTGCGCGTTGAGCTTTTCACTCTCGGCTCAGCAACCCGACCGCAAGGAGGAGCTTCGCAGTCGACAAGTGCAGCTGCAAGATGAGATTGAAGTAGCAAACCGCATTCTATCCGAAGCGCGGGAGAATCGTCAGAGTAGCCTTATTGCGCTGCAGACTCTAAATCAGAAGATTAACTTCAGGGAGGAACTCATCCGTACTATTGATCGTGAGATTGAACTGATTGAATCTGAAATTGAAGAGCAAGAGACCGCGGTAGAGGAACTAGAGGCTGAAATTGATACACTGAAGACGGAGTATGCCAACATGATTCGTCAAGCGTATGCGAGCAGATCTCAATCAAGCCGACTATTATTCGTGCTCTCCAGTGATGATTTCGCTCAGGCCATTCGACGCGTCCAGTATCTACGTCAGTACAGCGACTTCCGACTGCAGCAGGTGGCAGAGATTGAAGCTCGTCAATCGGAGCTCGAGCATCAAATTGCGATGCTGAACAGACAGTATGAAGAGAAGGAGAATTTGAGAAACGCAAAGGCTGCAGAGCGTGGCTCTCTCCTCGCTGAACGCACTGATCAACAATCGACGATTTCAGAATTGCAGCAAACTGAAGGATCTCTTCGCGAACAGATTGCTCAGAAGCAAGCAGAAGCCGACAGGCTAGAGAATGAAATTCAAAGGATTATTGCCGCCGAAATTGCCCGTGAACGCGAGCGAGCAACACGACGTGCCTTGGAACAACGGGCAGTAGACGCGGGGTTGGTAAGTGGAACAGACTTCAATAACCGAACTACAAATGCCCGTCTGGAAGAGTTGATTCGCGAGGCTCGAGAAGCCAGAAATGCTCCCGTAGAAGAAACCCCAGCCGCTTCAGAATCCTTTGCATTAACTCCAGAGGCAGCTCGCTTGGGACGTAATTTTGCTGCGAATAAGGGCAGCCTGCCCTGGCCGGTTGAACGTGGAATCGTGGTGAGCCGCTTTGGTCGACAACCCCACCCGTTGGACAATACCTTGGTGAGGAACAACCCGCACATCGAGATTGCAACACAAGCCGGCTCTGAGGCACGTGCAGCTTTTGAAGGAACGGTTATAGAAATCATTCGTCTCCCTGGTGAGCCAATCACCCTTATCATGCAGCATGGTAACTACTTCACTCACTATGGGAATTTGAGCGAAGTGTATGTGAAGAAGGGGGATCAGTTACAGACTCGTCAGGCGATTGGAAAGATCTTCACCAACCCGGAAGAGAACCAAACCGTGGTGCAGTTCGGCTTGTGGAAAGACGGAGAGCTTGAAGACCCATATCCTTGGCTAGCACGCTAGGCGTGTAATATTAAACATTCGGTTTATTTTTAAATTCTAGGTTTTGTCGTAATCTTACCGCCCAGAAATCGAAGACAAATCCCATGAAACAAATTACTTACGCTATTGCCTTTTCTGTGGCAATGGTCATGAGCGTTCTCACACATGCCCAAAACGTTCAACTCACTGGAGCGAATTTTAGCCCACTGCCAATAACGGATTGCCAGAACACAACGGCCTACATCAACATTTTGAAGTTGTGCACGAATGCGGCATTGGATAGTATTCGTACTGATTTAAGTACCGGAACTGATACGGCGGAAATCTATGTCTATTATTCATTGGGTCCGATTTGTTTGGGGGCTATTGCCAACGTGGTAGATAACACCGGCATGGGTAATATTCCTGCCAATACTTCAAGTGTTCACATCAATCTCTTACTCAATCAGAATACTGTAGATGACGCCTACTATCCAATCTCGGTGTCTTCTTGCTGTGCCGTTGTGGCCAACTTCAACCGTTCGAGTTCTGTAGTCTGTCCAGGTGACACGGTTTTCCTGTCGAACACTTCTCAGCTAGCAAATAGCTACAAGTGGTACGTCGGCAGCACCTTGGTGAGCACGGCCACAGATTTCGACACGGTCTTTACCAATCCGGGTTCCTACATAGTGAGCCTTGTTAGCAACAGCAGTACTTGCGGAGATTCTACGAGTAAATTTGTTACGGTTGTTGACGCATCATTTAATGCGGGCCCAGATACGACGGTTTGTCTCGATGGGTCTTTCAGCTTGGATGCAGGCATCGGCCTCGACAGTGTAGTGTGGTCAACGGGTGCCAGAGGAAGATTCTGGCCAGTGACTCAGTCGGGAACTATCGTTGTTCGCGCCTATCGCGGAGGATGTGAAGCCTTTGATACTGTTGTTATTTCGGGACTTTCCATGCCAATGGTAGACCTAGGATTGGATACTACAATCTGCTACGGAGATACCTTGACGTTGGATGCGAGTAACTCGAATAACATGAGTTACGTATGGCAAGACAATTCTACTGCTTCAGATTTCATGGTCACCATGGCTGGGGTGTATTACGTGACAGTGACATCTGCAGATGGATGTGTGGTTACAGATTCAATTACCGTCCAACAAGACTCTTGTTCAGGAATCGGAATTGAAGAGATTTCTTCAAATGAGATGAGACTCTATCCGAATCCCGCTAAAAATTATGTGGAGCTTGAATGTGTTGATTTTGAAGGTACGGCGATCCTTCAGGTTATCGATGCCATGGGAAGAACTGTTATCGAGAATGACGTTCAATTCGCCAATGGCCGAGCTACATTGTCTCTGGGAGATATTCCTTCCGGAGCTTATTTTGTTCGATTGCGCGCGGACGAGAGGTTCCTCGTAGAATCCTTGATGGTAGAGTAAAAAAATGGCCGCCTATCATCCAGATAGGCGGCCTCCTCCTCAACTCAGCGCAAGGACTTACAACATAAGTCCGAGCGTGACTGATCCTACCTGATAGTCAGGTGTGTCGTATGTCTGGTTGAACAATGTGTTCAAGTCGTACTTCGCAGTTAGCTTGATTGAACCCCAACCTACTTGTGCCATCACACCGTAGCGGAATTGATTGGTCAAGAAGTTGTCGTCTACTACTTCACTTACTTCATCTCCGTTAAAGTCGGTGAATTCAGTTTCTCTTTCGGCACCTAGACGAATACCACCGTATCCACCAACACCGATAGTAAAGCTCTCGTCCATTTCTGCTCCACTGAAGTCGAGTGAGAACATCACAGGTACATCGAGGTAAGTGATGTCGAACTCTGTTTTGCTCACGGTTACGTCAGCGCGGTCATCAAAGATGATAGTAGGATCGTTGTTCACATCTGGAACTTTCATCAGGCTACCGCGAGTGCGGAATGAGTGCCATGAAACGTTCAATCCGTATTGGAAGAACACTGGGCTAGTGCTTCCGAGTCTCAACTTGTGACCCAATTCTAGATCTACAGCAAGTGAGCTTTCTGGCTTGATGGCAGCCAACCCACCTGCCAATTCCATATCGGCGTTGTAGAGTTGGTTAATACCCACGTGGATTCCGAGGTATCCTTCGCTTGTTTCGTAGCATGGGTCGCAATCTCTGATGATGTCTTCATTGATACGGTCTTCGATACGCACTCCATCTTCGTCTATGGTAAGGTGACGTGAGTGCGGAGCATCTGGTGCGTCTGGTGCGTCTGGCGCTTCGATGTCAGGGAAGTTTTCATCATCCCATTGGTCGCCCCATTCTTCCCAATACTCTTCTGTTGCATCCGCGCGGGCTGCCATTGTCTCACCCATTTCCTCAAGTCGTTCAGCGAGCATTTCTGCCTTTGCGCTGAATTCCTCTTCTGCAGCTTCCATTTCTTCTTCAGCCTGCTCTTCGGTGATTTCCCCTGCGTCCAATCGTGCATTGATCTCATCGGTTTTCGCTTCGAATTCTTCAGCGGCAATCTCCATTCCTTCTTTGAATTCGGAGAGCATGGCTCGTAGGCTGATGCCGTCCATTCGAATGTCATTTCCAGAGATTACAATACCATCTTCTTCAATGACAATGGTCGTGTCTTTTGGCTGTGCGATGGCCGTGGCACCAAGGCCAAGCAGAGCAATCGAGGTTAGAATTAAATTTTTCATGATTTCCAGTTTTTGTGGTGTTGATTATTGTTGAGTAGTTGTGTTATCGAGTAACGGTGAGAATTTTTGGATAATCGGGCTGAGGTTGATACTCATCTCCGGCCAACGGATATTCTCTTTTTTAGGAGCTTCGAGTTCTTTTCCGCTCACTAGGTTATCTATTTGTCCGAGGGCATATTGATCTAAGCCCACTCGTTCATTTTCTTCTTCTTGTGTTTGAGCCGCTGCTCTTTCAGCATTTCTCGCAGCGAGGTATTCGTAAGGGTCAATCTTTACTTCAAAATCAGGTCTGGTAGATTCCACTGTGGAGTTGTTTTGATTCTCCGTAGATGCAGATTGACTGTTGAGATTATCGCCATCCGTATTTTGATTCTCACTCATCGCATATGTGCGGTTTTCTCCATCTGAGTTCAGCGCATTCTGCTGACGAGCAGATTGTCCTGCGTCGTGTCCTACAACCCTTGGCCCGCGTGATGAAGGAGCAACTTGGCGCTCTGTTTCATTGGCAATGGTGCTAGGGTCGATGGTGTTTTCTAGCTCTTGAGTAGTGTCCTCTTTAACCGGCTCATCGTTGTCGATTACCGGAGGAACTACAATTTCTGTTGGGTCGGTAACGATGCCGTCGTTTCCAGGTTGAATTTGGTAATTGTCGTACATCCAAGCTGTGATAGTGAATGCGAAAGCAATGGATGCCGCAATTCCGATGAACCAACCACGACGACTCGTCTGACGGTCCTCCATTCGAGGCTCCATCTTCGACCAAAGGTCAGCGCTAGGCTTCACCTCTGCATCCTGCAATTGCTCGCGGAAGTACTGGTCTATGGGATTCTGTTCTTTCATGGCTTGTACAGATATTTTGATTCTGTAACGCGTTCTTGTAATATTTTTCTAGCTCGGCTGAGTTGCGAGCGGCTCGTTTTTTCATCAATCCCGAGCATGTCTCCAATCTCTCTATGTCCGTATCCTTCAATGGCGAACAGGTTGAAAACTGTTCTATACCCTATCGGGAGTTCTTGTATCATCTGAAGAAGTGCTGATGTGGTTTCTTTCGATTCCATCGGTGCGTGATGCGGCTCAGCCCATTCTTCATCCTCTTTTTCAATGAACAGGTTTTTGCGGTATCTCAGGTGATTCAAACTTTCATTCACCATTATCTTTCGCATCCAACCTTCAAATGAGCCCCCTCCTTCAAACTCTTCGATCTTGTTGAAGACTTTGATAAAGCCGTTCATTAAGACCTCTTCTGCTTCTTCCTTGTTCTTCACATACCGGATACAAACCGCCAGGAACTTCCCTGAAAATCGGTTGTAAAGCTCGTGCTGCGCTTTTCTGTCGAATTCACGACAACGCTCTATGAGCTGGTCAGTAGTTGAGTTGAGTTGGAAGAGTTTCATTTTTGTTGATGAGGCTCTATTTAGATAGACACCCTATTTCCTTCAAACGTTGCATGAGGGGTGAAAAAAAATTCATCTTTTTTAATCAGCTAGTCGGAACTCCGCATGAATACTGGGGTTGTGGTTTCCAATTTAAGAAAGAAAATTTTTGAAAGGCGACGACGGGATAAGAGTAGTGGACCGTGAGAAGGGGATAGATGACTGGAAAAGAGACTAAATATAGGGGAGAGAAAGGAGCTTAGTCAGGATTGAGGCATAGGGGGGGGCTGCCCGGGGCGCGTACCCGCGTCCCCGTCATTAAGTTACAAATGAGGATTGTCTCAAGCCGGAGAGTAAACGTTTATTAACGGCTCTAAAAAATTTATTGCGTGATTCACACAATCGGTGTTTGAGATTTGAAAGATTTAGAATGTACTTCCGAACTTGATGGAGGGGTCGAGGGACTCGCCCCCGGGGGCAGCACTCTTCCATAACCTGGTCAATTCAGCTCTCAGTAATGAATTGCTCCTATTGAACCAAGAAGCGCAATGCTTTCACTATTTACCCTTTCCAGCGCTCGTATATACACGGACTCTACCTTGTCACACATTCCTTAACACGATGAGTCAACCCTGTTCTTCTATTCTCCATACCTTTGCCGTATGAGTAAGAAAAAGAATCGACGAGCAAAGGGCTCGTCTGGTCGGGGGTCCGGCCTTGGCGATATGCGCCAGAAAGTATTGGCACTCTTTGAAAGAAACGCCAATCGAGAGTTCAACTACAAACAGCTCGCTTCCCGACTCGGCCTTGTGCCTTCAGAAGTCAGATTGAACATGGAGGCACTCCTCAAGGAGCTGACCGAGAAGGGAGATCTGATCTCCACCGGCCGGGGCAAGTACAAAGTGAAATTCAGAGCGAACCACGTAGAAGGAATTGTTGATATGACTTCCTCAGGCAATGCCTATGTGGTTAATGATAAGACGGAAGAGGACGTGATGATTAAGGCGGGCAATCTCAAGCACGCTTTACACGGTGATACCGTTCGCGTCCTTCTTTATGCACGTTCGCGGAATAAGCGACTTGAAGGAGAGGTGACAGAGATCCTCGAACGCAAGAGAACCGAGTTCGTAGGCACTGTAGAGATGAGCAAACAATACGCATTTGTAGTGCCGGATAGCACCAAGATGCAAGTGGATCTCTACATTCCTAAAGAGAAACTGAACGGAGCAGAGCACGGTCAGAAGGTGATTGCCAAACTCACCGATTGGCCAGAGCGTGCCAGCTCGCCGTTTGGTGAAATCACCAAAATTCTAGGAAACCCTGGGGAACACAATGTTGAGATTCATTCGATTCTCGCTGAGTATGGCCTCCCATACGAGTTCCCTCCTGAGGTCGAAGCAGTGGCAGAAAAAATCCCAATGGAGATTCCGGAGGATGAAATTGCCCGCAGAAAGGACATGCGCAAGGTGACCACCTTCACCATTGACCCAGCGGATGCAAAGGATTTCGATGATGCACTTTCCATTGAGAAGCTCGACAATGGGCGTTGGTCCATTGGTATTCACATCGCCGACGTAAGTCATTTTGTGACTCCCGGTTCAGCATTGGATGACGAGGCGGTGGAAAGAGCGACCAGCGTATACCTTGTTGATCGAGTGGTTCCCATGCTTCCCGAAAAGTTGTCGAACGGAGTTTGCTCCCTTCGTCCGCATGAAGACAAGCTTACTTTCTCAGCCATCTTCGAAATGGATGATGAAGGAAAAGTGCACAAGAGATGGTTCGGACGCACCGCGATTCATTCCGATCATCGGTTCGCATACGAAGATGCCCAGGCAATCATCGAAGGTGAAGAGGGTCCATTGAAAGATGAGGTTCTCACGCTAAATGCCATCGCTCAAAAGATGCGCAAACAACGAATGAAGGACGGCGCGATATCCTTCGATAAGCGTGAGGTGAAGTTTCATCTGGATGAGAATAACAGTCCAACTGGTGTTTACTTCAAAGAAGCGAAGGAAGCCAACAAGCTCATCGAAGAGTTCATGCTTCTCGCAAACCGAGAAGTGGCTGAATTTGTAGGTAGAGGCAAAGATGGAAACAATAGTGGGCGTACTATGGTGTACCGGGTTCACGATGATCCAGATCCTACTAAGCTCCTCGACCTAAGCAATTTCGTGAAGCAATTCGGCTATTCCATTAGCACCAGAGGTCGCAAAGCCATTTCTTCTTCATTGAATAAAATGCTATCCGCCGTGAAAGGGCAAGGTGAAGCCAACATGATTGAAACGCTTACCGTTCGGTCTATGGCGAAGGCGGAATATACCACTCAGAACATCGGTCACTACGGACTCGCGTTTCCATATTACACGCACTTTACATCGCCGATCAGAAGATATCCCGATGTGCTCGTGCATAGAATTCTTCAAGACTATCTTGACAAGAAAGCGAATGCCAATCAAAACGCTATCGAAGAGTTGTGCGAGCATTCTTCAGAGCGCGAAAAGATGGCCGCTCAAGCCGAGCGCCAGTCGATTAAGTACATGCAAGCGAAGTACCTCGAACAGTTCGTTGGAGAAGAGTTCATGGGTGTGATCACCGGCGTGACCGATTGGGGTGTGTACGTGGAATTGAATGATAATTATTGCGAAGGCATGATTCGAATTCGAGATTTCAGAGATGACTACTACATTTACGATGAGAAGAATCACCAGATCATTGGAGAAAGCTCAGGTCGTATTTATCAGTTAGGCGACCCGATGAAAATCCGTGTGAAGAATGTTGATATCGAAAAGAAGCAAATAGATTTTACACCACTCCGCTCCGGTGGAGACCATGCCTAGCCCGATCTAGATGTCAGTTACAGAGGTCATCCTTGCCGCCCTCATCTTGGGAGTCACCTTGTCTTTCATGATAGGCCCTGTATTCCTATTGCTCATGGAAATTGCTATGAACAAGGGGGCGAAGTCGGCACTGGCCTTTGATGCTGGAGTTATTTTGGCCGACATCCTGTTCATCATTGCCATCCTATACAGTAGCTCTTTCATGAAGAACATGACGCATATGTCGTGGGTCTACGGAATAGGTGGCTTGGTGATTCTGGCTTATGGAATCTACAACATACGAGCGGCCAAAAAGAAGAAGCTTCACCTTCTAGAAGAGGATGAACTACCAGAAATGAAAACGGCAGGTATTGGTGTTTACATCACCAAGGGCTTTTTTATGAACTTCCTAAACGTAGGCGTTCTGGCTTTTTGGCTGGCCTCTGTTGTGGTGATGCGAAGTTCTGTGGATAACGACCCAGAACTCCTCAAAATCTACTTTATCGTTACGGTTGCAGCGTATGTCCTTACGGATGTCGTGAAGATTTTCTCTGCTCGAAAATTGCAGCAATACCTCACCGATGCATTCTTGGTGAAGATTGAAAAGGCGGTAGGTATAATATTGATTGCTTTCGGTATTCTAATGATTATCCGAGGCATCTTGCAACACCTCGGATATTCACTAGAAAATTTAATAGAAAGCCTACTCTGAGTCTTCCGACTCCCAAGTATCGTTCTTGGGATTCAAGTCTGCCACTTGTCGGTTTGGATTGAGGCGAATAGCGCGGATATCACGCATGTTATAGCTCACTTCAAGCTCATACGTTGGATGCGTCCATGGCCATGGAGAAGCAGCTAATCCCTCGTCCTTGTGTCCGTGCATCATTACCAAAGGAATGGTGTACATGATTTCAGTTCCACCTTCCAATTCGATGACTACATCTACAGGCATTGGCATCTCGCCGTTGTTAGCCAATCGAATGAGCGTTGCGCCTTCACCCATCGGCAAAACACTATCTACAGCATAGTCGATGGTTTTGGTTTGATCTTTCCAATAGCTCAAGTACCAATCGAGTACAAGTCCAGATTCGCGTTCCATGATGCGGAGGAAATCCTCTGGCTTTGGATGCTTGAACTTCCAAACATTGTAATAGCGCATCATTCCGTTCCAGAAGGCTTCCTCGCCAACAACACTCCGCATTTGATTCAAGAACATAGAACCCATGTAGTAGGATGAAATGCTGTAGGCAAAGTTGTGATTGAAGTGGTCGCCTGGTGTGCTCATCGGCTCACGCAATCCACTAGCATCGAGTTGAGCGTAGACGTTGTAAGCAGACTGATGTACGTTTGGATTGTCGGTGAACATTCCCATGAATTCATCTTCGGCAAATGTGGTGAAGCCTTCGTCCATCCAAGGGTAGTTGGTTTCGTTTGTGCCGAGCATTCCGTAATACCAGTTATGGGTAGCTTCGTGAACGAAGAGTCCGAGGAACCCTTCCCACTCATCTCCGCCGCCCACTACGAAGGTGCACATTGGATATTCCATGCCGCCGTCGCCAGCTTGGATTACAGAGAACTGTGGATAGTCGTAGGCCCCAAAGTGTTCAGCCATAAAGCTGAAATAAGCTGGAACCGCTTCTTGAAGCTTTTCCCAGTTTTCAACATTCGCCGTTTCTTCTTGATAGAAGAAGTGAACGGGCATTCCATTCTCGAGTTCAACAATGTCGTGAATGAAATCAGGGTCTGCGGCCCAAGCAAAATCATGTACGTTATCAGCGGCAAAGGTGTAAGTGATTTTGTCGCTCACTCGGCCGGTGAGTTCCGGACCATAACCATGTCCCACAGCTTCTGGATTGGTAAGAACACCTGTTCCTCCAACCACATAATCCTTATCAATCTTGATATTCACCAAGAAGTTGCCAAACTCCGCATAGAACTCGCGACCCACATAAGGGTCTGGGTGCCAACCGTCTTCGTCATACATGGCCATTTTTGGATACCACTGACTCATACTGTATTCCACATCTTCCTTATTGTCACGGCCGCTTCTGCGAATTTGAACCGGTACCTGACTGTGAAAGGTCATGTGAAATACAGAAGCATCTCCAGGGATGATAGGGCGCTGTAACTCTACCTTCATCACAGTTTGCTGGATGTCGTAATTCACGGTCTGTCCGTCTTGCTCAAGGCTTAGGATTTCGTGAAAGCCCACCTCGTCAGATTCGAGGTGAAAGATGCGGTCTTTTACTCGACCGTCGGGGTCTGAAATATTGCGGGAGCGGGTATCCATCATGCTCCCTGGCTGGAAGGCATTGAAGTAAAGGTGGTAGTACACCTCGGTGATGGTATCCGGACTGTTATTCGTAAATGTGAGCCACTGTTCACCGTTGAATGTGTTCTCTTCCACATTCATGTCGATGTCCATTTTATACTCAACATGATTTTGCCAATAATTGCTTTGAGCGCCCAGTTGAAGGGCAGCGAGCGAAAGGGCAATAGCTGAAATGCGCTTCATAGTTTGCGTGCGTTTTAAAGTTCGTTGAAAGAGAAGGTACGGTCGAGGCGAACGCCTTTTTCGGTTTGTTTCACTGTACAGCATTCATTGACTGAATCATGTTCCAAAAAGAGAACGTATTCTTCCTTGGCCGCTAAGTCCAAGAATCTTGCCTTTTCATCTAAGGTGAGAAGGGGACGAGTATCATAACCCATCACATAAGGCAATGGAATGTGTCCGGTGGAAGGAAGCAAGTCGGCCATGAAGACAATCTTTTTCCCCTTGTAATTCAGGATAGGAATCATTTGTGCATCGGTGTGGCCATTCACAACGAACACATCAAATCCAAGTGGAGTAGAAGAAGTGAAACCATCGCCTACATCAATGAAGTTGAGCTGTCCAGATTCCTTGATAGGAACAATGTTTTCTTGAAGGAAGGACGCTTTTTCGCGTGCATTGGGTTCTATTGCCCACTGCCAGTGTTTGTCGTTCGACCAGTACTTCGCGTTGGGAAAGGCTGGAAGGAATCCCGTTCTGTCTTTGTTCCACTCAATCGCTCCACCTACGTGATCGAAGTGAAGATGGGTAAGGAAAACATCTGTGATGTCATTGCGATGAAAGCCCAGCTTGGCCAGGTTTCCATCCAAACTATCTTCGCCGTGGAGGTAATAGAATGAGAAGAATTTGTCGTCTTGCTTGTTGCCGATGCCTGTGTCAATCAGAATAAGGCGATCGCCATCTTCAATCAACATACTTCGCATGGCCCAAGTGCACATATTCTTTTCATCGGCGGGGTTGGTTCGTTGCCAAAGTGACTTTGGAACAACGCCGAACATGGCGCCACCATCCAGTTTGAAATAGCCAGTATTGAGGGGATAAATCTTCAT
The DNA here is from genome assembly GCA_013373425.1 of Flavobacteriia bacterium. Lineage (GTDB taxonomy): Bacteria > Bacteroidota > Bacteroidia > Flavobacteriales > Schleiferiaceae > Phaeocystidibacter. The sequence continues at coordinate 42,346 of JABXHW010000019.1, forward strand.
TTGAAAATGCCTTTGGGCGAAGATAGCAAATGCCTTGTAGCTGTTGAACTAGAAGGACTCTCCCATAAATTCCATATCGTCGGGGAGGATAAACAGGTTATCAGGCTTGGACTTTTCATCACTTCGAATCCATCGAAATGCAATATGCGATTCATCGGATGAGGTGAACCACACTTCGAGGCCGACAGGGTTTTCCTCTACATATCTGAAGCCCGCCGGTTCAAAGTCTGGATGCTCTTGCCGCAATTGAGCTATGGCCGCCCAGGTAGGGTCGTTGATATCTATGCTACCCATTTTGAAGGAACTTGAAAGGGCGTCGTAGATTTCATATCCGCTTCCACTGAGTACGACCTCCGACCAGTGCTTTAAATTTCGTTCAATCTCAATGCTGTCACTTAACTCACTCATTGGATTGAGCGTCACTTTGCGTTTGGGCAGCTCGGGCTCCGCGCCGGTTAATTCAGACTTAATTTTCTGAATAAGTGCTGGAATTGAATTCAAGTTTTGCACCCCCATTGGAGATAGTAGAATGATGGTTAGGTCATTTTCTGGATTTCGATAAAAGGCATTGGAGGCACTGGGTAGCGATCCATAGTATTCGTTGGCAGAGTCCATTTGGAGCTGACTTAGTTTGATCAGGTCATTCATGGATGCGCATAAACCACCTGAGCTGAATCTGGAATTGTAGTTGGCATCATCCACCACCCAACCTTCACCAGACCACATGTATTGATCAATTTCTGTAGTATAGGACACCGAGCCCGGTTCAGTTCCAATGAGGCTGTCGGCTAGGTGATGAAGGGGCCGATGATGCATGGATTCTAATGCGAGACCAAACAAGTGATAAGCGAAGTTGCTGTACTGATAGGTGGTCTCAGGTTCGATCTCGGAGAAGTCCCAAGTTAGTGAGTCTGTGCTCAGGTGTGCGAAGCCGTTTTCGTCAAAGGTGATTTTTGCATTCTCTACATCTCTCGGCAATCCGCTTGTCATTGTTTTTACATGCAGGGAATTAAGAGCTGGATGAATCTGGTGGGCATGATTGTCAAGGACGGCACTTAGTGAGAGTAAGTCCACGTCGGGTTGAGGATCGGAATTCAAGATGTGATTCACTACCGGCTTTGTAAGGGAGGCCAATTGCACACTTTGATTGGGAAGAGGAGGAGTGACTGCTTCGTTACCAACGAAGGTTTGAAGAATCTCAATTTCATCCTGATAATGAATGTAGATAAGTGCCGAGGCTTGATTTTCTTCAGCCCAGTTTTCTAATGCAGAGTTAATTCTCGATTTCGTGGAGCAGGCAGTCGATAGAAAGACAATTGAAATACAAAGAAAAGTGAGGTGTCGTTGCATTGGAAAAAGATAGAGCTTGTTTCCGAACGAAAGTTCACGGAGGAAGAACTCAGCAATATTTACCAAAATCACGAAGAGGCTGCCTGTGAATAGACAACCTCTTCGATCCTAACCTATAAAAACTACCCTCAGTTAGATAAGCGACGTTGCCGCAGAAAGTCCGCAGAGAAAATTGAAAAAAGTTTTTGGGCACAAAAAAACCCCGACCGACTGGCCGAGGTTTCTATAGTGTTGCTACACTTTAGATAAACATGTGTAGGTCTTTGTTTTCCTGTGAATCTCCCACCATCTCTTGAAGGCGCTTGCGGAGCTTTTCACGTTTGCCTGTCGACAAGAAGCTAATTGGGAAACGGAAGCTCTTCACTCCGTTTTGATGTAGTACGTTTAACACTAGATAGCTTCTAAGGCGTCTCTTTTCAAAAGTGAACTTCACTAGGTTTCCTCGGTTGACCATAATCTTGCGATCCAACCAATGTCCGATAGAAATTCCACTCGTGATTTCTAGAAATTCGCCTTCTTCGTTGAACTTGAAAATTGGCTTTCCAAAAAGGAGGTAAACCAATGCAACGAGGATGATATTTACTGCGAAGAGATATCCCCAAAACCATTCATTAACGGTGCCGCTGATTCGAGCTAAAATGAAGTCCATCACGGAAATGAGGACAAGAGCTCCTAGGGTTATCCAAAAATGCGGTCGAATATTGGTGTTGGTGATTTTCATAATACTTCTGCAGTGTTTATTTCTAGTTTAAGTGGTTGTATATAAGATACTTTAAATATACGGACGAAAAAAGTGTGCCAACCTTTCGGTTATGTATAGGTAGTAACGAAAGAAATTACCGAAAGGTTTGCGTGAGGGAAAGAAAAATGTTGAGGGTGAGTTGGTTACCTAGTGACCTAGTGATCTGGTGACCTGGTGGTCTGATAGTCTTATGGTATAGTGACCAGACTTCCGGCTAACTAGGTTACTAGCTCACCAGCTCACTTCCTTACAAAGCTACCTTCCTAAAAATATCTCCGTAGAACTTTCTCTTTGAGATGGTCCTGAGAATAGCATTAGGATTCAAGCCAGTATAGATCAGTTGATGAATAGCGGCATTTTGGAGAAGGCGTTTTACAACGAAGTTAGCCACAACAGGCTTTTTCATGAGTCGAGCTGCGAATATGCTAAATCGCATTTCTCCCATCATCCTGCGCTTGATTTCGGCATCGTAAGCCTTGTTGAAGGCCGCGTCAAACTGGTTGACTTTGAAGGCTTCTTGGATGTGATCGGCAGCTATTCGAGCACTTCGGATGGCGTTACCAATTCCCTCTCCGGTGAAGGGGTCAATAAGATGACCTGCATCTCCGAGAAGGAGGTATCGGTCGCCACTTCTCGACAGTTTTCTCGAGCCCAGAGGAAGTCCCATTCCCTTGATGGTTTCCAGGGCCTTCGCATCTGCAAATCGGGGGGCTAAAACCGGACTTGTCTTTAAGGCGTGTTCCAGGACTTGCTTGAGATTGACTTTCTTTTCGCTGATGTAGGAACTCAACATTCCAATGCCCACATTGGCTCGATTGCCCGGCAGGGGAATGATCCACAGATACCCAGGTAGAATCTCTTTTAGGAAGTGGAGCTCCACATCGTGGGCAAGGCCGGTTACGTTTTCGAAGTACACCCGAAGCCCTGCATAATGATGGTCTCTGTCGATTCGAATTCCACCTAACTGACTTGCCACAACTGAATGCGCTCCATCGGCACCCACAACCATTTTGGCCTTGATTTCAGTCCCATCACCAAGAACAAGAAGGTGGTGGTTTTTATCGCTTTTGATCTCGGTTACTCCGCTGCCGGTGAAGGTCTCTACATTGCTCTTCTTGGCCGCGTTTTGAAACAGAAGGTTGTCGAAATCCGTTCGTGTTGAAGAATATGAATGGAGATCCGGATTGTGAAATCGAACTGTCGCTTCTTCGTTGTTGGGCGCGACGATCTTCACCCCATTGCAGAAGAGTTTCTCCTGTAAACTCATGTACTCCTCGGCGATGTTGCCGGGCAGCACTTTCAGCTGATTGTAGATATCAGGACTCAGTCCGTCTCCACACACTTTATCCCTCGGGAACTCAGATTTATCGATTAATGCGACCTTTAAGTTGGACTCAGATAAGCAGATAGCTGCAGTAGCTCCTGCGGGTCCGGCACCAACAATCACAACATCGAAATTTAGGTCCATTAATGGGAGGAGTTAAGGTGGAGCAATGATACGGAAAGTGAGGGAAAGTGGGAAGACTATGGACTGAGGACTGAGGGCGGAGGAATCAAGCGTATTTCCCCAATTGTTGAGTTGGGCACCTCCGTACCAACGTCCGCACGCACCCACGTCCCTACGTATCCCTATCTTCGCCTTCATGGAACTCGACCTCTATTCTGATGAGCGCTTTATGCGCGAAGCCATCAAGGAAGCTGTTAAAGCTTGGGACTTAGATGAGGTGCCTGTAGGCGCTGTGGTTGTCAGCAACAATCGCATCATAGCACGGGCCCACAATCTTACTGAGCAACTTCAGGATGTTACGGCTCATGCCGAAATGCAAGCCATCACCGCAGCAGCAAACCACCTTGGAGCAAAGTACCTCACCGATTGCACCCTCTTTGTCACTTTGGAACCTTGTCCGATGTGCGCCGGCGCCCTCTTTTGGTCGCAAGTAGGAAGAGTAGTTTACGGTGCCAGTGATCCCAAACGAGGCTTCGTGAAAGAAGGGGGGAAGCTTCACCCAAAGACTGAAATTGTTTCTGGAGTTGAGGCGGAAGCATGCTCAGATTTGTTGGTGGAGTTCTTTCGAAAGAAGAGGAAGTAGGGAGTTGGCGGATGGTTAGTGGCAACTGGCAACTAGCTTTGGAGGAGATTCACTGTCGCCCTCAATTTCTCCACACTTACCGAATTACTCGGAAAACAACATTTTCACCATTCTCAAATCGAACTCTAACTAAATAGAGTCCATGAGGTTTTGGTAGGAGAATACCTGAATCTTGCTCGTATGAAGATTGACTCGATATAGTCCTTCCTCGTGCATCTAGAACTTCAACGGCCTGAATATTAGTCAAGCTTAAGGATGACGATAGATATACTTTTCCAGGGCTCGGGTTAGGATATAATCGAAGCTGATTCGCAATCTGTTCCTTCACTCCGATATCCGCTACTGTCACGCAATTCGACGTGTCATTGCAAAAACCATTATCAATTACAACAGCATAGGTCCCGTTAGTATCTGGAATAAAATGCGTTGTATCTGCTGCGTTAGATATAGGTAACCCTGAACTACAATCTATCCATTGGAATTGCGCCTGCTGAGGCAATACACTAATGGCCCCGTTTATGTAGGCAGCAAATGTGAAGATCCGTTCGAATTGAAGGTCTAGTTGAACTATACTGTCACAGCCATTCGCGGCCGAAAGCGTAGCACGCACTATTGTGTCTTGAAAGTATACGTTCCCATCAATCCATGGAAAAGAAGAACAGACCACAGTGTCAATGAAAGTGGTGTCAGGAATTTCGAGTTTGTCGAAGTCAAGACGAACTAGACTATCGCATTGAAAGCGAGAGGTGAGTGCAATCCATGGAGTAACCGTATCGGTGCTATAGGTATTGCCATCTACAGCCCAAATAATCGAATCACAGGATGAAAGTGACACAGTTACACTGTCTGACTGATTAAGCAGCGTGAAGTGTAAAGTGTATGTACTATCGCAGTTGGCTTCTTTGTAGAAGTTTATAATGGAGGAGGTGTCCGACGAATAAGTGTTTCCATCAATCCAGGTGTAGGGCAGACAGGATTGAACGGAATCTACTTGATGGAAGGAAGGGACGACCTTCACGATGTAGATTATAGTGCTATCTGCTCCAAACCTGTTGGTTAGTTGGGCAGTATAAGTGGACGAAAAAGGATAATAGACGCCCAAGAACAACAACGAATCACATACAGAGAACTTGTCAATTTCATAGTTAGACAAGAGCTGGCTTTCGGCGGCACCTCTATCGCGAATTCCGTTAAAGATGGAATCGTTCTGTGCAGGCCTGAAATCTGCTCTGTTGCCTGAATTTGCGGCTTTGCTTCCTGCTTGAGGAATCATGCAGAATACTCCATTGCCTGCATCGGAAAGAACGCCTAGGTTGGCATCCGAAAGCGAAGCGTTATCAATATCCGTATAATGAGGATTTGTGCTTATCTCCGGTCCATAGATGTTATAGCCATTACTAATAATTGGTAACGACCCTGAACCAGATATTGGTTGTACCGCTTGTAGCGCGGACCCATGATTTAGAATTATGGAGCTAGATACGGCCATAGAGTCAATGGAAGAATGGTAAATCAGGTTGGCAAGTGATGTAGCGTGGTTTCCATAGATGGTGCTATTTTGAATCTGGATAATGCCTCTATTCAAGTAAGAAAACCCACCATTTACAGCCTGATTGTGTGCAATAGTGCTTTGTCGAATTCGGACGTGGGTTCCAATAGGAAATTGACTCGTCGAAATTGCGCCTCCGTTATTTCCAGAACTATTATGGGCTAGTGTCGTGCGAATGACGAAAAGGTCATCTGATACGGAAAACACACCGCCTCCACTTGATACAGCTACATTCGAGTCGATTAGGCACCCGTTTATTATCGTTCTAGAGCGCGAAGAAATTCCACCACCTATACTGGCATGATTGCTTCTAATCGTTGTGCGAAGAACATCAACACCATACGTGGTGATCCCTCCCCCCGTGTTTGCATGATTTTGCCTGAACACACAGTCCTCGACTCTTCCCTTTCCGGGCAAGTCTAATCTCAAAAAGGCCCCACCCCCAGAAGAGCCAGGTGAACCGCAAAAGTTTCTTTGAAACTCAGAGTTGCTCAAGATAAGGGTGCTATCTGCCCATACAGACACTCCACCTGATAGAAAAATTGAGTAGTTGTTCTCAAAGAGGCAAGAATCAATATGAACGTGATCAACGTTGATTACTCGAACGCCAGTTCCTCGCTCATTTGTCGCAGAATCTCCATTGTCTCTAAATACACTCCGATATACATCGAGCCTGGAATTGTTGTCGTTGCTGATACAAACGTTCAAGTTGTTTCGAAATACACAATCTACTATTTCCAAAGTGCCCATTCCAACGGTCTTAACGGCACCATTGCCTGGAGAATTCTGTCCGCTGGTATTATTGAAGATCTCACAATCCTCTAATCGAACAAGATCAAGTGAGTTGAAGACTCCTTGATTTACGAATCCAAAGATCACGGAGCCCCCTCTATGGGCGTAACTATTAGAAATATTACACTGGCTCACGACTACTGATGAAGCCCCACCAATGAAAATGCTACCACCTTGGTTGTCGGTTGTGTTCGGAGTGCTTCCGTTTATCATGTCGAGATTTATGATCCGTACATGGCGTTGGGTGTCGGAGCCAAAGACGTTAATGACAAATATTCGGTTCAGACCTTGTCCATTAAGCACTACACGATGTCCGTTATATTCTACTCCGAGTATGGTGAGGGGCTTGTTGATTTGGAAGTTCAGATTACCTGCGATTACAGCATTTCCTCCACTTAAAAGAATGGTGTCAAAAGTGATTGTGTCATTAGGGGATGCGTTGGTAATGGCAGAATCTAAACTGCCAGGGCCGGTCACATTTACGGTGGTGACAACTAGAGAAGATGCCTCAGCAGAGTATGCGGCCAACAAGAGCACCAGAGAAAAGAGCAATTTGTGCATCAAAAGGAGAATTGTTTAGGCTTAGAGAACCCGAACTTTTTTGGTGATGAAGTTTTGATCGGTACTTGAAATTTGTACCAAGTAAAGTCCGGGGTGGACAGGCATTTGAATAGATTCTCCAAGAGAAAAGTCACTAGCTTCTAAAAGCTTCCTACCTGATAAGTCGGATATAATTAGTTGAACTGTACCGCTGCCAGACTGGCCAATCGTAATCATGCCATTGGAAGTGGGATTTGGGTAGAGAAGAACATCTGCGAGTTCTTCCTCAGAAAGTCCTATCCCAGATACTTGGATGCAGTGGGTAAAATATGAGCATCCTCCATCGAGAATTCTTGCGCGATACATTCCGTTCCACGGAGGGCTTAATGAATCGGCATTAGGCGCGTTAAAAACAGGAACTAATGAACCATTGTCGCAATGGAACCATTCGATGCTCGCCCCTGGGTTAAAAGTTTGTATCACTGATCCATCCCAATGAATTGAATCAAGAAGTGATCTGAAATGAACGTTGAGTGTTACTAAACTATCACATCCATGAATAGACGTGAAGAGGTGACTCACCGTGGTGTCGCTGAAATAAGTATTGCTATCAGCCCAGGTAAAAGAGACGCAAGTGTCTACATATTGCAAGACGTTGTAGGATTGGTATATAGTGTCTATTGTCATGAGATGAACACTATCTGTCCCATGTTGATTGGTTCCTCTGAAAGTTAATGTAGTCGTGTAATCATACCATACTCCGTCAAAGGTGATGGAGTCACATGGACTCACTGTCTCCACAATAAAGTTCTCCGTGCGCAGAGATTCTGCTGCTCCTCTATCTCTTCGACCTTGACGTATGCTGTCGTTCTGAGGTAAGGATAAATCGTTTAAGTCTCCTGAATTGATTGCGGGACTTCGAAATAATGGTAAAAGATATGTAGTTGAACCTGCGAGAATAGCGGTTGTGTCCAAACGGATGGAGTCGTTCTGTAAACTGAGAAGGTCTGTGGAGTGAGGAATTGTAACCGTCACTCCGGGCTCAAGAATATTATACCCTTCTGATACAAAGTGAGTTGTAATGGTAGTGTCTGCCCTCGGATCTAGATAGAACAAAGCTGAAGAAGGACCTTGCTCTAGGATTACAGAACCTCTGTACAGAATAGTGTCAGTATCCTTGTGATGTATAAGTTCGCTGATAGGAGCTCTGTTCCCAAAAATGGTGGAATTGATGAACCGGATGCTACCTTCATGATGTGAGCCAACCCCTCCACACGCTGAGCTGTTATAGGCAATTGTAGATTCTCTGAAGTTGATATAGTCATCTCGATAGCTGCGCAGGTCTGAGTAGTAAGCTCCCCCCAATCCGGCACAAGAATTAAAATTGATGCTTGATCGAGTGACGTCCAACTTGCAGTTTTCAACATAGAGCGCACCTCCGCGACTTTGAGCATGGTTCGAGTCAATTTGACAATTTGTGATTGAAAAATCAGGATTAGAGGTAGAAGTGACTTCAAGATAAACTGCTCCACCAAGGCTAGCTGAATTGCCCACCATGGTTGAATTGCGAACGTGTCCCCAGTTCTCTATAAATATGGCACCCCCTCTTATACCTCCATTATTATTGCGGAATGTACAGGAGTCAATAAAACTGTTGCCATTGTACATGCCTCTCATCCTAAGTGCGGTTCCTCCTGTATAATTATCTTCAAAATGACAATTAGAAACTAAAATGCTTTGAGGATTGGAGTAATTAGATCCAACTGTCAAAGGAGCTCCTGTGTTTCTGTTGAACTCACAATCTTGGACATTCACAATAGACCCAGAAGCATGTAGGCAATTGGCAGATAAGACGATGTTGCTTCCAACGTGTTCGCCGTTATCGTAAAACTTGCAATTTCTTATGTCAACTTCATCTGCATTAATGTGAGCAATGGTCGATTCGTTCAAAGTGAAAGTGCAGTTCCTCATCTCCACATTAGACTGATTGACAGTGAGCTCTATCACGCCTGATGCGTTAGGACTGTTTGATTCGAAATGACAGCTATCGAATACCGCACTTACACAATGAGAAGATGTGTCGGGATAAACAGAGATTGCGGCTGGTCGAAGCTGAGCGTCATTTTCGGTGAATCGAACCGACCTCAGATCCAAACTGTCCAACTTATAAATGAAAATACCACCTCCGCGCTGAGTGTAGAAGGATGGGCCGTGACCCCATCCGCGCTTTATCTCAATCTGCTCAAAAGTCACATTTCTACTCGGAGCATTTCTTGGAATGTCTATCGTGAAGATTCGTGAAGTGAGATTGCCGTCTAAGATCACTCTATGTCCATTCACTTCGGTTCCCTTGATGTATATACTCTTATTAATCAAGTAATCAAGGGAGTCCGAAATCACCATGTTAGTAACGGTGAGTAAGCTTTGCGAAAAGGTGATGGTGTCTCCAGAATTGGCTTGCGAAATCGCCTCACCCAAGGAGCCAGGCCCATGTGGATTTATAGTAGTAACGGTCCACTGCCCCCAAGAGCAAAAAGGGAATAGTGCGGTAAAAAGAATAGCTGAGAGAGCTTTTTTGAGCATGGTCCGAGATTTGACTCAAAGATATGAAAAGGAGAAGAAGAGGAAGTAGAGAGTTGGCGGGTGGTTAGTGGCAATTGGCAACTACCTCTGTTGGAGATACAGTTCGTAGCCCACGCCCTCACGTCCCTTCGTCCGTACGTCCCCACCTCAAATAGTGCGTGAATCGCGTCGAAAATTCAGCGCTATCAAAAATAAATTAGAGTTTGATTGTAACCCGTCAGCACAATGTTAAGCTTCCCCAAAAATGAAGACTTTCCCATTTCGAGACTGTATAACTGCTCACTACAACCAAAACTAGAGACATGATACGTGTGCTCTTAATTATTGCTTATATTCTAATCACTGTTTCTTGTGCGAAGCATTCTGGAGGCAACACCTCTATCCAAATTGGCAACGACTCAGTTAGGAGCTATCACGATTCTTTGTTTCATTATCAGGATTTGAGAAGAAGTCGACCGGTAGATGAACTTCTACTTGCCAAAGAAGAAGTTCTGCGTGAAAATGAATTCTTTGAGGAGTATTTATTTGACCATGAGCAAGGTGAGAAGAATGCGATTTGGGCAGTATTTCAAGATTCTACTTTGCCTCCGCCTTATCGCTTTGGAATAACGCACTGTAAAGACAAGAACGGTGAACTTATTGGATCGTGGCTGACCGTTCAGAGCGGTGATTCAGACGAGAGGCGGGTATATGCCTATGTTGTTCACTCAAACGCTTTTGGCAATTTCATAACCAGTTCTATCCAGATTGGTGAGCCCATTGAATTTGGCTACGCGCGAAAAAGCATGTTTTCATCACCAACATCTTCTGGATTGGTGCTCGGAACCTTTGAAGGGGATAGGGTCAAGGAGTTTATTTTTATCCAGACCGATGTGAGGTATTTTTTGTTCGACGAACGGTTTGAGATGATAATTGAAGAATTGCTGTAGTATTCAGGGAATGTGTCGATTCGAGTAAACTATCGTGAGAATGAAGAACCTGGTCTGATTGTGCTGATTTTTCTGGAGCTGCTTATGGCGGTCCTAACCTAAGCCATTTTATCGGCATGTTTCTCTGCTGCTGATTTTAGTATGTCCATAGTTTCAGAATGACTAAGTTGAAGTGTGTTCGATACGATAGCTATGGGCGCGTCCATAGGGTTTAATTTCACTAGAGAATGGGAGAGGTCAATTTGGTTGTCTATTCTTATCTTGGCTGCAATAATTCTGTTACATGCGATATCTCTTCTCTCTCACACTCATTGTTATTCTGGCCCTTCAATCCAATGCTCAATCTTCGCGATGGGGTCAAAGAGGTCCCTCTTTTGCGTTTCCTTCTATTTCTGGAGAGAAGTATGGTTATATGGACATCAACCATAATGGCACTCGAATCATCAGCGCATTGAATCAATATGGCCCTAGGGTCGATGGATATTGTGTAGTTATGGACTTTGATGGAACTCAGTGGAATGAGCTAGGGTCGCCATTTGTCGGAGTACCTAACGAGCACTTGGGTATGGATGCAGCGATCGACTCGAGCGGAAACCGGATAGCTATTTTATCTAGAGGGACTTGCTTTGGAGTGTCCTGTAGAGGATATAATATTAAGGTCTACGATTGGAATGGAACGACTTGGGTCCAGGCAGGTGATTCTATCGGATTTCCTAACCATTCGCTGCATGCACTCACGTTTGCTATGTCTAACGATGGTAATTCACTGGCTTTTCAAGTAGAAACACCGCACCCCGTTACCAACCAACCCTTCACCGGATTTCACGTGGTGGGGTGGAATGGCTCGAATTGGGTAAGCAAGGGGGGAGTTCAACCGGACACGGGCATGTATTGGAGAGGGTACGACCTCACACTATCGAATGATGGGAATTCTGTAATTCTCGGAAACTACTTAGCGGACTACAACGGAAACTCGAATGCAGGAACGGTAAGGGTTCTAGACTTTGATGGCACGAATTGGATTCAAAGAGGAAGCACCCTTCATGGTTTTCAAGCAAACGCAAATGTTGGATCGGTTACTTCATTGAGTGGTAATGGCAACACACTCTTGCTCACGGCTCCGGGGAATAATGCAGCACGTGCATATCGCTGGAACGATAGTGCCTGGGTTCAAAAAGGATCAACGTTCTTTAATGTTCCTCCAACGGGAACATCCGGAGGAGGATTGTTTTTTCTATATGAAAACGCCCTTAGTTACAGCGGAGATACACTTGCATTGTTCTATCCAGGGTTCCAAGTTCCTCACATGGGATCACAGAATCAGAATAAAATTTTTGCCTTCGTTGGCTCTCAATGGGTACAAATAAGAGATTCAATTACCTCACAACAGTATGGCGCAAATCCATCTCCAATTGCAATAGCAGGCAATGGTCGAAATGGATTGATAAACGAATCTTTCAACTGGCAACTTTTTAAAACACCTAGATGGAGAGTGCTTGACACTGCGGTGTGTAATGCCACTATCCAGACCTCAGATACTATCATTTCATGTTCCTCCTGGACTACCCCGAATGGACTTCAAACGTTCACGGCGGACACTGTTTTGGATATACCTTATTTCTCTATCAACGGTTGTGACTCTATCGTATCCACTTCAGTGGATATAAAACCTTCCTATAACATCACTCTCCCAACAGAGGTAAAGTGTGGACCATTCACTTGGGGTGGAAATTCATACAATCCAACGAATGCCACTACATTGAATTTAGTTTTCAATGGAACTTCTATTCATGGGTGCGACAGCATTGTCAATGCTCAGTTTGAATATTATCCCGCAGTTCCTGATTTCATTCTGAGAGATACGGGATGTGTATCATACACGTGGACAAATGGCATCACCTATACCCAATCCATCTTCGGACCTTCAGATACATTCACTACAGTGCATGGATGCGACTCCGTGGTGATTCTTGACTTGATTGTTTACCCAGAAGATACGAACCAAGCTGTCCTTCAGTCTTGTGACCCCTTTACTTGGATAGATGGGGTCACTTACACTTCATCTATGAGTGGAGTTTACTTCACCTTATCAAATATCGCAGGCTGCGATTCGGTGGTGGAACTAGATTTAACGATTACGACCCTCGATACGGTAGTGAGCTATGTCAACGGAGTACTTTCCAGTGGAGAGGGTTTGGCGCAAACCTACCAATGGTACGATTGTGATAAGGATTCTATTTTAGTTGGACAGACGAATCAAGACTTTCAGCCGAACGCGAATGGAACCTATGCGGTTGCATTAATCAAGGACGGATGTGTAGATACATCCATGTGCTATTCCGTAGCTGATGTTAACATCGATGAGCTTGACATTCAAACCAATCACTTCTATCCCATCCCTGCCTCAACATATATCCAGTACGATGGATTGAACGGTCCCGAAAAGGTTGTGTTGATAGCCTTCAATGGAATTGAAGTGGCTGAGTTAATTTCCCATCAAGGCCGTTTTAGTCTTCCAGATTTGACTTCCGGTATTTATTTCGTGAAGTGGATTTCATCTGATGGAAAAACTCACGTGGAACGAATAGTCGTGAATTAGTCGGTTCTGGATACTTAATACTAGATACTGGATACTGGTTGGAGTGAGTAGCAGCGAAGTTCATTGGTGATTTGTGTTTGAAGAATTATTCTATTCAGCAAGGATCCCAAAACTGAACTCGCCAGATATGGTCGTCTTTCATGTGAAGCCAAATCTCATCATCGCAAAACTCACAGGGTTGAAGTCTAAGTACGCTAGAATTTTCTGTTTTCCAATGCTCGAAGGCCTGTGGGAAAAGCTCTTCTAGTTCTTCTAAGCTAGTTTCATGGCTCAACTTGAATTCTGAAGTCTTCAATACGTGGTTGGTGGCTTCATTGAAGTACACATCTCGGAAAACAACCTCACCATCAACCACGAGGAAATCCAAATCTGGATATCGGTGTAGCATAACGCTCTCAATGTCTTGTAGGTCAACAGAGTAAAAACCACACTCGTACTGGGGGTCGAACACCGTGTCTGGTGTGCCCAATATATAGAACAGGTCTTCTGGGCTCGACTCATGATTTATACCACTGACCGAAATATCGAAGTAGGGCAGGGTTTCTAGCTGAGCAAAGCAAAGGAAGGTCATGCCAGTCAAGCAAATTGTGAGTAATGTTTTCATAAATGATGCTAAATACTGGATACTCAATACTGGGTACTGAAATAAGAGGAGAAGGTAAGAAGATTATGCACAGAGGACGGAGGATGAGCATTTAGCAACGAGCCCCGTCTGAGAAACAGTTCTACTTTCACAGACAGATAAACTTCATAGCACACGCCCTCACGTCCCTAAGTCCGTCGACCTCACGCCAGATAGTGCGTGAATCGCGTCGAAAATTCAGCGCGTTCAACTTTTACTTTTTAACGCACAGTTCAGAAGCGCCTTATTTTCGACATAAGCGTTTTTGTTTCCTTTTGGGGCTTACCAAAAGGAAAAGCCCCCGCGGCTTGAGCGGGATATATGGACTGAAATTTACCTTCAGAGTTGAAGGACCGGCGACCGAGAAAAGTGCATCCATCTTCTGCAGGTGAGTAATATGACTCACTTCCTTCCGTCCCCGCTCACTTCCGCACTCATCTTTCCATTCTCCTCAATCAACCAAACATCCGTTGATTCTTTGACTTCTTCAGTTTCTTCCGGACCGATATATATGGTTATGTCACGTCTTACTTTGGTACTGTTGAGAAACTGATGTTCCATATAGATGAATTCGCCGTCGGCACTTAGATCTCTATCAGCGCCATCGGTGATGTGAAGCTGCGCAATAAACTCGCTGCCGTTCCTGAAAGTGAGGAGAAACTCGTCGAAGCTAACGCCTGTAGTATATCGAAGGATAGCTGCATCCACCGAATCGTTGATTTGCCAAACACGCTGAATGGAAAGCGTAAAATAGGGATTTTGGAAATCAAGCCATTCTTGGTCGTTTTCTCGCTCGATGGCGCCGAGCTTGTCGGTCCAAAATGGATTGAGCGGTCGTTTAGTATCTAGTAAGAATTCTAAGTAAGCTAAGGATGTCGTATCCAAAGGTTCTTTAGGTTCAGTCTCTACATCCAAAACTGACTCCATCTCCTCTTCTTGAATGGGAGGGTCAGCCACGATTCGCTCTTCCTCAACCGGTGCTGTTTCAACTTCACTTGGCTCTTCATTGCACGAAATAGCTAGAAAGGCAAGCGTTGAAATAAATAGACTGTTTTTCATGGTATTGGATACTGGGTACTGGGTACTGGGTACTGGGTACTGGGTACTGGGTACTGGGTACTGGGTACTGGGTACTGGAAGAA
>JABXHW010000066.1 GCA_013373425.1 Flavobacteriia bacterium
TACCCAGTACCCAGTACCCAATACCTACAACCCAAAAGCCTGCTTCACATCCTCCACACGATCTTCCTTCTCCCAAGTGAAGAGCTCAACTTCAAGCTCTTTTACTTCCGGAGTTGGACCGTCTGGTCGCTCGAATTTCTTTTTAATGACTTGAGGAACTCGTCCCATGTGGCCATAAGCTGCTGTTTCCGAGTAGATTGGGTTTCTGAGCTTGAGGTTCTTCTCAATCAAACCTGGACGAAGATCGAATAGCTCGTTTACCTTCTTGGCGATTTCACCGTCGGTCATGTCTACCTTGGCGGTTCCGTACGTATCGACGAATACACCTGTAGGTTCAACGACTCCAATGGCATAAGAAACCTGTACCAACATCTGGTCAGCTACACCTGCTGCCACCATGTTACGTGCAATGTGACGCGCAGCATAGGCCGCTGAACGGTCAACCTTTGAAGGGTCTTTTCCTGAGAATGCACCACCACCGTGAGCACCTTTGCCACCGTAGGTGTCTACGATAATCTTACGACCTGTAAGTCCAGCGTCACCATGTGGACCACCAATTACGAACTTACCGGTAGGGTTGATATGATATTGAATATTGTCGTTGAAGAGTTCCTGCAAATGCGATGGCAATTGTGCCTTCACGCGAGGAATCAATACTTCTTTGATGGCTTTAGCAATCTGGTCGGTGTTCACATCATCGTCGTGTTGTGTACTTACAACGATGGTGACTATACGCTTAGGTTGATGATCATCCGAATACTCCAAAGTCACCTGAGCTTTAGCATCGGGACGAAGCCATTTGATGTCGGTGTTCTCTCTGCGGATAACAGCGAGCTCACGCAATAGTCGGTGACTCAAATCCAACGCTAACGGCATGTAATTGTCGGTTTCATTGGTAGCATAACCGAACATCATACCTTGATCGCCTGCTCCTTGCTCTTCCAGCGCGCCACGGTCTACACCTTGGTTGATATCGCTGGACTGCTCGTGTAAAGCGGAGAGGACACCACAGCTGTTCGCTTCGAACATGTAGGCACTCTTCGTATAGCCAATCTTGGTGATTACTTCACGAACCACTTTCTGAACGTCGATGTAAGTATCGCTCTTGATTTCACCGGCCAATACCACTTGTCCAGTGGTAACCAATGTCTCACATGCCACTTTTGACTGTGGGTCGAATGCCAAAAAATTGTCGAGAATAGCGTCGCTAATCTGATCTGAAATTTTATCTGGGTGTCCTTCTGAAACGGACTCTGAAGTAAAGAGATAACTCATGTACCTAAGTGTTTTATTGTAAAGTCCGTGAAGAGATAGGAAATGCCTAGCGGGTGCATGAGTCCTGCTTTAGCATTTTTTAGCGTGGTTGCAATCAGTCAAATCTCTCCACAGGGTAACAAATGTAGTAGTTGGAGATTAATTTAAGCAGTGAGAATCGGGAAATTTTGCTAAGATTCAATCTGTGAATTATTTTCGTTGCAGTTCTCACTCAGGAAAAAGAAAAATGACTTACTCCAATCGCTTTCACATCCGTCTGCTCTCAGTAATCACTCTTGTTTTGATAGGTCTCCAACTTTTTGGTCAAGGTGCTCAATTCGAGTTTGTTCCCTCTCAACAGCCATACACCTGGACCGAAGCAGGTTTTCCTTTTGCGGTTGTGCGAAGGTGTGAACTCGGAGATATTGACGGAGACGGTGATCTTGATTTTCTGTATGTCTGGGCTTTAGGCTCAGGCCCGAACAAACTCTCTATTTATAAGAATGATGGAGTTGGGAATTACGCTTTGGACACCGTGTGGCCTTTCCCTATCCAATTGGACGATAAATTTGAGCTCTTAGACATTGATGGCGATGGTGACTTGGACCTCTATTCATCCAAATCTGTATCATCCTCACCCGGGAATGTACACACGCTCTACGAAAATGATGGAACAGGTGTGTTCAGTGAAGTTACCAATGACGGTATCACTGAAAATTACTGGAATCCACTTATTTGGGGCGATTTAGATCTTGATGGAGATCAAGACTTCATAGCTCTTTATTTGGATGAGTACAGAATCTATGAACATGTAGATTCAATGAGATTCAGTAGAGTAGGGTCGGTGAACCTCTATTATTTGAGTCACGGACAATTGTCATTAGGCGACCTAAATGGAGATGGCCGACTGGACTTATTAGCGACAGGCCGCCCGGATACCTCACAAATCAAAATTGTTCGAGCTTACTTGAATGACAGCCTTTGGTCATTTACAGATTCAACGCTTATTGGATTACCAGCTGAAGGAATCTATTCATGTGTAAACCTCAATCAGGATAGTCTGGCCGACCTCGTATACAGTGAAGGTAACCAAATGTTGCGGTTGTTTGAAAATGATACTGCTGGTGTTTTTATTGAACATTCCCAGAATAACTTCGGATTAAAGTCAGATCTTTTAAAGACCGCTGATGTTGACAATGATGGAGACGAGGATTTATTACTTGGAAGACTAATGACAGGAGGGCGTTACATCCAGACTGCAATTTTCGAGAACATTGGGGGAATGAATTTCCAGCTCAAAGATACTCATGATTATACCTACAAGAACGAACGCTATGATATTGAATTTGGTGATATCGATGGAGATGGAGACCTGGATATCATGGAAATAAGAGATCAACAAATAGACTCTTATTTCAATAATGGACAAGGGGAGTTCTACTATAATCTGAAATCATCTCTTCAAAGCTTCTCAGCTTATAATGGTAAGCTCGCTGACATAGATGGTGATGGAGATCTAGATGCTGTCCTTGCAGGATGCTATCCGGATCGCCGACCGGTGACAAGAGTATTCTTCAATAATGGATCTGGACAGTTCAGCCCTTCAACGGATACTAATCTCATTTCTACTGGAACTGGAGACTTAGACCTAGCTGATATAGATGGAGACGGCGATTTAGATTTGATGATTGTAGGAGAGATAAATCGAATTTACTTGAACGATGGCACCGGCAAGTTCATTGGGCGCTCCAACTTTGTAGGACATAGAACGAATTCGGCCATCACTTTTTTCGATGCTGATGGTGATTCAGATATGGACCTTTTCTTTTCAGGTCAACTGTCTTCAGGGACAATATTGAGTCGCTATTATATCAATGACGGCTTTGGAAACTTCTCGTTGGTATCGAATCATAATCTTCCTGATGTGGCCTACGGAAAGATACGTGCTACCGACATCGACAATGATGGAGACAACGACCTGGTGATGCTCGGATTGTTCTCAGATCGGTCGAATAGAGGGTATGTTTGTATCAATGATGGCTCTGGCAATTTTACCCGCACGAACCTCCCGGCTAACTCAGGTTTTAACCCACAGTTTCATCTAGCAGACTTCAACGGAGATGGTGTAGATGATTTCCTATATCAACTGAGTAGTGGTGAAACTGATCTTCGACTCAATTCTGGGACAGGTGTGTTAGTCAAGCAATTACCTGTAATCTTTCAGAGTGCAAAAGCGGGTTCAATCCACTCACTCGACTTTGACAATGATGGCGATTTAGATATTGTGGATACTGACAATTCTAATGTGACACCACAAACGTTGCTTTATCAGAATGACGGAACAGGAACGATGCAAGCTATCAACAATACTGAGTTTGATCATTTGTCTTCTATGCTCATTCTGACTGGTGACCTCGATAATGATGGCGATGAAGACATTCTTTTCGGTGGGCCAGCCGGGCTTTATGACATTTATGATTGGGGAAGGAATGAAGCGGTTCAAATCTATTTGAATAAATCGATAGACTTATCGATCCCGGGAATTTCCTCAGAGCCTCAACTGGGTGTAATATATCCGAATCCATCGAGTGGGAATTTTAGCATCGATGTTGAGGAGGGAGTACGTATTGATGCGCTTCGTATTGTCTCAGTAAATGGAGTGGAAGTCTATACTCAGCCTGTTGAACTTGCTGGAAACCTAGAAGTTAATATTGATGTGCCTCCAGGGGTATACATCGTAATCTTAGAATCAGAAATAGGTGTTCAGCAAGAGCTAATTTTGATGGAGTAAATCCAAATCCATCAGCCAGGTGAGCTAGTCTTTAATCGGTTGGTTTCTTTCCGTTGGCAGTGACCCGCCCGTTCTTCTTGCTTTTTGTTCGTCTATAAACTATTGGTTCTAAGGAGTTTGAAATTTAATTTTCATTTCTCTTGGAAATGTGCCTGCCGTTTCATCTATCTTTAAGCCTTCGTTCTAAGACATCCGGCTTATCCAGAAAGGTGGAGGGACATGGCCCTGTGAAACCTTAGCAACCTGGTCGAAAGACTAAGGTGCTAATTCCTGATTCGTCATGCGACGGATATAGATGAGTGAGTGGAACCTCCCTTCAATATTTTTGAAAATAGAGTTTCTCCTGACGCATCTGAGTTGGGGAATAAGCTTGTTTGTATTTGGACAAAACATAGCCGCAATTCTATATCAAAGATGAAATGAATCGAACGGAAGAACTTCTTGAGCTGGCTTCACAGCGCATTCTTGTTTTGGATGGCGCGATGGGCACAATGATACAGCGTCATAAGCTAGATGAAGCGGCATACAGGGGAGAAGAATATGCAAATCATCCTGATTCTCTTCAAGGGAACAACGATTTGCTTTCAATCACTCAGCCTCAAATTATTCTGGATATACACAGAGCCTATTTTGAGGCAGGAGCTGATTTGGTGGAGACCAATACCTTCAATGCAAATCGCATTTCTCAGGCGGATTATAATCTTGAATCAGAAGTTCGAAAGATCAATATTCAATCTGCCAAACTAGCGAAACAGGCAGCCGAGGAGTATTCCACTCCAGAGAAACCTCGCTTTGTCGTGGGCTCCATGGGGCCAACGAACAGAACAGCTTCCATCTCCCCAGACGTCAACAATCCTGGATTTCGAGCGGTTTCATTCGATGACCTGGTTGAGATATACGACGAGCAAGTGGAAGCTCTTCTAGAAGGTGGGGTGGACCTGCTGATGGTCGAAACGGTTTTCGATACACTCAATGCAAAAGCGGCATTATTCGCTATTGAAGAAGTGTTTGAAAGACGAGGACAAAAGGTACCCATCATGGTGTCAGGAACCATTACAGATGCATCAGGGCGGACATTAAGTGGACAAACCGCTGAGGCATTCCTTATTTCACTGGAGCACATTCCACTCCTTTCAATAGGCTTGAACTGCGCTCTGGGAGCAAAGCAATTGCGTCCTTATGTGCAGACTCTTTCTGAAAAAGCTCCATTTTTGGTGAGTGCGCATCCCAATGCGGGATTGCCCAATGCATTTGGTGAATATGATGAGACCGCCGATCAAATGGGAGAGCAGATTGAGCAGTTCCTTTCTAGAGATTCGGTGAACATCATTGGTGGTTGCTGTGGGACAACCCCAGAGCACATCGCTACTATTGCAGAATTAGCCAGTAGATATTCGCCTCGTCAGGCATCCATTCTTGAAAAACAAATCTGATGTCGAACTTGCGTTTATCTGGCTTAGACCCGCTCATTTATACAGAAGAATCGAACTTCTTAAATATCGGTGAACGTACCAATGTGACGGGTTCACGTCGCTTTTTGCGGTTAATCAAAGAGGAGAAATACGACGAGGCCATTGAAGTAGCCCGTGATCAAGTCGATGGCGGCGCCCAAGTACTGGATGTCAATATGGATGAAGGTATGATTGACGGCGTTGAAGCTATGACGGCCTTCCTCAACCTCATTGCCGCTGAGCCTGATATCGCTAGGATTCCCATTATGATCGATAGTTCTAAATGGGAGATCATTGTAGCTGGATTGAAGTGTGTTCAGGGCAAGGCAGTCGTTAATTCTATCAGCTTAAAAGGCGGAGAGGAGGAATTTCTACGTCAAGCTCGATTTATCCAAAGAATGGGAGCAGCTGTTATCATCATGGCCTTTGATGAAAATGGACAAGCCGATAACTATAGTCGTCGAATTGAAATTTGCGAGAGGGCGTATAAATTGCTTAGAGAGAAGCTTGATTTCAATGCCCACGACATCATTTTCGATCCCAATATATTTCCGGTCGCTACCGGCATGGAAGAGCACAGAAGAAATGCACTCGACTTCTTTCAAGCGACGAAATGGATTAAGGAGAATCTTCCAGGAGCTAAGGTTAGCGGGGGAGTGAGTAATGTGAGCTTCTCCTTCAGAGGAAACGACCCTGTTCGAGAGGCCATGCACTCGGCCTTTCTCTATCACGGCATTTTGCACGGCATGGACATGGGCATTGTGAATCCAACTCAACTTACCGTGTATGAAGAGATTGAGCCCAGGCTTAAAAAACATGTTGAGGATGTGCTCTTTGATGTGGATGCCGAGGCGTCTGAAAGATTGCTAGAATTCGCTCAATCTGTGAGTGGAGAGGCTAAGAAATCCGTTCGCGATTTGTCTTGGCGAGAGAATCCGGTTGAAAAGAGAATGGAGCACTCGCTCGTCAATGGAATCGCGGAGTTTATTGAAGAAGATGCAAAAGCAGCACTTGAATTTTTAGGTTCACCGCTCAAGGTAATTGAGGGGCCATTGATGGATGGAATGAATGTGGTAGGCGACTTGTTTGGTTCTGGGAAAATGTTCTTACCTCAAGTAGTGAAGAGCGCTCGTGTAATGAAGAAGGCGGTAGCTTGGCTAGAGCCTTACTTACTCGAATCGATGAAAGATGATCCTACCGCTCGCCAGTCGAAGCCCAAGATTCTACTAGCCACTGTGAAAGGAGATGTACACGATATTGGGAAGAACATCGTGAGTGTGGTGCTTCAATGCAACGGGTTCGAAGTTGTTGATTTAGGAGTAATGGTGCCACCAGAGAAAATCCTAACTACTGCTCAAGAGGAGAACGTAGATATCATTGGTCTTTCTGGTTTGATTACTCCTTCACTTGATGAGATGGTGTTCTTGGCCAAGGAAATGGAAGCTCGAGGAATGAACCTCCCATTGCTCATCGGTGGCGCAACGACATCGAGAGCGCATACAGCAGTTAAGATTTCGCCTGTTTATTCTGGACCGGTCATTCACGTGAATGACGCTTCTCGATCGGTACCAACTGCCCAGAAGCTGTTGGGTAGGGAAGCGTCTGATTATCATGGAGCTATCCGTGAAGAGTATGAGAAGCTGGCGGAACAATACAGTAAAAGGCAAGGGCAGAAGGCAATATTAAATATTCAAGACGCTCGTGCGAATGCTTATAAATTGGATAAAACTGGAAAAGCATCAAAGCCGAAGCAGCTCGGGGTGTTTGAAGTGAAAACAGATATACGGACGCTCAGAGCATACATCGATTGGACGCCCTTTTTTCAAACTTGGGACCTCCATGGCAAGTTTCCGAGAATTTTAGAAGATGAGGTTGTAGGTGAGCAGGCAAAGAGCCTTTACGCTGATGCTGTTCGCATGCTTGATCAAATGGAACGTGAACGATGGAGTGTGCCGAAAGGTGTATATGCGCTCTTCGAAGCGAAACGGGTGGAGGATGATATTCAATTTCTCTTGAACGAGAGGGAATATACTTGGCTCTCATTGCGACAACAAAACGCAAGAGCGAAAGGAGCCCCAAATTTAGCATTGGCAGATTTCATCGATACCGCGGATGATTACATGGGTGCTTTCGCCGTTACTGCCGGAGTAGAGCTAGGAGAGCGAGCCAATGAATTGGAGCAGAAGGGAGATGATTACGACAGTATCATGGTGAAGGCGTTAGCTGATCGCCTTGCTGAAGCGATGGCGGAATATCTCCACGAGCGTGTTCGCGTAGATTACTGGGGATATGCCAAAGATGAAAACTTAGACAATGCGGCTTTGATTGATGAGCAGTACCGAGGAATTCGCCCCGCTCCAGGTTATCCGGCTTGTCCCGACCACCTGGAGAAAGATACCTTGTTCGAAGCTTTGGAGGTGGAGAAGAGAATAGGCATCAAACTGACCGAACAAAAAGCCATGTATCCCGCAGCATCGGTTTGTGGATATTACTTTGGTCACCGTGATGCAAAGTATTTCGGGCTGGGTAAGATTGGAAAGGATCAAGTTGAGGATTACGCTCGACGAAGAAACATATCCGTGAAAGAAGCGGAAAAGTGGTTGAACCCCACTTTAAATTACTGAAAGACATGAGAATAGATCAACATATAGCTAACGCCCAAAAGAAGGAACAAACCCTCTTTACATTTGAGATTCTACCTCCTTTGAAAGGTCAGACTATCCACGACATCTACCAGAATATCGATCCGTTGATGGAATTTAAACCGCCTTTCATCAATGTGACATATCACCGAGAGCAGGTGGTTTATAAGCGATTACCTAATGGGTTACTTGAGCAGAAAGTGGTTCGTAAGCGTCCCGGAACCGTGGGTATTTGTGCCGCTTTGATGAACCGATATCAAGTGGACCCGGTTCCTCATTTGTTGTGTGGAGGGTTCTCGAAGGAGGATACAGAGAATGCACTGATTGATCTTGATTTTCTTGGTGTTGAGAACGTGCTCGCCTTGAGGGGCGATGGCATGCAAGATCAGATGTACTTTGTTCCTGAGGCGGATGGCCATACCTATGCCAGCGAGTTGGTCGAGCAAATCGTCGAGATGAATCAGGGGAAATACCTGGATGAAGAACTGGCGAACAATCACGCAACGAATTTCAGCATTGGTGTGGCAGGATATCCTGAAAAGCACTTCGAAGCACCGAGTTTAAACGTGGATGTATCCCACCTCAAAAAGAAGGTGGACGCTGGAGCAAACTACATTGTTACCCAGCTCTTCTTCGACAATAAGAAGTATTTCGAGTTTGTAGATAAATGTCGAGAAGCGGGCATCACCGTTCCCATTATCCCAGGTCTGAAACCGATTGCCACTAAGCGTCATCTCTCCATGCTGCCTCATCGCTTTCACGTGGATCTTCCCGATGAACTCGCAATGGCGGTCATGCAAGCCAAGGATAACGCAGAAGTTCGACAAATTGGAGTCGAGTGGGCAATTCAGCAATCCAAAGAGCTCAAAGCTGCAGGCATCCCTGTGATTCACTTTTACTCCATGGGTAAAAGCGATAATATCTATGCGATAGCAAAGGAGATGTTTTAAGGCGGGGGTAAGGATTAAATGGGCTTAGGATTTTAAAGGACTTAGGGAATTAGAGGAGAGTTCAAAAGTTGTTCAATATCTCAAGAGCAGAGCTTACCGATTAGATATTCTGTCGTCGTTTATTTCCTCTAGCGTCGGTGGAAACCCGACGGGCTTAATCGTATGCAATAATGCTAGCATGCACATGGACACGGCACGACCAGTATCCGGTATCAGTATCCAGTATTTGTTCAGAACAGTTGCACCCCACTAGATGAGCCTACCCCTAGCTGTGATATGTTGTACCCAGTATTAAGTATCCAGTATTCAGTATCTTTCTCATTCCCAACTTACCCAGACTGACCTATGGCGAAAACATGTCCCTCTTGTGCACACGATTTATCGACTAATGATGATGCGAAATACTGCTCAAATTGTGGGCAGAGATTAGATATTCCAAGATTTAGCGTGCGATCTATTGTAGACGAATTTTTCTCGGCCTTTTTAAATATTGAGAAAGGCTTGATGTCTACCACTATCAAGCTCACTACTTCTCCAGGTGAGGTGGTGAAAGGGTATTTGGCCGGCAAAACGAGAAAGTTCTATCATCCATTTCGTTATGCATTGGTGATGGTAACTCTTCACACCATTCTTACGGTGAGCACTGGAGTGTATGATGACCAAGTTCATCGTATGACAGATGACCCGTCATCATGGAATGCGGTTGCCGCCGAAGGAATGACTGAGGATCAGCTAGAGCGGAATCGAGAGTTTCAGGAAGAAATCAAAGGATACTTAAGCCTATTTACTCTTATCGGAATTCCCATTGGTGCAATAGGACTATGGTTTCTATTTCGGGACAAAAAGCTGTACTTCGGTGAGCACCTGGTTTCTGCGAGTTATTACATCGGACATGCATCACTCTTATCTGTACCCTTCACGATTATCGCCATATTCGTTCAATATAACCCGATGTGGAACTTGATTTCATCAGCTCTGATTTACATCGGATACGGAACGGTAATGCTAAAGTGGGCTTACGACGTAAAGTGGGTTAGAGCGCTAGCAAGTTCTATTGCCTTGCTGATTATTTCGGCATTGGCCCTTACCATACTCTCTATGGTAGTCGGGGTGGGATACGCTCTAGTCGTTGGCGTAAGCCCTCAGGGATAACAATAGCTCGGTTTTGCCCGTATGTTGATCGATAGAGTTTTAGTTGCTTTCCAGCCCTCTTGACTTGTTCAAGCTCAAGTACCCAGCATATCCGAGCGCAGATGCTTGGGAAAGCAATCCAATTACCATCAAAATATTTGCGCCCTTCACTTCTAGAAATCGAAGGCATGCGCCGAGAATGAGTTCTCCAGTTCCGGAAAGGGTGAGAAGTAGTAATAGTCTATAAGGGCGTTTCATGTGCTTAGTTTTTTACAACTCTTTCGGTGTATACTCGTTCGTCATTCATCAATACATCTAGGATATAAACACCAGGAGTCAAGGGGGCTAAATCGAACTGAAGATAGTGTTTTCCACTCGTTGATAACGCCTCAGTGTCTACGTGTATTACTCGTCCATTCATATTTGTCAATTGCACGACAACATCGCCTGCAGTTGGGGCTTCAAATACAATTCCGACCAATCCTGCGGTCGGGTTTGGATAGATCATCTGCTGGTTGGGAACATCGAAAGGAACGATATAGTTGAATGCGGTTTCGCAGCCTCTGTCATCTTGGACGTGAATCAGCAATGTATCTCCTCCACATGCGGTAAATGTGCTAGCACCCTGAACACCATCCCAGCTGTAAGTGTAAGGTGGTGTTCCTCCGCTGGCTTGTGCTTCTACAGTCTGACCGCACAATGCACTTCCAGGAGTGTGAAGGGCTTGCAGTGTGAGTTTGGCAGAATCAGGTGAGGTGAGTTCTGCAATGTAAGCGGTATTGGATCGCGTTGCAGTGCCATAAAACCCTGAAACGAATACTTTTCCCGGCTCAGGGTAATAGGTTTGAATTCCGAAATAATCTCCCCAACGGTCGCCACCATTCAAACGCTGAACATAATTGTCGCCCGCTTTGATCTCCAATACATCAGAATAGTCGGCATCATTCGAATAATACACCGCACTCATTCCTGCAAAATCCACAGGGGAAGTGTGATTGAAGCCAATGATTACCTCATTATCACATTCTTCATTGCCTGTCCAAGCCAAGTTAGGATAGCCGTAATCTCGAATTGGATCGGTGATGATATCCGCCGTTATGTAGGAGTTGCTAAAACCCGCATTGTGCAAGGTTCCGTGGTAAATCGCAGCTCTTTGATTGTTGAAATTGCGAGTAGTACTCACGAATTGAATGTCGCCATTACTCATGCGAATGGCGCCGAGAACACGGGCATCATTTGTTTGTAGTCCATCCGTTGGATCGTTTTGGTCAGTGTCCTGTTGACGACCATTTGGAGGAACGCCGTAAGGGGTGTCCGACTTACGGACACGGATTCTAAGGTCTTCTGGTTCAGTCAGATCCGAGTGGAGTGATAAGACGAAAATACTATCATTCTGGATATCGAAATTTCGATTTGACAAGAAGTAGGCAGTATCAATTTCACCGTCGTATCCCTTGACGCAGTGCAAGTTGCGAATGAACTTATCGCCGAACTTAATGTCGTGATGCAATCGGTTCCCAATAGTGCTGTCACCTGCAAAACCAGCCTTTTTATCGAGCTGCCAAATGATAGAACCGTCGAATCCTACTTGCCATGAGACATTGGGAATAATGAGGTTACCTGTAATGTAGAGGTGATCTTCCGTAGTGCTCATTGCCGGGAAGTCTGTCCATCTATCGTTGTTCAGTGGATTACCAGGTAAAATGTATGTGTACCATGGGTCATTTGGATCGTTGGTAGAAGAGAAACAAACGGCAATCTTGCTGTTATTCGGAGAATTATTCTTGAGGAAAACCAGGATGAATCGATCCGCGTCCTCGTCGTACATGAGCTTTGGATCAAATCCTCTGTCGTTGTTCGCATCTGGTCCAACTGCGTCTAAGCCCACATAGCTGTTCACGATGTGAACGGTGTCGTTTTGCAGGTCCCATGCCCAAATCAGACTGTTAACAGCGGTGAGAACAATCCCATCGTTACTCACTGCAAGAGCATTATCATTTGGTATTCCTGCGTAAAGCGGACCGGTCGTTCCAATGGTTGTGAAAACTCGATAGATTTCTGTCCCCCATCCAAGGCTCGGCTGTGGTGCAGTTTGCTTGAGCTGAGGTGAAGGTGTCACGGTCTGGAATCGTTCTGCGGCTTCAATTTTAATTTGATTCAACTGACTTCTCCAGTGCATGGCGTCAGGTGCTTCGAGCGAAGTGATGCGCGGATTGAAGCTCGGCTCGATTTCTCTTGGAGTGAAATCGGGCCCTCGTTGGATATCGAATGATGACGTTTCTACCTGGACCTGAGCATGTACCCCGAGCGACATTGCCGATAGGAGAGCAATGGTGTATAGTTTCTTCATGTGTGCGAGCCTTATAGACCAAATATAGCAATTCAGCGCTATGATAATTCAACACATAGACTGAATGAACTTCGTCGGAGGATTCCTACTTTCGTAGTAACCGCCAAAAGTCTTCGATGCGCTACATTTTTCTGCTTCTCATTTTCTTTCCGTGTGCGACAAAGGCACAGGTTGATTCTCTCCAAAGGACGGTGCCTTTCAGTACGGATTCCATTCATCTAACCGCTTGGAATGGAGAGCGATATGTTCCGTTTTTCATCAAGGGAATAAACCTTGGCGTTTCTGTTCCCGGTACCTACCCGGGAGAGCTTGCCGCCACAGCTGAGGATTACCAAAGGTGGTTTCAACATATTCGGGATGCAGGCTTCAATGTCATTCGACTTTATACGCTGCATTTCCCGAGATTTTATTACGAGTTGGTTGCGTTTAATGAGAGTAATCCTGAAGCTCCACTGTACTTCACCCAAGGGATTTGGCTAGAGGAGGAGATTCCAAATTATGATCATGACCTGTACACCTTGAGCTCACTTTTTCATCAAGAGATGCTCGCAAATGTGCGTTCTGTTCATGGTGACACGGTAATTCCCCAGCGTTTCGGCAAGGCTCATGGGATGTACAACACAGATGCCTCTAGGTATTGTTTGGCATATCTGATGGGGAGGGAGATTTTTCCGGATGAAATACTGAATGCTAACTCAAATCGTCCGAATGTAACGGCGTACAGCGGATCTTATCTTTCAATCTCCAACGTTCAGGCGGCAGAAGTTTTTCTGACGGCGCATATGGATTCACTCATTCAGTTTGAATTTGATGAGTACTCAACCATGCGCCCCGTTTCAGTGAGCAGCTGGCCTACATTAGACCCGATTTCGCACCCAGAGGAGTCGTACCGACAAGAAGATACGGCGCAAATCGACCTTTCCGAAATCGACCTATCTAATGCTCCGGGTGGAGTGTTTATCAGCTATCACGCCTATCCGTATTATCCGGATTTCATTAGTAAGACCGCATCGTATCGGACATTCTCAGATGAACTTGGTCAGAATAGCTATTTGGGTTACCTGACAGATCTGAAATCGCATTATCAGCAACTACCCTTGATTATTGCGGAATTTGGAATCCCAAGTAGCTGGGGAGTGGCGCATTACTCTGCGAGTGATATGAATCACGGAGGACATACGGAAAGAGAGCAGGGGGAAGGAGGACTTCGCATGCTGCGGAATATCAAAGCGGCGAACTGTGGAGGTGGAATTTACTTTGCCTGGCTAGACGAGTGGTTCAAGCAAACGTGGATTACGAATCCTCTAGAAACTAATCCAGGCGCGAGAATACGCTGGCCCAATTTCACATCTGCTGAACAGAACTTTGGTTTGTTGGGATATACTGATACCGTTGCCACTTGGCAACTGATTGACACTTGTTCATCATGCAGAGTCAAGAATGTTTACGCACAACCTACCGTAGGAGATTTTAGAATTTATCTTGATATCGAACCTGTATTCCGAGAGGATGATACGCTCTGGATTGCTTTCGATACGTATGCAGATGATAGAGGTGAAGAGCTTCTGCCGACAGGAGATACACTCCAATATCGTTCAGAGTTTTTACTCAAGTTGGTTGATGGAAGGGCGGAGTTGTACGTGATGAGGAGTTATGATTTGTTCGGTATTTGGCATGGCACATCCGACCCTGATCAGCTTTATCGTTCTACTCCTAGTTCTAGTGGAGATTGGCGATTGGTGAGATGGAGGAATAACCAGCCAGATCAAGATGTACAGTACATCGGGAACTTAGATATCACCGATAGTTTTAGAGGTCAAAGTAGCAAAGATGCAGTGGTCATCGATACCAATGAAATATTTGTGCGCATCCCATGGACATTACTTCAGGTGTCGGATCCGTCTCAAAGAGTGGTTATTGATGATAATCGATCAACGCCGCAAACTGAGTATGACACTACTGGAGGAATTCACCTTGAAGTGTTGCTTGGCAATGAACGAATCCAAACCACAAATCGAGTGACCTGGCCGACGTATATTCTTGTAGATCAAGTGGTAGAGCGTGATAAGCTCAGCTATCAAATTATGAAAGCGGGTTTGCCGACTCTTCCAGATTTCACATTGGCTCGAGTAGACAACTTTACGGTGGAAGGATTCATTTCAGTAGCCAATACAGAAGGGGTTTTATCGAACGATGAGCAATGGGATGGGGGAGAAATGGAGGTCGTCCTCCGTGATGCCCCACAGAACGGACTGCTTCAATTGCGCAGCAACGGTAGCTTTGATTATCAGGCACAACCAGGATTTCTCGGCCATGACTCCTTTACGTATTCAGTATTCTCACGTGGAGATTTTAGCACACCAGCAACGGTGAATTTGAATGTGGTGAGCAGTTCATCATCAGACGTGATTCTACGTGTTGGACCAGTGCCAACCGATGATGTTCTTTATGTCTATTCAGAAGTGGAGGTCGATAGAGTGAATGTTTACAACTCAGTCGGACAGCTGGTTCACGAATCCGAATCAAGAGTTGGCGATTTCGAAATAGATGTGAAAGGACTTGCCTCAGGCCATTACATTGTTCAATTTGAAGTTGGAGAGGATATCTGGGTCAGGAAGATCACCGTTAAATAGTCACTTTCATTTAGTATCCTGAATCGCGAAGGCTATCTTCGCGACAAACACAAACAATAATGAACAAGTTCTTTATAACGGCAGCAGCTGCCGTGTCGATTTCATTTTCATCATTCGCTCAAACTACTGAAGGAGCGATGGAAGATTTCTCAGAATATATCAAGCTTACCGAAGAAGAGAACTGGTCAGGTGTTATCGGCTACATGCCAGATGTATTTGTAGACCAGATTGGACGCGAAATGCTTCTTGGCGTACTTGAGCAAGCTATCGTTCAAATCGAGCAATCTGGTCTCTCATTGGATGACTTTACAGATTTCACGGCATCGGATAAGTTCCTCGACTATGAAGGCTCAAAGTACACGTTGCTAGAGTTTACCACCCACATGTCATTCCGTGGACCTCAGGATCAGATGGAACAAATGCAATCTATGGCAGCTACTGCACTTAACGCCACCGCCGCAGAAATCAAAGAGGACGAAGAGGGGAGCAGAGTACTTCACCTAGAAGTTCCGAGCACCGTACTCGCTGTTGCAGTACAAGGCACCGAAGATTGGCGCTTCATGCGTTACACCGATCAACAGAAGCCAATGGTGGCTCAGTTGATCTCGCAGGAGTTAGTGGATAGGCTAGAGGAGTTGAAGTAGACTCTTTAGTTAATACTGGATACTGGATACTCAATACTCAATACTGAAGGTAGGAACGAGTAAGTGCAGAGTATCATTGAGGAGTAAAGTTGTTGATTAAAAAAGCACAGGTTATCAATCGATTCCCTGTGCTTTTTAGCTTTACCCAGTACCCAGTACCCA
>JABXHW010000025.1 GCA_013373425.1 Flavobacteriia bacterium
CTAGTATCTAGTATCTAGTAAAAAAAACAGTTGTTCGGATTCCCACCCGAGGCAAGGAATCTTGTTATGCACAATTAATCAACCTTGAGCCCATAACCCGTTACTCGTTACCCGCCACCCGTCACTCGCTACTCATAACCCACGCCCCCAAGTCCTACATCCAATTCTGACAGCAACACCGTACAACTCTTTTCGAATCATCGCGTTATCTTGCTATTGTCAAATCACTTAACGCTATACACATGAAAAAGCTCGGGTTTCTTTTAGGGGTCATTGCCATTGGAGTTGGACTTACTTCTTTTGAATGGAGGTACAGTTTAGGTCTGGGCGATATGGCTCCCCTCTCAGATCGAGAAATGGAGAACGTCGACGGTGAGATGGTCACTTTGAACAGCGAACTGGACGAAAATGGACTTCTCGTTATCTTCTCATGTAACACCTGCCCATTTGTAATCGGGTGGGAAGATCAGTACCCCGGTCTGCACGAATATGCTCGTGAAAACGGTATTGGGATGGTACTTGTGAACAGCAATGAGCGATTCCGTGACGGTGACGATAGTATGGAAGAAATGCGCGAACACTACGAGTCTGCAGGCTACACCTGTAAGTATGTAGTGGACGAATCCGCAGCACTTGCCAATGCTTTCGAAGCACAAACCACCCCTCATGTATACTTGTTCAACAGCGATTTGAAACTTGTCTTTGAAGGCTCTATCAATGATAAGTTTGAAAACCGTGATAAAGTGGCAACACAAGAATGGTTGCGCGACGCTATGAGCAAGTTGGCTGCTGGCCAGGAAGATCAAATCGACCCGGCTGATACGCGTCAGATTGGTTGCAGTATTAAACGCAACTAAAGAGCAACTCCAAGTCTCAGCTCCTCATAGAGCCGAGTGCCCCGATGCGAAAGTGTCGGGGTTTTTTGTTATCCGGTGTGCAGGTCCGCAGGAACGCGGGTGCGCAGGCAGGAAAGTCTCTGAACTTGATCTTCTGTTTATCAACACTTGCATATGAAAGCTGGACCTCCTGTTATAATCTCAGATGGTTGAAATGGGTCTTGCCGTGGGGATAGACTGTTCAAGGAAGAAGGGAGTAATAATCGGGAAAGGGTGAGCTCCCATGCCATCACCTGCGCACCTGCGTTCACGCGTTCCTTTCTAAACCCTATATTTACCCAAACCTCATACTGACTTGGAAACACTCGATTGGATTCTCTTCGGATTACTCGCCGCTATCATGATCGGAGCGGGACTGTGGACGACGAAGAAAAGTGGAAAAGATCTCAATAGCTATTTCTTAGGTGGGCAAAATTTGCCTTGGTGGATTGCCGGTATTTCTATGGTGGCCACCACCTTCGCCGCCGATACTCCATTGGCAGTTACAGAACTTATTCATCAAAGCGGGATCAGTGGAAACTGGCTGTGGTGGAACTTGATGGCTGGCGGTATGCTCACGGTGTTCTTCTTCGCCAATTTGTGGCGCCGATCCGGGGTACTCACAGAAGTAGAACTCATTCAAATAAGATATGGCGGAACTGCCGCCCGATTGCTGCGGCCATTCAAAGCTGCATACCTCGGCTTGTTCATGAACGTGCTCATTATTGGTTGGGTAAACCTTGCAATGATCACCATCCTGAGCGGTTTCTTCGGTATACCTGAATCCACCGCGATTCTCTACACAGGCCTTACCATGCTCGCCGTTACGGTATATTCCTCCCTTGCAGGATTGTTGGGTGTGGTCATCACCGATAATATCCAATTCGTCATCATGATGGTGGGTAGTGTGGCCCTCGCCTACTTTGTGATTAGCAGTCCAGATATTGGCGGCATTGAAGCTTTGAAATCCCGACTCCCAGAATCTGCCCTGAGCTTTTTCCCGAATGCGGTCAACGATTCAGGCGGTGCTGTGAGCATTACTAAAATGATGTTCTTCGCTTATGTGGGGATGCTGTGGTGGGCCAGCTGGTATCCTGGCGCTGAACCGGGCGGTGGTGGTTACATTGCACAGCGCATGATGAGTACCAAGAACGAGAAACACGCGGTGTATTCAACTTTATTCTTTCAAATCGCTCACTACTGTATTCGCCCTTGGCCATGGATTGTAGTGGGTCTCTCTGCCTTGGTCTTGTACAGCCTTCCGCAGCATTTACCGAATCATCTTCAAGCTGAATGGATGGACTTGTCGACGCGCGAAGGCTTTGTCACCCACATTAAAGATCCGTCCAAAGCACCTGAAGAACTTCAGGAACGGTATGCTTTTGTTCAGGCCGAAGTACAACAGTTCGTGGAGAGAAATCCAGAGTATGCCGATAACTTCGAATACGAGAAGAATTCACGCTACGGCTACATATACGCGCTTCGTGATTATGTTCCGGCAGGTTGGCTTGGTGTGCTTCTCGTCGGATTCTTTGCTGCTTACATGAGTACCATTTCTACCCAACTGAACTGGGGAGCCTCATACTTGGTCAATGATTTCTATCTACCCCTACGAGCAAAGAGGAAATCGACAGACACCCTTGATGTAGAGAACGAAAAATCCGATGACGATCAAAAGTCACTCGTAATGGTATCGAGAATTACTGTGGTTCTTTTGGCCATTATTGGTTTCGTCGTGAGCATGTTTATTGAGAGCATTTCTGGGGTCTGGGAGTTCATTTTCGAATGTGGCGCCGGACTCGGTTTACTTTTAATCCTGCGTTGGTTCTGGTGGAGAATCAACGGTTGGAGCGAAATTGCCGCGACCATTGCGCCATTCTTTGGTTACGCTTTTGCCAAATTTGGATTGGGACTTGAGTTTCCCGATTCCTTCTTTGTCACAGTAGCATTTACAGTGGCCGCATGGGTAATCGTGATGCTTCTCACTCCTCCTGAACCGGATGAAGTCCTATCAAGTTTCTACAATCGCATCAAACCGACAGGTAGCTGGGGGAAATATAAAACCGAAGAAGGTCCTAAGTATCAAATTCTTAGATTGGCTATCTGCTGGATATCCGCAGTAACTATGACCTACTGCTTACTGTTCGCAATGGGCAAAATCATCTTTATGGAATGGGATTGGGCTGGCATCTACGGAGGTATTGCCTTGGTCAGCGGAATCGTCTTGAGTTCACAATTGAAAAAGACCCGTATCCTAAATTAATCCAAACGTTCTCTTCTTTAACCTTTCAACAACAACGGGCGTACCTATCTTTTATTAAATTCGCCCAATCTGATTGAATATAGGCAGACATGCAAACATCGAATTACACCAAAATCAACAATTACCTGGGATGGATTATTTGGGCCATCGCTACATTTACCTACGTAGCCACTGTGGCACCAACAACCAGCTTCTGGGATTGTGGTGAATACATCGCTACTTCGGTTAAACTTCAAGTAGGTCACCCTCCTGGAGCACCTCTGTTCCAGCTCGTTGGAAACGTATTCTCGCAATTCGCAGGCGACGTTACCCAACAGGCCTACGCGGTGAACCTTTTGTCTGCCCTATCTAGCTCATTCTCCATCCTCTTCCTTTTCTGGACCATCACTCACTTGGCTAAGAAGCTTATTCTTCGCGGCGGTGGTGAGTTGAACACAGAAAAGATCATCGCAATCTTCGGATCAGGTGTTGTTGGAGCCCTTGCATTTACTTGGAGTGATTCGTTCTGGTACTCGGCCGTTGAAGGTGAAGTATATGCCATGTCGTCCTTCTTCACTGCAGTTGCTTTCTGGGCAGTTACCAAATGGGAGCGCGCCTACGATACAGACGCCTATGCCAATCGTTGGTTGGTGTTGATTGCCTATCTCATCGGACTTTCAGTAGGGGTTCACATCCTTGTGTTCCTCGCTATCCCACCTATCTTCATGGTGGTTTATTATAAGATGAAGCCGGATGCCACCCTACGCGATAGCGTAATTGGAACGGTATTGAGTGTCTTCGTTCTTGGAGCGGTATTCAAGCTCATCATTCCACTTCTACTCACCATGTTCGGCAAGTTGGAAATCCTATTTGTCAACAATTTACACCTGATGAAAAACTCAGGTACCGTATTCAGCATCTTCCTAATTGCAGGTGCCGCCTACTTCGGAATGCAGCAAGCAAAGAAGCGGAAGAACCCATTTATTAGTCAAGGTATCCATGCCATTCTATTCATATTGATTGGTTATTCGAGCTTCGTTATGCTCGGTGTTCGTTCTAACGCTGGAACTCCTATTGACGAGAATAATCCAGAGGATGCATTGAGCATGCTCGACTACTACAACCGTGTTCAATACGGTGATTGGCCGGTGATGTATGGTAAGACTTACAACGCACAACAAGATCCAAGCACCCCATACCGTAGCGGCGATCCTACCTATATCTACAGCGAAGAGGAAGGGAAATATATCGTTGCAGACGCGAAAGAATACACGATTCCAAACTACGATTCTCAGTATGAGGTGTTCTTCCCTAGAATTTGGAGTGATCAGAAAAATCACGTGATCAACTATAAGCAACTCACGGATGTAGACATCACTTTGGACGATCGCGGAAACCTTGTAGAAGGTGAAACACCAACATTCGCAGACAATTTCCAATTCTTCCTGAACTACCAAGTAGGTCACATGTATTGGAGATACTTCCTGTGGAATTTCGTGGGTCGTCAGAATGATATCCAACACCGCTATGAAGCGATGAACGGGAACTATATCACAGGCATTTCTGGATTGGATGATAGCCGTCTTGGAGATCAAGAGCTCATGCCTGATTTCATGAAGGACAATCCGGCACGCAATGTTTACTTCGCCATTCCATTTATCCTCGGTCTCTTGGGCCTTGCTTATCAAGCTTACAAAGACGGAAAAGATGCATGGGTCATCGGAATGTTCTTCTTATTCACAGGTCTAGCTATTGTGGTCTACACGAACCACAAACCGTTTGAGCCTCGTGAACGTGATTACGCATTCGTGGGTTCGTTCTATGTCTTCGCCATCTGGATTGGCTTATCGGTTATTGCCGCATACGACCTAATCCGAGAGCGATTGAAGGTACCTCAGCTCGCGAGCATCGTAACCATTGCCTTCATCATTATCGCACCAATTAACATGGTAGCTCAGAACTGGGATGACCACGACCGTTCAGAGCGTTACATGGCTCGCGACACAGCAAAAGCATATCTCGATTCTTGTGAACCGAACTCTATTCTCTTTACGAATGGAGATAACGACACCTTCCCACTCTGGTACATGCAGGAAGTAGAAGGATACCGTACAGACGTGCGTATTGTGAACCTTTCACTTCTGAATACCGACTGGTA
Organism: Flavobacteriia bacterium; assembly: GCA_013373425.1. Taxonomy (GTDB): domain Bacteria; phylum Bacteroidota; class Bacteroidia; order Flavobacteriales; family Schleiferiaceae; genus Phaeocystidibacter. Next base: position 5,276 of record JABXHW010000025.1, read on the forward strand.
CATTGAGCAGTTGAAGCGATCTGCTCACCGCGATGGTAACAATATCGAATTCAATTTCGAAGAGTCACAGTACCGTCAAGGAACACGTGATGTGGTTTATTACAACCCTGTTGCTTTCCAAATGAACTTCGGTCGCCCTGCTCCAGATGGAAGATGGACCGTTGATCAACTAATGGAGTGGGTGAAGCAAGATGGAAACAAATTCACCTTCAAGCCATCACGCGGTGGTAGAGAGATTGCAAAAGCTCCGACCTTGAACTACTACCCTGTCAACAAGTTCATCCTTGATATCGACAAGCAGGCTGTTCTAGACGCAGGTGTTGTTGCTCAGGAAGACTCTGCAAAGATTGTTGAGCGCATTGAGTGGAACTACGGGGGAACACTTCTCGCAAAACGCGATTTGATGGTGATGGATTTGATTAACCAGAACAATTGGGATCGTCCTATTTACTTCTCTGTAACTGTAGGAAGTTCGCCTAGCGCATTCTTCAATCTCCACAAATACCTTCGCCTTGAAGGTCTAGCGTACCGTTTCGTTCCTATCGAAACTGAGCATGCCGGTGGTGTAGATTACGGCTATGTGGATACCGATTTGATGTATCAACACGCAATGAGCTGGGAGTTCGAAGGAATCAATGATCCAGGAGTATACTACGATGAAACTTGCCGTCGTCCGGTTTACAACCTACGTAACACTTACGGTCGTCTTGCAATGGCCCTTATCAACGAAGGCGAGCAAGAAAAGGCAAGAGAAGTACTTGACCGTGCTACCGAGTTGATGCCATTCAGCAAATTCGAATTCAACGAATTCTCGCTAAAAATCCTTCAAGGATACTACGGCATTGGCGACTACGACAAGGGGGATGAGCTTGTAACTGCATTTGCGGATCAGCTCGACGACGAATTGAACTATTACATGGACTTGTCTACTGATCAAGACAAGAATCAATACTTGGGCTACGCTATGCGTCAGTACCAGCAAATTTACCAGATGTCTGACCGCGCACATCGCAACCGTGGAGAGGGTTCTGTTTCTCCAGTGAGTCAGCGATTCATGCAATGGATGCAGATGTTCCAAGGGTAAACTTTAACACAGATAATAAGAGAAGGGGGGCATTGCTCCCCTTTTTTTGTGAACCAAATTATTGGTTTAGAGGTTATTACTTTAAGATGAAAAGAATCACCTCCCATACCATCGTAGAACTGAGCTATGAACTCCGAGACGGAGATGCTTCGGGAACACTTCTGGAGCGAATGGATGCGAAGTATCCACTCAAGTTCTATTTCGGTTCTGGAAAGCTCCTTCCTGCTTTAGAAGATAAGTTGGATGGTTTGCGCGAAGGTGAAACGTTCTCACTAACCGTTCCTCCTGAGGGAGCGTATGGTCTACTCGACCCGTCTCTCATCGTAGAAATGACGCTTGATTCATTCGATAATCATCCATGGATTAACCGAGAGAATTTATCAATCGGAGATCGCATTTCAATCGATCAACCGGACGGTAGTGGCCCGAAATATGGACTGATTACCGAAGTTCTCCCCGAATCCATCTTGGTCGATTTCAACCACGCCATGGCGGGGAAAACGCTTCACTTCAAGGGAACGGTCTTGCATATACGACCACCTAGTCAGGAAGAACGAGCTCGTAAGCACTACATCGAGTCTTCTGGGGCTCATTTTGACTAACTTCGTCGGTATGAAGTTTGGCAAAGTTGAACCTGCCCATGAGCATTTGTTACCGCTCCCACCCGATCATCCCATTCTGTCTCAGTTACCTTCTTCAAGCAACAGCCTTTCAGTATTTCTAGGAGGTACACAGTGGGGAATCAAGCCATGGGTCGGTCAGTGGTATCCACCTGGAACCAATGCCAAAGGATATCTAACAGCGTACGCACAACAATTCTCTACGATTGAGTTAAACGCCACGCATTATCGAATCTTTGACCCCAGTCAGTTTGAGGAATGGAAAAATCAGGTGCCAAATGGGTTTAAGTTCCTTCCAAAGATTCCTCAGAGCATTTCGCATTATCGCCGGCTTCGCAATACTGAGGAGCAAGTAGATGCCTTTGTTGAAGGCGTACGGCGCCTTGATGCATCGCTGGGCACATGTTTCCTACAAATGCCTGAGAACTTCAAATCGGACAAATATGCCGACTTGGAAGAATGGCTTCACCAATGGCCTGATGATATTGATTTGGCCATAGAGGTCAGACACCCTTCATGGTTCGAAGATGAAGAGCTCTTATCAGATTTAACCGCACTTCTCCACAGTCAGAATAAAGGATTTGTACTTACCGACGCACCGGGTAGACCAGACGTGTTACACATGGCCCTCTGTGGTCCAAAATTGATGTTGCGGTATGCAGGATGGGACGACCACCCGCTGGAGGAAGTCCGACTCAATCAATGGGCTGATCGGATTGAAGCTTGGGCTGCATCCGGACTGAACGAACTCTATTTCTGCATTCATCAACCGGAGAGCATTCAAACTCCAGAGACTGCGATTCAGTTGGCTGAAAAGCTGGAAAAGAAAAAGGGGCACCTAGAAATCTCTGGTACCCCTTCTAAACTTTCACTTTTCTAATTCGTGTAGGAAAGTCCTGTGAAAATGCGTGAAGCCTTCTGGATTTCAGTTGATTAATCTTCGACGATCATCCAATCATTTCCTGCAATTAGCGGCTCAGCCTGCTTGTATTTCACTTCTTTCTTCTCACCACTCATTCTATTTTGAATGGTAACACGATCATTTCTACCGTACGTCTTTCCTTCGTTAACCACAGTTTGTGGCTTTGGTGGACGTTGTGGTTGAGGTGCACCAGCCTGACCAGCTGCTACAGGTTGGCGACCGGCAATCTGGCCTTCAGGAACACCCGCACCCGGACCGCTAGTCTGCAATTTCTGATCTTGCTTCGGTTGTTGAACCGGAGCACGCTTCATCATGCTTGGATCAGGATGTGGCAAGTGCGCTTTATAGAGGAAGGATAAGATTTCCTTATTCTGCTTATCGAGCATGTCCTTGAACAGCTCAAATGCTTCAAACTTGTAAATCAAGAGAGGATCCTTCTGTTCGTAGGACGCAGACTGTACGTTGGTACGCAAGTCGTCCATATTGCGAAGGTGTACCTTCCAATTGTCTTGAATCATTGCCAATGTCGCGTTCTTCTCGAAGTCGCGAATCATTGACATACCTTCTGTGTTGTAAGCTTTCTCGAGGTTTGTTGGGATCTGTAATGCCTTGATGCCATCGGTGAATGGAACCACGATGTTCTGGAACTGATCGCTTTGATTCTCGAACACATTCTTCACTACTGGCAATGCAGAGTCAGCAATACGCTTATTCTTATCTGCATAATGCGTCAACGCTTGGTCGTAAAGTGAACGCGTCATGTCTTCAGCAGAAGTCGATTCGAAATCGTCTTGCGACATGCTCACATCTACCCCGAACACACGAATCATATCCATCTTCAAACCTTCGAGATCTTTCGATGGCTTGTACATGCCTACAAGACCTTCGATGGTATCCCAAGCCATGTTGGCGATGTCAACTTGAAGACGCTCTCCGTAAAGAGCGTGGCGACGACGCTTGTAAATCACTTCACGTTGTGAGTTCATCACATCATCAAACTCAAGCAAACGCTTACGAATACCGAAGTTATTCTCTTCAACTCGCTTCTGTGCGCGCTCGATTGATTTGGTCACCTGACTGTGCTGAATAAACTCGCCCTCTTCAATTCCGAGGCGGTCCATCATACGAGTGAATCGTTCATTTACGAAAAGGCGCATGAGGTTGTCTTCGAACGAAACAAAGAACTGAGATGAACCCGGGTCACCCTGACGACCCGCACGACCTCTCAACTGGCGGTCGACACGACGAGAGTCATGTCGCTCTGTACCAATGATAGCCAAACCGCCTGCATCTTTTGCCTCCTTGCTTAGCTTGATATCCGTACCACGACCCGCCATGTTGGTAGCGACAGTCACTGTACCTGGACGACCAGCTTCGGCAACGATTTCTGCCTCTTTCGCGTGGAGTTTCGCGTTCAATACCTGATGAGGAATCTTGCGGATCTTCAGCATACGGCTGAGGAGTTCCGAAACCTCTACGTTAGTCGTACCCACGAGGATTGGTCGGCCTGCTTCGCGCAGCTTCACAATCTCCTCAATGATGGCATTATATTTCTCACGACCGGTCTTATAAACCAAGTCTTGCTTATCGTCTCTTGCGATTGGACGGTTGGTAGGGATAACCACCACATCCAATTCGTAGATTTCCCAGAATTCTCCAGCTTCCGTTTCCGCTGTACCGGTCATACCGCTCAGCTTGTTGTATTTACGGAAGTAGTTCTGAAGGGTTACTGTGGCATAAGTTTGTGTCGCTGCCTCAATCTTCACATTCTCCTTCGCCTCAATCGCTTGGTGCAATCCGTCGGAATAGCGACGACCTTCCATGATACGGCCAGTCTGCTCATCGACAATCTTGACTTTACCATCCATGAGGACGTACTCATTCTCTTTCTCGAATAGAGTATACGCTTTGAGGAGCTGCTGCATCGTGTGAACGCGCTCGCTGCGGATTTGGAAATCGCGCATGAGTTCGTCCTTCTTTTCAGCTTTCTCTGCAGTTGGAAGATCGAGTTTTTCCAACTCTGCCATTGCGCCTCCCATATCTGGCATCACGAAGAAATCAGAATCTCTGTCGCCTGAAAGAAGTTCAATTCCCTTCTCGGTGAGTTCAACCTGACGGTGCTTCTCATCGATGGTGAAGTAAAGGTCTGCATCAATCTCTTGCATGCGCTTACCCTGCTCCTGAAGGAAGTTGTTTTCCGTTTTTTGAAGAAGAACTTTCACGCCTTCCTCACTGAGGAATTTGATGAGTGCACGGTTCTTCGGCAAACCTCTATGCGAACGAAGAAGTGCGATCCCGCCCTCTTTTGTATCTCCTTCCTTGATGAGCTTCTTAGCACGGGTGAGCTCCTGTTGTGCCACTTGCTTCTGGGCATCATAGAGCTTCACCACGAATGGCTTCAACTCATCGAATTGTTGATCATCACCTTTTGGCGTAGGACCCGAGATGATGAGTGGTGTTCTCGCATCATCAATCAAAACAGAATCGACCTCATCCACAATCGCGTAATTGTGTCCGCGTTGAACGAGTTCTTCTGGTGTGTTCACCATGTTGTCGCGGAGGTAGTCGAAGCCGAATTCGTTGTTCGTACCGTAAACGATATCACACTTGTAGGCTTCGCGACGCTCTGCTGAACTCGGTCTGTGTTTGTCGATACAATCGATAGTTAGACCGTGGAACATGAAGATTGGCGACATCCACTCGGAGTCACGTCGAGCTAGGTAATCGTTCACCGTTACGACGTGAACGCCTTTTCCAGGAAGTGCATTGAGGTACACTGGAAGGGTTGCCACGAGGGTTTTACCTTCACCCGTTGCCATCTCTGCAATTTTACCTTGATGAAGAACGGTACCACCAATGAGCTGAACGTCGTAGTGGACCATGTTCCATTCCACTTCACCACCGGCAGCCATCCATTTCTTGGCATAGACAGCTTCATCGCCTTCGATGCTGATGAAGTCATACTTGCCCGCCATCTGGCGATCAAATTCAGAAGCCTTTACACGAACCGGCTCTTCACCTGAGAATCTGCGAGCGGTTTCGCGAATTACGGCAAACGCCTCTGGACGAATTTCAGAGAGCAACTCTTCAGTACGCTCGTAAGCTTGTTCTTCTAGTGCGTCAACTTGATCATACAAATCTTCTTTCTGCTCGAAGTTTGCCTCCTGCTCAATTTGCTCCTTGAGGGATACGATCTCATCGTTAATGTCTTGAATATTGTCTGCTATTCTCTTTCTGAACTCTGCCGTTTTAGCTCGAAGCTCATCGTTAGAGAGAGGGGCGATGCTAGGCTCAACGGCCTTGATTGAATCGACCAAAGGCTGAAGTGCCTTCATATCGCGATCCGATTTATCGCCGAGAATAGTCTTGAGTATCTTATTGATCATGTCGTCTTTCTTATACACGCTTTTACAGCGGGTGACAAAATTAACCGAATTGTCTGCTACGACCTAGTCGAAAAGCGGAAATTCAGGCATTTGCAAAGGGAGCGAAAATTATTCCTATTCGAGGAATCAGCCAAACTGGCAGAAATAAAAAAACCCTTCCGAATGGGAAGGGTTTTGTGTCATATAAAAACAGGAGGAATCAATACTCCTCTTCATTCCAAAGGAAGTCTTCCTCAGAGGGATAATCTGGCCAGATTTCTTCTATCGACTCATAGATTTCTCCATCTTCTTCTTCAATCGACTGTAAGTTTTCAACCACCTCGAGAGGGGCGCCTGTTCTAATGGCGTAATCTACCAACTCATCTTTAGTAGCTGGCCAAGGGGCATCACTTAAGTAGGAAGCAAGTTCTAACGTCCAATACATAGCGGCGTCTTAATTTTTGGCAAAAGTAACTTTTTTCGCATTCGAGTCAAGTCCTTTTTTACGCTAACCCTCAGAAACTCATTTATCTGGGTTCCAAGGCACTTCGTTAGCGCTAAGGTCGACTGACAATTTACGCGACAAAACAAACAAGTAATCCGATAATCGGTTCAAATATTTCAAAATAACTCCGTCAACGAGACCTTCTTGACGAAGGAAGGCCACGTGCCTTTCAGCCCTTCTACAAACCGTTCTCGCAACATGACAATGGCTCACGACGGGGTGACCACCAGGCAGAATGAAAGAGCGCAGCTCAGGGAGAGTCTCATTCATCTTGTCGATAGCCGCCTCTAGCACTTCAATATCTGAAGTGTCAATTTGAGGTAGCTTGATTTTGCTACTTCCCTCTTCGTTGGCCAAATGACTACCCATGGTAAAGATGCGATCTTGAACTCGAATCAGAAGCGTCTTAACTTCATCATCCTCCACCAAATCGCGAAGCAAGCCTACCCAAGAATTCAACTCATCGGTAGTGCCATAGGCGTGTAATCGCTCGTCGTATTTATTCACCCGCTTGCCGGTAAGCAAACTGGTTTGTCCTTCATCTCCTGTCTTGGTGTAAATCTTCATGGGAACAAAAATGTGCTTTTTAAAAAGCCTATTGAAGATACAATTTATTCGTTATTCATAGATGACTACTTCGCCCGTTTTCATCGCATGATCATAGACGTCCTTGCGAACATACAAGGCAATGTCTCCTGGATAAGTCGCAACACGCTCATATTGTTCAATCAAATCTGGATAATCGAATGCATATTTAAAATCCTCGGTATGGACGAAGAGCAATTCCGCCTCTAATTGGATACCGACTTTCTCATCCACTACGATGTGATTCGATCTTGTTCTGAAGTAGTAATTCAGGTTTGAAAGGAAGAAATAATGGCGCTCCGCGTGCACCGGTTCGTGCCAATGACGCGCAAATGAATCGGCAGTAAGAACCGCTTGCTTCATCTTCTGAGAATTCGGCCAAATCCTGGTCCGTTCCACATTGAATTGCGCTGCTGCATTCCAGATGCTCAAAACCCCAAGCACCACTGCGGTTGACAATCCCGCCATATGCAAGCGCTCCTCCTCGACCACTAATTTGGATGCTCCTACTAGGCCTGTAGCAAACAAAAAGAAGTAAATCATGGTCGTTCTGTCCTGTGGCAAATTGGCCCCCATGAACTTGTGTTGGATAAACCAACCGAAGAGTGAACCAAGGCCAATCAGAATCGATAAACCTAGAATTGCTGGAACCTTCTTCTGTCTATACCAACGAACTCCTCCTCCAATCACCATCAATATTGCCGCTACCACGGTGGCCGTGCGAAGCAAGAGCTCTATTCGGTTGAGTTCCCTTGGGAAATAATAACTAAAGGTATCGTCTGCCCACTGAGCAAAGGTGTTGGTGCCAATAAATAGTTCTCCATCCTCCTTTAGCTCGAGAAGAAGTCGAGCCGCTTGCAAAGTACTTCCCACAGCAAAGGTGACCATCCACATCAAAGTAACTCGCTTTGTCGCCTTTCGTTTAGGTTTCCACTTTACTATGGCATGAAGAATGGCGAGACCCATCAGCATGAGCACGACATTCAAGGCAGAGATATAAGAGAAAAACACCAAAGCACCCATTGCGATTACCCCCATGTAGCGCCAAGAGCGGCGTGCTTCAGAAAGTTCTCGACCGTCGGTTAACGACACTAAAAGAGCAAATCCAAACGCAAAGAAAGCAACACCCAATCCGTATCCCCTAGCCAAGCTGAAGAATTCTAAGTAGGTCGGCTGAAACAATAGAATGGCTGTCGCAGCATAGAACAGCACATTCGACTTCACTCTCCGAAGCATTGAAAAAACAGCTGCCCCATAGAGCAAAAAAGAAAGGACGTTTGGCAAGCGAAGCGACCATTCCCAAGGACCAAATAACCCTTTGGAAACTCGCATGAGAAATGTATTCAACCAGTGGTCGTTGGCGCGTAAATCATCTTCCCAAATGCCAAGGACATAATTATATGACATCGCTTCATCGATGGTAAAGCTCAACGCATATGCTCGATATGCAATGTAGGTCAGTAAAAGCGCGACCACACTCCAAAAAATACTTGAACGGATGGCAGTGTTAGACATAAGGAAGATCAGAGAGATTGAGTTGCCGTGGTTTTGGGAATCGAATGTAAGGAATTTGGAAGGAGGAGCACACAGGACTAGGGACATAGGACCGGGGTTCGCACATAGTCAAGCCTTCTGTGCAGTAGCTGATATGGTACTATATGACGAGGCGATGAGCTTACCTGTTCACCAGGTCACTAGGTCACTAAGTCACCAGACCACCATTTTACCGATTCTTTTCTGCCCGGGGCGCGTACCCGCGTCCCCACTAACAAGTTAGGCAATCACAAACCGCTAGTCGGGGAAAAAACGCTTACTTACGGCTCTAAAAAAAGAATTGTGTGATTCACGCAGTTGTGGCGTGAGATTCAGAAGTTCAATTGCATAATTCCGAACTTGATGGAGGGGTCGAGGGACTCGGCCCCCGGGGGCAAACCACCCAATGGCCCAACCGTTCACCCAACAAGTTATTCGTCCTACAAACAATCAGCACGTAAGCTGTGAACATTCCACCTTCCATCACTCAGGCTCTCCAGCCCTCCAATTATCCAGTTCTCCAACCCTCAAGCTCTCCAGTTCTCCAGCCCTTCAAAAAAAATCCCTCCCCAGCCTACGCCGAAGAGGGATTCAATCTTACTAATTCTAAAAGCGCCTAATACGCTCTCTCGTCTCTTCCTTCGATATAATTGATGAAGGCCTTGTTCACCACGCGGTTACCACCCGGTGTCGGATAGTCTCCCGTGAAGTACCAGTCTCCCAAGTTACCCGGACAAGCACCGTGCAGGTCTTCAATGGTTTGGAAGATGATTTCTACCTCTGCATTCAGGTCTACCGGCTTCAAAATCTCAGCACACTTCGCCGAAATCTCTTCTGGAGTGAATGATGAGTAGATATCCTTCACATAGTTTCGAACCTCATCGTCTGGCAAATTGACTTGAGCTAGACACTTCTCATAAGTTTCTTGGATGAGTTTGTGCTGATTGCTCTCCTTCAAGAGTTCAATCGCAGCGCGGAACGCAACGAAGTCGCCCATCTTCGCCATATCAATACCGTAACAATCGGGATAGCGAATCTGAGGTGCACTGCTCACAACGATGATTTTCTTCGGCTTGAGTCGGTCAAGAATCTTGAAGATGCTCTGCTTAAGTGTCGTGCCTCGAACGATGGAATCATCCATCACTACCAAGTTATCCGTCTCCTTTACCACGCCATAGGTAACATCGTACACATGGGAAACGAGATCATCTCTGCCGTCGTCCTGAGTAATGAAGGTGCGCAACTTGACATCCTTCCAAGCAACCTTATCCACACGCATACGTGTATTCAAAATGGTGTCGAGCTTATCTTGGTTGATGTCCGTCCCGAGATTCATAATCTCTTGCTTCTTCCAAGTATTGAGGTGTTCTTCCACACCTTTAACGATTCCGTAGAAACTCACCTCTGCGGTATTCGGAATGAAGCTGAACACTGTATTGTTGATGTCGTGGTTCACCGCGTCCATGATGACAGGTGTAAGTCGACGACCCAATTCAAGACGTTCGTTATAGATCGAAGCATCATTACCACGCGAGAAGTAAATACGCTCGAATGAACAAGCTTTGCGCTCGAGAGGCTGACGAATTTCTTCGAGGAAGACTTCGCCATTCTTCTTCATGATTACGGCATTCCCTGGAGGAATCTCCTTGATCTCCTCGATAGGTACGTCGAATCCAGTTTGAATAACAGGACGCTCACTTGTTATGACTACAACCTCATCGTCCATGTAGTAATAGGCCGGACGAATTCCCGATGGATCGCGAAGTACGAAAGCATCGCCGTGACCAAACATTCCGGCCATGGCGTAACCACCGTCCCAGCGCTTAGCAGCACTTCTGAGGATATCTCCAATGTCGAGGTTCTCGGCAATCTTGCGGCTAATATCCACCTTCTCCATGCCTTCTTCCTTGAACTGACGGTAGAGTTCTTCGTTCGCTTCATCGAGGAAGTGACCGATTTTCTCCATCACAGTTACGGTGTCGGCTTTCTCTTTTGGATGCTGACCAAGGTCTACAAGCTGATTGAAAAGCTCATCGACATTCGTCATGTTGAAGTTACCTGCAACAATCAAGTTGCGCGTCATCCAGTTATTCTGACGAAGGAATGGGTGACAAGCTTCAATACTGTTCTTTCCATATGTACCGTAGCGTAGGTGACCGAGATACATTTCGCCAATGAATGGAAGATTCTCTTTCAACCATTCCGCATCCTTCAAGAGTTCAGGATTGTCCTGCACCCCTTCGCTGATGCGCTTCTGAACATATTGGAATATGTCTTGAATTGGCTTTGGATCGATACTTCTCTGGCGTGAGATGTAACGTTTTCCAGGAGGCACGTCGAGTTTGATACTCGCAAGACCTGCACCATCTTGACCTCGGTTGTGCTGCTTCTCCATGAGGAGATACATCTTGTTGAGGCCGTACATGGCAGTCCCGTACTTCTCTACATAATAATTCAGGGGTTTGCGGAGCCTTACCATGGCTATCCCGCACTCGTGATGGATGAAGTCACTCATTTAAACGACTTTTTGTCCGATTGACATCTGGCGTCAAAAGGAAGTGCAAAGGTAAGAATTGTTTCACGTCTCCACCTAGGACGAACGTGACCTGTATTACTTACTTTTCGTTGGTAAGAGTTACAACACACACGGCCAAGACTACCATGACCGGATTGATTAATCCTTCGGCATAGGGCAGAATCATGGCTACTGCAGAGAAGAAGATGGCTACCCCATTGAATATGGGTCTGGGTAGAGGGTTGTTACGTTGGATTTCCTTCATGGAGCTGATCCATTTGGGATTGGAATCGAGAATCAGATTCGCCACGCCCACGACAAACACCAAGGCTAAAAGTGCCCATGTCCCTGACCGATTTTCACCGAAGACAATCAGTTCAGTAAATAGCACAGCAAAGGTGATATATCTCCAATATTTCATTCTGTAGGTTCTTGTTGTCGCTTTGCATCGGAATAAGCACGAACCACTATCAATCCCGAAGCTGCAGTACCTAAAGCCATGATACTATCAAACTTTGCATCAAAGACAACGTATTGCCAAAAGGCTAAGAAGAACAACAAGTGAACGCCAACGGCGACCATGTAGGTCGGACGATTTCGGCAGAGATTTCCACCTTTCATCACTCCCCAGCCTGCGCTTGGAAAGAGTGGTGAGCTCATGATTGCAAATGCTGTAAATCCAAGAGCAATAGCCACCTCAAGTCTACCTTCCATAAACTGCCACCAGGCTACGAGGGCAGTCCCTGAAAGTCCAACGAATATGAACCAAGCTACATTCTTGAGAATATGAAAGGGAATCGTTTTCAACGGAAGTCTTCTTTTTTCATGTTCAGCCAACCCAAAGCAGCGCCACTAAGAAGACTCTCCTTTTTCTCAGCCGACCAATCCATGGAATGAATCAACTGACCAGGTTCCAGTTCTCCCAACGGGAATGGGTAATCGGTTCCTAGTGCTACTTTATCCTCACCGACGAGGTCAACCACATAGTCGAGCATTTTTTGGTCATGCACGAGTGAATCCAACCAGAACTTACCCATGTAAGATGTTGGAGGAATAGGATTGTCAATTGCACATAGGTCCGGGCGAACATCAAATCCATGTTGAATCCTTCCTAGTGTTGCTGGGAAGCTGCCACCTCCATGCGCAATGGCTACACGAAGTTTCGGAAGCTTCTCAAATGTTCCGCTAAAAATCAATGAGCAAAGGGCTAGCGAACTTTCAGCAGGCATACCTACCAACCAAGGAAGCCAATACTTCGGCATCTTCTCTTTAGACATCATGTCCCAAGGGTGAATGAACACGGCCATATCGAGATCCTGGCAAGCTTCAAGCACAGCAAAGATTTCAGGGGCGTCGAGGTTCCAGTCGTTCACATGAGTCCCAATCTCAATGCCTTTAAGTCCGATGTCCTTACAACGACGAAGCTCTTGAATAGCCAACTCAGGATCTTGCATCGGAACCGTTCCCAAACCGACGAAGCGATCGGGATAACGCTGACAAATATCTGCGATGTGATCATTGAGGAAGATGGATACTTCGAGTGCATGCTCGGGTTTCGCCCAGTAGCTGAACATCACCGGAACCGTTGAAAGCACCTGCACATCCACGTGTTGATGGTTGCACTCTTTCGCCCGAGTTTCTGGATCCCAACAGTTGTCTTGAACCTCACGAAAGAACTTATCGTCCATCATCATTCTCGCGCAACACGGCTTGTGATGATCGAGGTGAATGAATCCACCATAACCGAACTTCTCTCTGAAATTTGGAATATTCTCAGGGAGGATATGAGTATGGATGTCAATCGTGAATATATCGGGAAACTGGGTATTCGACACGTTCAAATGGGTTTGTCGCGAAGATAGAAAAAGCACTCGGCAAGAACTAAATAGCCGTTCCCTATCAATCCTTATATTCGTTCAGACTAACAATTTCGCTCTCTTAACTATGAAGAATAAAGGCGATATCCTTGAATATAAAATAGAGAACAGTGTAAACGGCGGAGTACGTATCCTCTTCTGGATGATGTTCGTTCTTTCCATTGGTCTTTTTCTCAGCGCAGTGTATGATTTGGCAATTGGAGACGGTCGAATTCGACCACTCATAATCGCAGCCTGCCTCCTCATCATCAGCACCTTTTCTTTGTTTGCAATTAATGTGTCTCAGATTAACCTCAAGAATAGAAAGAAAAGAACGGCCAACTACCTATTTGGAATCTACGCAGGCAAATGGGAATCACTTGGAAACTTTTGTGATGTGACCGTCCTCAAAAAAAACATGTCGAGTAAGATTCAAAGTGCTGGAAACGTCTCGTCACACACTAAAAAAGATGTGGTTTATGAAGTTCACATCTTGAATGAAACCCACCGGAAAAAGTGGTTAGTAGCAAAGACACAGAATCCGGAAATGGCCAAGATTATACGCGATGATGTGGCTCGTGAACTCAATTTTACAGCTACGCAATACAATCCTCTCCCAATTTCACCCCGCGGCCGACGACGATGATCTTTGGCTTTATCCTTGCAAGATTTTATACCGATGAAACTCCTACTAACATCTATTTCATTCTTCATTCTCAACATTACTGTTCAAGGTCAGACTTACCAGGAACGATTCAATGCAGTGTTCTTCAACGACACTGTTGATGTAGAGAATGTAGTGCCCATCTTGAGAGCTTGGGAAGCCGCTCAGCCTAAGAATGCCGAGATGTTCATCGCCCATTCAAACTACTACTTCACCATAGCTCAAGAAGAGCAAATGCAGCTCACTACAGAGCCGCCATCTCAGGGGGAGCAGGCCTTTGAGATAACAGATGATGAAGGAAATGTTGAAGGCTACCTCAGGAGTGTTCTTGGCTACAATGATTCCCTTTCATCCATTGCGATAGGCTACCTCAACCAAGCGCTTGAACACCATCCTCGACGGTTGGACATTTGGTTTGGGAAGTGTTACACCTTACGAGAAATTGGGGAATACGAGGACCACGTGGAAACGCTTAAAGCCGTCCTAGCTCTGAATGAAGAAGACCCCGATTCTTGGCTTTGGGCGAACGGCGAAGCTTTTGATCAGTCGAGATACGACTTCTACACCAGCATTCACGAATACTGTTCTGCACTTGCCACTTCCGACGCTCCCATGAATCTCATTATTGATGCGATTGAAACATCCATCACCTATTTCCCGGAGGGCACCGAATTGATTAACGACTTGGGAGTGGCCTATTTCTACGCAGGCGATAACACCTCAGCGATTGATGCTTTCAAGCGCGCATTAGCTACGAATGAAGAGGATATGACTTGCATTTCAAATATCGCCTACATCTATCTTATTGAAGGAAATTTAGAGGAATCACGCAGTTATTACGAACTCCTGTTGAAAAGTGATAATGCTGATGATGTGGCCGTTGCAGAAGAACAATTAACTTATATCCAGAATTTAGAAAGCGAATGAGTCAAGCAGCTGTACATACTGAAGACAACCAAACATTCAAACGAGAGTGGTCGAAAGGAGGCAAAATCCTCCAATTCTTTTACGCATCACTGGTAACTCTGCCAGCCATCTACTCTCACCTCGACAACCTTACAATCGATAAGGTTCTACTTTCACTCTTGTGCCCTGGTCTGTTCGTACTCGGAGGACATATCATTCTTATGTACAACCGATATGAGGTTACAGAAGACGCGTTGCGCATTCTCCCAAGTCAACAATACGACCATTGCCACATTGAAAAAGAGCGAATTCGGTCATACGAAGTGATTGAACAAAACTGGATAGCTCGCTCCTTACTGGGAACCAGAAAGCATGTGATACACCTTCGATACGACAAGTATGAGGAGACCGTTCTCTACAGCACAGATCCAGAACTAATTGCTTGGCTTGAGGACGTGGTTGCTGAGAATAATCCCGACTAGACGAAGCGAGGATCCGTTTCCATTACGTGCCCACAATTGTCACACGTTCTCAATTCTTCTGAAGCATAGTACTCCTTAAATCTCGGTAGGAAATCTTTCTCGATGTCCAATAGAGGGAAATAGGTCTCGTGCAATTTGTTATTACAGTTATCACAGTACCACTGCAGACCATCCTTATAATCTGTCCCTTTGCGAACGCGCTCAACCACTAATCCAATACTTCCTTCTTTGCGCATGGGGCTGTGAGGGATTCCGGCTGGACAAAGGAACATGTCTCCGGGACCTAAATTGATATCACGCGCCTTCCCATCCTCTTGAATGCGAACCGTAATTTCTCCTTCCAATTGGAAGAACCACTCTTCAGTTTCATTGTAATGGTAATCCTTACGGGCATTTGGACCAGCAACCACCATCACAATGTAGTCCTCACCTTCTGGATATAGGTTCTTATTCCCAACAGGCGGCTTGAGTTTATCTCTATTCTCATCCAGCCATTTATTGAAATTGAAAGGTCCGCGGATTGCCATAATCGTTGTGTAAAGGTTGGAAGGGCAAGTTATGAAAAGGTAGGATGGTTGGAAAGTGGAAAAGTTAATTGACTTGAGTTCCAAACGAAGAAGAGTAATCTCCTATTCAGGCAACCCCGCTCACTTGCGTTCCTGCGCACCTCCAACGTTCTACCACATCGGATGCTCCGGGGCGTTCTGAAATATTACCTCAATTTTCTCCATCACTTCGTCGGTTACTTTGTCCTTGAAGTCGAGTGCTTTGAAGTTTTGTTCGAGTTGTGAAGTTTTGCTGGCGCCGAGAATTACAGTGCTAACATTCGGATTCTTGAGGCACCAAAGCAAAGCAAGCTGAGCGGCAGACATACCTAGTTCACCTTCGGCAAACGCCACCATCTTATCCACCTTAGCCAAGACGTCATCGACTACTCGCTGATCCTTCAGCCAACTAAGCTCTTCGCGATTCAAACGAGAATCGCTTGGAATTCCCTTACTGTATTTACCGGTGAGAACGCCAGAAGCCAACGGACTCCAAATGGTAGTGCCCAATCCAACCGTTTTGTAAATCTGTTTAAACTCCACTTCCACCTTGTCGCGGTGAATCATGTTGTATTGTGGTTGCTCCATGGTTGGACCGATAAGGTTATATCGCTCCGCGACCATGTGTGCCTCCATGATCTCTTGTGCACTCCATTCACTGGTTCCCCAATACAAGATTTTACCTTGTTGAATGAGGTTATGCATGGTCCACACTACTTCCGACATGGGCACGGACTTATCGGGACGATGACAGAAATACAAGTCGAGATAATCCACTTGCAGACGCTTCAATGCAGCCTCACAAGCCTCGACAATATGCTTTCGATTTAACCCCTTCTGAGTAGGCAACGACCCTCCCGCGCCGAAATACACTTTGCTACTCACCACATACGTATCGCGATTCCAGCCCATCTTGGACAGAATCTCACCCATCACAATTTCACTCTGCCCGTTGGCATAGACTTCGGCATTGTCGAAGAAATTGACACCATTGTCGTAGGCCATCTTCATCAAGTCTTCAGAAGTGGTATCTCCAATTTGATTTCCAAAAGTGATCCATGATCCAAAGCTGAATTCTGATACACGAAGTCCAGACTTTCCAAGATTGCGATATTCCATGAGGGTGTGTTTACGTTTTTGGGTGTATGGGTGTATGGTGATTGTAAGGTGCTCAAGTTATGTCGACAATCACAGGATTATCCAAACCTGCGCACCTACGTACTTGCGTACCTGCGCACCTCTAGAACAACTTCCGATATCCGTGGCAATACGGCGTACCTCCTCGGTTGTCGTAGTAATCTTGGTGGTAGAGCTCTGCTGACCAGAAAGTGTCTGCATCGAGAATTTGAGTAGCAATGATCATCCCTTTATCTTCCAAGAGTTGAATCAATCCTTCAGCAACTTCTCGCTGCTCATCATTCGCCACGAAAATGGCGGAACGGTACTGCGGACCAATATCAGGTCCTTGACCATTCATCTGTGTTGGGTCGTGTGTTTCGAAGAACTGGCGAGCCAAGGTCTCGTAAGAAACTACGCTTGGATCATACACGACCTTCACGGCTTCATAGTGGCCAGTTGTCTTTGAGCACACTTGCTCGTAAGTTGGGTTGTCTACATGTCCGCCCGTGTATCCTACATCAGTAGAAATCACGCCTTCAATTCGCTTCATAAAGTACTCTGTACCCCAGAAGCAGCCGGAGGCGAAAACGGCTGTTGCAGTATCCTCGCTCATTTGTGTATTCAATGTTGATGCTACAGGTTGCTCCGCTTGAGTGGTACAGGCCATCAATGCAAAAGCAGCAAATGAAAGTACAATTGAAATTCTTCTCTTCATAGCTATCGTATTAGTAATGTAACCAGACGAGAAGGGAAATTGTTTCTTACTAAAGGGAGGTGGATTTTAGAAAGATTTAACGACTAAAAGTCGTCTCCACCACCCTCGCCTCCGCCTCCAGGACGGTCGCTTTTCGACTTGTCTTGAATGCCAAACCTGTAGGTCAAGCTGAGGTACAAAATGCGGGATTCGCGCTTTCGGAAGAAGTCTTGGTTGAAGTCCATCGCATTTACTGAATACTCCCACTGTCTCGTGTTAAACACGTCACTCACGCGCAATCCAACATTGAGTTGATCATTCAAGAAGTCTCTTGAAAAAGCGATATCAAGACTAGTTATGGCTTGTCTGAATCCTTGTCCAGTTGGCTCCGCACCTTGATAGTTATAGGTCAATTGTGACTGGAGTTCCCATGGTAAATCGATCATCGCACTTACACGAGTAAACCAACTGAATCCATTCTGATTGAGGTCTTCTTGAAGATTGTCGGCTACGATGAAACTCTGATACAAGTTCAAATTCGCTCTACCAGACAACCATGAAGTAAACTTACCCGTTGCGGTAAACTCTCCACCGGTTCTGATTCGCTCGCGAAGGTTTTCAAACGTGGTCAACGATCTTCCATCAGGTAGAATTCGGCGGAATCGCGTGAAGACATTTGTTGCGTATTGATAGTACACCGCTCCAGAAATTGAACCTCCTGGATAGTACCATATATAGCTCAACTCACTACTATTGATATACTCTGGCTGCAAGTTCGGGTTACCTGACCGAAGGTTCTGAGGATCCTCGTAATCAATAATAGGATTCAACGACCATTCGCTCGGTCTGTCGATTCTCCTGGAATAGCTCAACTGCATTTCCTGATTCTCGGCAATGCTGTACGTCAAGAATCCAGAAGGGAAAACATTGAAATAGTTGTTCGGATATTCAACGCCTCGAGCAATTCCACCTGTAAATGCCTGCTCAAAACGAAGTCCAACTTGAGCTTTCCAACGATTGCTCAGCTGCATTCCAAAGTTGCCATAAACGGCGTGAATGTTCTGTTTGAAATAGAAGGCGTTTGAACGGAGCGTGTCATCAATAAATGGTTCACTTTCTTCGTATCGGATTTGAGCATCTCGAACCTCATCTGAAGTGTTCCAAATACTCTTCCAGCCCAATTCCATACGACCCCAGTTGCCAAAGTTGCGCTCGTAGTCGAAGGATGCAACGATCATCTGCTCAAGCTCTGTCTCCGGAAATTGTTGGTAGACATTCGGTAGGCTATCCGTGGAGTTATCATATTCGTTGAATACCCATGCGATATCTTGAAAGTCGTCATCAATAGTGCGAGAGTAGCTCAAATCGGCTACCCATTTCTCTTTGTTCTCTCGCTCGGCATCGTGCTCGTAGTGCAAGGCAAAGTCGCTATTCGTTCTGTTACGCACTTCATTCACATCGCGATAAGATGAAGTTACTACCTCGCCTTGGGAGGTGTTCAAGTAATCCGCAAACTCTGGACTATTGCCTTCTCTGGTGTTCCAATTGGTCGAAAACGAAATGACATCTGCATCCGTCATGCTCCAATCTGCTCCCAAGCGAATGTTGTGAGATTCGTTTCTTCTAAAACTCTCCTCATCAGAACGAATGGAAAAGGTGGTGTCAGGGAGATAGTTTGTACGATAATCGTAGCCAAATCCATCGCGGTAATTGTTGTTGTACCCGTAACCAGCAAAGAATGTCCAAGCCCCTTCTCTTCTGCTCAAAAATGCATTGGCATCGTACTTATTATTTGTTCCGATACTTCCAGCAACATTTCCACTCCAACCTCTTCGGCGGTCTTTTTTTGTAATAATATTGATGATACCTCCAGTCCCATCCGCATCGTATTTGGCTGAAGGATTAGTGATGAGCTCAACGCGCTCTATCATGGAGGCAGGAATCTGCTGAAGGGCAGACTGATCATCCATTCCAATCAATGTGCTTGGTCGACCGTCTATCCAAACCCGAACGTTGGAATTGCCACGGAGACTGATATTTCCATCCAAATCGACATTCACGGATGGAATGTTATTCAGTACATCAGCTGCTTGACCGCCTCGAGTATTCACTTCATCTGTAACAGTAAAGACGCGCTTATCCAAGCCCATCAATGCATCTGGCTGATCTTCGATAATTTCGATTTCAGAAATGGTGTTGGCGTCAGGTTGAAGAACTAGATTTCCCAAGACTTCTCTATCCCCTAAGCTCAATCGAATATCTCGGCGCCAAAGGGTTTCGTAACCAAACATCTCCAGAGAAACCTTGTACGATCCAGGCTCGTCAATTTGAAGGCGGAAATCACCATCAAAATCTGCCCGAACAGCCGACAGTGGTTCTTCGGAGTTTGAGGCGTAAATGGTGACTACCGCTGGAACGGGTTCACCTGTCTCATCCACCACACTACCAACAACCTCAATGATTTGAGAAAAGGCAAGGTAGGGCATCGCCATACAAAACAGTATAGTCAAGAAGCGTTGAGAGAACATAGATAAATCCTTGTAGCGCATGGTCATAAGACAAACAGAGCGCGCAAAGGTTCAAAATTATCCGTCGTTATTTCACAAATAGCTCGGCGATTTGAACCGCATTAGTAGCCGCGCCTTTGCGAAGGTTATCCGCTACAATCCAGCAGTTTACAGCGTTCGGGTTGGAATAGTCTTGACGAATTCTACCTACAAACACATCGTCTTTGCCTTCCGCAAATCTTGGCATTGGATATAGATTCACGTCTGGATTGTCCTGCAAAGTGATACCTGAGCAATTCTGTAAAATCTGACGAATCTCCGGAATTGAAGGAGCATCGTTGAACTCGATATTCACCGACTCACTATGACCCCCTTGAACAGGTACACGAACGGCAGTAGCAGATACCATTACGCTATTGTCTTGAAGAATCTTAACCGTTTCACGGGTCATCTTCATCTCCTCTTTTGTGTAGCCATTCTCTGTGAATACGTCGCAGTGCGGTAAACAGTTTTTATCGATTGGATAGGGGTAAGCCATCTTGCCTTTCTCACCCTTTCTTTCATTCTCGAGTTGAGCCACCGCCTTCACACCCGTACCCGTAATGCTTTGGTATGTGCTCACGATTGCGCGACGAATACCGTAGCGCTCGTGAAGTGGTTTCAATACCATCACCAATTGGATCGTCGAACAATTCGGATTGGCGATGATCATATCATTCTCACCAATCGCATCTGCATTGATTTCTGGAACGACGAGAGGAATACCCTCCTCCATTCTCCAAGCAGAGCTGTTGTCGATTACACGAGTGCCGACCTCTGCGAACTTGGGAGCCCAGGCCTTGGAAACATCGCCACCTGCGGAAAAGAGAGCAATGTCCGGTTTAGCCGCAACCGCATCAGGAATAGAAACCACTTCTACCTCCTGCCCCTTGAAAGAAACCTTCTTCCCTACCGAGCGAATCGACGCCGCCGGAATGAGTTCAGTGACTGGAAAGTTTCTCTCGGCAAGAACCTGCAACATGACGTTTCCTACCATCCCCGTTGCGCCTACAACAGCTACCCGCATTTCGTGTGATATTTTGTATTTTCAGATGGCAAAATTAACCAAACCAACCTGTTTTTCACATGAAACCTATCCTTTTATTGATGGGTGCGTGCGCATGCTTTTGTGTCCGCGCCCAAGTGACCTGGCACGATGCATTCTCAGATTCAAGCCTAGCTATAAATCCTTTGTGGATCGGCGACACGGCGCTGTTCATTCACAGCAACGACCAACTTCAACTTTCCGACACAAATGCTGGAAATGCTAAAATAAGCACGGCGAGTAGTGTTTCTGCTTCAGGGCATTGGTCAGGGTGGTTAGGGCTGGATTTTAATCCTTCTGGTTCAAACTACACAGAGATTACTTTGTGCGAAGACGCGGGCGGGCAAGCCTCTGTTTTAAAATTCGGAGGCGATGCGCGCGATCGAATTAGTCTGTTGTACCGACTTCCTGGGATTGACCATGAGCTTTGGACGAGCTCCGATGGACTACTCTCACCTTCAAACATCGACTTAGAGTGGGAAGTAGTTCGGTATCCAGATTCAATATGGACGGTGAGCGTAAATTTAAATCAAGCTGGCTGGCAGAATTTGGGCTTCGCTCCTGACACCTCCGTTTTCCCATCAACGCAATTCAGCATTGCCTGCTTTTACACAAAGACTAGAGCAACAAAATTCAGATTCGATAATCTTTCAGTTTCTGGATTTCCTTTCACGGATACGACACGCCCGGAGGTGATCGCTCACCGCTGGGTAGACCGACAAACGTTAGAGATGGAACTCTCCGAGAAATGCTATTCCGATTCACTACATGTCTTCGACCATAAGGGCACTTCTTGGGAAGTGTTCTTCTCGAATGCAAATACTCTTCAGCTTCGAGGTTCTCGCCCTGCTGAAAATGGAGCCTACATCTTAGACCTATCTCCTATTCATGATGCCTATCAAAACGAAATGCTTCCTTTTCATACTGCCCTTCATCGTCCGCTTCCCAAGAGCATTGTCATCAACGAAGTGATGTGCGATGCAGAGCCCCTTGTTGATGTGGACTATGAGTATGTAGAGCTTCTCAATCTTTCCGACGACACTCTGAGTTTGTGGAATTGGGAGGTTAGAGTAAACTCGAGTGTACACTTGCTCGACAGCGTTGTGCTGCAACCCCACAGCTACCATATTGTTCCATTATCGCTACCAAACTCCACTGCTGAGATACAACTTTACGACGACTGGAACGAGGAAATAGATCGATTCAACTACTCGAATGACCTGCACAGTTCACTTTGGAAAAAGCACGGTGGCTGGTCCATTGAACGAGATGAAAACCGTCCGTTATCAGACCTAAACTATGCCTGGTCGTCCTCGAATTCCAGTATGGGAGGAACACCAGGGTATCAGAATCAACCTGAAACGAATGATCGCTCACCTTTAAACTCCATTCGCTCCATTTCATGGTTTGGTGACTCGATTGAGCTTCTATTCAGTGTGGGAATTGATTCCTTGGATTGGGGTCAAAAGATGTACCTCCCGAAAGATATTCTGGGTTCCAGATGGATAGTTCCTGCTACAGGTCCTGTTATGAACCTTCAAGCCTACAGCACATCATCATATCCTATCGATAGTCTCTATATCCACCTTCCTGAGGCGCTTCATCATTCTCCACAAATCTTTATTTCTGAAGTGCTATTTCAACCAGAAGAGGGCGTATCCGAGTTCGTTGAACTTTACAATCCGGGGCCTGGGGCGGTCCTTTTGAATGAACTGAGAATCTCAAAATGGAGTCGAGATTTCGGCATTGAAGAGCTAAAGCCGATCTGTGAAATCCCTCAACCGATGCTACCCGGAGAGGTTGTCCTTATAGCCCTTGCCGATCCATCTTCACTTTTCAACACCTATCCAATATCTGATACTCGGGCACTCCTCGATTATGAAGCAACCGTATCTCTAACAGCGTTATCTGCAACGGATGGGCTGTGTATCGCCAGGGCCAATGGTTCCATCATCGATTCTGTAGCGTGGAACAAAGACAGCTACCATTCTTACTTATCGGACACACGCGGAATTAGTCTCACGCGCAATTCTCCAGGATCAGCTTGGCAATCCTCTTCTCAACCAATGGCCACCCCTGGAGTGCACTCGGCTTTTCAACCAAAGATGTACGAAGAGCCAAAAATCGTCAATGCTCGGTTCTCTCCGAATGGTGATCAATACAAAGATTACGTTGAGCTGTTTCTACCAAATCATTGGCAAGAGTGGGTGATTTATGCTGATGTATACAACGCAGCAGGTCAGCATATCTGCTCGATAACACCTGGGGAGCCGCTTGTTCTACCCTCGGCGATTCGGTGGGCTGGAAAGAAGAATGGACAGGTCTTGCCAGCAGGTCAGTATATGTTAGTTGTTCGAGCCGAAAACCAAGACGGGCGCGTTGAGTTTTGGCGTCATGGTTGTCTGTTGATTGATGAATGAAATCGAGAAAAAATTCTCCACCTTTGTGTAAACCGAGCACTGCATGACCAAGCAAGAGAAAATTGAAAACTTCGATCCCAACGGATTGGCAAGCGGCAAGCACATCTATGGATTGCCATTCAATTACAAAGACGCTGAAATTGTTATCCTTCCCGTTCCATGGGAGGTAACCGTTAGTTATGCCGGTGGAACCGCCCTTGGTCCAGAAGCCATTTTGGAAGCCTCGAAGCAGGTGGATTTGTACGACCCTTTCGTAACAGATGCGTGGAAGATGGGATTGTACATGAAGAAAATCGATCCAAAGCTGGTCGAGAAAAGCCGCAAGTACCGAGAGAAGGCCGTGGCTTATTTGTCTGCGCTGGAAGTGGGTCATATCGACAATGCCACTGAAGAGCTTCTTGAAAAGATCAACAAGACCTGCAAGAAGATGGTGCGATGGGTTGAGGAGCAGTGTTCAGAAATGATGAACGACGGAAAGCACGTCATCCTTCTCGGTGGCGATCATAGTACTCCTCTCGGATATTTCAAAGCGCTAGCCAAGAAGCAATCTTTCGGCATTCTCCAAATTGATGCTCATGCGGATTTACGGGATGCCTATGAAGGCTTCGAGTACTCGCATGCGTCTATCATGTTCAACGCATTGAAGATTGAAGGCGTAGAGAAGCTTGTTCAAGTAGGCATTCGCGATTACTGCGAAGAAGAAGTTGAAGTGATTGAGAATTCGAACGGCCGTATTCGAACGTTTTACGACCGTGATCTAAAGCAAGAGCAATACAGCGGTGCTACTTGGAAAGGTCAGGTAGAAAGCATCATTAAAGAGCTTCCCGACAACGTATATGTGAGTTTTGATATTGATGGTCTAGACCCAAAGCTTTGTCCGAATACCGGCACACCTGTAGCTGGAGGTTTCGAAACTGACCATGTACTCTACTTACTGGAGCGCCTCGCAGAATCCGGTAAAACGATTGTTGGAATGGACTTAAACGAGGTGGCGCCAGGCCCTCATGATGAATGGGACGCCAATGTGGGCGCAAGACTACTCTATCGAATGGCGAATCTATGGGGCAAGAACATCGGGGTTATCGGCTAAAGCTGAATAATAACTGTGTTGTTTCCATCGGAAACTTCTGCTTTGTTGTCGCAGTCGCCGTCGCCAAAATCGACGCGATAAATCGGCATTCCAGTCACGCTCAACTCGTACGTCCCATCCACGAGATAAAGGCAGTTGAAGGTCCAGATAAGGTCTTCAATAGTCGCCGCGTGCCATGAAGGCTGACCCGTTCTTTCACCAATCGCAGTTCCAGTTATTGAAAACTTGATGTTGCCCGGGTCAAAAGGGAAGAATCCCTCTGTCCAAGTGCGAGTGCGAGAACTGCGGTAGTGCAGTGTATCACCCGGAGAATAGACAGCGGATCCATCGATATCCACTGCCCACTCCGGTTGATTGGCCGAATTGAGGCCCATGAAAACTTGATGGTAAAGGCCAGTAACCTTCACCTGATTGATGTAGTAGTTGATGAACTCAATATCAGAAGTTGCACCCCCTTGCGTTCTCGGCAAAGTGAAAGTGGTGCGAATGATACCTGATCGAGTATTGCCATTTGCGTCTGTACAGCCTGTTCCGAAATCAACAGTCACTCGGTGCATCATTGAGGTGAGTGTGTCTACGGTAATCACTGCGCAGGTGAGGACATCCGAAGTCTTACCGTTGTAGGCACCTTCATACGCGAGGTCTGAAATCGTAGAGGCATCGTCGTAAGGAACAGAAGCCACTGCCGCAGCAGAAGTCGCCTGCTCGTCGTGCTCTACTGGTCGGTCGAGCGGATTAAAGTCTTTTTCACAAGCAACAATGAGTAGCGCCATTGTCGCCATCATCCATGCACTTCTTTCTAACCAGGACTTATTGCTCTTTCCCATGACCGTTCGGATTATGTATGAAATGCAATTTCAGGAGGTTAGCGGTAAAAAGTTGAGGGAAATGGATGTCAGGGAAGGATTACGGGAGACGGGTAGACTGACAGACTAATAGAGGGTCAGATTATTAGGCTACAAGAAGGTTAGGCAGTCAGACCAATAGACTATCCCAGGGCCAGATTATTAGAAGGTCGGAGAGCTGGACTCATGGACACCAGGCCTGCTGCATGATTGGAAAGCCGGAGAGATGGAAGGCGGAATGTTCATAGTTCACCGGCAGATTGCTTGGCGGACGAACGAATGACTTGGCGGGTGGGTGATTGGCTTGGCGGGTGAACGGTAGTGCCATTGGATGATTTGCCCCCGGGGGCCGAGTCCCTCGACCCCTCCATCAAGTTCGGAACTTTGATATTGAATTTCTGAATCTCAAGCACTAACTCTGTGAATCACGCAATTCTTTTTTGGGAGCCGTTAGTAAACGTTTACTCTCCGGCTAGCGGTTTGTGTTTGCTTAACTTGATAGTGGGGACGCGGGTACGCGCCCCGGGCAGAAGATGGGCGAGAGGTCGGAGGTCAAAGTCCGGAATTCGGAGGTCAGGGGTCGGACGGCTGGAGGATGATACAGAATAGTTCAACTGTTGAGGAAATGAGCTCGCCAGCTGGAGGGAAATTTTCTGACATGCTTTCGTGCCAACAAGAATCCGTGCACATCGCACGTCCATACGCCCGCACAACCCCACGTCCGCACGCCTTCACTTATCCCCCTTTTCTCGTTCTCCAACTAAAGACTATTACCTACCTTTGCACAAATTCTTTAGCAGATGAAATTTGGCGTTGTAACCTTCCCGGGATCGAACTGTGATCAAGACATGATTTATGTACTTCGCAACATCATGGGTTGTGAAACTGTAGAGTTGTGGCACAAGGACACCGACCTTCAGGGGGTTGACTTTGTGGTACTTCCAGGAGGATTCTCTTATGGGGATTACTTGCGCTCAGGCGCTATCGCTCGCTTCTCTCCTATCATGGAGGCCGTTGTTGAGCACGCCAACAAAGGTGGCTACGTACTCGGAGTTTGTAATGGATTCCAGGTATTGACAGAAACGCATCTGCTTCCAGGTGCGCTTCTTCACAACACAAGCCACAAGTTCATCTGCAAAAACGTTTACCTCAAGCCTGAAACCAACAATAGCTTGGTGACTCGCGGCTTGGATTCTAACAAAGCCTATCAAATTCCAATCGCTCACGGTGAAGGAAACTTCTACGCCGACGAGGCGACGATGAAGGAATTGAAAGCCAACGACCAGATCTTGTTCCGCTACTGTGACGCGAACGGAAACGTAAGCGACGATGTCAATCCAAACGGTTCGCTCGAAAACATCGCAGGTATTACCAACAAGAATCGCAACGTATTCGGCATGATGCCTCACCCTGAGCGCGCTGCTGACGAAAACCTCGGCAACATCGACGGAAAAGCGATGTTCGAGAGTATTTTAGAGTTGGTGAAGTAAGCTAGTGGGCCTGAACCCCGGAGACCTAGTGAGCGAGTACAGCGGTTAATCAGTTGTTTCTATTTACTTCTTGCTTAACTTATGAGGACTAACACTATCGCTATGTCCTCTCTACTCAGGATGAGAAGCTGGCCGCTTTTCATGTTTTCTTTTGGGATACCACTGATCTTGTTTGTCTGCATTTTCGTAATCCTACTGATTAACTATTGGCTTGGTGCGCCTTTCACCATTCATGTTGATTATGCTCCAGAATCTCTTTACACCAAGGAGCTTGAAACGATGCAAGAAATAGCTCCTCTATTCATCCTCTTCCTCATTCCAGCAGCACTTACCATTTTCTTCACACGATGGAAAAAGAGCATTGTCACCTATACCTGGAAAGTGCATTTCAAAGGTGAGCTCAAGTTTCCGAATAAGCTGTTTCAAGTATCGATTTGGTTCCCTTTCGTCGCACTCATCCTAGCGGTCGCCTTCTCTCCCATCTACGCCTCCTGGATTATAGAAACTGAATACCAGTACATGATCTATGCTATGGACTTTTACGAAAGGCCAATGCATTACACGATGGAGCGAACCCTCATTGCCTCTGGCGTCATAGCCTTTTTCGGCGTTGTCTCGAGTATTTTAGAACTCTGGACAAGCCTTGAAACAGCAAGAGCAATCCGATCCGTCGAACAAAACAGGAAAGTTTCCGCCGGAGAAGTAGTGTCCGATTGGTTTCTGGTCGTTTTCTATCCCATTGGCATCTTTGCCCTCCAACCCCGAGTGAATGAATTCGGATTAAACGATTCCGTCGATCGCGAAATCGAATACATGGCAGACTAGAGAACGTGGGCACGCCCGTACAAGCACGCCCGCACACAAAAAAAACCCCGCGATTCTCACCGCAGGGTCTTTAAAAATATGTTTGTCTTTTCGCCTTACTGACGAATCACTCTATTCGTAATCGTCACATCGTTTACAGTGAGTTTCACCAAGTAAACACCTGCAGCAAATGACTTCAAGTTGAACGGCACTTCAACGTCGCCGAATTGCTCGTCGAGATTTCTGCGCTCAAGCACCTTACCCGAAATATCCGTCAACTCAACTGATACAGACTGAGACTCGGTAAGTGTAAAGTATAACGCAAAGTTATCCGAAGTTGGGTTCGGGAAAATCTCCAAGTCAATCAACTCAGCCATGTACTCATCAACTCCAATCTTGTCGATAGTAACAAAGTCTGATGTCTCATCACAAGTTGCACCTGCACGAACTCTTACGGCATAATCGCCTGGAGCTGTAGGGAAGAACACACTGTCTGTTTCACCCGCAATTGGGGTTCCATTCGCGTCTAACCACTGATAGGTGTAACCTTCACCTTGAAGTGCACATGTAAGCTTACCCCATGTCACGTAAACAACAGGATTAGCCGGTATTGATGGTACAACCAAGATAGTGTCTACTTCAACTGAAGTACAAATTCCATTGCTGTATTCATACTCAAACACGTGCTTACCCGCACCAAGAGCAGCCGGGTCGATATTAGATACCGTATTCCCGTTAATTCTATACGTACCTCCTGAAGGGAATCCACCTGAAGCAAAACCGGAAGGATCCGATTCGCAGTAGGTTCCTGCTGTTAGGAATACATTCGGCTTTTGTTCGACTTGAATAGTCGTAGTTGCCGTATTCGTACATCCATTGGCATCGGTATACTCATATGTGATAGTGTGCGTACCCGGACCTGCATCCGCTGGGTCGAAGTTCGTTCCTTGAACACCTCTACCTGTATAAGTTCCCCCCGCAGGAGTTCCTGTCAGAACAAAAGAAGTTCCATCCACACACTGTGTAGCATACGTACCTGCATTCACAGTTGGCAACGGATTTACATTGATGATGATGGTATTCGAATTCACTTCTGGTGAGCTCACACATGTTTCAGAGCTTCGAAGCACGGCCATTACGGTGTCGCTGTTCGAAAGTGATGGTACTGTAACGGTATCACCGGCGTAAGCGCGCAGCTGACCGTTTACATACCAATCAATCTCTCCTGTGCTACCCTGATTCACTGTGGCAGCGTAGAATTCAACGTCATCACCTGCACAAATCGTCATATTGTTGGACGTGATGCTTACGCTTGGAATCAATGTAGTTTGAACGTTGATGAAGCTCGCTTTGTGAATGGAATCTGATCCGTTCGCATTGCTCGCCACCAAGCTTACATTGTACGTTCCTGCTGTATTGAATGTAACCGTAGGGTTCGCTGCTGTGCTGGTCGCTGGAGTTCCGTTTTGGAATGTCCAGCTGTAGCCAGTAGCCGAAGGTCCTGCAGTGTTGTAGAACTGTACAGTCTGACCTTCACAGCCCGTTGTGTTTGCAAAGAAATCGGCTGTTGGCGCAGAGCTGTTCGCTCCGATGATGTTGATATTATCGATGTACAAGTTGTTGCCATAATCATTCACGCCAACAAACTTGATGAGCACATCATCCATGCCGTCGTAGCTCCCCAATGAAAGCACATCCGTTCTCCAATCGGCTTGTGTATTCGGAACGAAATTCGACGTGGTCGCTGAACCCGTAGCGAAGTTCTGAGATCCGTTCTCACCTCTCGCACTTTCCAAAGTCCAAGTAGCACCACAGTCGGTGCTCACATAAATCTTCAAACTATCATGTGTACTTGCGCTGTACTGGCGGTATGCCATATCATATTGAAGCTGAACACCGGACAAGCCAGTGAAATCGAGCGCCGGCACGATGAACTCATCTTCCTGACCGCTACCGTTGTAACCATAGAAGTCCATGAAAACACTTCCGTTTCCATTGCCATTGCTCGCTGAGCTGTATGCCCAAGTGATGCCGTTATCCGCGTTTACAATGGTGTACTCTTCATCAATTCCACTTGAGAAGTCATCCGTAAATGGAAGAGGGTAACCACCGTAGTTCAATGTATTCACCTCAACTGCGGTATCACTGCCGAAACGGTTTGAAGCGATGAGTTGAATGGTATACTGACCTTTAGCTGTAAAGACAACTTCAGGATTCTTGCTCTGTGCATTCGTACCATTCACAAATTGATACGTGCTTGGATAAATCGTCCAGTCGAAGTTCGTAGGAGCGTAAGTGCTCAAATCACGAAGACGAACGGTATCATTCGCATCACAAATAGAACCTGGAGTCACTTCGAATGCAGCAACTGGTTCACCGAGGAAGCTATTTGCCAATGGACTTTCCCATACTCCACGACCATAAGTACCTGCACGAATTACACCCGTGGTGTAGTGAATCTCGAGGTCGTTTACAATCGTATTCGGCAATCCACTCATGAAAGCAGTCCAGTCGGACGCACCAGCATCTCGATAGTATACACCAATGTCAGTACCCACGTAAATCGCCCCATTAGAGCCGTTCTGATAAATGATGGTATTTACCGGAAGGTTCGGAAGTGATCCGGAAACGTTCATCCAATTTGCACCGGCATTGATGGACTCAAATACTTTCGCATTGTTGTCATAACCCGACTTTGTAATCCAAATATGATTCTCGTCATTATCTGAAATTGCGATGTCGGTTACAGAACGTGTATTGGAAATATTACCGCTGATCAACGTCCAAGAAGTACCTCCATTGCTCGAACGGTACACTTGATTATTGATGACTACGTAAACGACATTGCTATTGCTAGGCGCCACGGCGATCACATCAATTCCACCCGTATTCCCCGCGATAGAACTACTCGTTTGGGAGAATGAAAGTCCAGCGTTGGTGGTCTTCCAAAGTTGATCGTATCCGATATAAACAACGTTATCGTTATTCGGATCAATCACGATAGGTGTAACCCACTGGCCCGTTCCATTCGGAGGTAAGTTGAATGTTGCGTTGAAACTTTGACCACGGTTTACCGACTTACCAAAGTTTCCATATTGGGAAGACGCATACATGACATTTGGATTGTTCTCGGCAATGGCATTGTCCATTCCATCACCTCCGCGAATGCGATACCAATTGGTGGCATCCATAAGGTGTGTACCATTATCCTGAGCCCCCGCAGTTGTTAAATCTTCATCTGCTTCAGAAACGTCAATCTTGTAGTATTGAGTGATGTGCAAACCATCACAAAGTTCAGTGTAGGACGTTCCGTTTGCAGAACTGTAAACACCACCGTCATTACCGACAAATAGTGTATTGGTGCCCGGCTCAAATGTGAAGAAATGCTGATCGGCATGGGCAAAAGCAGCACCTCCGCCACCAAACCAGTGCGCGCTGAGTGACCAGCTAGAACCACCGTTTGTCGATCTCCAAATGTTCACACCACCTACATAAACCAAGTCGCGGTTCAATGGTGAAACGGCAATAGCCAAATCGTACCAACCTTGTCCGCCGGTAGATCCACCTGAAACGTTACCACCCGGACTGGAGGACCAGTGTAACAAGTTCATCGAGCTTCCACTGAACTGTTGAGTCCAGGTAACGCCCCCATCAGTAGAGCGGTAAACGCTGTGAAGTCCATTATTTGAAGCGGAAAATAGTGCATAAACGTAGCTATCATCATCCGCAGTAGTTGCAAGCTCAACACGTGTCACACCACTAGCAGGAAGACCAGTCGTGATATTCGTCCAGGTTGCACCTGCATCCGTAGAACGAGCGATATTACCGCCAGAATTGGAGCCAACGAAAAGCGTATCTGTAGCTCCTGGAATGTGGGTAATCATTTGCCAGCTTCCGCCGTGAACGTTGCTAAATGTTGCACCGCCATCTGTAGATCTGTGAACACCCACTCGAGTAGCCACAACAATCTCTTGTGTGTTTTTCGGGTTGATGTAAATTCCTCCAACACGGCGACTCATATTTACGGTATAGCTAAGACCTGTGGTGTTCCAAGTCTGACCACCATCTGTAGATTTCAAGACACCAATACTATAAGTATCCGCAGCGTCGCGGTCGCCAGTAGCGATATACATGGTATCCGGATGGTGAGGATCGATAGCAATAGCTGAAACCCCAAGGTTCGGCAATAAGTCGGTATTTGTCGACCAGGTGACCCCTTTGTCGGTAGATTTCCAGATACCCCCCGCAGGAGCACCTACAAAAATGATATCGTTATTGTCGGGATGGAAGGTCACACAATTCACACGACCAATTCCGTTCAAGGAGTTACCATCGAATGGCCCAATGTGCGACCAGTTTCCCAAATTGGCATTGCCAGCTACACCGGCCACCGATTGGTTCTGTGTCCACAAAATTGATGGATCAGGACGTTCACCTGTAGGGTAAACTCGAGGTTCCATGAAGGCTTCCCATCGCTTGAATTGTTTCCAGCCATGGCTTCTTTCAACCTCTTTGCCGTCCCAGTACTCTTCAAAGTGACGTTGAACGTCATAGAAGTTTACGGATGGATCGGCCATTTCGTCAACGTAGCGCGGGGTTCCGTCCTGTGCGAAGAGGGAACCAAAACTCGCGAAAAATACGCCCAAAAGGGTGAAGCGTAATTTCCTCATATGTAGCAGTTTAAAGCGGGTTTATCACCTTTGTGATATTAAAACAACTGTCTCTCTCAATTGTTCGTTTTTTCACAAGGCGGAGCAATATACATAAAGATAGTACGACCGAAGACCTAACCCCTTACTTTTCAGGCAATCATCTCTACTGATTGAATAGATGCAACTACAACCACCATCGATCAACTAACTCCCCGAAACCAAGTCGAATCACTATCTTCACGAAAATTCCAACCCATGAAGCAAACCGCTCTTATCGTTCTGATTGTTGCCTTAGTCGGATCCCTTATTGCCTACATGATTATCGCATCCAGCGGATGGACAGAGCCTGAGCAAGAGGTTTATATCGAGCAATGTGTAAGAACAACCACGAGCACGGGTGACTACAGCGAGCAGCAAGCCAATGCGTACTGCACCTGTATGCTGGAAAAAACTATGGATGAATTTAGCAGCGTGGAGGAAGCAATTGGCAACCTGACCACAGAGCTAGGTTTAAAGTGGAGAGACGAATGTTTCGAATCTCTCAATATCTCATCAATGGCAAATACTGCCGACTAATATCAAATCATCAATATGAAGCGCATCTTACTCCTCTCCCTCATCACCATCGGATTATCCTTCTCGGTTGAAGGTCCTTTTCAACAACCTGAATGGGATGATGCAACCCGCGAAGTTTTCATGTCCAACTGCGTAACGAATGCTGAGTCTGGAATGGGAACTGAAATGGCAGAAGATTACTGCTCTTGTGTGCTCGTGAAAGTGGAAAAGGAATTCCCGAATCCTGAGGATGCCATCAACATGACGGTAGAGCAAGTGACCGAGTGGGCTATGCAGTGCCTCGAAGGAGAAAGTGAAAACGAAGGGGGTAAAAAGTAATTAGTCACTTACCTCCAACAGCTTCCGGCGATAGGCCGAGAAGAGCTTCGACTTCGAGATAAACCCAACGTACTTTCCTTGATCGACTACCGGTAAGTTCCAAGCGCCGGTGGTTTGAAATTTGTGCATCACGGCCTCCATGGTCTCTGTCTTTTCAACGACAGCAGGAGGGTTCGTCATGAGGTCGCGGACAAAAACTTTGTCGTACAAGGTCTTGTCGAAAAGCATCGCCTTGAAATCATCCAAAGTAAGGACGCCAACGAGTACACCTTTATCCAATACCGGGAACAAGTTTCTCCTCGATTGCGTGAACACCTTCACCAAATCACGAAGCTTCATGTCAGGCTTAGTCTTGATGAAATCCGTTTCAATCACTTGCTCGGTCTTCATCAAAGTAAGAATCGTTTGATCTTTATTGTGCGTAATCAAGTCGCCTCTGCGCGCCAACTGCTCGGTGTAAATACTGTGCGGATCAATGCCTTTGGTCACCAAATAAGCGATGGCCGATGTAAGCATCAGCGGAAGGAACAACTCGTATCCCCCTGTAATTTCAGCGATCATAAAGATGGCTGTCAAGGGTGAGTGAAGCACGCCTGCCATCAATCCACCCATGGCAACTAGAACAAAGTTGCTTTCGGGAAGTGAGGCGATTCCTGTGCTATTCACAACTCTCGCGAAGAACAAACCTAGAGCGCTTCCCATGAACAAGGTAGGTGCAAAAATGCCCCCTACTCCACCTGCATTCATGGTAAATGAAGCGGCCAATACTTTGAAGAGGAATAGTCCTGCGAGGAGAGCTAAAATCGTTGGTAACCCCGCGGCTTCATCCCAAAGAAAACTCCGAGAGAGCACCTGATCTACATTGCCATCGAGCAAGTGATTAATGGTACCATAGCCTTCACCGTACAAAGGCGGTATCAAGAAGATGAGAAGACCTAAAGCCAAACCACCAATAACCACTTTGAGATAGGTATTCCCCACTCTATTGAAGAGTCGTTCTGTGGTAAAGAAGGCTCTTTTGAAGTAAATCGAAACCAAAGAGCACATGACCGCAAGCCCAACATAAGCGGGAATGTGCGCCACATCAAACGCGGCAACAACATCAGCGCTCAAAATCTCAATTCGGTTATCTCCCTGGAGGAACATGCTCATCACAGCCCCAGAAACCGAAGCCAGAAGCAGCGGAACCAAGGAAGCCATAGTGAGATCTAAACTGAAAATCTCAATGGTAAAAATGATGGCCGCAATAGGTGCGTTAAAGATGGCGGCAATCGCACCGGCTGTCGCACAGGAAATCAGCAATATCCTTTGCTTGTACGTGAGGTGCATCATCCGGCCCAGATTCGATCCGATGGCCGAACCTGTACTTACCGTCGGGCCCTCCAAACCTACCGAACCACCCATGCCGACTGTAAAGGCCGAGGTGATAAGTGAGGCGTACATGCGGTAAGGTTTCAGGATGCCGTTCCGACGACTAATCGCATAGAGCGTACTTGGAATTCCCTCGCCCACGGGGCCAGAATAGCTGCGCTTGATGAGCACAGTGATCAGGATACCAATGATAGGAAAGAGGAAATAGTAAACTTGGTGATAATCACGCAGACGTTCACCGGTTACTAACTCCTGAATGAAGTGCGTGGAGTTCTTCAAGAGAACCGCCACCAAGCCCGTGATCAATCCGGTGAGAATGCTGAGTATGACAATGAATTGCCTTTGGGGGATGTGCTTAATCCTCCATACCAGGAATTTTCCCAACCAGGTATCTGGGCGTGTGGTCATTTAGTCTTCAATAGGTTTCAAGCTGAGGAAAAGTTCATCCAACTGCTCCGCTGAAATAGTAGCCGGACCGTCAATCATCACGTCGCGGCCAGCGTTATTCTTAGGGAATGCAATGTAATCGCGGATAGTTTCATCACCGCCCATCAAAGCAACCAGGCGGTCGAATCCGAAGGCGATACCACCGTGCGGAGGAGCACCGTATTCGAAGGCACTCATCAAGAAGCCAAACTGTGCTTGTGCTTCTTCATCGGAGAATCCGAGAAGGCTGAACATGCGCTTTTGTAAATCTCTATCGTGGATACGGATAGAGCCACCTCCGATTTCATTTCCATTCAACACCATGTCGTATGCATTGGCGCGAACCTCTCCCGGAGCCGTTTCCATCTTGTCAATATCCTCAGGCTTCGGCGAAGTGAACGGGTGGTGCATTGCGTGGTAGCGCTCAGTTTCTTCATCCCATTCGAGGAGTGGGAAATCGGTCACCCATAGTGGAGCATACACCTCTGGATTTCTGAGTCCGAGTTCTTCACCCATGTGCAGACGAAGTTCACTCATCGCTTTGCGAGTCTTGTGCTCACCGCCAGCCAAGATCAACATCAAGTCGCCTTTTTCAGCGCCGAAAGCCTCAGCCCATCCGGCCTGTGCCTCTTCGTCGAAGAACTTATTTACAGAAGAAGAACGGCTTCCATCTTCAGCATACTTTGCCCAGATTACGCCGCCCATTCCGATTTGTGGACGTTGAACCCATTTCGTCAATGCGTCCAATTGCTTACGCGACCAATCGGCTGCGCCATCCACTTTGATACCCACAACGAGTTCGGCATCGTCGAATACTTTGAATCCTTTTCCTTGAACGATCTCATTCATTTCGAGGAGTTCCATACCGAAACGGATGTCCGGTTTATCATTACCATAACGCTTCATCGCCTGGTGCCATGTCATACGTGGCACCTCATCGATCTCTACGTTGTTTACTTCTTTCAACAAGTGCTTCACGAGGCCTTCGAACATGGAGATGATATCCTCCTGTTCAACGAACGCCATCTCGCAGTCGATTTGAGTAAACTCAGGCTGACGATCGGCGCGAAGGTCTTCATCGCGGAAGCAACGAACGATTTGGTAGTAGCGGTCCATTCCTGCCACCATCAAAAGTTGCTTGAACGTTTGAGGCGACTGTGGAAGCGCGTAGAACTCACCTGGATTCATGCGACTTGGCACCACAAAGTCGCGTGCACCTTCAGGAGTCGACTTGATGAGGTACGGAGTTTCCACATCAACAAAACCTTGGTCGGAAAGGTACTTGCGAACCTCCATGCTCACACGGTGACGAAGGAGGAGATTTTCGCGTACCGGAGCACGACGAATATCGAGGTAGCGATACTTCATGCGAAGTTCTTCGCCGCCGTCGGTTTCATTTTCAATAGTGAATGGCGGAGTTTTCGCGGCATTCAACACCTTGATATCGGACACGATGATTTCGATTTCACCAGTCGGGTTGTTGGCGTTTTTGCTTTCGCGTTCCACCACTTTTCCTTCCGCTTGAATCACAAACTCGCGGTTTACTTTGCGGGCCTTTTCGAGCAATGAAGCATCCACTCCATCATTGAAAGCCAATTGAGTAATTCCATAGCGATCTCGAAGGTCGATAAACGACATTCCTCCTAAATCCCGACGGCGTTGTACCCATCCAGAAAGTGTTACTTCCTCACCAATATTCGCAGCGCGGAGTTCCCCGCAATTATGCGT
Organism: Flavobacteriia bacterium; assembly: GCA_013373425.1. Taxonomy (GTDB): domain Bacteria; phylum Bacteroidota; class Bacteroidia; order Flavobacteriales; family Schleiferiaceae; genus Phaeocystidibacter. Next base: position 41,982 of record JABXHW010000025.1, read on the forward strand.
CCGATACATAGTTCTGATTTTGCGTGGCGAAGGTACGGAAGAAAATAGAGTACTTGGTACTAAATACAGGGTACTGAGTACTTGATACTCGATACTAAATACTATCTGAGCTAGCAATGATCGCAGCTCTTATTGATCTGGCATCGACGTCTAGAATTCAACGATTGATCCTTCCAATCTCTCGAACCTATTTTCACATAATCCTCCTTCCATCTATCCCGCTCAAGCCGCGGGGGCTTTTCCTTTTGGTAAGCCCCAAAAAGAAACAAAAACGCTTATGTCGAAAATAAGGCGCTTCTGAACTGTGCATCAAAAAAGTAAAAGTTGAAAGCGCTGAATTTTCGACGCGAGTCACGCACTATTTGAGGTGGGGACGTAGGGACGTGAAGAGGTCTGTTATGAAGTGTATTTGTCCGTGAAAGTAGACCTGTATTTCCGACAGAGCTCGTTGCGAAGTGCTAAATGCTAGATGCTCATCCTCCGTCCTCTGTGCTTAATCTTCTTACCTTGCTTATACGTTTGTGTAATTACTTGAAATGAGAATAGTTTTCGCTCTCCTACTCCTTACGATTCTCTCCTGCTCTAGCTCGAAAAAAGGAGGACTAGAACCTCAAATGCAGACCATAGAGCTGCATTACATCGCTTGGGCATGTGATTGTGCGAACTGGGCTACTCAAGAGGATATTGCGGAGAATCCTCATAATTATGGAGATAGTTTGGCAATGAACTGCATCTTCGTTGAGCCCGCCAATTCATCACTTGCGCTTCCTGATTCCCTTCACTACCCTCGAGATGTGATTCGCTTCACAGGTCAGTTTTATCGTGAAATGGGTTTCCCAAAGAACTATCATTCATTTCAAGATCCAGAGCCCGCACGGGTATTTAGATACACCTCGTATGTGGTAGTTAGAAGTAACTGCAAGGATTACAAGGACTTGGAGTAAGAGTATAATTCATGGACGACTTTCTGTTATACATCACGATCTCGCTGTTTGGACTCATCTTCGGTTGGATGATAACTTTTCTAAGAAAGAACCTTCAGAAGGAACATTCTTCGAACTTCATTAACCAATCGACGATTGACGAATGCCTTGCACATGTTGAGGAAGACTACCTGCCTTTTAACGACGTCTACAGAGCCATCTATGGGTATGACAAAACTCAACCTAGTAAAACAGAAATTGAAAACACGTTTCAGCTATTCTCCTATTTGGTTCGAGAAGAAGGACTCGTCCCTGTTTTTGGGACCGAGCTCAAACCTAGCGGGAGGACTGTAGAGGAGGATCTTGAATACATCCACAAAAAGCTAATGGATAAGAAGTATGAAGATTACAACTATGGGGTCTGGTTGAGTTTGGCAGAATAAAAGACTTCGAATAAATCAAGAATGACCAACTACTACCAGACACTCAACATTAAAACTAACGCCAGTTCATTTCGGATTTTTAAGGCGTTTAAGAGCGCATTCTTATCTGCCGATGGAGATGGTGAACGACAGAAAGAGCTGCTCGAAGCGTACATGTTGCTTCAAGAGCCTTGCAGGAAGTTCTATGATCTAGCATGGAAGCAACAAAAGTCTGGCAAAGTGAATGACAAGTACGAATCCGTTGTGCAAAAACGTATCACATTGTCTCATCAGAGGTTTCAATCTGTGAGCCGAGAGAACATGAGAACCACATTGAGAGAGTTCCCATCCAAGCAAGTTCTTCAAGATTTATTTGGCTTCATCATGGGCATTGAAATGAAATCGATGCCCTTTATAGTGGTACTTCTCTGTGCTGGCTTTTGTGGAATTCTCGTGAATCTCGAAACTGGCAAATATGGAATAGCCTCTCTCTTCATTGGTGTAGCAGCTCTAGGATTCATTTGGTTTAGATATCAAATTCTGGTTATCAAGGAGAGTAAACTCACAGCTCTTCTCAGACTGGGTGATTAATCCCTACCTTCTACTCTTTTCTTCCAGTACCCAGTACCCAGTA
>JABXHW010000034.1 GCA_013373425.1 Flavobacteriia bacterium
GTAGAAGTCGTTACCCTCACGAGTACGCTCACCTACACCGGCGAATACAGAAAGACCACCGTGACCCTTGGCGATGTTGTTAATCAACTCCTGGATCAATACGGTTTTACCTACACCGGCACCACCGAACAAACCAATCTTACCACCCTTTGCGTATGGCTCGATCAAGTCGATTACTTTAATACCAGTCCAGAGTACTTCTGATGCAGTTGAGAGATCCTCGAACTTAGGTGCTTCACGGTGAATTGGAAGACCTTCTCCTTCTTGGATGTTTCCGATACCGTCGATGTCCTCACCAACTACGTTAAATACGCGACCACGAATCTGGTCACCCGTTGGCATTTTGATTGGAGCACCTTTAGCAATTACTTCCTGTCCACGAGTGAAGCCGTCAGTTGAGTCCATAGAAATAGCACGTACAGTGTCTTCACCAATGTGCTGCTGAGTTTCAAGTACTACTTCCTGACCGTTCTCGCGCTTGACAACAAGTGCATCGTAGATTTTCGGCAGGTTCTCGGCGTCTTCGAAGTAAACGTCGACAACGGGACCAATCACCTGAGCGATTTTACCTACTACCATTCTTCTTTGAATTAATCGTTATATCAAGTCCGTTAAATCGGACCTCTCATTTCGGGCGCAAAAATACACGTTATTTCCTGATTTACACCGAGCGAAATGGAAAAATTTGAAACGGTTTTAATCCATGTCGAGAATCTCTTCCATACCCTCGGTAGGAGCGTCGTTGTCATTAGGTTCTGCGCTGCGGAACATGGCGTAAACAAAGCTCATAATGAATGGTACGAACATCAAAATAGCAAACAGGATGTTCAAGATAGGAATGAGCATGACCACGATTCCGATGATCATCACAACAAGCAGTGTGATAAAGATGATTGGAAGGTTGTTGAGGCCTAGTTTCACACCCCGGCTCAACGCACCGCCTACACTCTCATTTTTAAAAACTACGTAGTAAGAAGGGAACATGAAAAGAATGCTTACTACGATGGATAGGATACCGAGAATGCCAAGTCCAGTCACATCATTCTGAAGTTGATTAATCAACTCTTCTGAATAAGCGGACATGAGTTCCGAGTTTTGAAAGAAGGTCGGATCATTCGCTTGATCCATAAACTCAGAGAACGTCGTCATGGTCGATTCACTTAAAAGCAAGTATCCCAAGCCGAGGAAAACTACTCCACTGAGAATTTGCTGAATAAGGTAAATCAAGAACAATGGACCTGTCTTTTTGAATCCAGAGAATGATACGCCAAAGTCAACTTGACCAGTAGTGTGCTTGTCGTTGTAAAGCAAGGCGAATCCGAAAACGAGTGGGGCCAGTACAATTCCCAGTATAACTTGAGATACGAACGGCATACCAAAGGAAACCAAACCTGAAATAAGGCTTGCGATGATCAAGATGATGAAGAATAGAATCATGAAGAGGATCTGCCAACCGAGAGTTTTACCAAATAGGTTAAATCCAAGCGTCATCGATTGAGAAAAGGAAATTTTCTGACTCATAAGATGTAGTTTAGTTGTTTAGACTCCTTCAAATCTAACTCTTTTTACCTTTGAGGTTCAAACCCCCATCTATGAAAGTTTACCACTCGATTGATTCCTTTCCTACCAGCAAGTGTGCAGTCGTAACCACCGGTACCTTTGATGGGGTTCATATCGGACACCGAAAGATTCTAAAACGACTTGAAGAGGTGGCGAAACAACATGACGGCGAAACGGTTCTCCTTACTTTTCACCCTCACCCGAGAACGGTGCTTCAACCCGATATGGAGTTGAAACTTCTCACTAACCTCGATGAGAAGATCGCCTTGCTCGAAACAGCCGGCCTCGATAACCTTATCGTTCATCCTTTTACGGTCGATTTCTCTCGAACGAGCTCCCTCGAGTTTGTGAGAAACCTGCTTGTCAATAAAATAGGAGCCAAGCACCTGGTCATTGGATACGATCACCACTTTGGTCGGAATCGCGAAGGGAGCTTTGAGCACCTCAAGGAATTTGGACCTGTATATGGCTTCGATGTAGAGGAGATCTCTGCACAGGACGTCGATCAGGTAAATGTAAGCTCCACGAAAATCCGAAACGCGCTCAATGAAGGAGATGTTGAAACAGCTCATTCCTTTCTCACTTATGCATTCCACCTAACGGGATGGGTGGTGAAAGGGGATCAGATTGGAAATACCATCGGTTTTCCAACGGCCAACATCGAAATTAAGGACAATAACAAGCTCATTCCAGCCGATGGTGTTTATGCGGTGAAGGCCATCTTGCCTCAGCACGGAGGTCGATTGGTTAATGGAATGTGTAATATCGGTCACCGCCCCACCGTTCATGGAACGGAACGCCGAATTGAAGTGAACCTATTTGAATTCAATGAGGATATCTATGGTGAAAAGGTCATCGTACAATTCTTCCACCGAATTCGATCTGAGCAGAAGTTCGAATCCGTGGATCAACTCAAAACGCAATTGCATCGCGATGAATTGGAAGCACGTCAGCTTTTGGGTAGCTAGTTTAATCGCGCTTCCCTGTATTGCACAGGAAGAGTACGACGACTTCGAGGAATTCGACGATATCGAGGAGGCACTTCTAGTTGCAGAGGAGGTCCGCTACCTTGAACTTCGTAGAGACGATTTGGAAACACTGCCCGCTGAGATTTGGTCATTTCCCAACTTGGTGGTTCTGGACCTAGGTAGAAACGACCTCACCACGCTACCCGATTCACTGGCTAAAATCACATCCCTACGCGTGATCAACCTCGAACGCAACGAGTTCATCACCTTTCCAACGGCGTTGCTCAGCATGCCCTTCTTAGAAGAGGTACAGATATCGAGTAATCACATTACATCCATTCCTGAGAACATCGATCAACTTGCCAATCTCAGACGATTGGACATGTGGCATACCGATGTGGAGCGAATACCTTTTACTCTTAGAAATCTTCCCAATCTGAAGGAACTCGACCTCCGGCAGACCTATTATTCTCGTCAAGATTATTTGGAGCAGTTCGGAGAAGACCGAATCCATGCGCGGGTTCTGCTTACCAACGGTTGCGACTGCGAGGATTAAAAAGAAAAAGGCCGCCGAAGCGACCTTTTCTCGATTAAAGCGAAAGCTCTATTCCGAATAAGTAGTTGAGTGGTGCCTGTGGGTAAAACCACACAGAGCTTCCATACACATAGCCGTTCGAAGCATACTCACGACTGAACAAGTTGTTCGCCATGACGTACGCTCGAACATCACCAATGCCTTCAACTTGTCTCGTAAAGGAAAGGCGAGCGTCTGTGATGAAATAGGAGGGGAGGGTTAAGCTCACGTCACCGGTATTCGACAAGTATTGCTTGCCTACATAACGAGGAATGAGTTCGAGTTTGAAATCGCTAACGTTGAACTCAAAGTTCACATTGGCAATAATTGATGGAGAGTATGCAATTGGTGTATTTCCCAAGTTCTGGGTTGATGAATCACCAACGCTCACGATGTAATTGATGTTCTGATTTTGAGACAGTGTCAAGTTCTCGCGAATGGTGAGAAGATTACTCACTTTCCAAGCCGATGAAAGTTCAATACCCATGCGGTAGCTTTCACCGACATTCTCACGAATTGGGTAGCCTACATTGTCGAGCTCACCTGTAAGAACCAACTGGTCAGTGTAATACATATAATATCCATTGGCGCTCCATGAGAAGTTCAGGATAGATCCTTCGTATCCCAATTCAACATCTTGTAACTGCTCCGGACGAGGAGCCTCGCCACCAACAGCATTCAAGTAATCTTTTCGATTAGGCTCTCGATTCGCCATGGCGTAACTGGCATAAACGTTCCCACCACTTTTCGTTCGATACGACATCCCCACTTTTGGATTGAAAAATGTCAGTTGATCTTCAAAAGTGAAGATGAAGTTCTGCTCTTCCGTTCCGTCGCCGTTATAGGCTACGTTTCTAATTTGCAAATCTGCGTAAGCCGACAAACGTGAATTGATGGAGTATTCAGCTTTCGCATATGTGTTCCAATCGGTCTTCACACTGTTGTTCAAATAGAACTGATCTTTTGGCAAACTTCCACTGGCATATCTGGCCCAAAGAATCGTTCCATAGTGGTCACCATCGTACTGCGACCATGCGCCACCAATTACAACGCGAAGATCATCCCATGTTCCTGTAACATTCGCGAGGGCCCCATAGTAGTGATTGTCGAGCCACAAGCGACGAGCTAAATCTGTGCTGTTGATTGTATCGCCACCAGAAATAATCGGCGTTAGACCGTAGTCTGCAAAACTCTGACCTTGCTGGAATTCTTGGTAGTAACCTGCGCCTCTTGTGTAGAATCCGGATACGCCCAGGTTCCAAGTGTTATTCAATTCGTGGTTAACGTGGAGCTGGTAGTAATCCTGCCCGTAATTGTCCACTTGATCTTCGTAATAGTCAACAACATTCCAGTTATCATCGTAAATCGCGCCTGCCCAGTTGAATGTTGGATCGGCCTCGTAGGTTGCTGAGTCGGTTCCGTACCACGCTTGATAAGTTCTTTCACGACCGCCAAAAACGACTGCATTAACCGTTGTTTTTTCAGCTTGATAACCAACGGATAGGTAGTACGATCTAAGGTTACTGCTCGCTCGATCTATCCATCCATCGCTTAGAATTCTCGATGCACGAGCATCAATGGTCCAGTGATTATTGATGAGGCCACTACCGAAGTTGATGGTGTAGCGCTGGGTATTGAAAGAACCACCGCCTAAGTGAATGTCGGCATAAGCCTCTTCGCTGAAGCTTTTCGTTTGCATATTGATACTACCGCCGAATGCGCCAGCTCCGTTGGTAGATGTTCCCACTCCTCGCTGCACTTGAAGCTGAGAAACGCTCGAAGCCAAGTCCGGCGTATTTACCCAAAAGACGCCCTGCGATTCGGCGTCATTCACGGGCACACCGTTGATGGTAACATTGATTCGACTTTGGTCGCTTCCTCGAATTCGCAGACCGGTATATCCAATACCCGCACCCGCGTCTGAAGTGGTGACCACAGATGCCGTGTTCTCCAAGATGTAAGGCATGTCGCGAGCAACATCCTGCTGCTCAATGTCCTCCTCGTTTAGATTCGATTTTGCGAATGGGGCGAGCGAGGATGCGCGAATGGCAGTAATCTCTACTTGATTGAGCGTGTTGCTCAATGGAGAAAGGTAGATGATCATTCCCTCTTCCCACGCGCTAATGGTTTGTGATGCATAGCCTACTCGATTTACTGTGAGAGTTGACGTTGCGCTTCGCAAGTTGACAGTGAAATAGCCATCCGCTGATCTCTCGGTGAGTTCGGTTAAACACTCATCTGCATTTCTACAGAACTGTGGATAGCTTACCGGTTCTCCGGTCTCTCGGTCAAGGACTCTACCGCTGATGCTCGTCTGCGAATAGGCGACGGCACTCAATGCGATAAGTCCAAGCATGAACAATTGCTTCATGATAATTGAAATTATCACGAATAACAGGGGCAACTATTCGCTTGGTGTTTTAGTAAATATGTTCCCTTGGCAGCATTACCTGCCCAGGTTCAAAGGGTATAATCTCAGTCCAGACGCTTTGGCCAGGACACCCCTGTGAGATTACCGCAAAATTAGAGAATAAGCGGTGGACTGACCAAGGACTTTCTATAATTCCTCAATGGCGCGGATGGCTGAAGCGAGTCGTTCAGGGCCTTGTCCGGCGATGATTGCGTATGGTGCCGAGACAGATTCGAGCTTGTCTATGTACCTCTGTTTCAGTTCGCCTCTTCTATCGGGATGTTCCCTAAGAGGATCTTGTTCCCACGGTAAATCGATGTCCATCAGGAGGTATAAATCGGGAAGGTTTTCTTTCCATTCGTCCACCCACTTTTGAGGGCAGCGTCCATATTTCACTTCCCACCAAATGATAAAGGTGAGCAAATCGGTATCACATACGTTGAGGGAAGAACTACTATCCGCATTCTTCTGAATCTCCTTTACCTGTTGTTGAGCCATAGCATGAAGGTCGTCTTCAGAATAGGGTCTATTCAATTCATGAAGGTAATCGCGTGCAATTTCCTTCGACCAAGGTTCATTATAATGACTGGAAAGCGCTTTGGAAATGGCAGATTTGCCTGTGGATTCAGGGCCGGTAATGACCACCTTAAGCATACTGTTCAATATCAACCGTCTCTGTCAAATCGCCACCCAAAACCTTCATCACAAAACTAGCTTTGCCCTCGTCAGTGAATGTTCGTTCAATCTCAGTTTGGAGCGCTGCGAACACGTCAACGCCTTCACCTATAACGAGTGTGCTTGAGTGATGTGTGATGGTTTTGATGCCCTCGTACTTGGCCATGTTGCGGATGAAAGCATCGACAACGCGCAAGTAGTCCTCAGTAAGTGGGTAACAGGAAATTTCTACAGTAAAGGTCATGCTTGTGTGTGTGAAGGTATAGCGTGTACATTCAGCGCGATATCCTCCAACAATTGCGGATCTTTTTCCGCAGCATTACCAACGACAACAATATCGGCACCCGCTTTTGCTGCGTTAACCGCTTGTTCAACAGATTTGATTCCACCTCCAACGATAATCGGGAGGTCAATCGATTGACGAACTGCGCGTATAATTTCAGGTGAAACTGGGTTCATCGCGCCGCTACCGGCATCGAGGTAAATCTGATTCAGTCCTAGCATTTCACCGGCCATAGCCGTACACGCCGCGATATCGGGCTTGTCAGCTGGCAATGGCAACGAGCCAGAAATATAACTTGCAGTGGTAGGTCTTCCTCCGTCTACAAGCATATAGCCAGTTGCGAGTGTTTCTAGGTCGAATTGCTTAATCAATGGTGCGGCAATGACGTGCTGACCAATGAGAAGCTCTGGATTTCTTCCAGAAATAAGAGAGAGGAATAACAAGGCATCAGCTTCAGGTGTCACTTGCAAAGTACTTCCCGGAAAGAGGATAATTTTTGCATCGGTCAGAGTACGAAGCATCTTAATGTGGTCATCCAACTCATATTTTGTGAGCAGACTTCCACCAAAGAAGATGAATTCAATCCCCGACTTGTTGACTATCTCAGCGATACGGTGCAAGTACTCCATGCCCGACTTGTCGGGATCGATCAAAACAGCGAGTCTTTTAGACTTGCTCTGATGCAGTTGTTGGATATGTGTACTGATCACGCGGCCCATTGGATGGTTTTTGCAAACCTACGAAAAGGTCTTTAAAGAGGTATTTCACTTACGGCATAAACTACGTACTGGTTTTGATGCGTAAACCAGCCAATTTTGCAAGGTGTATCCTCAGTATCGGTCTTGATTCGCGCGTTTACCGTGCCTTCGTCTTCCAATGGGAGTGGGTCGATAAAAAGGTGACTTTTAAATTCAATTCCTCCCATCCGATGAAGTTTGAAGAGTGCTTCTTTCGCACCCCAAAGAATTTGAAGCTTGAATTGTGAGTGACCTCTCTCCACATCTTTCAGCTCATCGGCGTTCAGAAACTTCGGCGCAAGTTTGGCCAATTTCGGACGAACAGGCTCAACATCAATACCCACTCTGCGGGTCGGATGATGAATGGCTGCTCCGTATTGTGGGCTATGTGCCAAGGAGATATAACCGGGTCCGTCTAGGATGGGACATCTGCCTTCGTAATGAAGCATATATTCTGGACGTAAAATTCGAAGTGCTGTTCGAGAAGCGATGAACTCCTGGCGTTTGTGTTTGTGATGAATCAAGTCGTCTAAGCGCTTTCTATCACTAGGATGCAAGTGGGTCGCATCACCTTCTCCAACCTGGTCGACGGAGATAAGATTGATGGATACACTCTCTTCAGGGTAATATAGATGATGTTCAGGGGATTCCACGTTGAACTTCGGACGGTTTTCGATGTTAGAATTGTATCTTTGTCAGCCGAAAATCACACAAGTATATATAGAATGAGTGAAACAGCAACAAAATACATTCCCTACAAGGTAAAAGATATTTCCTTGGCAGATTGGGGTAGAAAGGAAATTGAACTCGCTGAAGCAGAAATGCCAGGTTTGATGGCTTTGCGTCAGGAATTTGGTGAGTCGAAGCCCCTCAAAGGTGCGAGAATCGCAGGATGTCTCCACATGACTATCCAAACTGCCGTCTTGATTGAGACATTAGTTGAGTTGGGTGCAGATGTAACTTGGTCATCTTGTAACATCTATTCTACTCAAGATCACGCCGCTGCTGCTATTGCTGCTGCAGGTATTCCAGTTTACGCTTGGAAGGGTATGACCGATGAGGAGTTTGATTGGTGTATCGAGCAAACTTTGTTCTTCGGTGAAGATCGTCAGCCTCTCAACATGATCTTAGATGATGGTGGTGATTTGACCAACATGGTTCTTGATCGCTATCCTCAACTCGTAGAGGAACTCGGTGGTATTTCTGAAGAAACTACTACTGGTGTTCACCGTTTGTACGAGCGCATGAAGAAGGGAACACTTCCGGTTCCTGCTATCAACGTAAACGATTCTGTAACAAAGTCAAAATTCGACAACAAGTACGGATGTCGTGAATCTGCAGTAGACGCGATTCGTCGTGCTACTGACGTGATGATTGCTGGTAAAGTTGCAGTTGTTGCGGGTTACGGTGACGTAGGTAAGGGTACTGCTGCCTCATTGAGAGGGAACGGTGCTCGTGTTATCGTTACGGAAATCGATCCAATTTGTGCCCTTCAGGCTGCAATGGACGGTTACGAAGTGAAGCGCATGGAGAACGCAATTCCTCGCGCCGACATCGTTGTGACAGCAACCGGTAATAAAGATATCGTTCGCGGAGAGCACTTCGAGATGATGAACGACAAGACTATCGTTTGTAATATCGGCCACTTCGACAATGAAATCGATGTTGCTTGGTTGAAGCAAAACCACGGGAACACTCACGTGGAAATCAAGCCACAAGTGGATAAATACACTGTAAACGGTAAAGACATCATTCTCCTTGCTGAAGGTAGATTGGTAAACTTGGGTTGTGCCACTGGTCACCCGAGCTTCGTGATGTCGAACTCCTTCACCAACCAAGTACTGGCTCAAATTGAGCTTTACGAGAGAGGTGAGCAGTACAAGAATGAAGTGTACACACTTCCAAAGCACCTCGATGAGAAGGTTGCTGCATTGCACCTTGAAGCTATCGGTGTTGAGCTCGAAACTCTACGCAAGGACCAGGCTGAATACATCGGTGTAACCGTTGATGGCCCATACAAGCCAGAGTACTACCGCTACTAAGCGAAAGTCAATATAGGTTTTGAGAAGCCGCGCTCGGATGAAAGTCTGGGCGCGGTTTTTTTGTGCAGGAACGCAGGAACGCAGGAACGCAGGAATGCAGGAATGCAGGAGCGCAGGAATGCAGGAGCGCAGGAGCGCAGGAATGCAAGTGAGCGGGATATAATGAGTGCTGGATAATTGTTTTGAAAACGAGATCAGACACTTCCACCTACTCACGCCGTCATGCACTCAATTCTCGCCACCCATCTTTATACCATATATATATGGCACATTTTACCGATTTGTAATTCGGATTCGGTCTCCCAGGTAATCGACTTGATATTGAAGGAGGGGATAGGTGCTCTCACCTTCAGTTACGGATCCGTCGAAAAGAAGGAATCGGGTGTCGTCGCAAGGACATTCTAGGAAAGTATCTTCTACAACATTCAATAATCCGCAATCGCGGGAGTAATGATCTGGGCAAGCACGCTCATAAGCGACCCAATCGTTGCCGTCGTTGTTGTTATATCGGCGGTAAATCACGAGACCCTTGTAGCCTGCATCGTAGTATATATGCCCGCCGATGAAGTTTATGGCATACGCCGAAGGGTTGTTCAAATAGATATACTCATCAACGAATACATTGGGTATTTGCTGAGGGATATCGCTCTTGCATGCGATGAAAAAAATCGGCAGCGCCAAAAAAAGTTTTCTAAGCATAGAACAAAGATACGTCTTAACTCATTTAACATTTTGTTCACAGAGAGCCAACCTGTTACGGACTCGTTGCGTCATTTATGTGAAAGATGCCAGAGCACTTTTAGCTAATCGCCTCAGAATTCGTGCAGTTAGCGTTTGGTGTGGCAGGTGATTTTCTTGTTATATTTACCCCTTCCTAACGACTAGGGTACGTTGATTTAACTACTTGGCTATATGATGAAACGAATACTCACATTAATTCTTGTGACAGTTTCCGCAGGTTTGTGGGCGCAGACCCAACCTGGCTCCTTAAGAGGAACTGTAACTGATGCTGAAACGGGCGAGCCCCTATTTCAGATTGTGGTTGAACTCCGAGATGGCAATGAAGTTGTCCAGAGAGTGTCTACCGATTTTGACGGTAACTATAATATCGTGGCTATTCAGCCAGGTACGTATAATGTAGTTGTGAAAGGTGGTCTGAACTACAATGACTACACCGTTGGAGGTATCAGTATTGCAGGTAACAAGACCACGGTGATTAACGCAGAGATGACCTCTAAGTCCAATGAGATTGGCGAGATTATCATTGAGTGGGAAGCGCCGCTAGTCGACGAAGAAAAAACAGGTAACACGACTACCATCGGACCAGAAGCTCTGGCGCGTGTGGCAACTCGTGGTACTGCTTCACTATCATCACTCGCATCCGGGGTAGCCGTTCAAGACGGTGGTGCTCCAATCGTGCGTGGTACTCGTTCCGATGCGAACGTTACCTTTATCGATGGTGTGAAGGTTAGAGGTAGCGCAAGTCTTCCTCAGAACGCGATTCAATCTGTTGAGATTATCACTGGTGGTACACCAGCACAGTATGGTGATGCATTGGGTGGTGTAACTAACATTACCTCAAGAGGTCCTTCATCACAGTTCTTTGGTGGAGTTGAGCTTCTTTCTTCATCTCCATTCTTCTTTGATGATCCATCGCACTACAACTTGGCAGCGGTTACACTAGGTGGACCGGTTTACAAGAGAACACTTCCAGGTGGTGAGAAGCAAACGATTATCGGATTCCTTTTAGCATCTGAATTCCAGTATCAATATGAGCCACGTCCATTCGCTACAGACGTTTACCGTGTGAACGAGGACAAGTTGGCTTCAATGGAGCAAACTCCAATTCGTCCTTCTAACGTAGGTCAAGGTGTTCTTAACGAGGGTAACTTCCTTCGTTCAGATGACTTGGAAGTTATTCCGGCACGTATTAATAATGATACACGTACGCTCCGTGTGAACGGTAGCTTGAACATCAAGCCATCGCAATACACCAACTTAGTGATCGGTGGTCGTTACATCTACACTCGTGGAATGAACGGTGGTTTCGCAAGTTCTTTGATGAACTGGAAGAACAACTCTGAGTCAATCGCTTCGGATGCATCTGGATTCGTTCGCTTTACTCAGCGCTTCAAGACAGATTCAACATCTTCTTTGGCAAACTTCTTCTACCAAATTCAAATGGACTACACCCGTAACAATCGTACGACGTGGGATCCAATCCACCAAGACAACATCTTCCGTTACGGACACATCGGTAAGTTCACTACTTATCAGCAACGTTTCTACACCTACACTACTGATGACGCTACAGGTATTCAAGCTTGGGTGCAGCAGTTGTATCAAGATACTGCGGTTTACTTCGAGCCAAGTGAGTACAACCCAGTGAGATCGAACTATACTTCTGCTTACTACCAGTTTGTAGAAGATGGACGTATCAACAACAACAGCTTCAACCTTAACAACATTCGTCAAGGTGGTGGTTTGATTAACGGTGACAACCCACAAAGCATCTACGGTTTGTTCCAAGCAGTTGGTGCTAACCAGTCAGGTTACGGCCGCACTCGCAACTCTCAGTTCCGTGTGACTGCACAAACTACTTTCCAGATTATCGACAAAGACAATCCGGATGAGACGCACAACTTGACTGCAGGTTTTGAGTTCGAGCAACGTATCGACCGTTCTTACTCACTTGGAGCTAACGGACTATGGCAGCAAATGCGCCTCTTGCAAAACCAGGCGATTTTGCAGCTCGACTTGGACAATCCAATTCTCATCTACGACGAGAACGGAGTATTCCAAGATACTATCAACTACAACCGTGCGTATGACCCGAGTGTACCACGTACATTTGACCGTAACGTTCGTCGCGAGTTGGGTCTAGATCCAAACGGAACAGATTACATCGACATCGATGCTTATGATCCTGACTTCTTCAGCCTCGACATGTTCAGCGCTGACGAATTGGTGAACGTAGGTGGTGCTCAGTACGTGACTTACTACGGTTACGATTACCTGGGTAACATCCAGTCTGGAAACCCAACGTTGAATGACTTCTTCACTGCTACAGATGATAACGGTTCATTCACTCGTCCGATTCCAGCTTTCCAGCCACTTTACATCGCTGGTTACATTCAAGACCGTTTCCGTTTCCGCGGATTGAACTTCAACGTAGGTGTTCGTATCGACCGTTTCGATGCTAACCAACCCGTATTGAAGGATCCATATTCACTTTACCCAGTTCGCAACGCGGGCGAAGTTCGTGGAATGGCTATCGGAAGCGAGATTCCAGGTTCAATTGGTGACGATTATGTGGTTTACGTGAACGATGTAAACAACCCAACAGGTATTACAGGCTACCGTGACGGTGACCAGTGGTACGATGCAGCGGGTAACCCATTGGCTAACCCGAAAGAGATTGCAGATATCTCTGGTGGTCAAGCTCAACCATATGTAATTGGTACTACAGCTAACGGTCGCCCAGACCTTAGCCCTGACGGATTCGAAGATTATGTTCCACAGGTTACATTCTCTCCACGTTTGTCATTCCAGTTCCCAATTACTGATGAAGCGAAATTCTTCGCTCACTACGACATCCTCGTTCAACGTCCAAGCCCAGGATTGGCTCGTTTCAATCCATTCGACTACATGCAGTTGGACATCTTGAACAACGCTGGTTTCCTAGCGAATCCAAACTTGAAGCCACAGCGCACAACTGACTACGAATTGGGTTACGAGCAATTGTTGACCGAGAAATCACTTCTTTCTATCTCTGCATTCTACAAGGAGCAGCGTGACTTGATTCAGACAGTGAGCATCAACGAAGCTTACCCTATCACTTACGTGACTTACGGTAACCGTGACTTCTCGACTGTAAAAGGTTTCACTGGTCAGTACGAAATGCGTCGCGTAAGCAACGTTCAAATGCAGGTGAGCTACACGCTTCAGTTTGCTGACGGGTCTGGTTCAGGTCCTAACTCTGGTGCGAACCTCGCACGTTCAGGTCAGCCGAACTTGCGTTACATCCTTCCATTGGATTTCGATACTCGTCACATTGTATCTGCTAACATCGACTACCGTTATGGTTACGGTCCTAACTACAACGGGCCATTGATGGGCGAGAAGAGAATTCTCGAAGGATTCGGAATTAACATTCTTGCACGTGGTATCTCTGGTACTCCATACAGTGCTCGTGTACGTGCATTCGAATTGACGGATGGTGCTTCAGGTGTACCATTGACAGGACAAATTAACGGTTCACGCCAGCCATGGACATTCACTGTTGATGCAACAATCAACAAGGAGTGGAGATTGAGTGGCGGCAAGAGCTTCGATGTTTACCTAGCGATCTTGAACGTATTCGATACGCGCAACGTATTGAACGTGTATGCTTACACTGGCGCTCCAGACGATGACGGTTGGTTGGCTTCTCCTCAGGGACAGACTTCCATCGCCTTCCGTGCAGACGCACAGTCTTACGCCGACTTGTATGCTGTAGCAGTGAATAGTCCATTTAACTATTCTCTTCCACGTCGTATGCGTCTAGGTATTCGATATAACTTCTAATCAGCAAGAACTAAAAGCGATAATATTATGAGTAAATCATTGCGCATATTGCCTTGGGTACTGAGCATCTTTGCGGTGTTCTCTGCCGAGGGTCGCGAAATCCCAGGACTTCCTTCTTCCTCTGGAAAGATGGAGTCAAACAAATCAGTAGAGGAACTCTGCCAGCCTGCACAGGCTCAGTCCGACTTGAACATCAACAATGTTCGTGCTACCATCCTCGGTGGTGGTGACATGTGGTGGGACTTGAACCAGGCGCGTTACGAAGTTCCAAAAGGTTCAAACCGTCACTCCATGTTCGCCGGTGCACTTTGGCTCGGTGGTGTGGATGAAGGTAACCAGTTAAAGTTGGCTGCGATGACTTACCGTCAGCGTGGTAACGACTACTGGCCTGGTCCACTTTCAACCGACGGATTGGCTACCGTAACGAAGGATGTATGTGACCGTTACGACCGTCACTGGATCATCTATCGTTCACAAGTAGATATTCACAAAGCATGGTTGGAGTGTCAGGATGATCCTGATTGTGACGCTGGAGTTGAATTTCCAGGTTACGAAAGCAACATTCCTGATATCATCTTGAATTGGCCTGCACACGGTGTAGATGGTGAGCTTCCTTATCGCTTGGCTCCGTTCATCGACCGTGATGGTGACGAACTTTATGATCCTTACGTGGATTACCCAGCGTACGATATCGATCGTGCATATGACTGTCAGTTGAAAGACGTTGACCTTCTTTATGGTGACCAAACTATCTGGTGGGTGTACAACGACCGTGGTAACGTTCACTCTGAGACACAAGCCGGTGCGCTTGGTTTCGAGATTCGTGCACAAGCTTTCGCGTTCACGACGAACGACGAAATCAACAACATGACTTTCAATAACTACCGCATTATTAACAAGTCTACTTTCCGTCTTACTAATACGTACTTCTCAACTTGGTTCGACCCAGATTTGGGATTTGCACAAGACGACATCATTGGTTGTGATATTCCTCGTGGATTGGGATACTGTTACAACTCTGACTTCGAAGATGAAGGACCTTTCGGTTACGGTGAATATCCACCAGCTGTAGGTTTCGACTTCTTCCAGGGTCCATTTGCTGACTACTTCGATGGTCGCGATAACGACCGTGATGGTTGTGTGGATGGTGTTCGTGATGAAAACGGAAACTGTGTAGCTGAGGATCCATCAGTTGGTCGCAACGAGCGTATCATCATGTCCGGCTTCATGTACTACAACAACACAGGTGACCCTGCTTCAGGTAACCCTAACTCTGCCGCTGAATTCTATAACTACATGCGTAGCCGTTGGAAGAACGGTAACCCATTGGTAGTAGAAAACCCAAGCGGTCAGGGTAACACTTCAAACGGTGACGGTTATACTCCAGATGGTTCAGGTTTGGCAACATTGTTTGCTTACCCAGGTAACACATTTGATACTACAGGTGTAACTCAGCCTACTGCTGATCAGAACTGGTTTGAGTCTCCATCTAACCAGGAGGATAAGCGTGGTCTTCACAACGCGGGTCCATTCTCTTTGGCACCAGGTGCATTGAACTTCATTACTACAGGTGTGGTTTGGGAGCGTAACTTCCAAACTCAGAACCTCTTCGCTTCTGTGGAAGAAGTGATTATCGCTGACGATAAAGCACAGCAATTGTTCGACAACTGTTTCCAGGTGTTGAATGGTCCTGATGCTCCAGATGTTGAACTCATCGAGCTCAACGAAGAGTTGGTTCTTACTCTGAACTACTCTAATGCAGCGAACAACGTGAACTTGGATTACCGTGAAAAGGATCCATTGATTCCAGTTCCTCCAGGGAAAACTGAAGCTGAAGTATTGGCTGAGAATCCAGACTACTTCGACTACCGTTTCGAAGGTTTCCAAATCTTCCAGTTGGCGAACGAGAACGTTTCTATCGCTGACCGTTACGATCCAGCTCAGGCTCAGTTGATCGCTCAGTGCGACATCCGCAACGGTGTTACTCAATTGGTGAACTGGGAACTTGATCCAGACATTAACCAATTGGTTCCTTCTGATATGACTTTGACCTCGGGTAACGATGGTATTCAGATGTCATTCAGCATTAAGGAAGATGCATTTGCTACAAGTACTAAGACATTGCGTAACCACAGGGAGTACTACTTCACTGTAATCGCATACGCAGTAAATGAATTTGAAGTATTCGATCCATTCAGCTCTCCAGACGGACAGCGCAAGCCATTCTTGGCAGGTCGTAACAACATTCGCACATACACTGGTATTCCACACCGCACTGAAGCGGAGTCAGGAGGCCAAGGTTTGAATGCAGATTACGGCGACGGTATCGAGATTACTCGTATCGAAGGTGTAGGTAACTCAGGTATTGCACTTGATTTCAACCAAGATACTGAGGATGAAATCGTAAGAGACTACAATGCAGAGCGTGCTACTTACACTCAGGGTGCAGGTCCAGTTAACGTGAAGATTGTAGATCCTAGAAATGTGCCTGCAGGTAACTACACAATGAAGTTCAATGGTGTAGATGACTTTGCTACTTGGGAGCTTTACACTTCAAGCGACACTGTTCTTTCACGTCGTGCGATTAGCTTCTTGAACGAGCAAATCATTCCTGAGTTGGGTATCTCTGTTACTGTTGAAAATGTTCGCCAGCCAGGTGATGACACTAACGGTGTATTCGACAACGGTATCATTCTTACCGACATCAGCTTCACGGACCCAACTGCACCATGGTTGACCGGTGTTGCAGATAACGATACGTATACTCCGTTCAACTGGATTCTTGCTGGTACGAACACGAATGCTACTGAGGCTCCAGCTGATATTTATCCAGATCAAGGTGGTGACCCTAAGCAGTTCTTTGAAACAATGGTTGGTGGTACATGGGGACCATTCTACTATGCTAGCCAACTAGGACGTGGTACTTCCTCTGGTTTCCCAGTCTTCGGTATGGGACCTGCTGACTCGGTTTCTGCTGGTCAGAGATATCCAATCCGCTCACTACACAGTATCGATGTGGTTTACACGGATGATGCTACGAAGTGGACTCGTGTTCCAGTATTCGAAATGGGTGAAGATCCAAACTTGACTGAAGGTGGAGCTGAGAAGCTTACTCTTCGCCAGGCTGACGGTTGGAGCTTGAACAACGGACAGCTCGTTCGCGACGCATCTGTACGAGGCTGGAGTTACTTCCCAGGTTATGCAATCGACCTTGAAACTGGTCAGAGATTGAACATGGCCTTTGGTGAGAACAGCTGGATGGTTGCAGACCGCGGTAACGATATGCTTTGGAACCCTACTTCTACAGTTGCGGTAAGTCCAGGTGATAACATTACTGGTGGTTTCCGCTTCGGTGGTCAGCATTACCTCTACGTATTCGCGCCATCTGTGATTCGCGGTATTACGCCAAATGATATCTCTTACAAAGGAGATGATCCAACAGCAAACCCGATGTACAGTTACTTGAACAACTTGAACACTCCGCTTAACAAGCGTGAAGTATTCAAAGGTGTTATGTACGCGAATATTCCATTGGTGACTCCATCGTTCCACGATATGGATCCATACACGAATATGCCTTCTGAGGTTCGCACTCGCATCCGAATGAACCGCCCATACGACACTTACCAACCTGCGAATACTACTCCGCAGAACGGTGGTAACCCATTGTATGAGTTCAGCACAACCAACTTTGCTACAGACAAGAACAACTTGACGATTGCAGAGAACGAATTGGAAAACATTCGAGTGGTTCCTAACCCATACTATGCGAGAAGTGCGTACGAAACTTCACAGCTCGAAAGCACAGTGAAGATTACAAACCTTCCGCAGGTTGCGACAATCAGTATCTTCTCAGCGAATGGTACTATGATTCGTCAAATCAATAAGAACAACAGCTCTACTTGGTTGACTTGGGACTTGACTAACGATTACGGTGTGCCTATCGCGAGTGGTGTTTACATCATTCACGTGGACGCTCCAGGAATTGGTGAGCACATCCTCAAGTGGTACGGAGCATTGCGTCCTGTTGACTTGAACGCATTCTAAGAAAGGTTTAAAGCATAGATACTAGACTATGAGAAAGACGATATATAGCACAATGTTGGCAGTCGCGGTAGCATCTACCGCGGCCTTTGCCGGCAACCCTCAGCGTGCTGGTTCGGCCGGTGCAAATGAATTGTTGATCAACCCATGGGCGGGTAGCTCTGGATTGGCGAGCTCAAGCATCTCCACGGTGCGCGGCTTGGAGTCAACATTCATGAACATCGCTGGTTTGGCCTTCACCGAGAAAACTGAAGTTGGATTTGCCAATACACAATGGCTCGTGGGCGCAGACATCTCTGTAAACAGTGGAGCCTTGGCACAACGCGTAAGCGACGTGGGCGTATTGAGCATATCTGTTCAGTCGTTCGACTACGGTGAGTGGGATGTAACTACTGAAGATCTTCCAGAAGGAGGTGCAGGTACAATTTCACCTTCGGCATTAGCTTTTGCATTGGGTTACTCTCAGATGTTTACCACCAACATTTACGGTGGTGTAAATATCAAGGTATACAACTCGAACATCTCTAACTTGAATGCTGCTGGTGTAGCAATCGACGCAGGTGTGCAGTACCATGAAGGTGATTACCACTTCGGAGTTACCTTGAAGAACGTAGGTCCTTCATTCGGTTATACGGGTGACGGTTTGGATCTTGCTCTTCCAGTACCACAAGGTGGATACGCGCAGAGCTTTAGCTCTCGTTCTGCTGAGTTCGAACTTCCTACGCAGCTCGCAATTGGTGTTGGTTACGATTGGCACATTGTAAGAGACGTTCACCGCATCACCTTCACCGGGATGTTCGCGTCGAATGCGTTCGAAAAGGATAACTACTTGCTCGGTGCTGAATACGGTTGGAGGGATTGGTTCGCAGTTCGCGCTGGATACCGTATTGACGATAACCGCGCTGACGGAAGATCTACCTCCGCATTGGCAGGTCCAACTGCTGGATTCTCTGTGAATGCTCCACTGGGAAGCTCAACGAACTTCAAGTTGGACTACGCTTATCAGTTGACCAATAACTTCGGTGGTATCCACACTTTCGGAGGTACTATCTCACTCTAATATAACTCGTTAAGTCTGTAGAAGATATCTACGATTACACAACGAAATTGTATATTTGCAAAGAAATGAGGCCATTTGATGGTCTCATTTTCTTTTGAACACTACTACAGAACGAACATGTCAAATTTATCATACTATACTCCTGAAGGCCTTAAGAAGCTTCGTGACGAACTCGATCAAATGAAGAGTATTGAGAGACCAAAAATTTCTCAGCAGATCGCAGAAGCACGCGATAAGGGAGATTTGTCAGAGAACGCCGAATATGACGCTGCGAAAGAAGCGCAAGGTCTTCTCGAAATGAAGATCGCCAAATTGGAACAAGAACTTTCCAATGCGCGTATCATCGACGAATCTCAGCTCGATACTTCTAAAGCTCTCGTACTTTCAAAAGTGAAGATTAAGAACCTCCAGAATGGAATGGAGATGACCTATACCTTGGTCAGTGAGAAGGAAGCCGACCTC
Organism: Flavobacteriia bacterium; assembly: GCA_013373425.1. Lineage (GTDB taxonomy): Bacteria > Bacteroidota > Bacteroidia > Flavobacteriales > Schleiferiaceae > Phaeocystidibacter. Next base: position 19,382 of record JABXHW010000034.1, read on the forward strand.
AAAACAGGCAAGATTTCTGTCACTTCTCCGATTGGAAAGGGCCTCCTTGGAAAGAGTGTAGGAGATGTAGCTGAAGTTCAAGTTCCAAGTGGAACGCTTAAATTCGAGGTAATCGATATCTCAAGATAAACCTCATGGCGAGCATCTTTACCAAAATCATCAGCGGCGAAATCCCTTGTCACAAAGTGGCAGAGACGGAAGATGCTATCGCCTTTCTCGATATTCGTCCCCTCAAAAGAGGGCATACCCTCATTGTTCCTAAGCAGGAAGTGGACAAACTTTTCGACTTACCGCACGACACCTACACTAAGGTGATGGATTTGGCCTATAAAGTGGGTCAGGCTATGGAAAAGTCGATCCCTTGTAAGCGCATAGGTGTTGCCGTACTAGGCCTCGAAGTGCCTCACGCGCATGTTCATCTCATTCCCATCGACTCCGAGCGCGACCTCAATTTTGCTAACGACCGAATGTCGTTTACAGATGAAGAGTGGGAGCAGACCGTTAAGGATATTCAAGCAGGACTATAATCGCCGGTCTCCGTTCCCTGACGGGCAACGAGTAACGAGTTCCATGTAACAGGATACGCGTCATGGGTTTCGAGTATCCAGCAGTATCAAGTATTTAGTATTGGTATCTCGTTAAGTTTGTACCCAGTACTTAGTACCATTCCTACCTCTTCCTCCCCGGATTATCCTTCAAAAACGCGTCCCAACCGCTGTACGATTTCTTAGCGCCGAGTATGCTCGTGGCAGAGTAGTGGTGACAAGTTGCAACGGCTAAGCCATCGGTTGCATCCAATAGCTTCGGAATCTCTTTGAAACCGTAAATGCTCTTCAGCATGCCAGCGACTTTTTCTTTACTAGCGTTACCGTCGCCGGTAATGCTTTGCTTCACGCGTTTTGGAGAGTATTCAACTACGGGAATCTGACGAGATAGGCCAGCTGCCATAACAACCCCTTGGGCACGTCCAAGTTTGAGCATGGACTGCACATTCTTTCCGAAGAAGGGCGCCTCAAGAGCCATCTCATCTGGAAGGTAGGTCTCGATGATCTCTTTCGTGCTGGAGAAGATCTGCTCGAGGCGAGTGTAATGGTCGTCTTTCGTGTTGAACTTCACATAGTCGAAGGCAATTAATGTGGCATTCTTCCCCACTTGTCGGATGACGCCATACCCCATCACTGTAGTTCCTGGGTCGATGCCTAAAATGATTTTCTCCTTGGACGCCATGCCACAAACCTAGGCTTTTTTGGCTATTTTTCACCGTGTTTCTAATCCTGCCTCTAATAGCATACACCGTCTTTGGATGGTTTCTCTACCGTGGGTTTTCCAAAGCCGTGAGACTGAGCGATGAATCACCTTTGCCGCCAGTATCCGTCTTGCTCCCATTCCGAAATGAGGCCAGTGGGCTGAAGGCAACCATCATTGCTGTACTTGATGCTTTGGGAAGTGGCGATGAATTGATTGTCATAAACGATGGGTCAGACGACAATAGTTTGGAGATGGCGCAATCCATTTCAGATTCGAGATTAGTTGTGCTTTCCTCCAATCAAAACGGAAAGAAAGCAGCTCTTAGATGTGGCATTGATCGAGCAAAGCACGAAGTTATTCTCACCGTTGATGCAGATATTCGGCCTCAAGCGCATTGGCCGGCTCTCATGCTACAGCCATTTTCAAACTCTCACATCCAAATGGTGTGTGGATCTGTACACGTCCCGTTTGAGAAAGTTGGATCCAGAGCTATGTGGGAAGCCATTGATGTGCTCAGCTTGGTAGGAAGTGGACGAGCCCTCACCCGACAAGGCTGGGCCGTTATGTGTAACGGTGCAAATTTGGCTTTTAGGAAAAGCGCCTTCATGGAAGTAGGTGGATATTCCGGAAACGAGAATCGCTCTAGTGGTGACGATGTGTTTCTCCTTCAATCGGTGCTTGAGCGATATCCGAACGGCGTGATTCCGATTCCAGAGAAAGCACTCGGAGGGGTTGAAACAACTGCTCAGCAGTCGTGGAGTGCACTCGTTCGTCAACGAATCCGCTGGGCAGGAAAGAGTAGTGGATATAAAGACCCAAAGGCCATTTTCACAACGTACTTTATCGGGTTAGCGAATGTGCTCGTGCCGGCTGGAATTATCTCAGCCATCCTATTGCCTTCCATCCTGAAATGGGTAGTGATCTATTGGGCTGGGAAGGCTATAGTAGACAGTCTCCTCGTAGCTGTGTACAATCGCGGGTACGACAGGGACATCCCGGATAGCGCGATTGTCTTGCTATCTGTGATTTACCCACTTTATACCAGTCTCATTGCGATTCTAGTACCCTTCGTAAAAGTAAAGTGGAAAGGTCGTTACTTGGACTTCCCTGCGGAAAGCGAATCGTGAACATCACGTCCCGATACCTGCTGGTAGAGTCTTAGTCCAAAGAACTCCGTAGCTGCGTAAAGGTGGTCAAAGATATCCGACTGAATTGCTTCGTAGTTCTCCCAAACGATATCCGCACTGAAGCAGTACACTTCCAAAGGAACACCTTGTGCAGTAGGCTGAAGTTGACGAACCATCATGGTCGCGTCCTCCTTCTTGGAAACCTTTGGATGATTCGCCAGATAATTCTTGATGTAGGCACGGTAGATACCAATGTTCGTTTGATGTCGACCATTGATACTCGCTGCACCTTTGTCGAATCCGTGCTCGTCGTTGTACTTGTCGATTTCCGTCTGGCGCGATTCAACATACTCCTTCACAAACTTAATCTTGCCGAAGCGCTCGAGCATCTCTTCATCACACAGCGCAATGCTGTTGATGTCGATAAGAATATTGCGTTTGATACGACGCATGTTCGCATTCTTCATTCCTCGCCAATTGACGAATGAATCTGAAACGAATGCCTTCGCAGGGATGGAGCTGATGGTGTTGTCCCAGTTTCTAACCTTAACCGTGGTCAGGTCGATGCTCACTACATCGCCATCTACTCCATAGCGTTCAAATGTGATCCAATCTCCCTTTTCAACCAGGTCGTACATGGTGATTTGGAAGTTGGCCAACAGTCCGTTGATGGTGTCTTGGAAGATCAAAATCAAGATGGCTGTGGCTCCTGCAAATGCGCCGAGAATTGCCCCAAGCTTTGTTCCAGTGAGAACGGAAACACCTACCATCACAGCAGCGAATACATTCAATACTTGCAGCACTTGCAAGATTGTCTTGTACGGCTTGCCCTTAAAGGAAGCTTCCTCCTCTACATACTTCATCAAGGCGCGGAACAAGCGGTTGAGGCCGGCTGCAGCGAGGATAGTGATGTAAATCTTGGCTGCTTTCACCAAGGGACCAACAACCTCTTCGTGATCGCGGAAGATGAGGGGAATGCTGAGCAGAACAATGACAGCAGGCACCAAGTGCGCTAAATTGCGGAAGACTTTGTGCTCAAGAAGGTAATCATCCCAAGTGGCCTTGGTTTTGAGCACCAGCCTTTGTGCTACACTCAGCAAGATCCTACGCGCAATATAATCGGCAATAAAACTGATGATCAGTATGGCTATGATATCAATAGCCAAAGTCAAAATGTTAATCCACAGATCAGTAAATCCTTGCTCCGCTAACCAATCGTGTGCCCACTGAGTTACCCTCATAGTGCTAGTTTGTTCTTTGCGTAAAGGTAATTATTCGACAATCACTGCTTCAGCGAACTGTAGCTTAGTAGCACTAAAGAATCCTAGAGCTACATCGGATTGATCTCCTTTTACGTGAATATTGCCAATAATCGATGCAGGAGGTGGATCGAAAATACTACCGACCTGAACGGTCTGCTGCTGTAAAATAGCCAGGTAATCAAATCCTGCTTCAGTAATGCTTCCGAGCTCCAGTTTATAAGTAGTCCCAACTGGGCGTGGACCATCTATGGTGAGTGCTGGAACGGGTGGAGTACCGAAATTTAATCCGTCGCTGAACTCATCTTCAAAGAAGGTCAGGTCTTGTGGCATGTTCTGCAAACTGTCGTTTCTCCAAGCGCGGATTCGGTAGTAATCTCCTCTCCCTTGCGGCTCCTTGAAGTGTGCAGCTACATAGTATCCTTCATCTTGAAGTATGTCTTCTGGACGGAATTCTGAATAGAACGAATCAATAGGCGGACATCTCTTTAACAACTCACGCTTCGATACCCAGTTGCCAGCGGCGATCAATGGATTGCCATCAAAGACTTCAACATCGATGTGATAGTTGCCTCCTACGAAACCTGTGAAAGTCCCATAGTAATATCCAGGCAAAGTATCGGACTCAAGTAGGGAGTCTACACGGATACCGTTCTCGTAGAGAAGCACTTTTGCCCCAGAGATTCCAGGTACAGATCCGTTGTTATAATCGGCACTGGCCAATACCTGTACTTGAACAGGGACGGTGTCAGTTACTCGACCATTGATGATGATTTGCGATGGCGTCTCAGGCAAGTCGAGGTCAATCACCTGTTCACATGAAATGAGGCCTAGTCCGAGGAGTCCGAATAATATCAGCTTTTTCATGACTTAGAAGTTGAAGTTGTAGGTGACAAATGGAATGGGGGCGGCGAAGATGCTGAGTTGTACCGCTTGTGGTTGGCCGGTGTCCATATCTTGACGGAAGAAAATGCTGTATGGGTTGTTCCTTCCGTAAAGATTGTAAACTCCAAAAGACAAGCTCTGTTCCCAGTAGCGGGCTTTTGCAAAGGTATAAGTAGCACTTAGATCTAGACGGTGATAGTGAGGGATTCGAGCGCCATTTCGATTCGAATAAACAGGGTAGTACACCCCTTGAAATTCACTCAGTGCATCGGGGTAAGTTACAGGGCGACCCGTCTGATAAGCGAAGTTTGCACCGATGTTCCAATCGTCATTGATCTGCGCATTGAGGACAATCGTCAAGTCGTGAGGCTTGTCGAAGTTTGCAGGATACCACTCACCGCCATTGATTTGGGTAGCTCGTAATTCACCTTGAACGCGACGTTCTGAACGAGCAAGCGTGTAGCTAATCCAGCCTGTGAACCAACCTGACTTCTTCTCAATCATCAACTCTAACCCGTACGCTCGTCCGTCGCCGGTAAGGAGCTCCTTTTCAATATTCTCTTCGAAGATTAAGTCAGCGCCATCCTTGTAATCCACCAAATTGCTAAACCACTTGTAATAGGCTTCTACGGATATTTTCACCTGATTGTCGAACAAGTTTTGGAAGTAGCCCAACGCAACTTGGTCGGCAGTAGCGGGTTGAATGAATTTCCCGGAAGGTCTCCAAATATCAACAGGCGTTGCACTTGTCGTGTTGCTAATAAGGTGGATATACTGTCGTGTTCGGTTGTAGCTCGCCTTGATCGATTGGGATGGACTCAAAGTGTAGTTCATCGCAAGTCTTGGTTCGAGACCGTTCAAATCAAAGTAAGAAGCCACAATTTCACCCGAGCCATATTCCGTTTGTCCGATAACGGTTGTGTCATCAAGAATCCCTGCATTTGGGTCGTACTCGTTAACGGTTCTAGGTCCGTAGTTCATGATTCCCGAATAGCGCAGTCCGGCTAGAAGGGTTAAGTTCTCTGTAATTGACCATTCATCCGAGACATAAGCGGCCAATTCAGTGGCGTATTCTGAAGCGAGTTCTGTTTCCACCACACCCGTAATCTTGCCTGGATCAAAGATGTAGTTCGTGCCATTCACACCGAAGTTTAACTCGTGACGAGTGTTGGCAAACCAAGTGAGGTTAGCGTTCAAAATGTTGTTTCGAATACGGCTGTCCAAGTTGAAGTTCGCCGCTTGGTCTTCCGGGGTTCCAATGTTGTACGTGTAGTCTGAATAGACCGTTGACACATTTAAAAAGAGCTCGTCAGATAGGATGTTATTCCATCTAACAGTGGTGGTGACATTACCCCATCCAAAATTGAATAGTTCAGAAAGGCCAAGTACATCTCTTCCGAAATACGCCGATGCATAGATGCGTTGGCGATTGTTGATCTTGTAGTTCACTTTTGCGTTCAGATCGTAGAAATACAAAGTGGTATTCTGAATGGTCGGATCGGGGCTTAGAGGAAGGAATATGTCCAGGTACGAACGTCGACCTGCTACCATGAAGGACATTTCATCCTTGATAATCGGACCTTCCAAAGTGAGTCGACTAGAGAGCAATCCCAATCCACCGTTCCCGGCGAACTCCTGTGTGTTACCTTCCTTTTGTCGAACATCCAGTACGGAGCTTAATCGACCGCCATACTGACTCGGAATTCCACCTTTGAAGAGCTTCACATCCTTGATGGCGTCGGCATTAAAAACAGAGAAAAAGCCGAAGAGGTGGGAGCTGTTGAATACAGGAGCTTCATCCAAAAGAATGAGGTTTTGGTCGGTGTTACCGCCTCTAACGTTGAATCCACTTGCACCTTCGCCAACGGTCGTAATGCCTGGGAGCAGTGTAAGCGTTCGAATCACATCCGCCTCACCTAAGAGCTGAGGAACACGTTGAATTTCCGAAGCGGTGAGTCGAGCTACGGAGATTTCTGTATTCGTGATATTGTCGTTTTCACGTGTTTCTGAAATGACCACTTCATCAATCGTTTGAGAACTCGGTACTAGATTGATGTCGAGCTGACGATCACGTGAACCCGAAATCTCTATGGTGTCATTTCGGAATCCAAAAGCGGAAATATAAATCTTGGTGGGACGGGCTGGGACCTTTAAGGAGTAGAAGCCATAGGGGTTGGTCACGGAGCTACTCTGACTATTGATATCATAAACGGCGGCACCAATGAGCGTTTCCCCGTTTGTTTTATCTGATATCGTTCCGCTAATCGTTATCGTTTCTTGCGCGAAAAGCGGAGTGCCGATGAAGAATATCATCGCCAATCTCAGAAATTGGTTCATGATTGGGTTTTAGTGTTGTTGTTGATAGCACAAAGATGCGTCATTTGTTTAAAATCCGAACGCCTTAACGATTCGTTAATACCTTGTTATAGTCAGTTTGATGCTCAACAAACGTCTATGTTTAAGCGTTATTTCAGTAATTTGTTCAAGCCAACTCTACTGAAGCTATCTTGAACACGGCTATCCATTCGGATGGCCCATGGATAAACATTACCTTCACACCCATATGAATTTGGATAAAATGAAGAGAGGAGCCGCACGTACGGGATTGTTTGCTCTTGCAGGAGGGACCCTCCTCGCAGTATTGAGCTTTGGCATTCTTCAAAGCGGCGATGACAACAAGGATCAACTCGTTATGCGAGTGGTGAACGATGTATTGGCGGGTGCACATTATCACCCCAAAAACATAGATGACCAGCTTTCGGCAGAGGTGTTTACCACTTTCATCGATCAAATTGATGCAGGTAAGCGATTCTTTACCGAAGGTGACATAGACCTCCTATCTCAGTACAAAACGCAACTCGACGATCAGTTCTCAACAGGTAACTCGGCCTTTTTTGATGAATCTTACAGCATCATGAAAAGCCGATTCGAACAAGCTGAATCTTACTACAAGGAACTCTTGGCCGAGCCATTTGATTTTACTGTAGACGAAGATTTCGAATCGGACCCGGACAAGATGAGCTGGACGGATGAAGAGGGATTGAAGAATCGTTGGAGACAACAACTCAAATTTAGAGTTCTCGGTCGCATCTATTCCGACATGGAGAATGCCGACGAAGAGAATCCGTTCAATTTTGAAGAGTCAGAAGCTAGAGCGAGAGAAAGCGAACTCGAAGTACACAACGAGTGGTTTAAGAACCTAAACGACATGGAGCGAGTGGAGTGGTTTGGCACATACATGAATGCCTTCACGCTTCAATTTGATCCACACACGCAGTATTACCCACCTCGCCAGCAAGAGAATTTTGAGATTCAAATGACTGGGCAACTCGAGGGGATTGGCGCGCAGCTGAGTCCGAGAGGCGAGTATGTTACAGTGGCTTCTATCGTAACAGGTAGCGCCTCATGGCGTCAAGGCGATCTTGAGGAGGGAGACAAGATCATGAAAGTGGCACAAGAAGGCGAAGAAGCGATCGACGTAGTTGGGATGAGTCTCAATCGCGTGGTGGACATGATTCGCGGTCCTAAAGGCACAGTGGTAACACTTACCGTGAAAAAGAAAGACGGCACTACGATGGAAATCTCCATTGAGCGTGATATCGTAGAACTCGAGGCAACATTTGCTAGAAGTGTAGTCTTAGGCGACGAGCACAAAATGGGCTACATCCGACTCCCGAAATTCTATGTTGATTTCTTCGATGATCAGAATAGAAACTGCTCGGAAGATGTGCGCATAGAGATTGAAAAGCTAAAGTCTGAAGGCGTTGAAGGAATCATCTTTGACATGAGAAATAACGGCGGTGGATCGCTCCAAGAAGCCATCGATATCGTTGGATTGTTTATCGATCGCGGACCTGTTGTTCAGGTGAAAAACCCGAGAAACGAAACAGTGACCTACTCCGATCGTGTGAGTGGAACTGCATATGATGGTCCGCTTGTAGTGATGGTAAACGAAAGCTCAGCTTCCGCGAGTGAAATCGTTGCAGCAGCTATTCAAGACTACGGTAGAGGAGTGGTTGTAGGTTCATCGAGCACACATGGTAAAGGCACGGTTCAGAACGTATACGACATCGGTCGTGTTCTCGGTGCAAGATTCGATGACCAGGGACCATTTGGCGCCATCAAGATCACTACCCAAAAGTTCTACCGCATCAACGGTGAAACTACTCAACTTCAAGGTGTACATCCTGATGTAGTGTTGCCGCACTCATATATGAGCATCGATTGGGGAGAGAAGGAATATGAAACGGCCTTGGAGGTGGATGAAATTCCAGCAACGAATTACTCGCGTTCTCCTCAGTACAGCGAATCTACTTGGGCCCGTGTCCAGGCAAGCGCTCAGGCTAGAATTGATACGAGCTCGAAGTACAACCGTATTATAGAATACGCTTCATGGTTGGCCGATCAACAAGAGGAAACTGCATTTAGTCTGAATTGGGATACCTACCGTGCTTCTGAACAAGCGCGTGATGAAGAAGCTCAGCAGTGGAAGCGACTCACTCGTGTGAACGACAGTCTTTCCATTCATCCTTTGCCAAGCCACTTGACATTGTTTGAATCAGATACAGCAAAAGAAGAGGAGTATAGCCGTTGGTATCGCAACTTGAGCCACGACTTATACCTCCGTGAGGCCACATATATCATGCAAGATTTGCGATGAAACCTTCACGCCTGGGCAAAGTTCTCAAGAACCCTCTTGGGCGTGTATCTACTATCCTGATATCGCTGTTTATTCTAATAGCGATATTGGGATATCTCATTGTTCCTGACCCCTCTCCATCTGCTAATACCATGCACCTAGCGCTTGCCAATGCGCCGATGGGTACCGAGGTGGATGTACTGTTGATCCCCAAATCATCATCGAATGAAGAGGTTGGATTTATCGAACGCTGGTTCGAAGGAGAGCCCAGTCCTTACCGCGAAGTGATACTGGCTGAATTCGACACCAACGATGTCACGTTTGAGGTTTATCATCCTAGTGAACCTGGACTTCTGCGTGAGACGGAATTCGAAGTTCTAGATACCGTAGGAGTTGAGTACCGCGAATTTCTCGGATTTGGTGCGGAGCTTGGAGAATTGACAACTCATTATGGCGAGTTTTCCATTGAGTCGAGAACTTATTTTTTAGGAACCGATAAATACGGAAGAGACTTGCTTTCTAGGCTAGTACTCGGCGGCAGAGTTTCCATTGCCGTGGGTTTTATCAGTGTGATTATCTCATTACTCATTGGTATTCCACTTGGTGCGGCAGCCGGTTACTTTGGAGGCCGAACGGATAGAATAGTGATGTGGTTGGTGAATGTCGTTTGGTCGGTGCCTACATTACTTATGGTCATCGCGCTTACATTCGTACTTGGCAAGGGCTTTTGGCAAGTGTTTGTTGCCGTTGGATTAACCATGTGGGTAGAGGTAGCACGTGTGGTGCGTGGCCAAGTGATGAGTCTCAGAAACATGGAGTTCGTAGAAGCGGCCAAAGTATTGGGTTATTCATCTCGCCGAATCATCTGGAAGCACATTCTTCCCAACGCTTGGGCACCTGTAATTGTGATCAGCGCGGCCAACTTCGCTTCTGCTATTTTGATGGAAAGTGGATTGAGCTTTTTGGGGATAGGCGCACAACCACCGACACCGTCTTGGGGTGGAATTATCCGTGATCATTACGCTTACATCATCACGGGAGAGGCACATCTTTCTTTACTCCCCGGCTTGTGCATCATGATTCTTGTATTGAGCTTCATGACGCTGGGAAATACCCTCAGAGACGCATTGGATGTTCGATCTTCGTGAAATGGACATGGATTCATAGCGAAAATCAGCCATTACCTCCTGTCACACATGCGGATGCAGAAGGTCTCGTGGCAGTGGGAGGAGTGCTCACCATTGACAGATTAGAAGAAGCCTATTCAAAAGGAATTTTCCCTTGGTATTCCGAGGAGCAACCCGTGCTTTGGTGGAGTCCAGATCCGAGGTTGGTACTCTACCCAGAGAACTTGAAGATTCAGAAGAGTATGCGCCCATTGCTCAATCAAGATGTTTTTAAAGTGACTGTCAACCGCTGTTTCGATGATGTAATTTCTGCGTGTGCGGGCGTTCCTCGAAAAGATCAAGACGGCACTTGGATTCTCGATGAGATGAGAGAAGTCTATTCAAAGTGGCATCGCTTGGGGAAGGTTCACAGCTTTGAATCTTGGGAGAACGACGAACTGGTTGGAGGCTTTTACGGCGTTCAACAGGGCGCTGTCTTTTTTGGAGAATCGATGTTTGCTACGAAAGCCAACGCCTCAAAGTTCGCATTCATTAAAGGTGTACAATGGCTCAAGTCTAAGGGCATTCGCTTTATCGATTGTCAACAAGAAACTGAACACCTCAAAAGATTTGGTGCAGAGAACATTGAGAGAAGTAAGTTTATCGAGCAGCTGGGTGCCTGGAAGGATATGGAGGTGGAGCTCTCCGGTGAACACATTCTGTCTTAAGTCGTTGTAATGGAGATGAAACGCTATCGATATACATTAACACTCGTATTGTTCGCGATAACTTTTATCGCATTGGGGCAAACTCAGCAAGAGTTGGATTCATTCAATATGGATAGAGTGGATCTTACCCAAAATGGTATGTTGGTGCTCGGTTCATGGGCTGTTGGAAACATGGTTACCAGCGGATTTTTAATGCAGCAAACCACGGGTGAGACGCGGTACTTCCATCAGATGAACGTCATGTGGAATGTTGTCAATGCCGGGATAGCTGGATATGGCTATTTCTCACTGGGTGAAGGTGTGGGTTTGACCCTTGCTGAGACTTTAGCGGAGCAAACGGATATCGAGAACATCTTGCTCATCAACGCAGGACTGGATGTGTTGTATGTAGCCGGTGGAGCAGGACTCATGTACTATGGGAACACCCGTGAAACCATCAACGAACGTTCGGTGGGTTTCGGCAAGTCCATCATTTTGCAAGGTGCTTTTCTTCTCGCTTTTGATTTGGGCTTCTACTATTTCCAAGCAGATCATCGCTGGGATAATCCTTGGCTTGAAGAGCATGTGGCCGAATCTTATGTCGGTCCTACAGGGTTTGGCGTGACCTTTAACCTAGATTAGAAAATCAGCAAAGTCGTAACGTAAGCAACAATCCCCACGAGCATGAGAATGAGCGTGTAGGGAAGTATATCTCGTGCCTTCAGTTTAGTAATAGCCAATAGTGGTAACGCCCAGAAAGGTTGAAGCATATTGGTGATTTGATCTCCGTATGCGAGAGCCATTATAGCTTTTCCAAAGGACAGATGAAGATCGGTTGCAGCTTGAAGAATGAGCGGACCTTGTATGGCCCATTGTCCACCACCAGAAGGGACGAAGATGTTTACTAAGCCGGCAGAGAAGAAGGTAGTGATAGGTAGACTCGTCTCCGTAGAGTGGGCAATCATGGTATTGGCAATCTGATCTAACAATCCAGAATCTCGAACTAAGGCCATAATTCCGAAGTACAAGGGGAATTGAATTAGTATTCCCGATGCACCACTTATGGCCTCATCTAAGGCCTTTCCAAAACTGACCAACGATCTATGGAAGAGGAGGGCAAGACCCAGGAAGAGGAAGTTGATATAATCAGGTGTGATGACATCAAAGAACTGAGTGGCGGTAACTGCAGAATATATGGAGAGTAGGATGAATATTATTCCTAGTCCAATACCCAGCCAATTGCTTCTGTCGATTTTCTCAGCACCAATAGCAGTTCCACTTTCCATTTCGGTGTGTACGTTTCGAGCAAAGGATGCCGGTACGGCAGTTTTCACGCGTTTACTTAGGATCCAAAGTGTAAGTCCAACCGCCGTGAGAATCGCTACGGTTGCGAAGGCATTCATCGAACTAAATACCGTGTCTTGCATTGATACTCTGTGGGTGATTTCACTAGGGAGTGCGGGGAGTAATTCTGCAATGTGGCCCTCTTGATTGGCTTTAATGGGTGCACTTCCGGATAAGCCTCCATGCCACACCATCAATCCAGAATATCCTGCCGCACCGATGAGGGGGTAGGAGATTGCCATATTCTTTCGATGGGCCATTTCTGCCACTTTTCGAGCGAATATCGCCCCGAAAATCAACCCAAGACCCCAATTGAATAGGGCAACCATCATCGTTGCTATTCCAACGACAACCGCCGCTTGAGTGCCATTCTTCAATCCACCCACCAGCTTGTCGATTAACTTGGTGACAAATGGAGACAGTGCCAAGATGTGACCTAAAACTAAGATCAACATCATTTGAACGGTAAAGGCGAGCAGACCGCTTTGCCAGAGTCCGTCTTTCCATATCAATCCCAAGTCAATGGCATATCCTCCAATAGAGACTGCTTCAGGCTTGGTGAACACAATGGCACAGAGAAAAGCGATGGCTGTGAGAATGAAAGCAATGGCCAAAGGGCTTGGAAGAAGCCGACGAAAGGTGTTTTCGAATCGCTCAGTGAAGTTCGACATGCAATAGGGCGTTTGGCTCTAAGGTAATGAAGGAGTGTTGAATTGAAGAAACACTAGCGTTGATAGGGGTTTGGGTTTGTTCTTGTGAATCTGTAGGTGGAGGTGTTACCCGATTCCAGTTTGCAGGTAATGTAGTAAGTCCCTGCGGGCAACTCATTGATTTCGACGCTAGGCGAAAAGTCTTTCTGCCAGAGCACCTCACCAGCTGAGTTATGCAGTGTGAGCGATTCTACTTGATTGGATAAGGGACCAAGTATGTGTAGTTCTTTCAAATCGGGCATTGAATAGGCTACAAACAGCTGACCCGTAGATTGGTCGTACAGCATATTGTGGTTGTACTCTTCGCGGATTGCAATGGCGTTTGGGTTGAATAATTCAACATTTCCCTCCAAGTTGAAATCACCTAGTGGAGTGCCATCGGCTGAAAACCTTCTAATGGAGGAGGTAGCGCCATTTCCAATGAGGTAGTCACCGTTTTCCAATTGAAGATAGCCTTCAGACTTTGAAAGTCCCTCTAGGAAATCGCCCAAGTACACGCCGTCCTCATCAAAGCGTTTCACAGCCGTACCGTCATAATCGGAAACCAATAGATCCCCATCTTCATCAAACCAAATATTGGTAGGGCCTGCTAAGTTGGAATCGATGAAGTTATGGAGGAAAGTGCCGGCAGTATCGAACTTGTAGACCTTATCCTGACTATAGGAGCTTACATACAGGTTGTCCTCATCATCCCAGGCGATGCCGATGGCTTGTGGGACGGGAATGCTCGTAAATTCATCGATTAACCGGCCTTCGTAATCATAGCGGAGCACTTTGCCAGGGCCTGTCCATTGGAGTACATAAAGAAAGCCATCTGGTCCGACCGCCATACGAGTGGGACCGCCAATTCCACAGGCGAATTCGCGTAGGAAGCGACCATTATTGATGTCGTAAATGTTGATACAACCACTTCCCAAGTTGGAGATCATGACCTCCTGATCACCTTCAAGAAAAAGAATGTCTTGCGGCCAATTGAGAAACTCATTGATGTAAATCTGGGACTCAGAACCATCTTCGTAATATCTGAGAACGTGCCATGGTGGTTTGTTGAAGTTTCCTGCATCACTCACGTAGATTCCATTGATTTGAGCTAAACAGGAAATGGAAATGAAGTTGAGAAGGATTAGAAGTTTCATGTCCTATAGTTTGTTGATGAAGGTTAGGGTAAGGTACAGAAATCGAAAATGTCGTCATCCTTAACAAGCTGCAGGGAGAATGAATGTTTTAATTGACACTCACTTAATCTAGCCTTTACACGTTGCATTTAGCTTCGTGGCATTGTCTTCAACCGTTCTGTAGCTCCGACTTGTCGGGGCGAAAAGGCGACCCCACCAGGTCGCCTTTTTTTGTTGTAAAAGGGTGCTCAACTAACAGGTGCAGAAGGAGATAACGACAATTTTAGATCCCTTGTATGCTTTAAAAAGTACGTTGAGCTCCTCCTGGGTTTCATTCTCCACTTTCTCATAGTAGTCGCCAAGTAAATCTTTGTCTTCGGTATATCCATGCTCCAAATCCTGATCAATTCGAGCTCGAACTTCTTCTAAGTTTCTGGACAACTCTTCAATTCGCACCACAAATTCTCTGGTTTGAGGAGTGTCTTCATGAATATTGATAATGTACTCACATAGCTCAAACCAAATATGAGTTGATTGTGGTGCTACTCTTTTTAGCCAATCCGATTCTCCCGCCTTAGTGTCATACAGTATGTAGCTTCCCCACAGATATGACCATTGTATGGTCTTGATGATAGAAATGGAGTCAACATCCTGAACACTCATGGAATCTCGGTCGATCAGAATGTAGTTGGTGTCAATCTGAGGCGTCTCTTGGTATGGACTTCCGGTATAGGCGTAAATAACCAGTTCCTTGTAGTAGTACACGTGGTCATTATAGTGTATGGGATAGTCGAGTGCGCCGGGGTTTCTCAAGTTCTGATATGAAATACCATCCGCCTTAAAGTATCCTATGAAATCTCCTTTCGGCGAGTGAAACTTTGCTTCGTATATCGTAATTCCGTACTCCGCATGAGCGGCGAATCCGAGCATAAGTGCTGCAAGCAGGAGGAGTTTTTTCATGGTTGAATTTATGAAGGGGTAAGATGAAATTATGGAGAGATAAGATAGGGAAAGATTATATTCTGGTGAGCTGGTAAGCTGGTGACCTGGTGAGCTGGTGCTGGAGGACTGGATAGCTGGGCACTTGGACACTTGGAGGCTCGGGAGCTGAAATTTGGAGGTTTGATGGAGCTTTTAGGATACAGGATATCTCGCCCAACCAGCTCACCAAGTTACTAGCTCACCAACCCATAAAAAAAGACCCAACGCTTTCACGTCAGGTCTTTCTCGAGTCTATTAGTGCGGGTGAAGGGACTCGAACCCCCACGCCTCGCGGCGCTAGATCCTAAGTCTAGTGCGTCTACCAATTTCGCCACA
>JABXHW010000047.1 GCA_013373425.1 Flavobacteriia bacterium
TAGGTTAACAATGTCCATTGTACCCATTGCTAGACCAGCACCGTTAACCATACAGCCAACGTCACCATCCAGTGCTACGTAGTTCAGTTCCCACTGAGCTGCGTGCGCTTCACGCTCGTCTTCTTGCGAAGGATCGTGCATTTCACGTAGCTTAGGCTGACGGTACATTGCGTTTGAGTCGATGTTAATTTTACCGTCTAAGCACAATAGGTTGCCTTCAGTAGTAATGACAAGCGGGTTAATCTCAAGCAGTGCCAAATCATATTGAGAGAACATTTCGCCAAGACCCATAAAGATCTTCACGAATTGCTTGATTTGGTTACCTTCAAGACCCAGTTTGAATGCAAGTTCACGACCTTGGTAAGCTTGTGGACCTACGAGTGGATCAATTGCAGCTTTGTGGATTAACTCTGGCGTTTCTTCAGCAACTTTTTCAATTTCCACACCACCTTCAGTTGATGCCATGAAAACAATCTTACGAGTTGCTCGGTCTACGACTGCGCCAAGGTATAGTTCATTAGCGATGTCAGTTGCGGTTTCAACCAAAATCTTTGAAACTGGCTGACCATTTGCGTCTGTTTGGTAAGTTACTAGGTTTTTACCTAGCCATTTTTGAGCGAATTCTTTTACGCCTTCACTTGTGTCGTGAAGCTCTACGCCGCCCGCTTTACCACGGCCACCAGCGTGAACCTGACACTTAGCAACTTTTTTACCCGTGATACGCTTAGCAGCTTCAAAAGCTTCTTGTGCAGTATCGCATGCATAACCTTCAGATACAGGCAGTCCAAATTCGGCAAACAGCTGTTTAGCCTGATACTCATGAATATTCATTACTTATTTCTCCTGTGAATAAGATTTTAGCCGTGGATGGCGCGTTTATCTGCCGCTAAAGCGGCTTCGTGCAATACTTCGCTTAAAGAAGGATGCGCGTGCATAGTGAGTGAAATATCTTCTGCCGAAGCTTGGAATGCCATTGACATCGTAACTTCGTTAATTAGTTCTGATGCTTGTGGACCGATAATTGTCGCACCAACCAGTCTGTCGTTGTCTTCACGGACGAACAAAGTACAACGCCCACCATCTCTGCCTAGCGCTAATGCACGACCATTGCCACCAAAAGGTGCGCTGCCTTTTTTAACGCCCGCACCTGGTTGAGTGACCCCTACCCAAGCAACTTCTGGGTCGGTGTAAATAACCGAAGGTATTGCGTTCAAATCAACAGGATGAACTGGTTGTCCAGCAATCGATTCTGCGACTTGAATGCCTTCATGCATTGCTTTGTGTGCCAACATTGGACCGCGAACCAAGTCACCAATTGCCCACAAACCAGGTTGTCCTGTGCGGCATAACTCATCGACAACGATCACACCGCGATCATCTTTAGTGATACCTAGAGCTTCGACGTCAAGATCATCACTGTTAGGCACTCGCCCGATAGCAACAATCAGTTTGTCAACGGTAGTTTTATGCTCTACACCAGCTTGTTCCCAATGAAGAACGATGTCCTTACTGCGTTTTTCAACACGCTGAATCTTGACGCCAAACTCCATGGTCAGGCCGCTATCTGTCAGTGCTTTACGAACCTCAGTTGATGCTCGTTTCTCAAGCCCTGGCAGGAAAGAGTCCGCAGCTTCTAGCAATGTGACTTCTGAACCTAAGCGCTGCCAAACAGATCCCAGTTCCAAACCAATCACACCAGCGCCAATTACGCCAAGACGCTTAGGACAGCTTTCAAGCGCTAATGCGCCTGCATTGTCGAGAATATCGACATTGTCGACTTCGACGCCTGGCAACGCTCGTGGTCTAGAACCCATCGCCATTACAACGTTACGCGCTTGTAAGGTTTGCGTATCTTTTGATTGAGCAACCGAAAGTTGCCAAACTCCATCTTGGCAGAGTACTGGCGTAGCTCGACCATGAACGAACGTGATGCTATTGCGATCAAATAGCATGCGAATGCCCTGAGTTAGTCGATTCACAATGGCATTTTTTCGTGAAATCATTGCTGGTACATCCAGCTTCGCACCACTAACACTGATTCCGTGCTCAGTGCCTTCGTGTTGTAACGCGTGATACAACTCAGATGACTGAAGTAGAGCTTTAGACGGTATACAGCCTACATTTAAGCATGTGCCGCCAGGAGATGGTTCCCCTTCAGAATTTGAGAAATCATCGATACAAGCGACCTTTAGTCCAAGCTGTGCAGCTCGAATAGCTGCAACATATCCACCTGGTCCCGCGCCAATAACGGCAACATCAAAAAGTGTACTCATAATGGTTCCTTTTAAATATCTAGTAAAAAGCGCTCAGGCGATTCCAACAAGCGGCGAATGTGCACCAGTGCTTGTACTGCTTCCTGACCGTCGATGATTCGGTGGTCGTAGCTCAGTGCCAGGTACATCATTGGACGAATAACAATATTTCCGTCTTCTACAACAGCACGTGGAGTGATAGCGTGCATACCCAAAATGGCTGATTGTGGTGGGTTGATGATCGGAGTAGACATCATTGAGCCGAACGTACCTCCGTTAGTGATAGAGAAAGTACCGCCTTGTAGGGCTTCAAGAGGCAATTTGCCATTACGCGCCTGAATTGCATACTCAGCGATTTGGCTTTCAATTTCCTTAATTGACATTTGTTCAGCATTACGTAGTGCAGGTACAACAAGGCCGCGAGGGCTACTTACCGCAATACCGATATCGCAGTAGTCGTGCCAAATGATATCTTTACCATCAACACTAGCGTTAAGAATTGGGAATTCACGCAATGCACTCGTTGCTGCTTTTACAAAGAACGACATAAAGCCAAGTTTTACATCGTGTTTTGCAGCAAAGTCGTCTTTCCAACGTTTACGTAAATCCATTACTGGCTGCATGTTCACTTCGTTGAACGTAGTCAAAATGGCGTTTTCACGCTGCGACTCAAGCAAACGCTCAGCAACACGAGCACGTAGTCTCGACATCGGCTCACGACGCTCTTCACGAGAGCCAGAAATGATAGGAGTCGCTGGTGCTTTAGTTACAACAGGTTCAGGGGTTTGTACCGGCGCTTTTTGCGCTTCAGCTGCACGTACTACATCTTCTTTTAGAACTCGACCGCCATTACCACTACCAGTAACTTGATCCATAGAGATGCCCTGACGTAACCCTTCCTGACTTGCTGCAGGCATCACCGGAGCAGAAGCTGGCGCCGCAGCTTCAGCAGGAGCTGCTGCCGGAGCTTCAACTGCAGCAGCACTCTGAGGCACTATGTAAGCTAACAGCTGTTCAGATACTACTGTATCTTCTTCCTGACAGATGAGCTCATTCAACACACCGTCTTGTGGCGCTGGAATTTCAAGGATAACTTTGTCAGTTTCAAGTTCAGCTATGACTTCATCGCGCTTTACCGCTTCTCCTGGCTGCTTACACCAGCGAGCCAAGATACCTTCCGAAACGGATTCTGGGAGTTGTGGGGCTTTAATTTCAATCATAATTATTTTCCTGAGGTAATTTGTTATCTACTGAGCCTATGAAATCGAAGCAAACGCTTCGTCAAGTAGATTTTCTAGTTCTTGACGATGTACAGAGCCATAACCGGTTGCTGGTGCAGCAGCAGCTGGACGGCCTGCATAACTCCAGTTTCTCCCTTCCGTGATAGAAACAAGATTATGATGAATCTGACGCCACGCGCCTTGGTTTTCCGGCTCTTCCTGTAGCCATACTAAGTGTTTACAATTAGTTAACTGTTCCAACTGAGATGAAAGCTCTTCTGCTGGGAACGGATAAAGTTGTTCAAGACGGATAATTGCTACTCTGTCTTCCAATCCACGTTTCTGACGTTCTGCCACTGCGTCATAGTAAACTTGCCCCGAACAAACAATGGCTTGCTCGATTTGGTTCGCAGGCTGGTTTAACGGATCAGCAATCACTGGTAGGAATGTGTTGTCAGTGAAACGAGTCAGGTCGCTCATTGCTGCTTTAGCTCGCAACAGACGCTTGCTCATCATAATAATCAATGGCTTACGTGTTGAACGTGTGACTTGACCACGTAACAAATGGAACATCTGGCTAGATTCACTAGGCATGACCACTTGCATATTGTTTTCCGCACACAACTGTAGCCAACGTTCTGGACGTGCAGATGAGTGCTCAGGGCCCTGACCGTCATAACCATGAGGTAGCATCACAGTTAAGCCGCTAAAACGTTGCCATTTGGTTTCACCTGAACAGATGAATTGGTCGATAGCAATTTGGGCACCATTCGCGAAATCACCAAACTGAGCTTCCCAGATAGTTAACGCTTTTGGAGAACTAATCGAATAACCATATTCCAACGCTAATATCGCCTCTTCGTTCAGCACAGAGTCGATGACCTCAAACGTTTCCTGACTAGGACTGATATTTTGCAGCGGTATGTAGCGTTCTTGTTTTTGTTGGTCGTGCAATACTGCATGTCGGTGACTAAACGTACCACGGCCAGCATCTTCACCAGAAAGGCGAACTGGGTGCCCGTCTTCCACCAAAGATCCCCATGCCAGTGCTTCTGCCATACCCCAATCAACAGGCTGTTCACCAAGAGACATCGCTTTGCGTTGAGCTAACTGGCGTTTCACAGTTGGGTGGACCGTAAATCCATCAGGTGCGGTAGATAACACATCGCCTAGTTTTGCAATACGTTCACGAGTAATTTGAGTACCAGAAATTGGGCACCAATTAGTCTGGTCGAAGACGCTCCAGTCGTTGCTCCAGCGATGGGTAGCGGATTTCGGCGCGCTTTCTGAAGCAGGGCTATCCAACCATTGTCGGGTTGACTCAACCATTTCAGACGACTGCTCTGATGTCAGAACTTGTTGTTGAACCAGTTTGTCCGCGTAAAGACTGCGTACACCTGGATGGTTATCGACAGCTTTATACATCTGTGGCTGAGTCAGACGTGGTTCGTCACTCTCGTTATGACCATGTTTACGGAAACATACTAAGTCAATGATGATGTCTTTATGGAAAGTCTGTCTCCAATCCGCCGCTAACGCCATTGCATTACAAACTGCTTCAACGTCATTACCGTTAACATGCAGTACCGGCATACCAGCCCCTTTCGCAACATCTGTACAATAACGCGTTGAGCGCATATCTTGCGGATGAGAAGTTGTGAAACCAACTTGGTTATTGATGACGAGGTGAATCGTACCACCTGTACTGTAGCCGCGAGTTTCTGCAAGAGCGAAGGTTGTTTGGTTTACACCTAAACCACCTAGTGCAGAGTCACCATGAATCAATAGCGAAGCTACTTGCTCGCGGGCAATGTCACCACGATTATCTTGACGAGCGCGAACTTGTCCCTGAACCACCGGATTGACAATCTCAAGGTGTGACGGGTTACATGTCAGTGAAAGATGCATGCTACCGTGTGGGGTATCAATGTTTCTCGAATATCCAAGGTGATATTTAACATCACCTGAACCTGGAGCCTTCGGTTGTTTGCCCTCAAATTCTTCACATAGTAGAGCTGGAGATTTGCCCAACACATTGACTAGAACATTCAAACGACCACGGTGCGCCATACCGATCACCAACTCTTCGGCTCCATGCTTGCTTAATTGATCAATCAATGCATGAATCCCTGGGATAGTGCTCTCACCACCTTCCAAAGAAAATCGTTTCTGTCCTACAAAGCGAGTATGTAAGTAACGCTCTAAAGTTTCAGCTCGAGTTAAATGTTCTAAATGGGTAAGTTTTTGGTCTTGCTTAAAATCAGCGGGAGAAGCTTGCTCTATTCGCTTTAGCAACCAATCAACCTCTTGATCATCTTCCAAGTGCGTCACTTCATAGCCAGTACTACCACACCAAGCTTGCTGATACAGAGAAAGAATCTGATTCAGAGGCATATTGACTTGTTGACCAGCAAAAGGAACGTAAAAATTCTGCTGCAAGTCAGCTGTTTCCAGCCCCCACTCTTGCAAATTCAGTTGTTGTAACGGTTTGACAACTTGTAAGCCAAGCGGATCTATTTGTGCATTATGGTGACCTTTGTCACGAATCATTTTTGTGAGTAAAGTAACCGCAATTTGCTTTTTCACAACAGAGGAAGATACATTACCTTCTGCTGCGCCTTGTTCAAAAATAACACCTTCTGTTTGTGTAAATAGTTGCTGCCAGTCTTCTGAAAGCTGTTCTGGAGATTCAAGCCACTGACGGTATTGCTCATCAAGAAAACTTAAGTTTTCTGCGTTAAATAGAGATGATGGTTCCATTGTGTCTCCTTTATTTTTGTAGGGGGAGAGTTAGTAACGCATTTTATATAGCAGCATTTGTGCCAAAAAAAATATTATCGTATCTGCTTGATATATATGAATTTATTTTTTATCCCATTCAATAAACACGGCGACGAAAGTGACACGAAATCCGCACCTGAGCGGATATACACACAGCTTCATTCAAATTTTTAATTTCCAAATATCTCTCTTTCATTCCGATGAACATTTAAGGCATCGACAGATTAGTAATCGCTCTGGATTTGTTTATTACGTCAGCAATTGGCTGCTCACAAATTCACATCGCCTATGCAAACTTGTCCTAAAAAGTCTTCGGAAAAGGGGAAACCGCCATCATTTCAAGATAAAGAAAATAGAAGGTGTCAAAACAAGAAGAAAGAAAGAAAGAAAGAAAGAGAATCTTAATGTGTTTGTCTTTATTAATCTGTTAAAAATTTGATTCCCGTTCTCTCTATATTGTATGAAATTAGTCAGAATTTACTTAAAGTTCAATGATTGTGATATCACCAAAATCATTACTCTATTCGTTTGGTGCGTACTATGGTTATATTGTCCACCTCTGCTTAGAAAAATTACTGCATGAAATATATTTATTAATTTTTACATTTATGTAAATAAATTGAAAATAAATTTAAGTTAGAACAATATTTCTATGGAATTTGCTACTAGTAGAGAATTAAAATTTTGGAGTAATTGCATTTTAGTCCATAGATTTACCACTGTAATACTTTGCTACATTTATCGTAGGGTAATTCTTATAGAAGCTTCAAAATTGTTATAACCACAAGTTTCGAGGCGAAGAATAATGATATTAAATTTAATCCTGTTTAGAGATAAAAGAAATTTTATAATTTTTGAAATATTGTTATTTTTGTTCATTGTTTTCGCTGGCGTTTTGTTCTTACGATTTTTTGTCTTTACATTTACAAGTGCAGAAAAAATGCGCTTAGAAATGTATAACGCAACCTTACATTCTACTATTGAGCAATATAACCATTTACCATTTTTGCTTTCTCAGGACCGTTTAATTCATACTAATCTTGTTGCCTCAGACCCAGATTCGTTGAAAGCCTTAAACTTACACCTTGAAGAGTTCAATAAAGAACTACGCACAACTGCACTTTTTATTTTAGATCCACAAGGAAAAGCGATAGCTTCTAGTAATTGGAACGAAGAACAAAGTTATATCTCGGAGGACTATAGCTTTCGCCCTTACTATACTCAAGCGATGAAAGGACAGTTAGGAAAGTTTTACGGTATCGGTAGCACGACATTACAACCCGGTTTTTTTCTTTCATCTCGAATTGAAAATGAAGGGAAAATCATTGGTGTCATGGTGATTAAGATCAGCCTCAATGATATTGAAAAAGCATGGTCTGAAGGTCCGGATAAGATATTTGTTGCCGATGAACATGGGATTATCTTTTTGAGTGTTAATCCCAACTGGCGCCTCAAGTCAATGAATAAGCTGACCTCCCCTGTTTTAGAAACAATTGAAAAAACCAAACAATATAATAGCAACGCTATGGAACTAGTGGAAAATTATACATGCTATGAATTCTTGGGAATTAAATTATTTAACACTAGCAAAACCCAAAGCTGTTTATTCCCTAGAAATTATCGGCAATACATTACAATTCCAGAATATAATTGGAAGGTAGCCTCCGTATCTTCAATGCAAGAAGTTTATATTTCAATTGGTGTTGTCGCTTCAGTTATACTCTTTATCTACCTGTTTTTATTAATGCTATTTAAATATCTTCGAATGCGAGTACATGCTCAGAATGTTTTGAAGAAAAATAACGACTATCTTGAGCGAGAAGTTACCAGCAGAACGCGAGCACTGAGAAAAGTCGATCAATATCGGCTTAATGAAATGAAAGATAGAATGGCCGCAGAACGTTCCTTACAACATATTCGCAGCGAACTAGCAGAATCTAATAAGTTAGCTGCACTTGGGCAAATGGTCACGGAAATTGCTCACGAACAAAACCAACCCTTAGCAGCCATTCATGCTCTAACTGATAACGCACGCAAAATGCTTGATCTCAATATGTATAGTGAAGTAGACCAAAACCTTAACTATATTACTTCCGTGATTGAGCGAATGAGTCACAATATTTCAGAAATGAAGTCATTCGTCAGTCGTAATAAAGTACCTAAAGGTAACGCAGCTAATATAATTAAAGCGATCTACAATTCGCTGGCGCTACTAAACCATAACCTTGAAAGAAACTGCGTTGAACGCCGTATTAACGTTTCATCTTCCTCGTTGATAGTGAACTGTGACTCCGTAGGTCTGGAGCAAATTTTCAGCAACCTAATCATTAACGCGGTCGATGCAATGGAAGATCAACCCATAAAACGTCTGGATATTACTGTCCGCGAAGATGACAAAAAAATAACTGTCACCATTAAAGATACTGGGGCTGGTATATCGTCAGAAGTTCAAAGTCGCATGTTTGATTCGTTTTTTACCACCAAACGCCGAGGAATGGGGCTCGGGTTGGCGATTGTCTGTGAAATAGTGAACAACTCAAACGGAACAATCTCCGCCGATAATCACCCTGACGGCGGTACTATGTTTACACTTACCTGGGATAAATTGAGGGGCCAAGATGAATCAACATCTTCCTGATATAAAAGTCATTTATATTGAAGACAGCGATATTGTGCGCTTTGCCTGTAAACAGGCAATGATGCTAGCAGGATATCAAGTTATTGCATTACCAAATGCAGAACAAGGGTTAGAGGCAATAGAAAAAGAAGAACATGCCATTGTTATCACCGACGTCCGTCTTCCCGGAATGTCCGGTCTAGAACTCCTAGCGAGAGCCCAAGAGTGGGATAGCGATTTGCCAGTTATATTGATAACAGGTCATGGTGATGTAGAGATGGCCGTTAAAGCAATGCGTAAAGGTGCCTATGACTTTATAGAAAAACCATGTAGTTCCGAAAAATTGCTCGAAATGGTGAATCGCGCAGTTGAAAAAAGACGCCTTGTGATAGAAAACCGACAACTTAGAAGAGCAGCAATAAAGGATGAGGGGCCTTTGTTAATTGGTCGCAGCCCAGCGATGAATGAACTTCGAAATACACTGACACATATTGCTAGCACAGGTGTAGATGTATTAATCCACGGAGAAACCGGCAGCGGTAAAGAAGTAGTGGCTAGAGCTCTTCACCACTGGAGCAACAACAATCAAGGCAATTTTGTAGCACTGAACTGCGCAGGTCTACCGGAGACTTTATTTGAAAGTGAACTATTTGGGCACGAACAAGGCGCGTTTACTGGTGCAACAAAACGACGTGTTGGCAAGGTAGAGTATGCCAATGGTGGCACGCTGTTTCTAGACGAAATTGAAGGTATGGAAATGGGCATGCAAGCCAAATTGCTGCGGGTACTGCAAGAACGACAAATCGAGCGACTTGGTACAAATAAACTTGTTCCGATTAATTGCCGTGTAGTCGCCGCAACAAAAGTCGATCTGCTGGAGCTTAGCAAACAAGGAGATTTTCGACTCGATCTCTACTATCGTTTAAACGTGGCAACCGTTCGCATACCACCGTTACGTGAACGACTCGAAGATATACCTGAGCTATTTTACTGGTTCGCAAGCCAAGCTGCACAGAAATTTCAACAGCCGATGCCGGAAATATCACCATCCTTCATTGCGTGGTTACAGTCCATGAGTTGGCCCGGGAATGTTCGCGAACTCAAACATACCGCCGAACGCTTTGTTCTGGGACTACTACGATCCTCTCAGTCAGAGTCTGTATCGTTCCCTATTCAGGAAGAGTGTGGTTTGGCTGCTTGCATTGATGCTTTCGAGAAAAAATTAATTGAAGATATGCTACGTCAGACAGGCGGACAAGTAAGCCTGACAGCAAGGCAGCTCATACTGCCTCGTAAAACGCTATACGATAAAATCAATAAGCACCAAATAAATCCACAGGCTTTTAGGGATTCAGAATCCGCTTGTTAAACGGTTCCGATAAACCAAAATAACTCCTTCCATTGCTAACAATGTGATAACCCAACTTAATGCTATTGAATGACTGGCAGCAGAGTCTGCTGTCAGTATTCAATATCGCTTACTGTATTCCAGTATTAATTATCGAGCCTATGGTTTCGTTTATTTAAGGCAATACATAAAATCATTCTCAACCCCCATCGCGAACACGTTACTTTTATTCGAAAATAGACTCGTATCCATCAATTGCACTCATTGTTCTAACTCTTATAACTATGACTTAAGTGGTAATCCCCTCTTCCCATAGTTCATCTTCCATCACTTCAAACATCACTTACTCTGTAGAATTTTCTATGATTACTTGATTGCCCTGACATCTCCCGTACAACAAAGGAAACAATCATTCGTACAGTCAACGTTGAATAAACAAAACAAATCAATATGTTAAGCATTAAATAAAAGCATAAAAAAAGAGCCAGTAACCTAGTTACTGGCTCTTTAAAGGTCTTACAAACCTTAAGCTTCAGCCATCTCTGGCTCCTGAAGATCTACTCCTTTTCTAGAATAGTTTTCAGTAATCCATTGCCAAAACTCTGAGCTTACAGTAATGCTTTCGCTATGTGCTGCGCGCTGCTTCGCTTCCGGCATACCTGGGTAAATCACATGATCAACACCAGCTTGTGGTTTAGTTCCTAGTAAATATTCAACAAATTCATTTACTTTCCCTTGAGTCTGGTGCACATCACCAAACTTGCTCGGGTCAATCAATAAAGTAAACAAATGATTGTGAGCTGATCCGTTAGCACTGTGATCTTGAGCGATAGTATCGCCGCCAGACAGTATACCTGCCATTAGCTCAATCATTAGCGCCATACCAAACCCTTTATGCCCACCGAAAGGCAATAAAGCACCAGCAGCCTCAGAAAAAAGTACCCCTGGGTCTTCGCTTGGATTGCCTTGCGCATCAATTACAGTACCTAGTGGTACGCTCTGCCCTTGTTGTGCCATAACACGCGCTTTGTTGATTGCGATACTACTTGTAGCGAAATCGACCAACAACGGCGGATGCCCAGAATTCATCGGCCAAGCAAAACAAAACGGGTTAGTGGTTAGTCGAGCCTCAGCACCACCACATGGAGCCACGACAGCAGGACGACCTGTAACGTTGCTGACAGCAAATAGGCTTAGCCCTTCATCTGTAGCCATCTGACCATAATGCCCTAACCGACCTAAGTGATGCGCATGGCACAACGTCATCAAACAATAGCCTTCTGATTTGGTCTTTTCGATTGCCGCACGCATAGCTACCTTAGCAGCGTGTTGACCAAAAGCATTGCGAGCATGAAAACGCATCATACCACTGCTTTCAGCAAGCAGTTCTGGTCGAGCAACAGCGGTAACCTCTCCCTCATGCATATTGCCAATATATTTAGGTAACAACGAAACACCGTGACTGCTATAGCCGTTTCTATCGGCTTCCACCATATGTTCCGCTACATTCTGAGCAATATCTGAAGGACAACCATTCATCTCTAACAGACCTGCAGCCAACCATCTAATTTTTTCTATTGAAACTTTCATCTGCTTTTTTTCCCCTGTTAGATAAGACCTAGATAGCTCCACCAAGTTGCTGCAAATAAGAGCAGCATCAAGTAACCAATAACCGTCAATATCAAACCAATGCGGGTAAACTGACGAGGAGTGAAGGTATCTGTACCCATACACACCATGTTTTGCGGAGCATTAATCGGTAGTATGAAACCAAAACTAACAGTGAAGGCGAGCAGAACTGTCATACCTGCAGCGTTTACGCCTGAACTTTCTGGTAAGCTTACTAGTAGGCTAATCAGAATCGGCAATAAAGCTGCACACAATGCTGTCGCACTAGCAAAGCCAAGGTGAATAAGAATCAAAAATGCAGCTAAGACAGCGAAGATAGCAAAAGAATTAAGAGATTCTAAACCAAACCAATCTACTACGAAATTTGCAAGCCAAGGTGCAGCTTGAGTATCTAGCAATGTGGTACCAAGACTAATACCTACACCAAACATCAACAAAGTGCCCCACTGAACGCGCTTTTCGACTTCTTTCCACTCCATAATCCCAATTCCCGGCGCCAACATAAGAGCTAAACCGATCAGGGTTGCAGAAGTAGTATCTACGCTGTGTAATTTCCCGCCAGTTGCCCATACGCTCAATAGCATCAGAGAAATACCGATCAAACGTTTTTCTTTACCTGTCATAGGACCCAGTTCAGAAAGAGATTTTTTAATGGCTTCTGCACCACCTTCAATATTTTCTACTTCAGGCGGCATTACTTTGCGAGTTACAAAGTACAGAACTACTGACATACTGATACTCCATGGAGCACCTGCAATTAACCAATCCGTCCAACCAAGTACATGCTCTGGACCCATCGCTTTGCTAATAAAGCCCATAGAAAGTAAGTTCTGTGCAGCTGCGGTCTGAATACCTACGTTCCAGATACTGGTTGACTGCGCAATCACAATCATCATTGAAGCCGCTAGACGTGAACGCTTGTCCACATTAAAAGCAGCAATAACACCTAACATAATTGGAACAACACAGGCAGTACGTGCTGTTGCACTAGGTAC
Source organism: Flavobacteriia bacterium (assembly GCA_013373425.1). GTDB lineage: Bacteria > Bacteroidota > Bacteroidia > Flavobacteriales > Schleiferiaceae > Phaeocystidibacter. Next base: position 12,843 of record JABXHW010000047.1, read on the forward strand.
CACTAAGCTAAGTACGATAGTTACGGCGATCGCACCAACCAAAATACTTTTACTGCTTGTACCTACTTTGGACATGGTGAATAGCGCAATACGTCTATCCAAACCTGTAATTGTCATAGCTGCCGCGATAAACATCGCAGATGTCACCAACGCGACTACAGAGCTTGAAAATCCAGATATAGCCATACCCAATGCTTTTCTGGTACCTAACATGACTTCCGGATTAGCCATATTTGGAGCAAAACCTATGAGGATTACAATCAATACCGAAATGACAACAGCACTGACTGTATAATCCATCGCTTCACTAACCCAGACAATAACGGCGAAAGCTAAAATTGCGATCATATGTTTACCTGCTACAGGAAGCTCTTCACCTCCGAACGGTACTAACAAAATGATTGCGGCGACGATAATGGCGACAAATAACCCGGGATTGGGCATCGACCATTGCTTATCTTGTGTAGTAGAAATACTAGACATAGTGACCTCTGTTCTTTAAACGAAAATGTGTTCGTTCTTTACATTGCAGGGGTCGTGCCACTCTTTAATTTAATCGTATCTAATTGTTTTTTATTGGTTTTTTAAATATTTCCACACAAATACTGTGCGAATTTCCACACAGCTCATTTTAGATGTGTGTAATTCGGGATACACCAATAGCACTTCGTTAGTACGAACGATGGATAGAATTGCTTAAAATACAACAGGTTTTAGTTGAAAATAAGGTTCAAGTTGAAGGGTTATTTGAAGATATGAATAGCAACCACGAATAGATAATGGTTTGTATGGAAATTGGGCTTTATAGCAATACAATTCTTTAAATGCTATTTGCCATACGTTACTACTTTAGGCACCTACAAATTAACGTGAACGAATACACAATAAATTCACAAATGCTAGATATGCAAAAACACGCATTAAAGCGTTTTATTATAGGTTTAGGGATTTTTGGAAAGTAGAAATACTTGGAGCGGGCAGCGGGAATCGAACCCGCATCATCA
>JABXHW010000071.1 GCA_013373425.1 Flavobacteriia bacterium
CGCTATGTTGGATGAATGGTGCCCGGGGGCGGAATCGAACCACCGACACGAGGATTTTCAATACTCCGACATGTAGTAAAAACAATGCGTTATCGCAAATTATCAAAACTTTTGTCTAACAAGTTTGGAGTGTTAAAATGACTCTTACGGTCTAGCCCAATCTAGACTCAGTTCTCCTGTGCCAGAGTTGAGACAGGTCGCCGTCAAAGGTCGAAAATTTCATCGGCTTATAAGTTGATCCTAGCGCGAACAAACGCATCGATCTCTCTAACCAGAACATACCCTTCTTCCGCCGTCTCTTCGAGAAAGGCTATTCTTTCAGCAAGAGAAACGTCTTTCGCGGCGTTCTTGACGAGGATGAACGAGTGCAAGCATGTGTTCCGAGCATTGGCAAAGTCGCGTAAGCGTTTGCTCATAGCCTTCAACTCGCCCGACTCCTTCACATCAGTAGCACTGTCTTTCAGTGCCACCTCTAGCGCTTCAATTGCTAGGTTAGCACTCATAGTTTCGAACTGCATATCTTCGTTGTGCAATAGATACTGACAGTAAGCTTCTACCCTGTCTGTTATCAACATATCGCAGAGTGCGATGACCTCAAAGTGCATGCCTTGTTCGCTAGCTTCGTCGAGGCGCTCATGAGCAAAGCGATACAGTTCGCTCCGTAGCCGATTTTGCGGGCTGCTTTTTTCTCCCGATAGGCGGACCTTCGGAGCATTCTTAGGTTTCTTCAAGTCTCTCGTTTTGCCGCCGACTATCATCTTGTGCTTTCCAGTGCTCTACGTTGCGCTGCGCCATTGTTCGACGTGCATGTTTCGTTGTAGTCATCGATAACCTCACAGCCCGCATGCGGGAGTAGAACGTTAAACAAACCACGCAGGTAGTCCGATGACTTCAACATCCCGTGTCAGCGCCAATGTCTCACACCTTAGGGATACTGCAAAGACTGCCAAAACTTTTCTTATGAGTGTTGAGCAGGCACTCAAGGATACAGCGTTTTTTGATGAATCTTTGGCAATCACTACCCAGTTTATTCACGCAGGCATAAGGCATCCTGATGTTCCATCCTCAATCTATGATGATTACGAGGAGCTGCATGTTGATAAACCCAAAAAACCAGATTTCAGCTTCATCGATTTGTTTGCAGGGATTGGTGGTTTCAGAATGGCGCTAGAGAACATTGGGGGAGCAGCTGTCTTTTCGTCTGAATGGGAAAAAAATGCCAAGCAAACTTATTTTTCCAATCATAGTGAATATCCTTTTGGAGACATCAATAAGTTTACTAACGAAGATGTCTCAGATAATCGCCTGGGTGCATTGTTGCCAAGCCACGACTTACTTGCGGCAGGTTTTCCTTGTCAGCCATTTAGTTTGGCGGGTGTATCTGCGCGGAACTCAAGAGGAATCCCTCATGGTTTGGAATGCAAGACGCAAGGTACGCTATTTCGCTCAATTGAAAGAATAGCGCAAATCAAGCAACCAAAGGTGCTTCTTCTGGAGAATGTAAAAAATATCAGAAGTCATGACGGTGGAAAAACATTTAAAATAATTAAGGAGTCGATTGAGAGCGCAGGGTATGTTTTTTTCTCAGAAGTAGTTAACTCTGATACAGTCGTTCCTCAGCGTAGGCAACGCTGTTTTATGGTTTGTGTGAGAAAGGATATCCACCAAAAATTTGGTGACTTTGTTTTCCCAAGCTTTGAAGGACAACCCCTGCCATTGTCAAAGATATTGAGTGACAGTGTTGATGAGCGCTATACCATTAGCGAAGCACTCTGGCTTGGGCATATTGCGAGAAGCGAGAGAAACAAATCACGCGGCACAGGCTTTACAACAAGCTTAGCGGACGTGTCCAAGCCATCAAATACCATAGTTGCTAGGTATGGAAAGGACGGAAAAGAATGTCTTATTCCACAACCTGGTAAAATGCCCCGAACTCTTTCTATTGAAGAGTGCAAGAAACTATTTGGATTAGAGCCAAGTTTTAAGCTGCCATCCGCTAAAACCGTTGCCTTCAAATTGCTTGGTAATTCTGTCGTGGTGCCGGTTGTGCAAAGAATTGCGGAGCAAGTGAAAGGACAATATTTGGTCGGCTAGATTTCACCACGAACAATTTGAGGTAGAGTGGTTCGAATTTGGCTGATTGGAAGCACATATTGAGCGAGATTTTTGTTAGAGCTAAGTTTTTTATACGATTCCGAGCTGTCAGGTAGATAAAATAGGTTGCCTCGCGAACCCATATCTCCCACCCTGTTATCACTTTGATCAAAGTGGGTGAAGAACCATACCATTTTTCGAACGCGCATTCTTTGAAGTTCGGCGATGTCAGTGGTAGCCTGTTTTACGCGCTCTCTTCCTGTTCTCTTGCAGCTTATCAAGGTGTGCATCCCCTTATAAGTGATGCTTAAATCTGCTTCTATCACTCCGGAAATATGGCTGGGAACTGGATCATGGTTGATCTTTAAGTATTGAAGTATTGTCGCCACTGCCTGATGCAAGTCATCGCCCGAACGGCTTTTTCGCTTTTGACCTGCCCGTCGCTCAAACTCTTGAAGAGTAGAAACAATAATATGATCTTTAAGCGATGACGCTAATTTAGTAGCCGTTGAAAGATCTCCTTCAATTTTCTTCTTGAGGGTAGATGCGATGTCGTTTTCTTTTGAAAGGCAAGCCTTAATAGTAACAAAATCCCAGTCATTAATAATGTGTTCGAGGGCGCTATCTCCGTCTCTGGATAGGATTTCGGTTGCTTCTTTCTGCGCTAGTTTCATTGCTTCATGTGTTGGAATTTCTTCCACAGCGTTATTCAAGGCAGGCATTATTTTTTCGAGAATAAATAAGAGAATTTGGATGCGTGCGGGATCGTGGAAGTTGAGCTTAAGATAATCAATGAAATTCTGATACTTTCGTTTAACATCATCGCTTCTTGAGGCGAAAAGTTCAGCGCTGCCATCTATCGCGCCATCCAAAATCTTTGACGGCTCGCTATGTCGAAGCGACGAACTTCTTAAGTGTTGAGCGAGTTTCTCAAGGCGATCATTGTCCTTTCCAAGTGCGTTTGTTTCGCTGGAGCTGACCAGTGTTCGTAGAGTGAAGTAGGCTAAATTGTTTATGGGAATATTTGTGAGCATACGAAGCGAAGCCTCTTTGGCGACCGATGATGCCTCTGAGTATGGTCATATGCTCAAGTTCTGCCAGAGAAAAACGATTTTTGGACCTAAGTTTACTTCGCTATGGTCTGATCGCCTCATGATTTACAAACCACCAAGTCTTCAATGAGAGATGACCTCCTAAGTTCGAATGCGGGTCATACTGAAATGCGTTGTTTCAGTTGGGCACCGTTTTGGCGTATACCCATCGACGAACTCTAATCTGTTGCTCTTGAATGGCTTATAGTTCACTTCATGGTGCCACCGATTGTATTTCCAGACCACTTTCGCCACATCTGGGTGAACTACTTCTAGCATCCTAGACTTGTTGTAAGTCCCCTCAGCGTCATAGAACTCGTCAGTGTTCCCTCCCTTCATCGCCTGAGTGACGATCTTGTTTTGCAGCAAGCAGTTGAACAGCATCGTGCAGTCACCATCCTTCAACACATCAAGGCTGAGTATAGTGTCCTCGTTATATCGACCCCGCCAGCGATGCTTGCATGAGTTTTCAATCAAAAGGCACGAGTAGATGCGTGTGTTCAGGACGAAAGGCGGATAGCTTTCGCTCTCAAGTGCATGAAAGCGATATTGTGGTCCTGCAATTGGCACATTCTTGTAACGGTCGACGAACTCTTCAATGACGCGAAACAGACCACCGTCTCCGATGGGATGTCTTCTGCCATTATGAAGGCGCATGAAGCCGTCGATGTTATCATCGCAGACCCAATGACGCTTGAAACCCAAACTCATTGAGTGATCCCAGCACCAATTTCTTGCCCGTCCAGGACCATCGCCATGATTGGAAAATGGCAAAACGAGAAGTTTGCTTTCATCAATCAGACAAGCATAGTCGTCATAGTCTTGTGGTTCGATGGCGACGTAGTAGGGGATGTTGCAGCGTTCAAAAGTGTTAGCCGTGAGCCGAGAGTCTGCGCGCCCCTTTGAGACGATGTAGACAGGATATCGTGGGTTGCAGTCGTCCCATTGAGACACCCACTTGTATTTCCAGACACGGTCGCGTTTCTTGGGGAAGCTGATCGATGAAGTGTTCAGGGTGATTTTCTGCTTCACACGACGAGCAAACTTAGCAAGCTGATCAATGTTCTGAAAAATCAGTGTGAACGTTACGTATGGGACGAAAGCCGTTTGCGAAAACTCAATCGTGTTTTTCCAATGTTTTGCTTCTTCTCGGGTAAGATGGGTCGCTTTTTTGACGATCGGGTTCGCACGCTTTTCGACAAAGACCGCATTCTCAGGTTTGGTTCTGGTGCTGTCCCGATAGACGAATTTCTTTTGGGAGCTGCTGAGTTTCTTACCGATGGTTCGAGCAAATAACTGAGCTTCGCCAGCACGCCAGATGTGAACCTTGAGTTCAAATGGGAAGTCAGGAGTCTTGTCTGGCTTTGGAGGCTGAAAACCCTTCTCATAGTTCTCAACATCCGCAACGAGATTGTCGTATGCGGCGCTTTCAGTAACTTTCGAAGTCGGTGCATCCAACGTCATTTGTAGTCGTCCGCTCTACTCTTCTTCGGTGACTTTAAGGCGTTTGCGGGATCTGCCTTTTCCTTTGCTGAAACATATTTTTCGCTAATTTTGTCAATCTGTGTCTCAAGCTTGAACTGTTTTTCATTCGACTTCGTGAAGAGCGCTTCGATTTGGTTCAAGAGACCTTGAACTTGCTCGAGGTCTACGACGCCTGTCTTCCCTGATGCATCAAATGAAAAAATGTCTTCGCTGACAGTAACAGTAAGTAACTTTACGGTACGCCGATATTTATCTTCTTCTTTTTTCTGCTCGGGGCTTTCCCAGCGTTTGCGCCATGATGCTAGCTCAAGTGATGACACGTCAGGATGAATAAGAGGGTCAGTGCCTTTAGTCCTCCACTCATGCTTCGGTGCATCAAGCGTCTTGCGAGTGGGGGTGAAGCGAAGACACGTTTTGAACACGTCCTCATCAAGTTTCAGGATTAAGGAGACTTCATAGAGTGCGCGCAGGGATACGGGGAGTTTTGCGAGTTCTTCCGCTGGCTTTCGCGTCTTTGTAGCGACAAATTCGACGACTTCACCCGCAGACGCATACTTTGTGAAGTTGCCTAGTTTCCCAAAAAGCTCCCGCACACCGGATGCATCATACCAGTCGTGGAACTCTTTGGGATATTCGTTCGTGAAGGGGTCTAGATACTTCTGTCGAATGCCATAGCTCAACAAAAACAGCTTGAAGCGGTTGTCTCTGTCCTTCTGAAAACGTGACTTTATCTCTCTCGCCAGCTCGTCAGACAGGGTGATCACGTTGTCCCCAGGGATCTTGTAAGTCGAAGCGTCCATCTTTGTTCTCATGCGGCTTTGTCATTTCACATGTGAAACGACAAATCTGCCGAAGAGCAAATACTCTTTGGGGAAGTGCTAGACGATCTCGACTATCTTCGCCCTCGCTGCCTCGTCGCCTTCGATATAACGCTGAGTTATTGCCAGCGATGAATGACCTGCCAACATCTGGACATCGCGCAGTGAGCCGCCAACGGTGCTGATGTTTCGTGCGGCATTCGTGATGAAGGTCCGGCGACCGCTATGTGACGAACAGCCAATCAGCCCAACATCTGCATACCAAACCGAAAACATGTTAACGATGGACTGAGCCGAGGTCTTCGCTGCGCGCTCAGTTGTCACAACGTGCGCAGATGATAAATCGAAGCCGCGGGTTTGCTTCTCTTCATCCAGCAAGTCTTCAAGCTTTTGCCGCAACTTCATGTTTAGAGGGATGATGCGACCGCTACGTCCCTTTGAAGCTTTATCTGTAAGATGAATGTTGTCAGAAATGTTGCCATCTGCATCAGTGACCATTGTCCACGTCAGCCCTGCAATTTCTTTCGCGCGAAGACCTGCGCGAACAGACAACATGACGATGACCTCATTGCGCAGTGGTCGGCGAAGTGTGCCGACATACCAGAGCAATTGTTCAATTTGCTTCTTTGAGAGAACCTTCGCTTGCTTGCCAAGTGCCATGACTAACCCATTATATTTCCAACGATTTGTTGAAATCATCATGACTGGAGGAGTGGACTTGGCAACCATTTCCAAAGGACCGATTCCTTTCAATGAGTTACGGCAACTCATGTTGAAATGTAGATTTGCTACTCAGTTCGAATCGACTTCTCAAAGCACTCGAAATCGGCTTCGTTCATAGTTGGGCTTTCTGGAGATGGTGACTGTGGACAAAATTTTCATCCCATCTGTCAATCGCGTGAACGAGCAGATTACCTATTACGGGCTGCCAGACGACCTGAAACAGAAAGTCGTCTTTGTCGTTCAGGAGTGGGAGCGCCAGAAGTATTCGTATGACGCCGAATATTTGGTGCTCCCGTCAGCAGTCAACCTCGACGACTATTACTGCATCGCGAAAACACGGAAAATTATCTACGAGGCGGGGAAGGACATTAAATACGCCGTTCTAGATGACGATTTGACGTTCAAGCGGAGAAACGCTCGATACTGGACTGGTCGGTCTAACATGCCAACATCGAAGCGGGCTGCCACCCCTGATGAAATTAGAACAATGTTTGAGACATATTCAAAATGGCTCGACGAACCAGACGTGACAATTTGTGGCTGCGGGCATGATGAAAACCCACCAGCATCAACGGAGTTTCGAAGCAATGGCTCATTGGGAAGTGCCCTTTGGATCAACGGTCCAAAGTTCAAACATATCCTACCAGAACTTGATCTGACGTCCGTGAAGGTCGCCGAGGATACCTATTTTCTTTTGCAAATGCTCACACGGGGTCATGGCAACAGGGTCAGCAACGAATTCTTGTTCCACAACAGCAGCGTTCACAAAAAGTCTGTCAAATCTGACATCTGGGACAAGCAGACTTTCGAGGATACGCAGCGCGACCATGAATATATAGCCAGCAAACTACCTGATTTCTTCAAGGTGCTTTACGAAGAAAACGGTAATAGGGTCGCGGGTGGCTTCAGAAATTTTGGCAAAACGAGAGTGTCTTGGAGCAAAGCTTTCAAGTCATCACAACTGTAGTTTTTATTGGCGGCGTGCCTCTAATTTTGCTTTTTGTTCGAGAGCGAGTGCCCGACAAAGTTTAACGCTACATTGCTTCCAATCTGATCACGCTGATGCGCCAAGCCACGTAAGATTGCGTCGATTGAATCTTCGATACGCTGCAAGCGAACTTCAATGTCGTCGGTGGAGCGACGCTTTTCCAAAACTTGCATGCCATTCTGAAACGCCTGTTTCGACTTATCGCCATACATCCTTGCCTGAGACGCAAATGAGCTAAGCGCACTTGCTCTTATTACACCTTGCTTAAGGACGAGTTCGCGTTCACAATATTCTGAAAATGTCATCATGATCTCACCAAAATAATGGTAAGATCGCCACTCCCTTGGGACAGTTCTTTAGCAGCCTTGATAAGTTCACGTTCATCAGTAGTGACGTAGCCATCAATAACTTCAATCTTTCTAATCGGCATTTTCTGAATTGCTCGAACAAGATCGCTCTTTGTGCGGGGGTATAGGTTGTCGAGCATCATAGCGCATCATCCATGCCGCTATAGAAGCTGATGGGTTCGTTCAGTTCGTTTGGTTCATGACGGGATTGCTTCTGGCGATTGACGAATTCTCGCATCAAAAGGTTCGCTTGAGCCGTCATAGGCATATGAAGACGCTTACACGCATCTTCAAACTCGTTCTTAAGAGCAACAGGAATTCTAAAGTTCACTAGAACGTTTGGATAAGACATTAAGATTAACTCCTTTGATTATTAGATTTATCGTAAATTATTTATATTTATCAGGATTTAAGACATACTACTGGCAACCATAACCAACATGAGATCAACGAAGTCTTTGTGAGCGAAGCGAACAAAGCAATCTAGAATATCTTAAGGTGCCTTAATTCATCGGCTGCGCCGATCACTCGCTGCGCTCGTGCGCCTTTATGGTATTTCCATGTGGAAACGATCATTTTTGATTTCTGGATTTTAGACACACTTCACCCTCCGAAAGAGTGAAGGTGCCTCAGCATAAACACAGCTTGATTGAACAATTCTCTTTTTCGAGGCGAGTGGCGGTTGGTCGGTCTCACTCTATGTTCAGCTTCATCCAGCGGTCACAACACCTCAGCCATCAAGCCGACTTGAGATGTGTGCGAGGGTCGCAAGTGTCAGCGTTGCCCTCATCGTGACAGATAATATTTTCAATCAGCGTTTCTGTCTTTGCTGACGGGTGATATTGATCTTATCGGGTTCTAACTCACGGCTTCACACCTATAGTCCAATCAAGTTCTACAGTTGCGCATCAGCGTTTCCGCACGAGGTTTAACATCTCTCACAACATCGAATATATGGTCAGATGCGCCATGCTGAGCTTCATCTGATACAACTATTTATACGCGCTAGACCGAAACTTTCCGAAAAAAGTGCAAAAATTTTCAAAAAATGAACTTTTTTCAGTTCTGAAAATCCATCACGCATCCCCAAAGCTCTGAATATTCCTGACTTTCGCCGCACTTGGTGCCAAGTTCTTCAGATAGAAGCGTTCAAGCTGCTCCACGCTTGTGCCAGCGTTCTCTGCAAGCCAGTAGATGTTCACCTTACCATCTGACTTCACGAGGCGTGTCTGAAGCGCATAGTGGCGAAGCGAGTATGGCGAGCGATCATTGCCGTCCTTGTCTTTCTTCAGCCCTGTTTCTTGTAAGAAATGATTGAAGATGCGTCTGTAGGTGTTCACCGCGGTCGTTCGGTTCGCATACTCAGGCATGAACACATAGTCAGTGTCTTTGCGATCAGCATGAAGCTCTCGCTGCTTCAAATAGATGTCGAGAGCTGCCTGCAAAGTCGCTGACTTACGATACCCAGTCTTGCCAGTCAGAGTCATCAGAAGGTGCTTTGGATCTTTGTTCATCACCTCAATGTCACAGAAGCGGATACCGAACAGCTCTGTCTCGGTAGGGCGTAAGAACGAGTGCACAGCGAATACGATGATGTTGTAGTGCTCACGCGTCACAGGAACGCCTCTGACAAGCGTCTCGCCTGCATCAGCGATCTTGCGTGCTGTTTCAAGAAGCAAGCTATACTCGGCGTCTGTGAAGCTGACGCGAGGTTTGTCTACAGTTCTGATCTTCGGCATTGGCGGGATGATATCAATCACACCGTCCTCAAGAGCCAGCATCAGTACCTGTCGTATCACACCGCATTGCTTTGACTTGGTAGACATCGCCAGCGGCTTGTCCCGACGCTGATCAAGAAAGATGAGATAGTCCCGCACAATGCCGGGCGTAATCTTGCCCACATCATATTTGCCGAAGTAACTGACCAGACCGTCCACTTCACGAAACAGGATCTTTGCTTGGTCGCTGAACGCATACTTGTTGCGAGAGGAGCGTGCCTTTTGCTTGGTAATCTCGCTCAGTAACTTGGCATAGTGCTCGAACGAACGCTCACGACTGACAGCATGTGCGGCGTTCTGCTTTTTCTTATAAGTATCAAGGATCTCTTCGGCTGCTTCTGCGGCTTCTATGCGGTTCGTTTCTTTAGTGCTGCGGACAACATACTTCTTCTTCGCAGCATCATAGATACGCACATGCCAGAACGGGGAGCGACCTGTCTTGTAGATGCTCAAGCCACGTCGCAGATGTTTGATCGTCTTCTTGCTGTTGAGAGATTCCTCAGCCAATCCAAACCCTTAGATCCAGTGTCTAACTGTGTCTAAGTATTGCAGGCGAACATACACTTGGCAAAGCAAACCGTAAGTAATTGATTTTGCTTTGAAAAGTGGTGCCCGGGGGCGGAATCGAACCACCG
>JABXHW010000009.1 GCA_013373425.1 Flavobacteriia bacterium
AACCCAAAACCGCTGTCATGAAATACCTCCTTATTGCGATTACCTCCTTATTCTCTCTTTCACCCTTCGCTCAATCCATAGATTCCCTCGACGGCAAATGGGCTTTAACTGGAAGTCGTTCACTTCTATTTTCTGTAGAAGATTCTGTCCTGTACATGAGTCTAGTAGATAGTGATCATGAAGAGAGATTTTCTTCTATGATGTCTGGCCGACCTAATTATAAAATTATTGAACGAGCTGAATGTGAAGTAGATGCATTCAACAATTATATATACATCGGTGCGACTTTTACCTATTGGCGTACTCGCACTTTTCGTCTTATTTACAACTATCAACGACCTAACCACATCTCCATTTTTGGGGATATCTATGATCCAAAAGAATGGTCGGTTCCAAACCAGAACTGCGATACAGATGTACCCCATTGTGAAGTTATACTTCGAGACGTGGAAGAATGGAGTGACATCACACAACTTCCTCGGGTCACCTCCATGCCAAGAGAGGAAGTAATCAGTTTGATGAATAGAATTATTGAATCTATGGATACCGTTTGCAACTCCTGCCAGGAGGGTGTCCATGGAGCTAATTGGAACTCCGTCATTATCGACCTAGGGTACAATCCTGTGATAAAAGAGGACAATGGGTTCGGCTACAATTCTTTTGGGCTAGATGAAGTGTGGAAGAAATATCGAGATGAGGAAGACGCAGAACTACTCGAGTTGATGCAATCTATGTTAGAAAGATTTCACAACCTGGGAACACAGCTCGACGAATGATTACTAGCTCACTTCCCTGAGCCCTTTAAATTCCTTTAATACCCTAAGCCCCCTATCACGCCTTTCTAAAACTCACTCCAATGCTCGTCCCCTCACCTTCTTCACTAGTGATCTCTAGCATGCCACCATTGGCCTGAGTGAATTCGTGGACAAGTTGCAGACCTGTGCCGGTACCGGCTTCATTTTCTGTACCGTGAGCGGTTACGCGTTCTCCGTGCTCAAAGATCTTTTGTCGCACTTCCTCTGGCATTCCCACACCACGATCCTCGACCATGAAGTGAACCCATGCTCCGTCCATTCGCAGGCGGACGTGCACTTCGCTACCACGGTGAGAGAACTTGAGTGCGTTGCTCAATAGATTTCTAAGGATAATTCCAAGGTGACTTTCATCGCAGTACACCTTTGGAGAAGGGTCTGGACACTTACAGATGAACTCTACTTCCTTGGCTTGGTAATCCGCCTCTATCAGTTGGTAGGCATTCGCTACTGCTGCTTTTGCATCTACCGCCTCAACGTTAGATGACATCCCTTTATCCATTTGAGAGCGCGCCCACACAAGAACTTCAGTGAGGTTAGCCAATGACTTATCCGTACTCTCGTTGATCCGTTCAAAGAATGCGATGAGTTCATCTCCTTCAATTGCTCCTTTCAAAACGAGCTCGGCAATGCTCTTCACTTGCGCCACGGGAGATCTCAAATCGTGACTGATCAATGTGAGTAGCTTGTCCTTGTCGGCATTCGATTTCTTCAACAAACGTTGATTTTCGATGAGCGATTTGGTCTGCTCATCCAGACGAGCATTCTGTTTAGAAATCATTTTATTTCTATCCTCCAAAGCAGCGTTCATCTTAGTCACACGTTGATTTGCACGAAACTGAAAGAACCAGGCAATTCCAGCTCCAAAGGCGACTAGCAAAGTGAGGAATAACAAGGCGGTATTGCGCTGCAACGTTAAATCATCGATTTGCATTTGCTGCTTCAACTCTCTCGTTTCTGCCCGTTCCTTTCGGAAATCATTCGAAAGTGAAATGAATTCGAAATCGTCATTGAGCAGGTTCATTGTCATGGCATCCAATGAATCAGTGTACATCAGTGCTTTTTCAAAGTCACCTTCTGCCCTACTTAATTCGATAGCCGTGTGTACTGAGAACCGTAAGCCTGCTAAGGCTTTCGTCTCTGTGCTGAGTGTCATAGCCGAATCGAGATGCGCCCAAGCCTCATCTAACCGCCCTTGGCCGTGAGCATTGCGAGCTCTTGAATTCTTCTCATAAATTACAGCATACGAATCGCCCACCACTTCTGCATAGACTAAAGCCGAATCAAGCAGAGGTAGTGCCTCTTCATACTTACCCCTCGAATTGAATACATCGGCAAGCGCAACCAGCGCATATGCACGCTCCATTTCGCCTGTTCGAAATTCATGGTTCTTCTCGACGGCAAGCAAAGCAAAGTTTTCAGCTTCATCGATATTCCCCAAGGCAAGGTGAACATTTGACAGTTGGGTATACGTACTAGGAAGAAATTCTTCATTACCTGAATTACGCGTTAGACTCAAGCACTCTTCAGCATATTTAAGGGAGATAGAGAACTCAGAGCGATCAAAGTATAAAATGGACAGTGCAAATTTCACATCTACAAGCCCGATTGAATCACCTTTTGCTTCGAAATACTCTTGAGCTGTGAATAAGTGAAGGGCAGCAGATTCGTGCACCCCTGTTTCTATATATATCTCAGCAGTATATACGCTATTGATTGCTATGGCTGCTGAATCGAGAGTAGACTCAAACAGCATGCGAGCTTCTGAAAAGTAAAAAAGAGCTGAATCGTATTGCGAGAACATGTAAAAGCAATCCCCTTTTACTTCGTTCATCATACCCTTCTCTGTTGGATTGGCAATACTGTAGTAGTTCTCTATCAGCGAATCTACAATCGACATTGTCAGTTCAGGAGTCGACCGTACTTCATTGTAGAGATCAATGATTTCTGAATATAAATCGCTGGGCAGCGAAGTATCCTGAGGCTCTTCACTCGCAAACAAGGTATTCACCCCGAGCAAGACTGTGCAAAAAGAGAGTAAAATCGCCTTCATATTCATTCGCATCTACCCGATTAAGGTAGCTATTTATCCATCACAGGATGGACAATGCAGGAATTTCCTACAGGAAGAGAATCGAGTACCCTATGCGAATTCCTCCGTATGCATCTGCGGAAGATTCCTCATTGCCAATTTTGAATCCTTCCATCAAGTCGGAATACAAGAAGTGCCCCATGAGCTCTACACTGAATGTAGAATAGCGAGTCACCCTCCATTTTACGCCAGCGCCTGCTCCCAAGTTAAAGCTTGAATTGGTGCCTGGGTAAATGGTCGTGTTAGATGGGAAGACGATATCATCGGGATAGTTGGTGTGAATCCAGGTTACGCCTGCTGCACCCTTTAGATAGATGGTAGAGCGAGTTGTAATAAACTGACGACCAAACCTGCGGAAGTGATAAATCATTTGGCCATCAATCTGAACCAAGTCTGAATTGAAGCTCAAGCCTCTTTCCGGAGAATCGTGATTGAGGTCATCTGCTGTAACCCTACCGTAGCCCACGGTTGCCCCTAACCCAAACTTTGAAGACAAGTAATAGTTGTAGTCAATCCCTGCATACACTCGCATTTCTCTGAGTAAAGTACTAGGATCAGAAGAAGTCGAGATTTCACCATTATAGTTCATCGAACCAATGGCAAAATTCAATTCTTGGTAACGCAATGCTCTCTGCCCAAAGGCTGTGATAGAAGCAAGCACAAGTAAGGTGAGGATATAATGACGCATGGGGGTATAACGTATTTTCACCAAAGATAGTCCACTTCCCGAAAATCCGGAAGGGAAAGTCCTCTACTCTAGTTCACTAAGCTTTTCTTGAAAAGACCAGCAGTTTATCGTTTGATGCAGATTCGTTGAAATCATATCCTTCCTCCTTGAAAGAAGTCAGCTGCTCCGTGTCAGTCAACTGGGATTGAATGAGCCATCTCGCATAAAGTCCTCTTGCCTTTTTTGAGAAGAAACTCACTGTCTTGAGCATACCCGCCTTCTCCTCTTTAAAGTCTACACGAATGACCTCTATATTCTTTGTAATTGGAATGAGTGGCGTGTATTCTGAGCTCGTTAAGTCAACTAACAACTCTGTATCTAGATTGAAATCGTCCTTCTTTTTTTTCCAAAACGCAGTGAGCGAAGATGAACCAATTTTCACTTTATCATTCAAATCTAGGCGATAAGGACAGATCCCATCCGACCCTCTGAGAATTCCATATACCGCACTCGCAATAAAAGATTGATCCAGAGCACGAGATTGCTCTTCAAAAGTGAGACTTTCAAAGTCCAACCCATCATAAACATCTCCTTGAAACATAGCCAGACTAGGTGATTTGCCTGTAGGTTCCCAAGCCTGCCAAAGCTGATGTACTTCCTCGGATAACTTTTCTGATAAAGCCAATCGATTCGCGAGTTGCTTTATCGATAACTTCTGCATCGGTCGACCGACCTTATCCGCTTCAGATAGGAAATGTGGTTGGGTGAGAACGAATGAATCAGAACTGGCAACTTGCCTTTTTGATGGACTTAGAATGAACTTCATATAGTTGATAGAAATAAAAAACCCCGACGAGAATGTCGGGGCTAATTTACAGTGCTGTTAGAAATGAACTCAATCGGCTGCAACCCATCGATCAACTTCCACCTGCACATTGTCCTCGTATACTACTTTGTATAAGGTCTCGCCACCGCCGGCGCGGAATAACCAAATACCTTGCTTTTGTCCTCGAACGTATTCACCAGCACTGAGCAACTCTCCGTTCTCATCGTAGAGGTGATACTCTCCGTGCGGCTTATTGTTCAGGTAGGAACCCGTTTCTTTCACGGCCCCATTCTCATGGTAGGCTACCATTTGAACGTAATCTCCGAAAATGGTGTATTGAGTTTGAGTCTGACCGTTGTCGTATGTTGTTGTGCGCACTTCTTGCGCTTGTGCTGCGAGGCCGAAAACGGCAACTAGAGCGAATGTTAGTAGAGCTTTCATAATCCTTCTTCCTTATTGGTGTTACTACAAAGTTAAGTCAAGTTCACATTAAAAACAACTTTGCATTACATTAAATTAACATTGAGATAACATTAGGAGAGGATAAAAGTTCGGCATGTCTTTTGTTTTTACACATCCCGACTACATTTGCTACAAATCATACTACCGTGAAAAATCTTTACTCCATCCTCTTCATCCTCGGACTCTCAGTCCTTCTGACTAGCTGTAATGCGGCTAAGAAGTCATTTAAACACGGTCAAGAGCTGGAAGCCAACGGCTTGTACGAGGAAGCAGCATTGAATTATATCGAAGCATTGCGCAGAGACCGCGAGTACATTGAAGCCTTAGTAGCTTTGCAAGATGTCGGTCAGGTTGTAGTTCTAGAGAAATACGACGATTTCTTTGATGCTGTAGAAAGTGGCGAAGATCAAGAAGCGATTCGCTATTATCAAGAAGCCGAAGATTTCAGAGCTACCTTGAAGTCGTTCAACATCGATGTTGCTCGTCCGGTTGGGCACGAAGATGAATACAAAGTGGTTCTCGATAGATACTTAGAAGACCTGTACATCGACGGAAGAAACGCCATCGGCAACAAGGACTATCCTGCCGCTCAGCAAGCATTGAACGAAATCATCAGCTTGGACCCTGAGTATAAGGACACTCAAAACCTACTTCGCATTGCAGTGGGCCGTCCACTTTACAACGAGGCTATGGAACTCTTCGATGAGCGCAATTACAGAGCCGCGTATCGAGCGTTTATTCGCCTTGAGGCTCAGGTGGGTGCATTTGATGAAAGTCCTCATTATAAAGAAGTTTCATTGAGAAATGGCCAATTCGGTCTCGGCATCATGGCCTTCGAAAATCATACTGAGTATGGCGGTGTTGAAGCGCTTTTATCGAGTCGTATTACAAGAATCCTTCAGGAGAAAAACGACCCATTCCTAAAGCTTATCGATCGCACCATGCTCGAAAGCTTGACCGAAGAACAGATTCGCGCTTTATCAGGACAGAGTGATCCAGCGACTGCCGCTGAAGCAGGTCAACTTGTGGGAGCTAAAGCCATTCTGGTTGGAGAGTTTGTTAGTTTGGATGTTCGCAGATCTAACCTGAGACGCGAGCGCAGACCAGGCTATATCGGAAGACGTGTCAACAGAACCAACGCAGAAGGTGAAAGAGAGTCTGTGATGGTGTACGACAAAGTTTGGTACTACGACGTTACTCAGAACATTCGTGTGAGTGGCATCTTCCAGTACAAACTCGTCAGCGTTGAAACTGGAGAAATTCTCCTAACCGATGCTATCGATATCAACAAAAGGGATGAAGTGGACTACTCCACCTACAGTGGTGAAACTCGCTATCTCTACATGGGAGAATGGGAATCGATGTCGCAAGACCGCACCACCGACAGAGTTTTGAGAACCTCCTCTTATAAGAGAAGACTTGATGAGCGCTTAGATGCTCGTCAGACTTTACAATCGGACGATGAGCTCCGCAGTGAGATTTACAATGAAATGGCCCAGAGAGCCGCAAACGACATCTACAATAAATACCTAAGCCTAGAAGGATAACATGCTACTACGCCTTGCCAATATTGCCCTTGCCTTACTTCTACTCGCCTCTTGCGGGAGTCAACAAGACGCTGTGGAGAGAGAAGAAACTCCGACTTGGATTCAGTCTAAGCCGCAAAACAGCTTTGCATATATCGGCATTGGTGTAGCGCGTGTACTTCCAGATGGCAGTCATTTACAGACGGCGAAATCCGCCGCTCTGTCAGATTTATCTAGTGAGATTTCCGTTGAGATTTCCTCTTCTAGCCTTCTCCAACAAATGGAGATGAACCGTCGGTTTAGAGAGGAGTTTCGCGCACAGACTCAAATCACTTCTTCCGAGAACGTAGAGGGATATGAGTTGATGGACGATTTCGAGAAGGATGGATACTACTGGGTTATGTATCAGCTTGATCGCTCTACATATGCCCGCATCCGTGCAGAACGAAAGTCACAAGCCATCTCAAGAGCACTGTCATACTATCGCATGGCGCAAGAGGCTTCAGATTCCCATCAGATTCAAGCAGCGCTTACTCATGCTTTTAGTGCATTAGGAGAAATTAAGCCTTACCTCAATGAGGCCATTTCTACTTCTGAATTACAAGGTGATTTAGCCATCAGTTTATACTCGTTCATCGACTCTGTTCTGACCAATGTTCAGGTGGTAGCCATGAAACGAGATCAAGACATTTTGAGGTTTGCCGACAATAGTGCTCAATACTATTTTCAAACTCAAACTTCGGACGGACACGCTTTGAACAACATCCCGGTCTACCTTTATTACTCAGGAGGTTTTTTGAGAAATACTCAAGTAGTCAGCGATCAACAGGGGAAAGTCACCTTTTCTTTACCTCCGGCGGGAAGTGAGAGCAATTACGAGCAGCTCGAGGCGGACATCAACTTTGTCGCTTTGGCGAGCAGTGCCACGAACGACCCTTTGCTTAGGTTGATGATCACTCGTCACCCTAGTACCAAGGCAACGGTCAATGTACATGTCATTTCGCCGAAGGTGTTTTTGGAAGCTGAAGAATTCAGAGGCAATGTTGAGCTGGAGAATCAGCCGATCACCTCATCAATTCGCAAGTTCTTGCTCGATAACAGGTTCGAACTTGTTAACAATGCGGCCAACGCGGATGTAATTGTGAAGGTTAAGGCGAGCAGTAGATCTCTTGGCGTTCAAAACAACATGCATCAGGCAAGTCTTTCTGGGGAAATCCTCATCATGGATGCCGATGGTCGCCTCCGTGGCAGTCATCCCCTCGACAGTTATCGCGGGGTTCAACTTTCCGAAGAAGGCGCAAGTCAGGAGGCATTTCGACGTGCAATTCGAGAATTGGAAGACCATGAATTCAGGAAATTATTCCTAGAATAGCCTGAACTTCATTTAAAAATAACCTGATTATCACGGGATTTAAGGCGCAAATTTGTTATGTTTGAGCAAAGAATTTGTTATGCGCCCCGAAGAAACTGTGGACTTCCACATCAAATTTACATGGCAAGGAATTGCGCGGTGGTATAACGACGTTGCCGCCACTTTCGATTCCACCATGGCCACTGGATACGTCCTTCTCAATGTCGACCAAGAGAATGGAACTCCCAGCACCAGTTTAGGCCCTAAGATGGGTATGGAACCCACAAGTCTTTCTCGCTTGTTGAAAGTAATGGAAGATAAGAATTTAATACGACGCGAATCACATCCTGAGGATGGTCGCGTCGTTCTTATTTTCTTAACACCCTTTGGAATGGAACAGCGAGAGCACGCAAAAAATGCCGTTCTGAAATTCAATAATGCCGTTAGAGATAAGGTGAGTAAAACCGACCTCAACGGATTCTTTCGAACGATGAACAAAGTCAACACTTTATTAGAACAACTTAACGAAGAACTTCACCATGAAGCGAATCATTCGTAAAGCAGCCGTACTCGGTTCTGGAATCATGGGAAGTAGGATTGCCTGTCATCTTGCCAATAAAGGTATAGAGGTACTCTTACTCGATATTCCACCAAGAGAACTGAACGACGCTGAACAGGCCAAGGGATTATCACTTGAAGATCCTCGAGTTCGCAACCGAATTGTGAACGAGAATTTCCAAGGCACTTTAAAGGCCAATCCCGCACCACTCTACGACAAGGCTTTTGCCTCACATATTACCACCGGAAACTTTGATGATGACCTTGCTAAAATCAAGGATGTAGATTGGATCATCGAGGTTGTTGTAGAGCGACTCGACATTAAGCAGCAGCTCTTCGAGCGTGTCGAAAAACACAGAACCCCTGGAACTTTAATTACAAGTAATACCTCGGGCATTCCAATTCATTTAATGACCAAAGGTCGCTCAGAAGACTTCAACAAGCACTTCTGCGGCACTCACTTCTTCAACCCTCCTCGCTATTTGAGATTGTTGGAGATTATCCCAACGAAAGAAACATCACAAGAGGTGGTCGATTTCTTCATGGATTACGGCGACCGCTACCTCGGTAAGACCACAGTACTTGCCAAAGACACTCCAGCGTTCATCGCGAACCGGGTGGGCATCTTCGGGATTATGGACTTGTTCCACAGTATGAAGAAGCTCGATATGAGCATCGAAGAAGTTGACAAACTCACCGGCACATTGGTGGGCCGACCAAAGTCAGCGACTTTCAGAACTTCAGATGTTGTTGGTCTCGACACACTAGTTCACGTTGCGAACGGGCTATACGAGGCGTGTCCGGACGATGAAAAAAGAGACACCTTCAAGCTTCCTGACTTCATTGATAAAATGATGGAGAAGAAGTGGTTTGGCGACAAGACCAAGCAAGGATTCTACAAGAAAGTAAAAGGAGAAGATGGTAAGAGTGAAATCTTAGCCATGGATCTCGACAGTCTCCAATACAAGGAAAAATCTAGAGTTAAGTTCGCTTCGCTAGACCAAGTTCGTTCTATCAATGGCTTGAAAGAGAAAATCTCATTCTTAGCGAGCGCAAAAGATAAAGCTGGAGATTTCTATCGCTCCTCTTATGCCGGTTTGTTCGCATATGTTACCAATAGAATACCTGAGATTTCTGATGAACTCTTCCGCATCGACCAAGCCATGAGAGCAGGGTTCGGTTGGGAACTCGGTCCATTCGAACTCTGGGATGCTATCGGGCTTGAAAAAGGATTGAAGTTCATTGCCGACCGAGGTGAGAAATACGCCGACTGGGTGGATACGATGAAGTCGAGAGGCATTTCATCCTTCTACAAAACAGAAAAGGGAACCAAGTATTACTACGACGTTCAATCTGAAGAATACAAAGCCATTCCGGGGCAATCTGCCTACATCATGCTCGACACAATTCGCGAATCCAAAACCATTTGGAGCAACAGCGAAAGTGCCATTCAAGACTTGGGCGACGGAATTATCAACTTCGAGTTCCGTTCCAAGATGAACTCACTTGGAGGAGGCGTACTCGCCGGAATGAACAAGGCTATCGACCTCGCGGAAAAAGAATACGATGGATTGGTAATTGGCAACCAAGCTGGCAACTTCAGTGTCGGTGCTAACCTTGCCATGATCTTCATGATGGCTATTGAACAAGAGTGGGATGAACTCAACTTCGCCATCAAACATTTTCAAGATACCGTCATGCGAGTTCGCTACAGCGACATTCCAGTAGTGGTTGCTCCACACGGAATGACCTTCGGAGGTGGATGCGAAATGACGCTTCATGCCGATGCCGTCCAGGCAGCAGCCGAAACCTACATGGGACTTGTCGAATTTGGTGTTGGTGTCATCCCAGGTGGTGGCGGAACCAAGGAACTCACCTTAAGAGCGTCTGATCGATATGTGAAGGACGACGTTGAGCTCAACGCCTATCGCGAGAATTATCTCACCATCGGCATGGCCAAAGTGGCAACCTCTGCACAAGAAGCGATGAACCTCGGCTTCATGGTTGAAGGACGCGACCACTACTCCATGAACAAGGATCGTCAGATTCAGGATGCCAAGCGCAAAGCTCAAGTTCTAGCTGAACAAGGATATCAGAGACCAATTGAGCGAACCGACATCAAAGTACTTGGTCAGCAAGCTTTGGGCATGTTCAAAGTGGGTGCATTCCAAATGCGCGAAGGAAAGTACATCTCAGACCATGATTTGAAGATGACCGAAAAGCTCGCGTGGGTAATGTCTGGTGGCGACTTAAGCGAAGCTACCACAGTTAGTGAATCCTACTTGCTCAAGCTAGAGCGTGAGGCTTTCCTCAGCTTGTGTGGTGAGAAGAAGACACTCGAAAGAATACAGCACATGTTGAAGACGGGTAAACCGCTTCGCAACTAAAAGACAAAACGATGGATGCATATATAGTAGCAGGATATAGAAGCGCTGTTGGGAAGGCTTCCCGTGGCTCGCTTCGATTCTTCCGACCTGATGACCTGGCCGCTCAGGTGATAAAGCACCTCATGGACAGTGTGCCGAACTTCGACAAGTCGAGAATAGACGACGTAATCGTGGGCAATGCCATGCCTGAAGCAGAGCAAGGTCTCAACGTGGGTCGATTGATTTCCCTCATGGGACTAGATACCGTAGACGTGCCCGGTGTGACAGTAAACCGATACTGTAGCTCAGGGCTAGAAACCATAGCGATGGCTTCTGCAAAGATTCATGCAGGTATGGCAGACGCTATCATCGCTGGTGGAACCGAGTCGATGAGCTACATCCCAATGGGCGGATGGAAAGTGACACCGAACTATCACTTAGCGAAGCATCATGCCGATTACTACAATGGCATGGGACTCACCGCTGAAGCGGTGGCGAATCAATTTAAAGTGAGTCGAGAAGATCAAGACCAGTTTGCTTTCAACAGTCACCAAAAGGCACTTGAAGCATTGAAGACCGGTAGATTTAAAGACGACATTGCCCCAATTCAGGTGGAAGAGAAATTCCTCAACGATAAAGAGAAAATCGAGACCAAAAACTACGTGTTCGACACAGATGAAGGTCCTCGTGCTGACACAAACCTTGAAGCGCTAGGTAGACTTCGTCCCGTATTCGCAGCCGGCGGTTCCGTAACTGCGGGAAATTCTTCTCAAACATCCGACGGTGCCGCTTTTGTACTTGTCGTGAGCGAGAAGGTTCTGAAAGAGTACAACCTCACTCCTATCGCCCGCATGGTCAGCTATGCAGCAGCAGGTGTAGAACCTAGAATTATGGGGATTGGTCCGGTTAAAGCCATTCCAAAAGCTTTGAAGCAAGCCAATTTGAAACTCGACGATATGAATCTCATCGAGCTCAATGAAGCTTTTGCATCGCAGAGTTTGGCAGTAGTGAGAGAGCTGGGCATCAACACAGATATTCTCAATGTGAATGGTGGCGCGATTTCCTTAGGACACCCATTGGGTTGTACAGGAGGAAAATTGACCGTTCAAATTTTGAACGAGTTGAAAAAGAGAGAACAGAAGTATGGATTGGTCACTATGTGCGTAGGAACAGGACAAGGGGCCGCAGGCATTTTCGAAAGATTAGACGGATAACACCATGGCAGATAAAAATTTCATCAAAGGAGGCGAGTTTCTAATTCGCGATATCCAACCCGCTGACATCTTCATACCTGAGGAATTCAGCGAAGACCAAAAAATGATGGCCGCAGCGACCACAGACTTTGTGGATAAAGAAGTGTGGCCAAACAAGATGCGTTTCGAGAATAAGGAGTACGACTTCACCCTCGAAATTATGAAGAAAGCCGGAGAGCTCGGTCTCCTTGGCATTTCGGTTCCAGAAGAATACGGAGGGCTCGGAATGGGATTCAATACTAGTATGCTAGTTTGTGACCGTATTTCTGGAGCTACCGGAAGTTTATCGACGGCCTATGGCGCGCACACCGGTATCGGCACTCTACCAATTCTTCTTTACGGTACCGAAGAGCAGCAGCAAAAGTACTTGCCAAAGCTCGCTACTGGTGAGTGGATTGGCGCATACTGTTTAACGGAGCCAGGAGCAGGATCTGACGCGAATTCGGGCCGGACGAAAGCCGAGCTTACCGATGATGGAAAGAGCTGGGTAATCAACGGACAGAAAATGTGGATCTCCAATGCGGGTTACGCAGACTTGTTCATCGTATTCGCCCGAATTGAAGACGACAAGAATATCACTGGCTTCATAGTAGAGAAAGGTGCAGAAGGATTGACTTTGGGAGATGAGGAACACAAAATGGGTATCCGCGCATCTTCCACTCGTCAGGTTTTCTTCAACAACGTTACCATCCCAAAAGAGAACCTACTCGGGGAGAGAAATGGCGGTTTCAAGATTGCCATGAATGCCTTGAACGTAGGTCGCATTAAACTGGCTGCAGCTTGCCTGGACGCAAATAGAAGAGGGATTTCTGTTTCTGTGAAATACGCCAACGAGCGCGAGCAGTTCAATCGCTCTATTTCAAGCTTCGGTGCGATTCAAGCTAAACTCGCTGAGATGGCTGCTAAGCATTTCGCGAACGAAAGTGCTACCTACCGCGCAGGTCAGGATATCGAGAACAACATCAACCGACTCAAGGAGGAGGGCAAGAACCCTCAAGAAGCCAAGCTTCAAGGTGTTGAAGAATTTGCAGTAGAATGTGCCATCCTGAAGGTGCATGGATCCGAAACTTCAACTTTTGTAGCGGATGAAGCTGTCCAGATTCACGGCGGAATGGGATTCTCAGCCGACACGACGGTAGAGAGCGGCTACCGCGATGTACGTATCGCGCGTATCTATGAAGGAACCAACGAGATCAACCGTATGCTTACTGTAGGTATGCTTCTCAAGAAAGCCATGAAAGGCGAGTTGGATTTGATGAGTCCTGCCATGAAAGTGGCTGGCGAGTTGATGGAAATTCCAGATTTCGACACTCCTGATTACAGCAAGCCTCTCACAGAGGAAGCTGAGCTCCTCGGCAAAATGAAGAAGGCCATATTGATGGTTGCAGGTAAGGCTGTAGAAACCTTCGGAATGAACGTAGAGGAAGAACAGGAAGTTCTAATGGCCGTAGCCGATATGATTATCGAACTCTATGTTGCACAAAGTGCTGTACTCCGCGCGCAGAAGTTAGCCGACAATGGCGATAGCAATGCAGAAGCAGCGGCTGAAATGGCTCGTTTGTATATGCACAGCGCGGTTGAAAAATTACACCTCCAGGGCAAAGAAGCTATTTACGCTTTCACCGAAGGCGACGAACAGCGAATGATGCTCATGGGCCTCCGCCGATTCACCAAATGGCAGAATCCGCCCAATCCAAAGGACCTTCGAAGATCCATTGCAAAGCGAATCATAGAAGCAAACAAGTATCCGTTTTGAATGTGAGCCCCCGGTGTGAAAGCATCGGGGGTTTGTTTTTTAAGTGGGTGCGTGGGTGACCGCGGACGTGGGTAAGTGAGTGTATACATGAACGACAAGGTTACAAGGTTACAAGGTTACCAGCTCACTAGGTTACCAGCTCACTAGCTCACTAGGTTACTTGGCCACCAGCTCTCTAGTCCCGCCCCTTGCCAAGCCCGTTCCCGTTCGCCATCTTTGTATCCCAAATAATTCAACGATATGTCTAGCAAGAATCCAGCTATTCCTCCATATAACACTCCGTTTGAAACCGTTCCATTCGACAAGATTAAGGTTGAGGATTTTGAACCCGCTGTAGATGAAGCCATCCGATTGGCAAATGAGCGAATTGAGGAGATTACTCAAATTGATTCCCCCAACTTTCACAATGTTATTGCGGCTTTGGATTTTGCTAGCTTGGAATTGAACAGAGTTGCCGAGATTTTCTTCAATCTGAATTCCGCCGAGACGAACGATCAGATTCAAGCTAAAGCGAAGGATATCTCTCCAAAGCTAACTGCTTTTGGAAACGACGTAATGTTGAATGCAGAGTTGTTCTCTCAGGTGGATACCGTCTATCAGAACCGAGAGAATGAAAACCTCAATGGCGAGGAAATGCGATTGCTCGAGAAAACCTGGAAGTCGTTCACTCGCAATGGAGCAGCACTATCCGAAGACGATAAAACCAAACTTCGCGAACTGGACAAAGAGCTTAGCACTTTAAGTCTTCAATTTGGAGAAAATGTATTGGCAGATACGCACGCCTTTGAGCTTCACATCACGGATGAAAAAGACCTCAGTGGTCTTCCTGATTCTGTTATTGAAATGGGCAAGGCAACTGCTGAAGAAAAGGAAAAAGAAGGTTGGGTATTCACGCTAGACTATCCATCCTACATGGGTTTCATGACCTATGCCGACAATAGAGCCTTGCGCCATAATATATGGCTCGCGTTCTCAAAGCGAGGCTACAATGAAAATGAGCAGAATAATACTGAAATCGTCCACAAGATTGCAAACCTCCGTTTGCAGAGAGCCAATCTTTTGGGCTTCGAATCTCACGCCGCATTTGTCCTAGCAGAGCGAATGGCTGAATCGCCAATTCGGGTAATTGAATTCCTTGACGACCTCAGAGAAAAGGCAGTACCTGCAGCCAAAAAAGACGTAGAGGAAGTTGCTCAATACGCTAAGAACAAAGATTCCATTGATGAACTTCAGCGTTGGGACTTTGGCTATTACAGCGAGAAACTCAAAAAGGAAAAGTACTCCATCGACGATGAGTTGCTTAAGCCCTACTTCCCACTCCCTCAGGTGTTGGATGGCGCATTTGAAGTTGCGAATAGATTGTATCAAATCACCTTCGAAGAGCGAAACGACATTCCCAAATACCACGAGGAGGTCCGCACTTTCGAAGTGAAAAACCAAGACGGATCAACATTGGCGATTTTCTATGCCGATTTCCACCCTAGAAAAGGAAAGCGAAACGGCGCATGGATGACGTCTTATTTGAGTCAGTATACCAAAGACGGTAAAGAAGTAAGACCACACATCAGCATCGTCTGCAATTTCTCGCGTCCGTCGAAAGACAAGCCAGCGCTACTCACATTCAACGAGGTAACCACACTATTCCATGAATTCGGACATGCTTTGCACGGCATGTTAGCGGAGGGAACCTACCCGAGCCTAACTGGAACAAGCGTGTATTGGGACTTCGTGGAATTGCCTTCACAGATCATGGAGAATTGGTGTTATGAGCCAGAGGCGCTCGCTTTATTCGCCAAGCACTATGAAACAGGAGAAGTGATACCTAGGGAAATGGTGGACCGCATAGTTGAAAGTGCGACTTTCCTCGAAGGATATGCCACTGTTCGTCAGTTGAGCTTTGGCTATCTCGATATGACTTGGCACCACTCCACTTCAGCGATCACACAATCGGTAAGAGAACTCGAAGAATCTGTATTCAAACCACTTGATGTCTTCCCTGAGGTAACAGGCACAGCCATGTCGACAGCCTTTTCGCATATCTTCCAAGGAGGATATAGTGCGGGCTATTACAGTTACAAATGGGCTGAAGTCTTGGATGCAGATGCCTTCGAATCCTTTAAAGAAACGGGGCTGTTTGATACCGAAACCGCTACCAAATTCAGAAAGCTGCTTTCATCAGGCGGACGAGTACACCCGATGGATCTTTACGTAGAATTCAAAGGGAAAGAGCCTAATCCTGAAGCACTCTTGAGAAGGGCTGGGTTGGTGAAATAAGTCTATTTGCGACGAACCGAAACTCCTTTATCAGCCAGGAATTGGAAGAGTTGTTGCTCGTCTGAAACGACAGACTTCGGTAGCACTAGAGCTTGCGCGCTGTTCAAGCGGAGGTAGAAATACTTCTCTACTTCTTCAACTTCTTGAATACTGCTGTAGGAAAACTTAGATTCTGCAGACGCATCTTTGGTCACAACTTCTTCATCCTGTAAGTCGATAGTAACGGTTGTCCCAAGCATGTCAGCGAGCTTCTCGTTCACATGTCGCGTGTAGTGTTTTCGGTACCTCCAGAGTTGATACTTTGGATAGAACACTCCGATAGCCACCCCGATGATTACAAATCCTGCCCCCACAGCACTTACCTCTTCTCGAGAAAGTAAGAAACCCAGTACCACATAAATGATAGCGAGCCCGAAGCGGGTAAAGAGCGTTCTGCGCTTCAATCGCGGGTTCTTCAGCGCAGAGTACATCAGATAATCGATGTGGGGTTCGGGGGTTATGGTGTACTGAAACTTCATAGTATCCTATAGGGGTTAACTATCACAAAGATGTGCAATTCCTATCGCTCAACAATCCTCGCAATTCCTCTACCTTTGGAACATGAGTAAGGTTCGCGCGAAAAAACACCTGGGACAGCATTTCTTGAAAGATGAGAGCATTGCAGAACGCATAGCTAAAACCTTATCGGGAGATGGATACGACAAAGTATTGGAAATCGGTCCGGGTATGGGCGTACTCACCCAATTCTTGCTCCGGCAGGAGTACGAAACTTGGGTGGTTGAGCTCGATGGAGAATCGGTGACTTGGCTTCAAGCCCATTTCCCGAAGTTGAGCAATCGGATTCTTCATACCGACTTTTTGAAGCACGACTTCACTCGTGAATTTGGCGATGAACCCTATGCCATCATAGGCAACTTCCCGTATAACATCAGCTCGCAGATTGTCTTTCGCGTATTGGAGCTCCGCGATCAAATCCCAGAATTTGGCGGAATGTTCCAAAAAGAAGTGGCCGTGAGAATCACTACCGGTCCGGGTTCAAAAGATTATGGCATTCTGAGCGTGCTGTGCCAAGCCTATTACGAAGTAGAATACTGCTTCACAGTCGACGAACACGTGTTCGATCCACCGCCAAAGGTAAAGTCAGGTGTGATGAAAATGACACGCAAAGGCAATGATCCAGATGTTGAATTCAAGCACCTGAAAATGGTAGTGAAAACAGCATTCAACCAACGCCGGAAAACCTTGAGGAACGCCCTCAAATCACTACCTTTCAATCACACTGAAAAAACTGAGTCGATGTTAGGGCAACGCGCCGAGCAGCTCAGCTATACTGATTTCGTAGAACTGACCAAAGCATTGACTCTATGAGCTTTGAACTGAAACAGGAGTACATCGACGACATCCAAGAGCGCCTAGAACAAGGAGCTGTAGAAGCTGTGACGCAAGAGCTTTGCGAATTGCACCCGGCGGATATTGCTGAAGTTCTCGACGAACTTACGAAGGACGAAGCCCTCATGGTCACCGAGCAAATCAATCCTGAATTGCTAGGTGAGGTACTCGTGCAGATGGATGAAGACCTTCGAGCCGACATCCTCGATACTTATACCGGTAAGGAAATCGCTGAGGAAGTCGTTGAGAATCTTGATTCAGATGACGCTGCCGATATCATTTCCGAGCTAGATGAAGCTAAAAAGCTCGAGGTCCTTTCAAATCTTGAAGACATAGAGCAAGCCAAGCAAATTGCTGACCTTCTCACTCATGCTGAAGATACCGCGGGTGCTTTGATGGCCACAGAACTTGTCAAGGTAAATCACAACTGGACAGTGCTTCGTTGTGTCCGTGAGATGCGCCGTCAGGCTGAAGAAGTTGAGCAAGTGCACGCGGTTTATGTGGTGGATGATCATGAAGTATTGCTCGGTTCATTGAGCTTGAAAAAACTACTGACTACTTCCACTCGTACCCCCATTCGCGAAGTATACAATGAGAAGATTCACAGTGTGCGTTCTACTACCAGCAATGAGGAGGTGGCCAGAATCATGAACAAGTACGACATGTTCGTGGTGCCCGTTGTAGATGACATGGGCCGACTACTCGGTAGAATTACATTAGATGACGTTGTGGACGTGATTGTGGAAGAAGCCGATCGTGATTACCAGTTGGCTTCTGGTTTGAGCGAAGACGTTGAGGCAAGCGATACCGTGTTTGAACTTACACGCGCCCGACTGCCTTGGCTACTCATCGGATTGCTCGGCGGTGTCGTTGCGGCTACGGTCATTGGTCAAAATGAAACCGAGCTCGGCGAAATCCCACAATTGGCTTTCTTCATCCCACTCATCGCGGCGATGGGAGGAAACGTAGGCGTCCAATCCAGTGCGATTGTAGTTCAGGCTCTCGCCCACCAAAGCATAAGTGACGGTACGGTGAAGCGGTTGACAAAAGAACTAAGCGTTGGACTATTAAACGGTTTGATTTGCGCACTAGCCATTTACGGAATCAGTTTAGGCCTTGGGTACGGAACAGCGCTGGCTCTTACAGTTGGATTAGCCCTGCTCACTGTTATCATATTTGCGAGCTTATTCGGAACCTTCGTTCCTCTCGCCTTGGATAAATACAAGATTGACCCCGCCTTAGCAACGGGTCCGTTTATTACTACGGCCAACGACGTATTTGGCCTATTCATTTACTTCGCCATTGGAAAAGCAATTTTAGGATTCTAACTATGAA
Organism: Flavobacteriia bacterium; assembly: GCA_013373425.1. Lineage (GTDB taxonomy): Bacteria > Bacteroidota > Bacteroidia > Flavobacteriales > Schleiferiaceae > Phaeocystidibacter. Next base: position 18,668 of record JABXHW010000009.1, read on the forward strand.
ATATTCTCTCTCAATTCTGCTCGCCGTTTGTGCTTGTAACGGACTCTTCGCGCAAGATGACACTATGCAAGTGAGCATTCTTCCCTACTACGAACCCCTTCATTCAGATCGTCCGGGAGCGACGAACGATGCACGCACCGTGAAACAGGCCATGGTGCTGCAGTTTGGAGTTGGGTACAGCTATCTCAATCCTGCCTTAGATGAGTTAAACGCGTCCTCTGGGGTCTCTGCTGGTGGAATGCTCAGAATGCCAACTTGTATTGGTGAGTTTGATGTAACAGCCGGGGTTTCTCGTTCCACGGGCCAGTATCTTCTCAGAGGGTCTGTATATTCCTCCTATTATAATTTCACCGACATAGCGAATAGTCTAGGTGTGGGATATCGTCCGGAGTGGTATACTACAGAGTCTTTTGCGCTCGGAAGTATCTTTCATTTAGGATATACTCGAGCCTTAGACAAATATGCGTACACCACGATTTCGGACATCGATAGCTTAAATATGATGGGTACAGAGGAGCGATTCAACACTCACTATATTACTCCGAACTTTTCATTAAATGCCTCATACGACATTAACAACCATTGGTCCATTTCAAGCACATTAGGCATTGTGTCTGCTTTTGCTATTGGTCAAGCTCCAGGTCCAGAATCAAATGTAGCAGGAATGACCACGTTAAATGTGGGCTATGGCTTTCAACGATGGAGCCTTTTCTTAGAAGGAGTAGCTCGATTTCATAGCGCCGGTCCTGATTATTCCGTGAATGGAGGTTTTACCTACTCGATATCACGCGATTTCCAGCTCGATGCATTCTTTAGAACAAGAGACTGGGGTCAGTATGAAGTAGTGGGTTCTCAACCTGTTAACATCGGTATTCTCACAGGCTTCACCTATATCATTCGATGAAAGTCCTCCTCATTGATAGCACACATCCCCTACTAGAGGAATCCCTCAAGAATGCTGGACTTGAGCTTGTCGATGGAACTAAATGGACAGAAGAAGAGGTCCTCTCCGAGCTTCACAATTTCGAAGGCGTTGTCATTCGAAGTCGGGTTCCTGTTGATACGGCTTTCTTCGAAGCGGCTTCGAAACTCAAGTGCATAGGACGGTTTGGAGCCGGTCTTGAGAATATCAATTTAAAGCTCGCTGAAAAGCATGGTGTTACCTGCTTGAATGTTCCTGAAGGAAACCGTCAGGCGGTGGCAGAACATGCGCTCGGACTCTTATTGAACTTAATGAACCATATCCGGAGAGCAGATATAGAAGTCCGCTCTGGAGTATGGAAGAGACATGAGAACACCGGGTTGGAACTGAGTGGTAAAACGGTCGGCATCATTGGACTCGGCAACATGGGACAAGCTTTCGCTCGAGTACTAGCTGGCTTTGATGTTCAGATTATCGCGTGCGATCCGTACATCGAACCGTGGCCCACCCCGAATATTGAGCGTGTCACTCTCAGTGAGCTTAAAGCTAAAGCCGACGTCATTTCCATGCATGTTCCTCTCACGGATGAAACCCGGAGCATGGTTGATGCTGATTTTTGGAGAGAAGTCGAGAAACCGGTTTTCTTCATCAACACCGCGCGAGGCCCAGTTGTTAATACGGAAGATCTGCTCAACGCTATCGAATCAGGTATCGTTTTAGGCGCTGGTCTGGACGTGTTAGAATTCGAACGTAAGTCCTTCAAAATGGACGCTCTGAATCATCCCATCTTCAAGCGCTTGGTAGAATCTGACCAAGTTATCCTTAGTCCCCACGTAGGCGGCTGGACGAAAGAAGCCTTTGAAAAAATGGGAAGGATATTGGGGGAAAAGATGGCAGGGGTCTTAAGGGACTCAGGGAATTAAGGCGCTCAGGGAAAGACGCGCAGGAACGCAGGTCCGTCCAGTATTGGGTATCCAGTATTGGGTATCCAGTATTTAGTATATAGTCACCCCTTCTTCCCCTCCTGCTTCGTCGCTTCATCCAACTCCTCCAACACCGGTTGTATAGTCTGTTCTGGAAGGTCGTTGATATCGATATACATGAATCCGTCTACCGAGTTGTTGAACTTCGGATCCACGTTGAAGCAGACAATTCTCGCATTCTGCTTGATGTACTTTTTGAAGAGTACAGGGAATCTCATGTTGCCAGGTTCAACTTCATCGATGTATCGGTCGAACTTATTCAAGTCCTCCCCAGAAGAATTTTGAATGAACTTCTCATCCTCTTCGCTCAATCGAACACGAAACTCCTTTCTAGGATGGATATGCTCACCGAGCTCCTTATCGTAGAAGTGATACTTTACATAAGCGATCATCATCGCCTTTGAGAAGGTGGAGAACTGATTGGAAATACTCACGCAGCCCGTGAGGTAGCGAACCTTATCTGGATTGCGAAGAACCACATGGATAATGCCTTTCCACAAGAGGAATAGCGGCATCGGCTTCTGCTGGTATTCTTTCACAATAAAGGCTCGTCCCATCTCTAATGATTGCTCGAATATCGGGTGAACTTCCTCATCAATCTTAAACAAGCTTTGTACATAGAATGACTTGATACCATCTTTCTTGTACAGGTCTGCACCCATACCCAAGCGATAGGCACCTACGATCTTCTGAGCTTGATTATCCCAAAGGAATAGATGCTGATAATCATAATCGTATGAATCGAGATCGGTTTCTTCATTGGTGCCCTCGCCTACGTCGCGAAAGGTAATCTCACGCAATCGACCGAGCTCTCTAAGGATGCTTGGAATTTCCTTCGCCTCTGCACAGTAGACCTCAAATGTCCTAAATTGGGTTAATCGGCGTCCGTTCTCGCGAAGCGCTTCAATCTCATCCCAAATGAGTTGTTGGGGCGTTTCATCTATGATATTGGCCGGTTCTTTTGGAGACCGGGCAACTACCTTCTTCAATCTCTCCAAGCGAGAAGGATCTTCGAGTGGAGACGAAAGTCGGTAGGTTCTTTCGCGGAGCAAATTGGCCACACAGTGCACATCTTCGCACTCCTGAATTTCTGTTGCGTTCACCGGTTTCCCAATGCGCACCAAAATCTGCTTGTTGCGTTGTGTGAGTAATTCACTTGGAAGTTTGGCGGTTTGCAGTGTAGAAGACAAGGTCGACAAGAAGTAAAAAAGTGGCGAGTTCTTCGCTTTAAAATAGATGGGCACTACAGGTACATCCATTTTATGAATCAACTTGATGGCACTTTCTTGCCATTCGCGATCGATTACTTTTCTCTCACCAAACTTATAGGCACTCACTTCTCCTGCAGGGAAGATTCCCATTCCATTGCCATCTTTTACATGGCGCATGGCTTCCTTCAAGCCTGAGCCACTGTAGTAGGCATCCTTGCGTTCCTCGAAAGGATTCACCGCAATGAACAAATCGGAAATAGGCTCAATTTTCTTGAGAAGGAAGTTCGCCATCACTTTGAAATCTGGTCGAACGGTAGAAATCAATTTTAGCAGTACCAAGCCATCAATCCCTCCTAAGGGGTGGTTGGATACTGTGATGAAAGGACCTTCTTTGGGAATTCGACTTAACTCGTCTTCGAAATAATTGAAGGCCACGCCTAAGTCTTCGAACACGGCATCAATAAATTCAATGCCTTTTTTATCCCCGAACTTCTCATAGATTTCATTCAGGTCAGATAGCTTGGTAATATCCATCACCACTCCAGCCAACCAGCCCAATCCGAGCTTATCGAGTTTGGCAGCCTTGGCTAGGTCTTCTTTGGCGACGAGTTGTTTGGTGTCTTTCATCTCTAACAAATGTAGTAAAAGACACGTGCTCGTATAACAGATTATTGTGGAGAACTCACATTTTACGATTCCTTAATCACCATCTGATGGGTATGGCGAGTCACCTGCTCCAGATAAACCTCCCCTTTGGAACGAATCGATGAAACTGCCCTTTGGTCGTAATGTCTGATAGTGTACAAGGCCACATCTTCATTGTGCTTCACAGAGAAATGCTTCTTCAATTCATCGAGAAGTCCTGGTACGAGAATAGGATCATTATTGATACAGAACGATGAACTCACCGCCGAGTTCTGCATGGTGTTCACCGGTACTCCAGCTTGATGGAAAATCTGATAGATTTTGCTCAAATGATCTTCCACTATAAATGCGAGGTCTCGTGTAGCCAAAGTGATGAGCACTTGATTGTCCTTCTTGATGAAACAAGGCGACATCGGTGATAGCCACTCCCCTTTTTGGATGCAGGTGCCCGGAGTTTCAGGACTCACAAAACTGCGCACCCACAGTGGAATTTCCTTTCTCTGAAGTGGCTGAATGGTTTTAGGGTGAATTACAGACGCACCGTAATACGCCAGCTCAATCGCCTCTCTGAAAGAAATGGTTTCAAGCTGAATAACATCCTCAAAAACCTTAGGATCACCAGTGAGAACCCCTGGGACATCCTTCCAAATACACACCTCCACAGCATCGAGGACGTAAGCCATGACCGCTGCCGTGTAATCAGAACCTTCACGTCCGAGTGTCGTCGGTTTACCTTCTGCTGTTGCACCCACAAAACCCTGTACAACATGAACACCTTCTGGAGCAATATGCTCACCCACTCGCTCAGCTGTCTTATCAAAATCTACGGTTGCTCTTCGATGATGCGCATCGGTAACCACTAATTCGTGGGTGTTGTGCCAAGTAGAGTTCAATCCTGAATCTTGGAGCACGGAATGAATGATGAATGTCGAGATCATCTCACCGTAGCAGATAAGTCGATCATACAGCTCGCCGTAGGTTTCTCCTTCGTGTAGAACTGCATCGCTGCGAAGATTGATGAAATAATCCTCAATGGTTTTCCAAGCCTCATGGCCTTCGGAAAAGAGCTGTTCCCCGATGATTCGGTGAAAGTCGATGACCGTTTGAATTGAACTGTGAATAGCGGATTCATCTTGCTCGCGAACCGCTTTGATGACCAATTCAAGTGCATTGGTGGTTTTACCCATGGCGGAAACAACCACAACCATAGGTTCAGTCGCGTGATTCTGGATGATATCCACCACATTCCTCACTGCGGCTGCATTCTTTACAGAGGCCCCACCAAACTTGTAAACTCTAAATGAACTACTCATTTCAAGTGCTTTAACGTCTCCAGATTCACAAACGGATAATTCTGAATATCGTCTTTATACATTCTACACTGCCACCATTCTTTCTCAATGGTCGCACCGATTTTTTCATAAAACTCAACCGCAGGTGTGTTCCAATCGAGCACTTCCCATCCTAGGCGCTTACATCCGGCCTTCTTAGCTTCATAGATTACAGCCTCAAGCAATAGTCCACCTGCTCTTTTGCCGCGATGTTCTTCTTTAACGATGAGATCTTCGAGATGGATAAATGGACCTTTCCAAGTGCTGTAACGCCAATAATAGAGGGCCATTCCAATCACGTTGCCTTCGAGCTCAGCCAAGATAACATCAAACTTACCCCCTCTCAAGTGGGAGCTCAGATCATCTTCAGATACCTCAACGGCATCCGGTTCGCGCTCGTAAATAGCGAGGAGTTCAATTAGATGTAAAATGTGAGAGGCGTCTGCTTCCGTAGCTCTTCTTAGCTCAATGCCGGCTGGTTCCATTCAACTTCAATCTGATCGCGAAGGAGATCCTTAACTTCTTGTCTTCTACGGATGAGATGGAATGTGCCGTTGTGGTGAAATACCTCAGCAGGCAATAAGCGACTATTATAGTTGCTCGCCATCGACATCACGTAAGCGCCTGCATTCTTGAAAGCGAGAATATCCCCCTGACGAACTTCAGGCAATGGTCGGTCCCACGCGAAAGTGTCTGTCTCACAAATGTAACCGACAACAGAGTAAATTCTCTGCTTTCCCTCCGGATTTGTCAGATTCTCAATGTGATGATAGGAATCGTAGAACATTGGGCGAATGAAGTGATTCAAGCCGCTATCCACTCCGACGAAGACTGTGCTCGTGGTTTGCTTGATCACCTGAGCTGTAGTGAGGAAGGTGCCGGCTTCTGAAACCAAGAACTTTCCTGGTTCAAAGATGAGTTCGAGCTCGCGACCGTATTCTTCGCAAAACTGACCAAAGAGCTCGCACATCTGCTCACCCAGTTCTTCGATATTCGTTTCAAGGTCGCCTTCTCGGTAGGCCACTTTAAAGCCAGATCCGAAATCAACATACTCCAAATGCGGAAAGTCCAGTGCATGGTCGAGTAGAATTTGTGCTCCACGAAGGAAGACTTCCACATCAATGATCTCGCTCCCTGTATGCATATGTAATCCATCGATGCGCATGTTGTAATGGTCGACGATGCGGTGAAGATGACGCATTTGATGCACTGAAATTCCAAACTTGGAATCGATATGACCCGTGGAAATTTTGTGGTTGCCTCCTGCGAGAATATGAGGATTGATACGAATACCCACAGGCACTCGCTCTCCATAGATTGCTCCTAGCTCTTCGAGGATGCTAAGGTTGTCTACATTGATATGAACACCAAGGCGGATTGCCTCCTCGTACTCGGCTAGTCCGACACTATTCGGAGTAAAGAGGATATCCTTTGGATCGAACCCTGCGTGAAGTGCGAGTTGTACTTCTTCGATGGAAACCGCATCGAAGCCAGCACCTTTCTGTTGGATGTACTTCCAAACGTTGATGTTGTTCAACGACTTGCCCGCGAAATGGATTCGTGTTGCACAACGTTTGAATGCACTTTTCAATCTATCGTATTGGCGATCGATAATCGCTGAATCATAGACGAATACGGGTGAACCAAACTGCTCAACCAATTCTTGTGCGCGCTCTGCGCTCCATGTGATAGGTGCCTGACTCATAGTCACTTCTTAAATGAGGCCGCAAAGGTAAATCGAGAACTCCTCACCACCAACCATTCTGAACTAATTTTACCAATTTATAACATCATGTTATTTTATTAACAGTTCCTAAAATGGGAATTTGAATCTCAATTCTCAAAATTCCATAGATATGTGGAATCGAAGGAAGTCATAGGCCGTTCAATTCACGCGGCAACCTTATCTTTGTCGAGCTCAGAAAAAATGCATCATGCAAAGACCCGTTACCCTAGGAGAGTTCATTGTTGATAAACAGAGTGAATTCCCGTACGCCACTGGCGAATTATCGCAATTGCTCACTTCCATCCGTCTTGCTGCTAAGGTGGTAAACCGCGAAATCAACAAGGCTGGATTAGCTGATATCCTCGGTGCCGTTGGCGCTGAGAATGTGCAAGGCGAGAATCAAATGAAGTTGGATGTCTTTGCAAACGACACCTTTATCAACGCGATGCGCGCCATGGGTGAAGTGTGTGGTGTGGGCAGTGAGGAGCTTGAAGATTACATCAGTTTCAATGATGAAATCCACAAAGACGCGAAGTACATCGTTCTGATGGATCCATTGGACGGATCCTCTAACATCGACGTGAATGTATCTGTAGGTACAATCTTCTCAATCTACCGTCGTGTTTCGCCAGTAGGCACTCCAGTAACTCTTGATGACTTCCTTCAACCTGGCAACAAACAGGTGGCCGCAGGTTATGTGGTATATGGATCATCAACTATGTTGGTGTACACCACTGGCCACGGTGTGAACGGCTTTACACTCGATCCATCGATTGGGGTATTCTGTCTTTCTCACCCTCAAATGAGAATTCCTGAAGACGGGAAGATTTACTCCATCAACGAAGGAAACTATGCGCACTTCCACAATGGGGTAAAGAAGTACATCAAGTATTGTCAGGAAATTGATGAGGCTACTAATCGCCCATACACGTCCCGATACATCGGTTCATTGGTGAGCGATTTCCACAGAAACTTACTCAAAGGAGGAATTTATATCTATCCGACGGGAACAAAAGCCCCTAAAGGAAAGTTGAGACTTTTATACGAATGCAATCCATTGGCTATGATTGCAGAACAAGCCGGTGGAAAAGCTATAGATGGTAAGAACCGAATCTTGGATATTCAGCCTGAAGAGTTGCACCAGCGTGTGCCTTACATCATTGGGTCTCCAAAAATGGTAGATCAAGCTGAGGCTTTTATCCGAGCCGAAGAAAACTAATTTGAACGCGAAAGAATTACTCTCGCTTTACGCCGCCGACCAACAGGTTCAAAGTTGGTTAACCTCACTCCGAGACACCCCCAGTGGTTCCGCTCTCGGACTTGACGGCGTGCCCGGATCTCTGATTTCGACACTCGCAGCAGTTAGCTACGAATCAAATGAAAGGCCCCTTCTACTGGTCATGACCGATAAAGAAGAAGCGGCTTATGTGCTCAACGACCTTGAAAAATTGCTCAAGGATAGAGACGTGCTATTCTATCCTGGATCGTATCGCAGACCCTACGAAGTAGACGGAACGAATAATGCAAACGTCCTCCTTCGAGCAGAGGTATTGAATCGCATTTCCAATCGGCGCAAAGCACCTGTAATGGTTTCGTATGCTGAAGCGCTATTCGAGCAAGTCATTACCAAGAAGGAACTTCGCGCTAACACGCTTCAAGTAAAAGTGGGAGAGAAACTGGGCATCGACTTTCTAAACGAAACCCTGTTCACGTATCACTTCGAGCGCGTCGATTTTGTAACCGACCCGGGGCAGTTTAGCGTTCGAGGTGGCATCGTAGACGTTTTTAGTTTTGCCCATGATTATCCCGTGCGGATTGAATTCTTCGGTGACGA
>JABXHW010000029.1 GCA_013373425.1 Flavobacteriia bacterium
AGACCCATGCTGTAGTTGCTGAAGATACCTTCAACTTCTTGCTCAGCCTCTTCGATCAACTTGTCTTTCTGTGCTGGGATAACAATATCACCAAGGGAGAAGCTCAATCCACCGCGGAAGGCGTTTGAGTAACCCAAGTTCTTCATGTCATCCAAGAACTGTGCTGTAGTTGGAACATCAGAACGACGAAGAATGTCGGCGATGATATCTCTCAAAGCCTTCTTAGTCAATACCGCGTTCACATAACCTACCCCTTCAGGTACCACTTTATTGAAGAGAACTCGACCAACAGTGGTCTCGATCATCATGGTAACGTTCTCGCCTTCTTCATTCAAGTCCTTTGTACGAACCTTGATTGTAGCGTGAAGGTCAACCATACCTTCGTTGTAAGCAATCTCAACCTCTTCTGGAGAGTAGAATGTCATTCCCTCACCACGAACAGTGATATCCTTATCGGTCTTACGCATTTTGGTCATGTAGTAAAGACCCAAGACCATATCCTGAGAAGGTACCGTGATAGGTGAACCGTTCGCAGGGTTGAGGATATTGTGTGAAGCCAACATTAAGAGTTGAGCTTCCAAAATCGCTGCAGGACCCAATGGAAGGTGAACCGCCATCTGGTCACCATCGAAGTCGGCATTGAAGGCCGTACATGTCAATGGGTGAAGTTGGATCGCTTTACCTTCAATAAGCTTAGGTTGGAATGCTTGGATACCCAAACGGTGAAGTGTTGGAGCACGGTTGAGGAGCACTGGGTGGCCCTTCATCACATTTTCCAAGATATCCCAAACTACTGGATCGCGCTTGTCGATAATCTTCTTAGCACTCTTAACCGTCTTAACGATACCTCTCTCGATGAGCTTACGAACGATGAACGGCTTGTAAAGCTCAGCGGCCATGTTCTTAGGAAGACCACACTCGTGGAGCTTCAATTCAGGGCCGATAACGATAACCGAACGAGCAGAATAGTCAACACGCTTACCAAGAAGGTTTTGACGGAAACGACCTTGCTTACCTTTCAAGCTATCTGAAAGTGATTTCAATGCACGGTTTGCATCGGTCTTAACTGCGCTCGCCTTTCTTGTGTTATCGAAAAGGCTATCTACAGCCTCTTGAAGCATACGCTTCTCGTTTCTCAAGATCACTTCAGGGGCCTTGATTTCGAGGAGGCGCTTCAAACGGTTGTTACGGATAATCACACGACGGTATAGGTCGTTCAAGTCGGAAGTAGCGAATCGACCACCATCCAATGGCACCAATGGGCGCAATTCTGGTGGGATGATTGGCACAACCTTCATGATCATCCACTCTGGGTTGTTCTCGATACGTGAATTCGCATCACGGAACGCTTCAACAACTTGAAGACGCTTCAATGCCTCTTGCTTACGTTGCTGAGATGTTTCTGTATTCGCTTTGTGACGAAGCTCGTATGAAAGCTCGTCCAAGTTGATGCGCTGAAGCAATGAAATCAAAGCTTCTGCACCCATCTTAGCGATAAACTTGTTTGGATCGTTCTCGTCGAGATACTGATTCTCAACAGGAAGACGCTCCAATGCGTCGAGGTACTCCTCTTCCGTGAGGTATTGCATTACCTCAAGTGGATTGCCTTCATTATCTACTGCGTCTGCGGGTTGAATAACCACATAGCGTTCGTAGTAAATAATCATGTCGAGCTTCTTGCTAGGTAGACCCAACAAGTAGCCAATTTTGTTCGGCAAAGAACGGAAGTACCAAATGTGAGCTACAGGCACAACTAGGTTGATGTGTCCGATGCGCTCACGACGTACTTTCTTTTCAGTCACCTCCACACCACAACGGTCGCAGACGATGCCTTTATAACGGATACGCTTGTATTTACCACAAGCACATTCGTAATCTTTCACAGGTCCGAAGATACGCTCACAGAAGAGTCCGTCTCTTTCGGGCTTGTGCGTACGATAGTTAATGGTCTCAGGTTTCAACACTTCACCGCTTGAGCGCTCGAGCAAGTACTCAGGCGAAGCCAAGCTAATGGTAATGTTATTGAAACCGCTGTTGGTGTTTTGATCTCCTTTTCTCAGAGCCATTGTACGCGAGGTTAAAATTATTTAGGAGGTCCCGACGGCAAGCGCCGGGACCATTTCCTTTAGTCCAAAGTGATCTTAAGTCCGAGGCCTTGCAATTCGTGCAACAATACGTTGAACGACTCAGGGATTCCCGGTTCTGGCATGCGCTCTCCTTTAACAATCGACTCGTACGTCTTAGCACGACCGACAACGTCATCGGATTTCACAGTAAGGATTTCTCTCAAGATGTTAGAAGCACCGAATGCCTCAAGTGCCCAAACCTCCATCTCACCAAAACGCTGTCCACCGAATTGAGCTTTACCACCCAATGGTTGCTGTGTAATAAGTGAGTATGGTCCGATTGAACGGGCGTGCATCTTGTCGTCTACCATGTGACCCAGCTTAAGCATGTAGATCACACCAACGGTAGCTTTCTGGTCGAAACGTTGTCCGGTACCACCATCGAATAGGAAAGTGTGACCGAATTCTGGAACACCTGCAGCGTCTGTCTCCTTCTTGATGTCATCCAAAGATGCACCGTCGAAGATTGGAGTTGCATAGTGCTTACCGAGTTTCAAACCAGCCCATCCCAACACGGTCTCATAAATCTGACCGATGTTCATACGAGAAGGTACACCCAATGGGTTCAATACGATATCCACTGGAGTTCCATCTTCTAGGAACGGCATGTCTTCATGACGAACGATCTTCGCAACGATACCTTTGTTACCGTGGCGACCCGCCATCTTATCACCTACTTTGAGCTTACGCTTCTTAGCGATGTAAACCTTAGCCAACTTAATGATACCTGAAGGCAATTCATCACCTACAGAGATTTGGAACTTCTTACGACGGTATACACCGGTAAGGTCGTTGACCTTGATCTTGTAGTTGTGAAGCAAAGTAAGAATGAGGTCGTTCTTATCAGCGTCGGTAGTCCAAGTACCGCCAGTGATACGAGTGAAGTCTTCGATTCCGTTCAACACCTTCTGAGTGAACTTGGTTCCCTTAGGAATCACTTCCTCATTGAGGTCGTTGGTGATGCCTTGGCAAGTTTTACCTGCTACCAATTGTGAAAGCTTCTCGATGAAGATTCCACGAACACCTTCCAACTGACTGTTGAATTCGAGCTCGATTACCTCTAGCTCCTCTTTATCTTGTGCGCGCTGACGCTTATCCTTCACAGCACGTGAGAACAATTTCTTGTTCACAACAACACCAGAAAGAGATGGAGACGCTTTTAGTGAAGCATCCTTAACGTCACCTGCTTTATCACCGAAGATGGCACGAAGAAGCTTCTCTTCCGGAGAAGGATCGCTCTCGCCTTTTGGTGTAATCTTTCCAATCAAGATGTCACCAGGCTTAACTTCAGCACCTACACGGATGATACCATTCTCGTCGAGATCTTTAGTTGCTTCTTCAGATACGTTCGGAATGTCAGAAGTCAATTCTTCCATACCCAACTTCGTATCACGCACTTCGAGAGTGTACTCATCGATGTGGATAGAAGTGAAGATATCGTCGCGAACTACTTTTTCGTTGATTACAATCGCATCCTCAAAGTTGTATCCTTTCCAAGGCATGAACGCTACAACGAGGTTACGCCCCAATGCTAGATCACCTTGTTCTGTACCGTAACCTTCACAAAGAACTTCACCTTTCTTTACACGCTGACCTTTAGCTACAATCGGCTTAAGGTTGATAGTCGTGCTTTGATTCGTCTTCAAGAACTTGGTCAATACATACTTCTTGATGTCATCGTCGAAGCTCACCAAACGATCGTTATCATCACGGTCGTAACGAATGTGAATCTCGCGAGCATCTACGAACTCAACCGTACCGTCTCCTTCAGCAGTCACCAACACACGAGAGTCGCGTGCTACCTGACCTTCAAGACCAGTACCTACGATTGGACGATCAGGACGCAACAATGGCACGGCCTGACGCATCATGTTAGATCCCATCAGTGCACGGTTCGCATCATCGTG
>JABXHW010000059.1 GCA_013373425.1 Flavobacteriia bacterium
GCACGGTTCGCATCATCGTGCTCCAAGAATGGAATCAACGATGCTGAGATAGATGCAATCTGGTTAGGCGCAACGTCCATGTAGTTGATTTGCTCTGGCTCGAGAACTGGGAAGTCACCTTCGTCACGAACCTTAACACGATTGTTCTCGAAAGAACCATCCTTCTGCAATGGAGCGTTTGCTTGCGCAATTACTTTCTCTTCTTCTTCTTCTGCACTCAAGTAATTTGGCGCTTGATCGAGAAGAACTTTACCGTTCTCCACCTTGCGGTAAGGAGTTTCGATGAAGCCCATGTTGTTCACTTTCGCGTAAACACAGAGGGAAGAAATCAAACCAATGTTCGGACCTTCAGGTGTCTCAATTGGACAAAGGCGTCCGTAGTGAGTGTAGTGAACGTCACGAACCTCAAAGCCAGCACGCTCACGGCTAAGACCACCAGGTCCGAGGGCTGAAAGACGACGCTTGTGCGTGATCTCTGAAAGCGGGTTGGTTTGATCCATGAACTGGCTCAACTGGTTCGTTCCGAAGAACGAGTTGATTACCGAGCTCAAGGTCTTGGCGTTAATCAAGTCAATCGGCGTGAACACCTCGTTATCGCGAACGTTCATACGCTCACGGATGGTACGAGCCATACGAGCAAGACCTACACCGAATTGGTTGGCCAACTGCTCACCTACGGTACGAACACGACGGTTAGACAAGTGGTCGATATCATCAACTTCCGCTTTTGAGTTGATCAATTGGATCAAGTAGCGAATGATGTGAATGATATCATCTTTAGTAAGCACCTGAATATCGCTTTCGATTTCCAAGCCTAACTTCTTGTTCAAGCGGTAACGTCCCACCTCGCCGAGGTTGTAACGTTGCTCACTAAAGAACAATTTATCGATGATACCGCGAGCAGTTTCCTCATCTGGCGGTTCAGCATTACGAAGCTGACGATAGATGTGCTCAACGGCTTCTTTCTCAGAGTTAGTTGGATCCTTCTGTAGGGTGTTGTAGATGATAGAGTATTCGCTACTCTCAACATCTTCCTTGTGAAGAAGGATTGTTGCAACTTCAGCGTCGAGAATCACATCAAGGTGATCTTTCTCGAGAAGAGTGTCGCGATCCAACACTACTTCGTTACGCTCGATAGACACAACCTCGCCTGTATCCTCATCTACGAAGTCCTCAATCCAGGTCTTCAATACACGAGCTGCGAGGCGACGTCCAACAACGCGCTTCAAAGCGGTTTTAGAAACCTTCACTTCCTCAGCGAGGTCGAAGATTTCAAGAATATCTTTATCGCGCTCATAACCGATAGAACGAAGCAAGGTCGTAACCGGAAGCTTCTTCTTACGATCAATGTACGCGTACATTACACTGTTGATATCAGTTGCAAATTCGATCCAAGAACCCTTGAATGGGATAATCCTCGCCGAGTACAATTTAGTACCGTTAGCGTGGAAACTTTGACCGAAGAATACACCTGGAGAACGGTGAAGCTGAGAAACGACAATACGCTCAGCACCGTTAATGATGAATGTACCTCTAGGGGTCATGTACGGAATTGAACCGAGGAACACATCTTGAACGATGGTTTCAAAATCCTCGTGCTCTGGATCAGTACAATAAAGTTTGAGTCTGGCCTTCAGTGGAACGCTGAAAGTCAAACCTCGTTCGATACACTCGATCTCGTCGTAACGAGGTGGATCGATGAAGTAGTCGATGAACTCCAAAACGAACTGGTTGCGCGCGTCCGTGATTGGGAAGTTCTCAGCAAAAGTTCTGTAAAGACCTTCGCTGTTACGCTCTTCAGGTTTGGTTTCAATTTGGAAAAAATCTTGGAAGGATTTCAGCTGGATGTCCAGAAAGTCCGGATATTCGGCCTGGGCAAGCGTAGAAGCAAAGCTGATTCTTTCCTTATTGTGTGCCAGAGGATTTGCCATTATGGAAGCAATGTTAATTTATACACAAAAGGGTCTAGGCCAATCCTGACATATTTCAGTCAGGAAAGACCTAAACCTTAAAGTTCTAAGGGGAGAGCTTACTTAAGCTCTACCTCAGCACCAGCTTCTTCAAGCTGGCCCTTGAGGGCTTCTGCCTCGTCCTTGGCAACGCCTTCCTTGATAGCGCTAGGTGCGCTGTCTACTTTCTCCTTAGCTTCTTTCAGTCCGAGACCAGTCATTTCTTTAACCAATTTCACAACTGCAAGCTTAGAAGCGCCAGCAGACTTAAGGATCACGTCAAACTCTGATTTCTCCTCACCGCCTCCGGCTTCACCACCACCGGCAGGACCGGCAACAGCAACCGCTGCAGCAGCAGGCTCGATGCCATGCTCTTCTTTGAGGTAAGTAGCGAGTTCGTTTACCTCCTTAACAGTAAGGTTTACGAGGGCTTCGCCCAATTCTTTGATATCAGCCATTGTGACTTCTTTTTAGTGTTTAAACTTACGCGTATATGGAAGCTGAGTGCGTACAAAAATTACTGTGCTCTTTCTTCAAGAGCTTTAACCAAACCTGCCACTTTATTACCTGCTGAAGCCTGAAGGCCAGAGATAACGTTTTTAGCAGGCGATTGCAAGAGCATGATAACGTCTCCGATGAGTTCGTCTTTGCTCTTAATGTTGCTGAGGGCATCGAGTTGCTCGTCACCTACATAGATAGCCTCCTCGATGTATGCACCTTTAAGGAGTGGCTTATCGCTCTTCTTACGGAACTCCTTAATGAGTTTCGCCGGAGCGTTACCGGTGTCAGACAACATGATGCTGGTATTGCCCTTAAGCGTTTCGTACAAACCTTCGAAAGGCTTGTCGGTGCGCTCCATGGCTTTCTTCAGCAAAGTGTTCTTAACGACGCTAATCTTGATGTCGTTCTTGAACGCCTGACGGCGCAAGTTCGATGTAGTTTCAGCGTCGAGACCAGCGATATCTGCGATATAGAGTGTGCTCACTCCCTCTAGGATACCAACTAGTGCTTCGATTTCTTGATTTTTCTCTTCTCGTGTCATTACACTGTCTTTTGGGCAGAAGGATTAAATACTCTTAGAGTCTACAGGAATGCCTGGGCTCATAGTGCTCGACATGAATACACTCTTCACGTAAGTTCCTTTCGCCGCTACTGGCTTCATACGGATCAACGTTTTGAGCAACTCCTCTGCGTTCTCTTGAATCTTATCAGCAGTGAAAGAAACCTTACCTACAGAAGCGTGAACGATTCCATAGCGGTCAACTTTAAAGTCGATCTTACCTGCTTTCACATCCGAGATAGCCTTCGCCACATCCATGGTTACCGTTCCCGTCTTAGGGTTAGGCATCAAGCCACGTGGACCAAGAACACGTCCCAAAGGACCAATCTTGCCCATAACGGCAGGCATAGTCACGATTACATCAACATCGGTCCAACCACCTTTGATTTTCTCGATGTACTCATCCAAACCTACGTAGTCTGCACCAGCGTCTTTTGCCTCTTGCTCTTTATCCGGAGTTACCAATGCAAGAACGCGAACGTCCTTACCAGTACCGTGAGGAAGAGTTACAACACCGCGAACCATTTGGTTTGCTTTACGAGGGTCAACACCCAAGCGAACCGCCAAGTCAACAGATGCGTCGAATTTGGTTGTGTTTACTTCTTTAATAAGGGCTGATGCTTCTGATACAGAATACACACGTCCCTTTTCAATCTTCTCAGCCGCAGCCTTCTGCTTTTTAGTCAATTTTCCCATCTCCAATTCTTTGTTGAGTTAGAATGGCTTCGGGCCAGTAACCGTAATACCCATTGAGCGAGCTGTACCAGCTACCATGCTCATAGCACTTTCAACGGTGAAGCAGTTAAGGTCTGGCATCTTGTCTTCGGCGATAGCACGAACTTGATCCCAACTTACCTTAGCCACCTTTACACGGTTAGACTCAGAAGATCCTTTTTTGATTTTGGCTGCTTCCATCAATTGAACGGCTGCTGGTGGAGTTTTAACCACAAAGTCGAACGACTTATCAGCATAAACCGTAATAACAACCGGCAGAAGTTTGCCTGCTTTATCTTGGGTTCTGGCGTTAAATTGCTTGCAGAATTCCATGATGTTGACACCTTTCGCACCTAGGGCAGGACCCACTGGTGGAGAAGGGTTGGCAGCACCACCGCGAACTTGCAGCTTAATTAGCCCACTTAC
>JABXHW010000063.1 GCA_013373425.1 Flavobacteriia bacterium
AACCACCGCACAAAACCCCAATACCCCCCCCCAACAGCCTTCCCGCCACCCCCCCCCCCCCAGTATTCAGTATCCAGTATCTAGCATCCCCCCTAACAGATCCTTATCCCTCTCCCAGTACCCAGTACCCAGTACCCAGTACTTAGTACCTATCTCAATCCCCCCATAACCCTGATTGATATCATGTGCACAGGCTTCGCCATCTCCGTAACTTTGCATCAAACAAAACACTATGAAGTTTCACACTCGAAAATGGATTAAGCCGGAAGACCTCAACCCGAATGGAACCCTCTTCGGTGGAAGTCTTTTACGTTGGATTGATGAAGAAGCCGCCATATATGCTCATATCCAACTCGACAATGTTCGAGTGGTCACCAAGTATATCTCGGAAATCAACTTTGTTTCCTCCGCTGTTCAAGGGGATATCATTGAACTTGGCATCACCGCTTCAGAATTCGGACGAACGTCGATTACACTCACAGTAGAGGTGCGAAACAAGCTCACCCGCAAGACCATCCTTCAAATTGATAAAATGGTTTTCGTGAACTTGGACGAAAATGGAAACCCCGCTCCCCATGGAAAGACTAAAATTGAAACCGTTGAAGACCGACTAAAAAAGGGCGAATAACACTCAGTTACACGCCCTTTCTCTATTCATGTCTTTTCCAGCTGTCCAGTCCTCCAGTTCTCCGGCTGTCCAGTAGTCCAACAGTCCACTAAGACCTAAAAATATCCCAAATCCCGAAGTCGTTCAGGTTCGCATAAATCAGCAGTGCCAAGAGTAGGAAGAATCCAATCATTTGAGAGTACTCCAACACCTTGATGCTTGGCTTACGTCCGGTTACCATTTCAATCAATGTGAACACAACGTGACCACCATCTAGAGCCGGAATAGGTAGGATATTCAAGAATCCGAGCATAATGCTAATGAAGGCGGTAACGCCCCAGAAGCTCTGCCAGTTCCATCCGCTTTCGTCGTATTGCTCCATCATGGTTTTGAAACCACCGAGCTTCTTAACAGCGCCCGTTTCAGGATTGAAAATCACCTTAATTTGCTTGACGTAATTATCGAGTGTACCTATGGCTTTATCCCAGCCGGCGTTCACTGCGGCCATCCCTGAGTAAACCGTATCCGATAAAGTGAGGTAATGAGCGAAGTGCGTCTTGTAAACACCAAGGACCCCGCTGGTATCCATGAGTCCAGCGGACACCATGTACTCACCATTGCGGTAGTATCCAATTTTGATACTGTCACCTACACTAGATGCAAGCGCTTTCTCAACTTGATCATTGAATAGTGTGAGCTCGTCATTGATGGAAACCACACTATCTCTTTTTTGAAGTCCGAGCGAGTTCGCAACCGATTCACCCTCTGGAATCGAGTCTACAACAAACGGGAATCTCGGCTCTACCATTCCCAAAATCTTAGAATCGTCGCCGTCGAATACATCACCAAGAATTGTGTCCGCTAGAATAAAGCTGTGTTCAGTACCATTGCGGTCAACTACAATTTCACCATTCAAAGCCACCAGCAATGCTCTTCTGGTGCCCATGTAGGTAGTGGGTCGCTCTCCTGCGATAGAGATAATCTTATCCCCATCCTGAAGTCCGATTTGCTCTAACTCCTCGCTGAAATCGTAGCCGTAAGTGACGTTCTCCGTCTTGAGGTATGTTTCGCCGTAGTAGGCCATCATCCCCGCGTAAATCACAATGGCAAGGATAAAGTTTACAATCACACCGCCGGTGAGAATGATGAGGCGCTGCCAGGCGGGTTTCGCTCTGAACTCCCATGGTTCAGGGTCTTTGGATAGGTTTTCGGTATCCATGCTTTCGTCCACCATACCGGAGATCTTCACATATCCCCCCAGTGGAATCCAACCAATACCATAAGTGGTTCCGCCAATCTTCTTTTTTATCAAGCTAAACTTGTAATCGAAGAAGAGATAAAACTTCTCTACACGGGTTTTGAAAAGCTTGGCAGGTATAAAGTGACCCAATTCGTGAAGGACAATCAGAAGTGACAATCCCAATAGAAATTGAGCTATTTGAATGAGCATATTTCTGTGTTTGTTTCTGTAATCGACAAAGTTACGTATCCCTTAGCTTCTGAGCGACTCGAGGAAGGATTTACGTGACTGAATCTGAGCGTCGGTATATTCTTCGCCATCAGACTCCATTTCAACCTTCTGAAGCGCCATTCGTATTCCGAAGCTGAAGTACATTTCGGCGCGGCCTAATTGCTCGTGAATTTCAGAAGCCAGGTTCAAAACGCTCTCACGCTCTGATTCGTTCAAGCGCGACATGAAATAAGGCAAATTGTAGTGAATCTGACCTTGTTGTTCTGGTCCAACTGCGTTCATCAAATCAACAACACCCTGGGCGCCAATTCGACTTGGGTCTGATAGAATCACATCGATCATCGCTGCATAGCGCTCCCCTCTCGACGACTTCACATTGTCCATCGCATGGGCATATGCCGCCGCATTGTTCATAGAAGCCCAAATGTCGAATGCAGTGGCGCGAACCTTATCGGAGTTTGAGTTCTGAGCAATGTCAGAATAGAAGTTCACATCTCCCTCACCATACACCTTGTGCCAAACGTCCAAAGCTCGTGCTTGAACTTCCGTGTCCTCATCATTCAACAATGCTTGAACATAGCTCTTCAAGTCAGCTTTTTGAGCTTCTGGCAACTCCTCAACTTCATTTACTGCCGTCGCGCGAATCGCCCAGAAATCATCTTGCATACCGATACGGACAATTGTACTCTGGCGAACACCAGAAGGCTTGTCGGAAATGATGGTGGTAAACGCTTCATAGCGATCCATCATACGCGGACCGTGGGCCAGTTGGTGGAGAAGATAATCCACAGGTTTAGGATCATTGATCTCTGCAAGTAGATATTGATCGGCATCAAAGTGCACCAAGAAAGGCTTGGAATTCACCTCAAAGACGAACTCTTCATGCTCATCTTCAATCCAAACTTCGTGAGAGTTTGTGCCCAAGCTGGTATACACATCGATGCGAACCGGCATTCTGTAGAGTGGCATTTCGTCCAAGTCTTGCGATTGAGTTACGCGAACGTAGTACTTCCCTTCTTCACGATTGAATTCATGCTCGATATCGAGTACAGGGTGACCATTATCCAAGAACCACTGATTGAAGAACCAGTTGAGGTCGAGACCCGAAACAGCTTCCATTGACAAGCGCAAATCGTGGATTTCAACCGCGCTGTACGCGTTGTTCTCGAGGTAGTGTTGCAAGCCAGCGAAGAATGCTTCATCGCCAAGAACTCGGCGAAGCATCAACAAAATTCGTCCTCCTTTAGAGTATGAGTGACGATCGAACATGCCGAGCACGGAGTTGTAATCATAGCGGATCATATCAACGCTCTTGCCTCGGTTGTATTCCGACATGTAGGCGCGGAGATCCATATAGGCGTGCCATTCACCTTCTTCCTCCCCGTACTTGTACTCTTTCCAGAGCACCTCGCCGTACGTGGCAAACGACTCGTTGAGTGGCAAATTGGCCCAGCTCTCACAGGTAACTAAGTCACCAAACCAGTGGTGGAACATTTCGTGGCTCACCACATCTTCGCCAGAACCATCGGCCCAAGTGAGGCTATCGCCGTACATAAAGTCGCCAAAGATTACGCCTGTTGTATTCTCCATAGCGCCGCTCACATACTCGCGAACTGTGATCTGATCGTACTTCTGCCAAGGGTAGGTTACTCCAAGGCGATCCGAGAAGAACTGCAGCATCTCAACCGTATTTGGATAGACCATCTGAGCTACGTCTTCATATTCCGGCTCCACATAGTAGTTCACAGGAATCCCATTCCATTCTTCCGATTGTGATGCAAACTCACCGACAGCCATCATCACCAAGTAAGGCGCATGCGGTTGGTCCATCAGCCAAAAATCGGTTCGAGTACCGTCAGAATTGTTGGTTCTAAAATCAAGACGACCATTCGAAAGCGTTGCATAAGATCTTGGAACAGTGATCGCGATTTCGTGGGTCATTCGCTCGTTCGGTTGGTCTACGGTTGGGAACCATGCTGAGTTACTCTGTGGTTCACCTTGAGTCCAAACCTGACGCATCCATCCGTGTGGGTGGTTTTGTGGGTTGATGAAGTAAAGGCCTTTCGCTTCTGAAATCGCCTGCCCACCTTCAACCTGAAGTTCGTTGGGTTTTGAGATGTACTTGATAAAGACCTTCATCTCGTCGTTTCTGGTCTGAGTTCTGCCTGTTGCGATGCGAAGTTGTCGTCCGTCGTATTCGTATTGCAGGCTTGTACTGCGACCTTCACTCACATACTTCACTTCCTGTATCTCCATTCCCTGTGCATCGAGCACAAACGTGTCGAGTTCGTAGAAGTGTGGTTTAAGGGTGAGCGTAGCCTCTCCGAGCAAGTAGGCATTGTCCCAATCAAACTTGACTTTCAAGTCCATATGAACCACATCAGTTGTGCGACTAGCTGAACTTCTGTACAGCGGCTGTGTTCTTGATGATTCGGTGGCTTCCTGCGCGAGGGTCAAAAAGCTAAAACATAGGCTTAGGCCTGTGGCGATGATCTTCTTCATAAGTATCCAATAGAGCCGCGAAAAATAAGTAATTTTGAGGCATGCTGAAGATTCAAATCAACGACAACACTTTCGAGGTTGAACCAAATGAGAACAATCCATCGGAAGGCAAGGTGAACCAACAGGCGTATTCACTCGATGTAATGAAGCAAGATGCAAGTCGTTTTAACGTGCGTTATGGCGATGGATCATTCGAAGTTGAAGTTCACGAATTCGATAAAGAGAACAAGACAGCCATCATTAACGTGAATGGAATTTCTCACGAACTGTCTATGCAAGACGACATTGACATTCTTCTTGACAAGATGGGATTGAGCGAGGCACTCGTGCAGAAGGTAGGTGAAGTAAAGGCGCCAATGCCTGGTTTGGTTCTCGATATCCGTGCTTCAGTTGGCGACGAAATCGCTGAAGGAGATCCATTGTTAGTTCTTGAAGCCATGAAAATGGAAAACGTTCTCAAATCGCCTACTGCAGGTGTAATCAAGAGCATTTCTGTTGAGAAAGGTCAGGCCGTTGAGAAGAATCAAATCTTAGTTTCATTCGAATAAAACCATCTCATTTATGAAGATTTCAAACTTGCTTTTAGCTTCTTCTATCGCTGTACTTGCAGCATGTAATTCTGAAAGCAACACAGAGGAGGTAGAAACCACCACTACAGAAACAGAAGTAACACAAGAAGAGGAGGCCGCATCAGACTATCTTTCGGTTCCAGAAGGTGCTAGCGTGCACTTTGCAAACATTGAAAACGGCGCCACCGTATCTAGTCCGGTTCACGTTGAAATGGCAGTAGAAGGCATGACCGTTAAACCAGCGGGCGAAATGGAAGTGGGGACAGGCCACCATCACATCATCATCAACAAAGGACATATCTCAAAAGGCGATATCGTTCCTGCTGACGAGATGAACATCCACTACGGTGCAGGTCAAACTGAAACCGATCTCGAACTAGAACCAGGCACGTATACCTTAACCATGCAGTTCGCGAACGGTGCTCACCAGAGCTATGGCGAACAGATGAGCGCGACGGTGGAGATTGTGGTAGAATAAGGCACATAGGAGCGCGTGAACGCAGGAGCGCAGGTTGCCCCAAGTTCAAGTGACATCAAAAAACCGCAGGTCCATTGGGTCTGCGTTTTTTTTAATTCTCTTCTTAAAGCTATGGTCAGCGGAGAGTTTTAGATAAGGCTCTTGTTTGAGCTAATACAATTCGAGTATGTTCTCTCATTTGCTCAACAACTTCAAGTAGTTCTGGATAAATCTCTGGAATCACTTCCAGCATGCTTTGGACCTCAACACAGCTTCCCATCGCAATATCAAGAAAGCGGGCAAACTCCTTCTTCCCCTTTCTCCCATAACCTTCAGCTATGTTATTCATAACTGACAAACAAGCTCTCTGAAGCTGAGATCGACACCCGTAATCTTGATGATATTTCGATTCGACCTTTGGCAATGAGTACGCCACGACAACCAGCTTTTTTGACTCTTGCCAGCACCGAAGCTCTTGGAAACTTCCTATGTATGTCATGATTATTGTTTTGGTTCCTTCCAAACTTATAACTCACCAGAAATTTCTTGGGAATCTCAAGCACCTTTCTTCCTTGCCCACTTGCGCTCCTGCGTTCCTGCCTTCCTGCGTTCCATAAAAAAACCCCTCGCTCTCGCGAAGGGTCTTCCGTGTTTTAGTTGATGTCTGCTTGGCCCTTATGGGTCGCGGGTTGCAACCGCGATAACGAAGTCGGCATCTTCGATGCGAATCTCGTTACCATTCGCGTCCTTGAGGAGAAATGAGCCGGTCAATCTGACCTTTTTCGTTGGTCGACCATCACGGTCGTTATCGTAATCCATCACCTCTTCTACGGTCACCTTTCCAGGCTCTGAGTGAAGGGATGTGCTGAATGGCGTATTGTTCTTATCGATATACGTCAGAATCAAGGTATTGTACTGAACGCTATCTGGCGTGAAGTTAGGTCCAACCTCATAGTTGAAGTCTACGATACAAGGGTCCGGACCGGTTGATGTAAGATGCAGCGTTCTTGTCATGCAAGTACCTGCACCGTTGGTATGCTGGACGGTCATCTCAACCAGAACCTCATCTGAACTGTTGTTCAACGTGTAGGTAATAGATGAATCTGAGGTAATGAAGTTTCCGTTGATGTGCCAGTTGACACGGTTTATTTTACTGTTGTTCCACTCCGGCGTCGGCACATAGAACTTAAACTTGGAATCTGTCAAGCGCTCGATGGCAAAGTAAGTCTTGGTATCAGGGAATCGAGTGTCCACACATCTTGAAGTATGCGCCTCACAAGAAGAAGCATAGACAGTTGTGAGTGTGGTAAGCGGCTGATACGTAAAACGCGTCGTGTCCCACTCAAAGTAAGGAGAAGTCTCCTGCGTATGAGCGCCGAACTGGAAACTCCAGATAAAACTCGAGTAAATTTCGTTCACGAATACCGGGTTCGTAGAAATACGAACTTCTCCTGGAATCACTTCTTTAGCAAAAACACCGTTCAAAGAATGGTCTCCCAATTCAAAGGCTTCTTCTTCGGAAGCTTGAGAACCTTGGTCATTGCCTCGGAATCGAACCATCCATCCTTCACCTGTACCCGAAGAAGGAATGAGCGTGCCTTGATAATGTGGAATACCATCGATTTCGAGGAAATCGGTAAACATATAGTAGTCATCATCTCCAGCGAAGAGGTTCGTCTCAACACCATCGATTAATGCTTTGGCGTAAAATTCTGCATCTGGGTCGGATGGTGGCAATGGGGCGTCTTTACGACAGCTCGCTAGAAAGCCAATCGACAATACAGAAGTTATGATGAGTAGTTTTTTCATAGTCCGAGCATGTAGCGCACCCCGAGGCGCAATTGCACATGTCTGTTAATACCGGTCAAGTCACTATCGTATGTATCCATTAAACCATACGTTCCTTGAGCAGTTATTCTCCAACGCTCATCCACGCGATAAGCATAAGCCATTCGCACGCCATAATCAATCATCTCCGAACTTGGGTTCGATCTGCGCGCTAGATAATTATTCACATTAGCAGTCTGGAGTGTAGCGCTTTCTTCCGTTTGCACATCGGAAAGTTCAAGTACACGAAGCCCAGCATAACCGCCAACTTCAATCTCGCTCTTACCAATGGTATAAGCAAAGGCAATTGGTAATTCTACATACCCTGCGATGATGTTCTTGTATTCTCTTGTGAAGGTAGTTCTACCGAAGCCGTAATCGATACGTTCTTCTGTTTCGGTCATACCGTGGCCTGAACGCTGACTGTAGAACAATCCAGAGCGCAGCATCATATTTTCTGCGAAAGCGTACTCTACAGGAATTCCGACGTAGAAGGCCGGTCTCCATCCAAGTGTACCATTACTCACTTCACTCACATTCAAACCTGCCTCGGCACCCACTGCGAAAGCTTGTACTTGATGGCGTGGACGTTGAATGATTGGAGTTGATGTTGTGGTAGGTGCTGCGCGGAACTCGCTAGTAGGCTCGGCTAACTCAGGCGATTCAACATCGATGTTTGCAATGCTCAGCCCTTCTACAAATACCGCAGATTCCAATTCCGTTTCAAGCGGTGTATTCTGGGTCAAGTTGTTTGCGCGATTGGCAGTTAGAGCAACCGCATCATTATTTCCGCTGGAGATTAACTCATCGGTAGTATTCTGATTGGCATCCACGGCTGCGATTGAGGAGCCCACTTCAGCATCCCCGTATTGAGATGGAGTGCTACCGGTCATCACATCTTCTGAAGCAGATGCGATGTCGCCACTGTTTGCTTCAACCGTCGGCTGAGTTGATTCTTCAACACCAGGAGCGGTCGGAATAGCAGACTCCGTTTGAGTAGGCCATGCAATCATTTGGTCATTTACCGGCTGATATTGTGGCGTATTCAAACCTCCCCAAACAGAGAGGCCAACAACTAAGGCTGCAGTTGCCGCTGAAGACCATGCAACAATCGCGCGACGTCGACGGCGCTTCTCGCCTTCAATAATCAGACGTTCCGCGCCTTGCCAAGCCGCAGGATTAAACTCGACAGTACGTTCGTCGAATTTCTTCCGGAATAATATTTCTAATTCCTTCTCCGTCATAACATAATGCTCGCCACTTTAGAGACGAAGCCTTTCAACTTTTTTTTCAACGTCTTTCTCGCTGTGCTCAGGTGCCACTTCGATGTGCCCTCGCTGATGCCCAGCATCTCACCGATTTCTTTGTGATTGTACCCATCGATTACGTAAAGGTTGAACACCTTCTGGCTCACTGGGGGTAGCTCACGAATCATTATCTCCAACTCTTCGGCGTCGAACTGTCTGTCTGCTTCATTGAAGTCCATCGATGAAACCGGAACATGACCTTCTAACTGATCGAAGAAAGCGTGACGATCGCGATTCTTCTTCCTAAATTCATCGATTACCGTGTTGATGGTAATGCGGCGAATCCAAGCCTCAAAAGGCGTATCGTCGTTGTATTTATCTAAGCGGGTTAGAATCTTGTAGAAGGCGAGGTTGAGCAGCTCTTCTGCATCCTCTTTGTTCTTTTCATAACGAAGACAAACCGCCATCAAAATCCCATAACAGTCGCGATACAGCTCAAACTGAGCTGCCCTTTCGTGCTTTCTGCACCGTGCTATGAGTTCTTTACTAATCTGCATTCGCTTCAGAAAAAGAAAATCCGGAGATCCAATGTACGTAATCGACACAGATCTCCGGATCATCTAACAATCCACCTACTGAACAACTAACCTAATCTTTGT
>JABXHW010000058.1 GCA_013373425.1 Flavobacteriia bacterium
TACCCAGTACCCAGTACCCAGTACCCAGTACCCAGTACTCAGTACCTAGTACCATTTACCCATTTATCGCCTCCACGTCGTTCACCAACGTCGGCAGCATCTTCTGCATCAGATTGAGGATACCATTCTTCAAAGTCATCGTAGAAGATGGACATCCAGAACATGCGCCTTGGAGTTGAACGCGGACAATCTTATTCTCGTAACCGGCGTATCGAATGTTGCCACCATCTTGAGCAACGGCTGGCTTCACGTATTCTTCAAGAATCTCGATGATTCGGGTTTCTACCTCGTCGAGGTTAGAAGGGTCAATGTCTTCAGTAATATTCGACGGTGTTTCTTGAGCCGTTTCCTTGATATCAACAGGAGCAGTTATTACCGGCTTTCCCTCTTTTAGATACTCTGTGATGAACCCTCGAACTTCATGCGTCACTTCCTCCCATTCAATCACATCGAACTTAGAAATTGCCACAAAATTAGTGGAGATGAAGACCTCCTTGACAAATGGAAAGTGGAAAAGCTGACTCGCAAGTGGTGATGGCTTCGCTTCTTCAATATTGTGAAACTCAACACTGTCGCCTTCCAAAATGCGCTTGTTAGCAACGAACTTCATCACTCCTGGATTAGGAGTCATCTCTGCATAAACTTCAACGGGAACCTGAGTGGTGCTCATTTCGTATCAAATTTGAGGCAAAGATAGGGGATAATACCGACCTTTGTTACACCATTGAATCTGATTCTAATTCCAATAGATAACAACTATGGCATTGATTAAAGAAGTGAACGGAGTAGGTCCTGAAATGGGCAAAGATTGCTACCTCGCAGAAACATCTACCATCGTAGGAGACGTACATATGGGGGATCAATGTAGCTTATGGTTCAATGCTGTAGTGCGCGGAGATGTTAATGCTATTCGAATGGGAAATAAGGTCAATGTGCAAGACAATGCCGTGATCCATTGCACCTATCAAAAGGCAGCGACCACCATTGGTGATAATGTGAGTATTGGTCACAATGCCATTGTCCATGGTTGCACAATACACGACAATGTGCTCATTGGAATGGGCTCCATCGTAATGGACGATTGTGTAGTAGAAAGCAATTCAATCATTGCAGCTGGTGCCGTCCTAACCGAAGGTACTCATGTGCCATCTGGAACCATCTATGCCGGTATTCCCGCTCGAAAAATAAAGGATATTACTCCAGAACTCACCAAAGGAGAGGTAGAGAGAATTGCAAATAATTATGTGATGTACTCTTCTTGGTTCAAAGAGGGGAGTCACCTTTGATTATTTCCAAATGTCCAATTCGGACAACTGAATTTCCTTTCTAAAGAAGTGACGGGCAATGCGTTCGAATGTTGGTGTGAAATCACTCACAAAGAAAGAAGCACTTCCTTCTTGAACTCCTCCATTGAGCATGTTTGAAGAAGTGAGGACTTCCTTTACGTGCTGCGCTACAATATTCGGGGTATCCATCAATACAGTCTCTTCTCCAAGTATTTGATTGAATAGGTCGGTCAAGAGTGGGTAGTGCGTACATCCAGGAATAAGCGCATCTATCTTTTGCATCTCTGGAAGACCTAAGTAGTGCTCCGCAGTTTTTGTTGCGATTTCAGACTTCTCTAGGCCTTCTTCTATCACTGGAACAAGCAGAGGCGTGGCCAATGCGTGGATGGCAACATTTGGGTGAATAGACGCTATCTTATCTTGATATACACCTGAGCCTATAGTGGCCCTTGTACCAATGATGCCAATGTCGTGAATGCTTGGGTTAATCGCTCGAATGACAGGATCAATCACATTGATGACGGGAACTTGGGGCTCGAAATTCTCGCGCAGTAGTTCGGTAGCCACGGAACTTGCCGAGTTACAAGCTATCACTATTGCTTTAGCCCCTGATTTCACTAAGAAATCTGCGATGCCCATGCTGTAATTACGAATGGCTTCCGGAGATTTTTCGCCGTATGGAAGGTGTGCTGTGTCGCCAAAATAGATGACATCCTCGTTGGGAAGAACATCGCGGATGGCCTTGGCAACAGTAAGTCCGCCAACTCCAGAATCGAATATGCCGATGGGTTTATTCACAGATCGAAGATACGAAGTGGTTCGAGTTTTTAGTGCAAAAGAAAACCCCTCCGTTTCGGGAGGGGTTTGAATTGTAAAGAGTCAATCTTATTGAAGACCCATGTGAGTCATTACAAGATTAGAGATGTCATGCTCTGGATCTCTGTAAAGAACTACACCACGACCAGGAGTTGTGTCGAGGATATAGTCGTATCCATTTGCTTCTCCAACTTGATTGATAGCGTCTTGAAGTTGATTGAGTACTGGAGTAAGAAGTTCTCTCTCCTTATTAGCTAATGTTCGTTGAGCTTCTTGAACGCGTAATTGCAAATTTCGAGCGTCCGACTGGATGGTTTGCTCAGCCGCAGCGATACGGAGCTGTGTCCAATTGCCACGGTTTGCTTCCAGGTTTTGCTGCTTGCTTTCAATAGCAGTACGCTCATCGTCGATGATGCTCTGCAAATCGGTTGACCATTGCTCTAATTCAGCCATTGCGGTTTGATACTCTGGCATTTTTACCAAGATTGAATCAGAATTGCAATGTCCGATGTTCATTTGTGCCATTGTTGGGATGGCAGCTAAAGTGAATGCAACAACTGCAAATACTTTCTTAATCGTTTTCATTTCCTCGTTTTTAATAACCTAGTTCGTCCAGCACTTTATCGCTGACATCATAATCATCGTTCGCAAACAACATGGTAGCGGAGCCATTCTTGTCGAAGATGAAATCCAATCGTTCAGATCTCGCTACGGCTCTTACCGCGTTGTAAACTTGATCCTGAATCGGCTTAACCAACTCAGAACGCTTTTTGAAAAGTTCTCCTTGCGGTCCGAAGTAACGAATACGCAAATTGCGTGCCTCGTCTTTCTTCGCTTGAATAACTGCAAGTCTTTCTTCCTGCATTTCATCGGTTAGAAGGATTCTCTCCGCGTCAAACGACTGTTGAAGAGCATCGGCTTCTGAAAGTAGGGCTTCCACCTCTCCGGTCCATTGTAACGACAAGCGATCGATTTCTCGTTGAGCTTGTCCGTACTCCGGGATTTGCTCGAGGACATATTGAGTATCCACATAAGCGAAATCTTGAGCCTCAGCCCAAAAAGGAGTAGAAAGGAGAATTCCTACGGTTAGTATCCAATGTTTAATGCGCATAAGCCCGGCGAATTTAGCGAATTTTAGAACTGTTGACCAATCACGAAGTGAGTTTGCCATCCACTAGGTTCTCCGAAGTCCCCCAATGGGTCAAATCCATATCCTAGGTCGACACCAAGAAGGCCGAACATAGGCATGAAAATGCGGACACCGGCACCTGCAGATCGCTTGAGGTTGAACGGTCGATAGTCATTAAAATTGCTAAACGAGTTCCCTGCCTCCAAAAAGCTCAATGCATAAATCTGAGCGTTTGGATTTGGAGAAATCAAGTATCTCAATTCGAATGAGAACTTGTTGAACAGTGGATCCCCTGTTCCCGGGCTGAGTGAAAGGTTAGGATAACCTCTCAAACCAATAATTTCACGTCCGTCGATGGCGAAGTTTTGAAGCCCGTCACCACCCACGAAGAATCTTTCAAATGGCGAAAGACCGTATTCGTCGCTGTAGCTGCCGAGGAAGCCGAATTCAGCATATCCGCGGAATACAGTGTTCTTAGCGAGTTCTGTGTACCATTCCGCATTGAACTTCCATTTGTGGTATTCAATGAAACGGTAACGGTTCTCATCAAAATAATTTTCAGAGAATAGGATGCCGTTTTGTGACATGAAGTACGCTGGCAAAGTAGCTTCCAATGACAAGCTGAAGCTAGATCCTCGCGTTGGGAAGATTGGAATATCTCGGTTATCGCGACGTAGAGAAATATTAAAGTTGGTACTCCAAGAGTTACCGTCTGGCAGCAAGTTGTATTGTCTAGAATTGAAGTTTCTAAGCTCCACACCATAGAACAAGGTGAAGTAGTCATCAGGAACTCTTAAGCGTGTTCCCATCCCAACATTTACACCTGTAATGGCAATGCGGAACCCGTCATCTACGATATCCTGGTTGATGTTGTGGTATGCAGAAAGTGTGAAAGACTGCGGCTTACGTCCACCCAACCAAGGCTCAGTGAAGCTGAAACTATAGCTCTGGAAGAATCGACCAGAAGCCTGTGCTCTCAAGTTGATGGTTTGCCCATCACCCGAAGGTAGCGGCTGCCAGGCTTTTCCATCCAATACGTTTCTCAAAGAGAAATTGTTGAAACTCAAACCGAGTGTACCTACGATTTGGTTTTGTCCCCAACCCCCTTGAAGTTGTAACTGACTTGTGCTTTGCTCCGCCACGGTGTACTCCAAGTCAACTGTTCCTGTTTCTGGGTTTGGCTGAGGAGTTACGTTGATCGATCTTGGATCGAAGTACGTGAGCTGTTGCAATTCACGAATGGTTCTTTGGATGTCAGATCTACTGAACAAGTCACCTGGACGTGTTCTAACTTCGCGATAGATAACGTGGTCATTCGTTCTGTCGTTGCCGACGATGCTCACCTTATTTACTGTAGCTTGTCTGCCTTCACGAATTCGGATTTCGATGTCGATAGAGTCATTCTCTACCAATACTTCCACTGGGGTAATATTGGAGAACAAGTATCCATTATCGAGGTAGATACTCGCTACATCTTGTCCCTGCGGATCAAACTGAACACGCTCATTGAGTCTTCTAGAGTTGTAGATGTCCCCACTTTCAATTTGAAGAACGTTTCTAAGAAGCTCTGTTGAATATTTAGAGTTTCCAATAAAGGAGATGTCTCTGAAATAATACTGCGGACCTTCTTCGAGATACACATCAATTTGAACGCGGGTAGGGGATACTTGGTAGATGCTGTCACGAATGATTCGAGCATTTCGGTATCCATTCTCGTTGTAGTAGTCTACAATGGTGTTGAGGTCGGCTTCGTATTCCGTTCTCAAGAACTTGGAGCTTCTGAAGATGTTGAACCATGCGTAGCGCTTGGTTTCATCCATCTCACCACGAAGGTCGCCGTCGCTGAAATTCTCATTCCCATAGAAGCTGATGTTTTCAATACGAACACGCTCTCCAGGTGTTACTTCGATGCGAAGTGTTGCTGTACCCACGGTACCTGTGTCCATTTCAACGGTGATGTTTGAAGTGGCATTCAGGTAGCCTTTGTCGCGGTAAATCTTGTTGATTTTATTCTGAGAAGTAACAATCAGGTTCTCCGTGATGATGTTCCCTCTTCTGAAGTTCAGTGCCTCCCTGAGGTCATCCTGCTTGTTCCGGCTAATACCTACGAAGTAGAATCGCGACAAGCGTGGGAGTTCAACCAATCGTATCTCTAAGAATATCACTGTGCCCTGTTTCTGAACCACCGCAATGCTCACGTCTGCAAACAGACCTTGCTCCCAAAGGCGCTTCACCGCATCCGTCATCTTCTCACCTGGAATGCGAATCTTATCACCAACGGTCAAGCCAGACAAAAGCTGGATTACTGTTGGGTCCAGGTTATCGGCGCCGACCACCGTCATGCCACCAATCTCGTATTCAGTTCTCGGATTGAGCTCAATTTCCTGCGCAAGCGCGGGAATGGACAGAATGATAGTGAGTATGAGGAGGGAGAGGTTCTTTTTCAACATATACATCAAGTGCTCTGAATCTGCTCGCTTGTTTTGCCAAATCGTCTTTCACGTCCTTGGTAGGTGCGAATTGCATCGTGCAGGTCGTGTTTCTTAAAATCAGGCCACAACACAGGTGTGAAGTAAAGCTCTGAATAGGCGATTTGCCAAAGCAAGTAGTTGCTTATTCTATATTCTCCGCTTGTGCGGATGAGTAGATCTGGGTGCGGAATATCCGCGGTGAACATGTGCTGATCAATCACGCTTTCATCGATGTCTGTGCTCTTCATTTCACCAGAAGCCACCTTCTCTGAAATGGTTTGAACCGCATTGACAATCTCTGTTTTAGCGCCGTAGTTTAATGCCAAGGTCAACGTCATACGCTTGTTATTACGCGTAGCGTCCTTCACTTCGTTGAGTTCACGTTGACATTTTTTCGGAAGTGCATCGGTTTGACCAATCGAGTTGAGACGAATCTCATTCTTTTGAAGGGTATCCAATTCTTTACCCAAAGTACTCACAAGGAGTTCCATCAAAGCGCCAACTTCCGCTTTTGGACGGTTCCAGTTCTCCGTAGAGAAGGCATAAACCGTTAAATATTCAATACCGATTTCGGCTGAGGCCGTAGCGATATCACGGAGTGCTTCAACTCCAATTTCATGACCGCGCATTCGAGTTAGAAAGCCTTGCTTCTTTGCCCATCTTCCGTTTCCATCCATGATGATGGCTACGTGCTTTGGGATTCTGCTGAGGTCGATATCGTTAGGAACTTCGCTCATCGGTTGATAAAGTTCGTGCATTTTTCGATGAACGGTGGAAGGTTTGCCGAGATGGAAATTCCAGTAAACACGTACCAGTCGTCATTTTGGTTGTTGCCCCTCGCGTATCCAATCAACTCGTTAGGTCGGTCGGTTCTATTGCTAAGTGCAGCGGCAACATCGCCGTGTGCGGCTCGGATAATATCTGGATCAGCGTAAACACCACTTACATCATCGATATAATCACTGTAC
The DNA here is from genome assembly GCA_013373425.1 of Flavobacteriia bacterium. GTDB lineage: Bacteria > Bacteroidota > Bacteroidia > Flavobacteriales > Schleiferiaceae > Phaeocystidibacter. The sequence continues at coordinate 6,671 of JABXHW010000058.1, forward strand.
GTTCTTCTGAATCCAAGTTCCACTCCGAAACACCAAGTTCTCCCCAAGTTCCACTTGTAGCCCATGCCAAATGGAAGGGTCCATGTTGCAGTTGGATAGTAATTGCCCGGATTAATAGACGTACGTTGCCCTTCGGTTCCTAATGGAGCGAGGTCGTACCATTCATCTTGATACTGTGCTTGGGGATTGAAAGCGGTAATGCCTGCACCCGCAAACAGGTATGGAGTGTGCCAGTACTTACTACTTCCAGGGCGATATTGAAAGAAGTTCACTTCACCGATAACTGAGCCTTCGTAGATATTCGATCTGAAATGAAGGTTTCTAAACTGTCTGTTTTCCAAGGTTGAAAGCGCATCGTCGTTCGCAATTCGTCCAAATGCAAATTGACCACGAATAGCATATCGGTCGTTAAACTGGTGACGGTAGAACACACCTCCAGCTACGCCTTGCGGAATATGGATACCATAATGACCAACGTCTCCAATGAAATTTGTGCCGGCCGCAAAAAAGCCGATTTCATTCGAAGTTCCACCTCTCTGAGCGAGGGCGAAAAAGCCAGATAACAGTAAGATAATCAGCGCTTTACTCCGCATATTTATTGTTCCTTTCCAGACAAGCCGCAAATATAGTGTTTTCAATACGGAAAGCCTGCTTAATTCCTGCGATCCAAGCCCCATAAAAGCTTGTTGCGCAAAGTGCTCGGGAAGTTTTGAATTTCCGTTTGCACCATTCGAATTTTGAAGTCGGCTCTCTCGAGAAAAACTTCGACGTCCTTATCGCAGGTGTAGATCCTAGAATCCACTGAAGTAAGGAATCGATCTTCGCGAGTTTCCACTTTTAGACGAATCTTGATGTCATTGGGGATAACGAACGGTCGAACGGTCAAATTATGCGGAGCAATGGGAGTAATAACGAAATTTTCACTTCCTGGCATGATGATCGGTCCGCCACAGGAAAGTGAATAACCGGTTGAGCCAGTAGGTGTAGACACTATGAGGCCATCGGCCCAGTAGGAGTTCAGGTATTCATCGTTGATCCACGTGTGCACCGTAATCATAGAAGTAGTGTCCTTTCGGCTCACTGCTACTTCATTCAGTGCAAAGTTCGGATCGGGTTGAATAGCATCGCCAGAAAGTTCAACGCCGATAAGATTTCTCTCTTGGATGGTGTATGATCCTTTGAGCAGTGCAGTTGCTGCTTTCACTACTTCTTCTCGTGCGACATCAGCCAAGAATCCCAATCGGCCGGTATTGACACCGAGAATAGGAACTCCACTCGTACGCACCAGAGTGGCCGCATCGAGAATGGTGCCGTCGCCACCCACCGTCATTAAGAAATCGGGTTTTCCAGCTTCAAACTCCAAATGGGATGCAAACGTCGGGTAGTCTAAGTCTACATCGATGTCACAATGATTCACTAAATGGTCGTGGAATGGCTTGAAAAAGAACAACTCTACGCCTTCTGCTCGAAGCATATGGTAGAGTTTTTCGATGTGTGGTCTTGCCTCCGGACTAATCGTCTTACCGTATACGGCTAACTTCATGATTACATGTTCAGGTAGTTCATGAACTGATCAAAGCGCTGCTTGAGATCTTGCTCGTATCGGTTCTCGTGCCAAGCTTGTAAAATCTTGTACTCATAGCGCTCAAAGGAAGCAATTACCGAACTCAAGTCCGAAAAATTAACACGTAAAGTCACTTCAAACGTTCCTTTGTCTGCGTTCAAGTGAATATATGAGGCCAAAATCTTGGCATCGTTACTTTCTACAATCTGGGCAATCTGCGCCAGTGAATAGTCCTGCTGATTTACCTCGAGGATGAAAATACTTCCTGGAGCCTGTAGACTAAACAACCCGCCAATAGCGTGAAGAACATCATGAGGCAGTAGATAACCCATGTAGTGATTGTCTTCATCCACCACAGGCATGATGCTCACATGCTCCTCACCATATTTTCTAACAGCGTCGAATAGATGTCGACTGTCCTGTACGGCAGAACGCTGAAAACGCTGACGCAGGTTTTCGAGGATTTCCGATTCATCGACTTCAAGTGCCGTATCTTCAGAAATCATCCCTTCGTACAGGGTTTCTTGAACGATAGGCCAATGGTGCAGACCGAAGTCTTCCATTTCTCGCAACGCATCACCCACTGTGCTCTTTGGCGACAGGGGTTTAATGTCTAATTGTATGAGATCTTGTGCAATCATTGGCTATGCCTACTCAGCAAACTTATCGATTTTCTACCTTTGACGTCCTCTATTTTCAACGAGCAGATGACCAGATTAAGTGTAAACATCAATAAGGTTGCTACCCTGCGGAACGCGCGTGGGGGCAATGTACCTAATGTTCTTCAAACCGCATTGGATTGCGAGCGATTTGGTGCCCAAGGCATCACTGTACATCCCCGACCGGATGAACGACATATTCGCTACAGTGATGTACGTGAGCTAGCTCCCGCTGTCACTACAGAATTCAACATTGAAGGCTATCCAACGGAAGATTTCATTGAGCTGGTATTGGAGGCAAAGGCGGGTCAAGTGACTCTCGTTCCGGATCCACCAGAAGTGCTAACCAGTAATGCCGGTTGGAATACCATAGAGAATGAGGAAATGCTGAAGCCAATCATTCACCGTTTTCAAGAAGCGGGCATTCGAGTGAGTCTTTTTATCGAGACAGATGAGAAGATGATTGAAGGGGCTAAGAAGGTGGGTGCCGATAGAATTGAATTGTACACAGAGGCTTTTGCGGTGAATCACAAAACTATGGGCAGTGAAGCGGCTGCTGAGTACGCAAAGTCGGCGGCTTATGCACATTCTATCGGTTTAGGTGTTAATGCAGGACACGATCTTAGTTTAGATAACCTAGCGGATTTCGTGGCGGCCGTTCCTCACCTAGATGAGGTTTCTATTGGGCATGCACTCATCGCCGATGCACTTTACCTCGGTCTTGAAAATACTGTTCAAGCCTACCGCCGCCAGATTGAGCTAGGCTGGGAACGCAAATCAAAATAAAGTTAATAGCTATATGAAGCTTTTCAGCAGAGTAATAGGTGAAGGTCCAGATGTGTTAATCATGCACGGACTCTTCGGGATGAATGATAATTGGAACACCTTGGGCAAGCGTTGGGCTGAAGATTGCGGCATGAGAATGCACATGCTCGATTTGCGCAACCACGGACAATCGCCTCATTCCGATGATCACTCTTACCAGGCTATGGCTGAAGATGTTATTGAGTACTTAGATGACAACCAAATCGAATCTGCCATTGTAATGGGGCATTCGATGGGAGGAAAAGTAGCTATGCGAATGGCGGTTGACCATCCCGAGCGAGTGGAGAAGTTGGTGGTTGTTGATATAGCCCCAAAAGGCTACCCCGTGCATCACCAAGAGATTATCGACGCATTGCGAACGCTGGATTTTGATGTACTAACCAGTCGCAGGGATGCGGATGCCAAGCTCGAAGAGAGCATGCCGAACTTTATGATGCGACAGTTCCTTTTAAAGAGCTTGCATCGCAATGAAAACAAACGATTGGAGTGGAGATTCAACCTTGATGCTATTGAGACCAACATCGAGATGGTAGGTGAGGCGATGGAGTCTACAGCGCATTACGATAAAACCACACTTTTTATTCGTGGTGAGAAGAGCGGCTATATCAAAGACGAAGACTTATCTACGATCCACGACCATTTTCCAAAAGCAGAGCTCCACACCGTTGGGGGTGCGGGACACTGGGTGCATGCCGAGAAGCCGGAGGAAATGTATCGTGAAATCTGCAGCTTCCTTACTGAAGCCTAATTCGGATGGTGCGATCGGCGTTCACTCTGAAGCGCTGGTCTTCCAAGTCTGGAGGTCCGAATGTGCCCCGAGCGTCGTTGGAGAACCCATACTTTTCTTGAGGTATACCCATCAAGTTTTTATCGAGTTCCTGATTGCTGTTCTTGTCGTGATAACAAGCAACAGTGTAACTGCCGCCTGAAAGTGAGCTGAAAGTGTGAGAGATAGTTCCGCTAGACGGGATGTCTACAATAACCTGCTCAAGGTCGTTGCCATTCGCATCTCTCAAAGCGAGCATCACATTACCTCTGCGTTCGGTGATACCCGTAAATTCAACGGTCAACGAATGCTGAGCAATGCTCAAAATCGGAATCACAAAAGTAATAAGGAAAAGCGGTAGTCTCATTAACGAATGAGAAGTACGAATCCGCGATCTTCTAGAGTAACGACCCGGGTCTGTGAAGGGACTTCATATCGGGCAGTCAATCGCCACGCATACACGCCTTCTTTCAAGGTTTGACCGTCATAATAACCGTCAAATGCTTCAGATGGATCAATAGATTCATATACAAGGCGGCCCCAACGATCGTAGATGCGAAGGTTGTAGCTAACCGGGCTGCAATTTTCAGAAATAATAACGGAGAAAAGGTCATTCACTCCGTCGCCGTTTGGTGTAAAGGCGTCCGCTGCAAATACTGAACATCCATCATAAGTTGATGTCTGCTGGGCGTTCATTTCGCCTGCGAACAACAACATCGCCAACGTCAGTAGTCCAAATATGTTCTTCTTTGTAGACTTCATCTCAAAGCAAATATAGCGTTTTACCCGAATTGACCTAACGTTAAATGTGTGCGACGATTCTGAATTTAGTTTTCTACGTGTTTTGTTGAACGAACGAAGACTTAATCGAAGTCAAGTGTAAGCTTAAATCTCAAAATTCGGCCATTTCCCGCATCACATACGTACAGGATTTGGTTGTAATACGCCAAGCCACGAGGCTCGTTGAACTGCGTAAGACCAACTCCCGTACCTCCAAAACTCGAAATAGCATATTGCGTTTCACCACTGGCTGGTGGAGGTGGAACGCCTTCTAGTCCGTTGGCTGTAAACTGGTATATGCTATCTGTCTCTGAGTCACTCACAAAAATGTAGCGGCTCGCATCGCCAGCCACCGTTACTCCCATCGGACGGGTGAACTTGCCTGGTTCGTTGAGGTAGCCTTCTGAAAGCGGGTCAGGTCCGTAAATCACTGGACGGTACTCGGCCCCAAACTCAGATTCTATGAACTCAATACGTTGAACCTTTAGAAGGTTGTTCTGGTCAATTGACGTAAAGAAGAAATCTGGACTGTTGGATGCGCTAAACTGTGGTGCTTTCGTCAGTGTAGAGATATCGAATGGATCCTGGAAGTAATCATTGAACAGACCGCTTGAGGTCTGAACTGAAATAGGGGACAAGTAATCGTCGTCGTTGCTGAAGATGATTACTGCATCATCCGGACCTTGGTTGGCATTATTCGAGCTAGGACCTTGACGAGTTACATAATATTGGTTGTTGCGCGTAGGATTGCTGTTGTCTCCCATCACGGCGATCCCGTTGAAGGTTACTTGTGCATCCGTGCTTGAGAAGCTGTTCTTGAAATAAAAGGGATGAACAATGGTATTCTCGATGCGCGCGAAGTCCAATCCATAACCACCCTCACCAAGTTGGTCGATGCGATAAATTGCCGAAAGGCTATAGTCCACACCGTTTACAGTAGTGTCTTTCGTGCCAATCGCCAGTAGGTCGAATGAACGATCTTGGGTAACGAACTTCAAACCAGGAATGGAGAAGCGACCTTGCTCTCTTCCCGATTCGTCAATACAAATAATCTCTTCGGTCAGTTCATCGGCTATATAGAGCATCTCATCGAAGCCGGCCACGATGGAAACAGGCTTGCCATAATTGTCTAAGGAAGGCTGGATGGGCACATATGCGATTTCTCGCGTGCTGTATTCTGGAATTTCGATGAAGTCCAAGTCGGTCTTCTCGCCAAAATAATCTTCACAACCCACAAGCATCAAGGCTGCAATACAAACCGGTATTAGTCTCATTGCTGTTCTCATTATCGAAGGTCGTTATTGAGTTGGATGCGAATACCAAGATTCTGTTGGAAACCGAGGTGGTTCGTTGGATTCACACTGTAATCGAAATAAACGGGATGTCCACCCATCATGGAGCGAACGCCCAAACCGAACGTCGGCCAGTTTTGCCCGCGGACATTGATCTTGTATCCAGCGCGAACCGCTAAAATCTTCATGTATTCGTACTCCACTCCAATGCGATAATTCTCAGCATTGTCGTTCGGGTGGTTCAATTGGATGGCTGTGAGGATACGGTGACGATCTTTCTCATACGGTACCATGGAAACACCAAGACGGAATACATTCGGCAAGGTGTTGTCTTCCAAATTTCCCGTTTGGATGCGGTTGAAACCTGATGCCAAATACGTCCCCGAAAGTGAAGTGTTGCCTCCAAAATTTTGAACCATAATGGCGAATTGTAACTCCTTCCAGTCGGTTTGGTACAAGAATCCTACATCCACTGCAGCTGTGTGATTGTAATAGCCAGCAAGCTGTTCGTAGATGTACTTCAACGTCACGCCGAGTTCGAATTGTGTGCTCAACATGCGAGAGTAGCTCACTCCAGCTGCCATATTGGTGGCGTAAATCATCCTACCTGTTCCTCCAGGTTGAAATTCTGTGCGTTCTTCAATCGCACCACTGTTGAGCATATTGATGGATGTGCCAATTGCACTCATCTCATCAATCTTAAAGATTCCCGAAAGCCAGCTTTGATTGATTCCGCCCCCGAGGAAGTAGTGACTCAAACTGAATGCAGAGGCATCGAGATTGGTCATTCCCGCCGGGTTTTGATATGCGGCATAGGCATCTCCAGATAGAGCCACACTTGCACCACCGAGCGCTTGTGATCTCGGACTCATATCGTTCTTCAAAAAGCTCAATGCCGAAAGCCCAGCACGCTCGCCCCCGAATGTAGGAAGCAACTGCGCATGCATCACTAAAGATGCAAGGGACAAGATGAATATGAATGTGAACTTTTTCATGCTTAAAATCTGAATCCGATTCCGTAGAGAATTTGACGAGGCGCTAAGTAGCGGGCAGGGTTCCTTGGGTCAACCCCAAATTCCTGTGGACCGTTAAATTGAGGCCTTGGATCTCTCCAAGTGTTTGGCACATCGTCTCCATATTCGTATGCTCTACCCGTAACAGGGTTGATGATCTGCGCGTTGTTCCAATCGAGTAAATTTCGAACCTCGATGCTGAAGGTGAGGCCAGAGCCATTCAATTCATTGGTGAACAAAGTGTAGCTCAACTTCAAGTCGCTGGTGATCCACGGTGTTGCGCGGGCCAAGAGATATTGATCAATCAACACCTGGTATTCCGGACGACCTAAGTCATTGGTGCCAATTTGCTCTTGTGGTGTGTACCTGAATCCAGAAGAGTATCCGAATTGCAAGAAGGCTTCGAAACCAGTGAGGTTCATTCCCAAAACTCTCAAAGTAGAATCAGGCGCGAACACAGTTCCCAAATTGATGTTCCAAGGTCTGTCCCATGCTAGGTACTGCTCACGCGTCAAGGCTACTTCACCATTCTGTTCAATTTGAAGCGAAGATTCTCTTGCTGAGTTCGACTTACCTCGGGCTTGCTGATAAGCGATATTACCGAAGATTCTAAAGTAATCGCCAGCGCGGTAGCTACCTCCCAATTCAACCCCCAACACCTTCGCGTAGTCTTGGTTGATGTACATGGTCTTCGTAACTGGTCGACCGGTTTGATCATTTACAATCACTCGACGGGAAACGATGTAATCAAATCGGTTGTTGTTATATGCTGCTACCGTGAATGCGAAGTTCTTATTGACAGAAGCTTTGTACCCTACCTCGTAGCTCACATTCACCTCAGGGTCGAGGTCTGGATTCCCCAAGAAGCTCAAGAATGAGCGGTCTTGGTAGACTGGATCGAGACCTGCATACATGAAGCGTGGGTGCGGCAAACGCATACTGTGACCGTAGTTGAAGTAAAGTACGTTGTTCGCAGTAACCGGAAAACTCACATTGATACGTGGTAACAATCGAGCCTTCCAGCTCAAGCCTAAAATATTCAGGGTTTTATCTTGATAATCCTGACGGATTTGGTCGATTACCGGCGCATTTGGGTCGGCAACAGCATCGTCCGCAAAACGTCCCGGAGCCCAGATGTTCATACGCACACCCAAAGAAGCGATGATGCCTTTGTAAGTGATTTTGTCCTCCACGAACAGACCGCCACGAATTGGATTAACTTTCCAAATATCGTTGCTAGAGCCAATCGAGATAGAAGGCGTTGTGAGCGTATCGTTAATGATGATAGGCGCACCTACCCATGGACGAGTAACGTCTACCCACTGGTACTCGTTGAAGATGCTTTCAACCCCCATGGTCAACTGATGGACATTGTCCTCAGGGAACCAGTTGGCTTTAGCCCGAATGGTGTATTCTTCTGCGTAGTGATCGTGCCAAGTTGGCGTGATACCTCCGTTGTTCACCAAGCCATCGCCTGGGCGAACGAAGAAAATTCCTGAAGGATCGTTTGGATTGAAAACACCAACAGGATAGGTGATGATATTGTCCTCATCGAGGATTCTATCTACTGTAGGATTGCGGAAAGGTCTGCCGTTGGCGTCAGCTCTCAAATTGGTAAACAATCGACCCAAGCTCACCGTCATGCCCCACTGCTGAGTGAGTCGCTGACTCAAGTTAATCGCAGTGAGATTACTATGGTGAGTATAAGTGGTAGCATTGTCCAAATTGTTGCTTCGCTCATACTGATAACCAGGAGAGAGGATGGCATCGAAACCAACAATCTGAAGCGTTCTAGTATTCTGGTTGATATTCAGCGAGTGCTGATTAGTCAACGTAATCTTTGTACCTGGGCGAACCAACCAAGCCAATTTCAAGGTGTGAGTCCAAGCGTTAGTCTGGCGAGGAGCCCACAGCTCAGGATTGCCACTGAAGAGTGAAGACTGCAACTGGCTCGCTTGATTAGGGAAGTACTCGTCGGTTAAGTTCAGCGTGAAGTTGTTGAATAGCGTGAGCTTATTGTTCGTCCCCGGGATTGGGAACCCCATGGTAACCTCTGCAATGTCTGTATTGAATGATGTTGCCGCGTTCGGATCGTATAAATGGTCGGTTTGGAACCGGCCACTGATCTCGAATTCTTCACCTGCTTCGCGAATCTTCGTGTTGATGACACCTGAAGATCCACCGCCGAATTCTGCGCCAGCACCACCAGTGATTACATCAATCGATTGAACGGAACTCGAAGCAACGTTTACACCGAAGCCTGTTCCGGCCAAGGGGTCCTGTGCAGAGATTCCATCAACGATGTACTCTGTTTCATACACACGCGCTCCTCGAATTTGAAGACCATCCTGTGTTTTGGTTACACCCGCTTGAAGGGCCACAACTTCTTGAACGTCTCTCACGTTCATTTGGGCCATCTCTGTTTGGTTGATGGTGATTTCGGAACCGGCCACTTCCAAGTCAACCTGACTCTTTTCACCGATGATGGTCACTTCGTCGATGGTAGTTCCTTGAGCGTCGAGTTCAATGTTGAGTTCGTTACGACCTGCATTTGCAGTGAAGCCATTCACCTGAATGGTACCGTAGCCGAGCAATTCAAACTTGATGTTGTAATCACCCGGAGGAACGTTTCTCACCTCGTAGTTTCCTTCAAAGTCGGTTACATCTCCGAGGTAAGTTCCCACGAGGCGGACACCTGTGGCATATAGTGGCTCTCCTGTTTCGGCATCGGTAACCTGACCAAAAATGGTTGCGGTTTGCGCGAAGGCAAGACCGGAGAACAGCATGAATAGGGAAAGGAGTGTAGCTTTCATGGTTACCAGTCGAAATCAGTGTTGAAAATTTGATCCATCAAGTTCTCCAAGTCGCCTGGCACCTTGTTAAAGCGCCAAAGTTCCATGGAGAAGAACACTTGAGAAATATTTCCTTGATACCTTCTTCGTACCCCAACTAGGTTATCTCCTTGCCAACCTGACAATGGAGTAAGCTCTGTGCGGTAGAAGTTTTCGGCATCAGCGGTTTTGATGATAGGAGTAATCCCTACCAATACATTCGTCGATTGTAGCAATGGATAGGCAGCAGTATCGAACAATGAATACGTTGTGCTATCTGGATAAACTCGAACAAGGCCCGAACTGCGAACAACGTCGGTCATTGGATAAGTGCCAGAGATTCCACTCAAATCGCTTAAGGTTCCAAATGAAGTTGTGACGAATAACTTCTTACCCATATCGGTGTACTCCTGTACAGCAATTCCCATCAAAGCGAGTAGCGGTCCAGTTTGACCAGTTGCCTGGTTTTGGAAAACCTGAGCATCAGCGTGAATGAACAGCTTGTCGTACTGCTTGAGGATGTGATTTACGGTCGGATTCCAAAACGCCGGCTGCAATTCACCGCCGTTGATTCCGTAATCCAAGAAATCGTAATTCAATCCGATATTGTTCAATGCGGTTTGATAGGTTGAAGCTACCGTTGAGCTCTGACCTGAAATCACAAGGATGTCTGATGTTGGTAGAACCAAAGTGACAGCGTCGGCTGTATCGACATCGGAATAGCTATTCGCGATGTCCTTGGTTCGGAGATAGAGTGTATTTGAGCCGCCAGCTTCAAGGCCATCGATAGTGGCTGCCTGCGGGTTGTCGTCGTTAGCGAAGTAGACTTCTGCCGTAGTTGGACCAGTACTCACGTTAGGGTCGAGAACAAAAGTCAGTAGCTTTTGATTGGGAGGAATTGGATACCATGCCCCATTGTTGAAGCGTATTTCTGCTTCGGTGATGGTTTGATCGCCGTCAGAGTCGGTGGCATTCCATCTATACGTAGCCACTCCAATTGAAGTGCCCGTGGTTTGCACATCCTTTTCAATGGTAGAAACAGGAGGAGTATTTTTCAACGGAATTACAAGTTCCGCTGGAGAAGGATCGCGAAGTGAATCATTGTCCAATGCGCGAACGAATAAATTGATATCTACTGAATCTTGTCCAGCTGGGATATCAAAACGGAAGGTGCTGTCTTGGGTAGTCGTGAATGTCCAGGTCTGCTCATCCAGACTCACTTCATATCCGATGACATAACCGTCTTTGTCAGTGCCGTACCAGCTTAAGCGGACAACACTGTTCAACCGGTTATCCCCCACCAAGTTGATTTCTTCAATTGAAATCTGTGTTTGAGGAGGCGTGTTTGCAATGGGTTCTCCCTCTTCGCAGCTGGCGAGGAGTGCTAGTAATGGGAGAATGAAAATCAGTTTTCTCATGAGCAGAATGAGAATGAAAAGGAGAGCCCCCGAAGGAACTCTCCTATCAATATTACTTAGTTACAATAATGCGTGCAGTGTGAATCTGATGCTTGGCATCGATTACTTGCATGATGTATGCACCGCCGTTCAGGTCGCTCAAGTTGAGTTCAACACGAGCTGAAGATGGGCGGATATCACGAACCATTCGTCCGGTCAAGTCGATCAAACGAATAGCGGCGATTGTACCATTCTCCAATTCAACGTTCAAGATGTCTGCTGTTGGGTTTGGATACGCTTTCACCAATTCGGTACGCGTCCATTCCACTACAGAAATCTGTGATGTTGGGAGATCGGTAGAGTCTAGGTTCACATTGATACCGATGAAGTCGTCGTTGTTACGCGGCAACAAGCGGTAGTTCGAGAAACCATAGAAAAGAACACCGCGAACGGCGTCCATTGTCATAGTGTCTGCTACTTCAATAGGACCTACTTCCATTTCACCGTCTACGGTTTCGTAGATGCTGTCGGTTACCAATTGAACGTAGAGTGATGATTGTGAAGTAGAGCTCTGACGACCCGCGAGAATACGTCCAGAAGTTGCGCGTGATGCACCAACTTGGTCAGATACGCTGTAATCACCGAAGCCCATGTTGGTTTCGTTGATGGTCAAGCGCTGTCCACCAGAAAGGCGGTACTCAACCAATACACCCTCATATTGCTCCCATCCGAAGTTGGCTTGAGCAACACTGTCAGTTGGATCGATGATAGTCGGAGCGATAGTCGCACGATTACCCGTAAGCTGAATGTTTGAAACGATGATTTGAGTCATGCCAAAGCTCTCAGCAACCTGACCAGTGATAATCACTTCTTCGTCGCGGAAGTAGTTGCTGATGCCAGCACCCACACACCATACACCACTCCAAGCGCTTCCGCCTTCGTCTTGTACATAAAGGTACCCAAGGTCGTGGCGCTTAGTTGAAGCTGTAACGATTCCCTTGAAGGTAACAGTTTGACCAACCAATGGAGAGTTACCGCTTCCGTCCAATGAGAACTGGATGTCGAAAATCTGTAGACCACCGTCGCGAACGAAGTAGTATTCGAAGTTTGGCTCAGTTGCGCCAATTGGAGTCGTTGGATAGTAAGAGTCGTTTCCTTGATCGTCCGTTGCTTTGATGTAATAGCGAACCAAAGTTCCGTCTGCATACTGAGGAATAGTGAATTCGTATTCGTCAGTTGTACCTGCCACCAAGCTCAAAGGCTGACGTGGGAACTGAGAAGGATTCAATGTAGAATCTGCTGTGAAGTAAACGAATGCAGAGTCAACTGTACCGTCGAAGTCAGAGATGTTCATAGTCAAGTCAACCGATTGGTTGCTTGTTGGAATCGCTGGGTCACGGTCGAAGTTGCTGATGTATGGAGGAGCAAAACCTACGTTGTAGTGTGTGCTATCGAATGGATTCAACTCGTAGCCACGTGAACCACTGTTCAAGAAACAGCCGTTTCCGTCGTGACGAAGCATACCGCTCAAGCTGGTGTAGAAAGTACCAGGAACTGGAGGGTTGAATGAACCTGTAGCCTGTGGAGAGAATGGGTTTACGGTCTGGTGACTTGGAAGCTTTTGCGCCAAGAAACGGTCAGATACGTTGATCACGTTGCCGTTTGCATCTACAACGTTGAAGCTCACACGGCTGTTACCGCTGAAGTAAATCACGTCAGTTACAGTTACGTTCTGAAGCTCAACGAATGAGTTCTCCCATTGCTCACCTGTAGTTGGGATGTTCACACGGTTGTTATCGTTCAAGTCACCCAAGTCAACAACTGCAGAACCTGGGGCGCTTGTAGAACCCAAGATGGTGAATGAGTTTCCATCAATTGGCTCCAACTGAGTGCCGTTGTTGAAGGCATTAACCACACCGATGAATTCGATGATATCTCCTGGCAATGTGGTTTCAATGTTCGGAAGAGGAAGAAGGTTTCCTTGCGCATTTTGATACGCTCCCATCACTTCGATTCCTTTGAATGGACCGTTGTTTCCACCGTTTGCTGTATCAGCAATAAAGATGAATGGACGGTGACCGCCTTGAACAGAACCAGAAGCAACTTCTGATACATTTCCTGGAGTTACCACTACGCCGCGTGTGCGAATGGTGTCGCCAAAGTAAGCGCTGGTGTCGTTACAGTTTGCGAGGTCGGCTGGACTCACGTACTGAATCTGACTGATGTCTGCGTAAGTATATTGAGCTTGCGCCATAAAGCCGCTCATTACCATTGCACAGAGGAGTAATACTCTTTTCATGTGGTGTGAATTGATAGTGATTATTGACATTTTACTTGATGATCACGAATTGACCGGTATACGATTCTCCCGTGTCGAGGTCTTCGACAGAGAACATATACAAGCCTCTTGCGATGATTTGAAACTCACTTGAAAGCAAATCCCAAGCGTGCTCGCCGCCCGAGAAAACGTTCTCTTCCGGATTCTCTGATCCGAAAGTTTGATACCAGCGGATGTCTGATCCGTCATAATTGGCATCGTGTTCTATTTGGTCGATAAAATCCCCAGCAGAGGTGTAAATGCGGATGATGCATCGCTCTGGCAGATTGGCAAAGACCAGTTTGCGGCTCTCTTCTTGGAAGTTTGATTGACCTTCCCAAGAAGCGCCCGCATAGTATGGATTTGGGTAAACGAATGGCTCATTCGCTTCCATGTCTTCGTTAGCTGGAGTTCCTGCAAAGGCACGGAAATCGTTCGCCAAGAAGCTCGATTCTAATGATTCTAGATTGCTCTCTGGATTGCCTTGATCGAATGCTGTTACGGCAACTGCGTTCTGCCAACCGTTTTGAACGTTTTCGATGACGTACTTGTATCGATAAGTGGTAGTGTCTCCTTCGAAGAATACGGGCTCGTCAAGACGAATCGACTCAAAGCCGGTTTCGTAGAACAAGTCGTTTCCAGCTTGATCATATTGACCTACAAGAATGAAATCTCTTGCCAAGTCAGGTGTGCCAGTCACATCAAATCCCAAGCGGCTGAGGTAAACTCGGTAGCCTTCAAAGTCCAACTTCTGGGTAATTGGATCCACGGAGCGCTCGGAGTTATCCGACCAATAAATTTCAATTTGATTTTCTCCAGGAACTACTCGAGTACGTGGAGTTTCAGGTGGAGAAGGAAGGATGAATCGAGTGATTTCACCATCTCCGTCTTTGTCTTCATCCGCGTCAAGCAGACCATTGAAGTTGACGTCTTCTCCGTTGTATGCTGTCTGTGCCCATTCGGCATTGCTCACCAAGATTTCTTTCTGAGCAGTGGTGTTGTCGGCATTCGGATTCCCATCATCTTTCTTCTTCGCCAATACAAAGGCGAAAGAAACATTGATTTCGTCTCCTGGCTCAAAACGACGGAACGGACCCACGGAAACGAGGTCGGAGCGGTTTCCAGATCCTTCCAGCAAGTCTTGAATATCCACTCCTGCTCCCTGCTGACATGCTTGGCTTGCTGGATCGTTCCAACACGGATTGTCGTTCAATCCAGATGCCATCTTCTGGTAGCGCTGATTGTCGTCTTGTGGGAAGAAGAAAATCGCCTGTGAGCTGTTGTTAAAGATCCAAGAGTTGTAGTGAACGCTATTGTCTACATCCAATTCCATTTGCCCAGTCACTGAGTTGTATGCAGAATCGATGTCGGGATGGTGGAAACCGTACTTGTCTTGTGCGCCTAAGAACTTCTGAGAGATGTAGCTATCGGTGAATCCAACGTCTCCTGTGGCATCGAAGCAGTAGGCCAAATTCAAACTGTCGATGAATCCGTTTCCACCTTGAGAATAGAAGGCCGAACCACCAGCGCCAGCAGGTGTAATATTGATATTTCGAACAACTGTGTTCGTCCAAAGTGCGGCATAAACGTCATCATAGTAATTCTGACTTACGTTTTTGAACGTCAGATTGACAATGACAAAGAAGTCGCTAAAACGATAATTCCAATTGAACGTCTCCATGGTAACCTCAATCCCCATTGGGTTGATGTGATTCTGAATTGGAATGCTTGTCCCAGGAACTACAATATTCTCATCCGTGAAGTTGGCCACGAAGTCTTGGTGGCTCACTGCGTCCGGGGTGAAGTTTGGATTGTCGAGTAAGGAAGATCTCAACTCTAGGGAGCTGCCAGGCTCAGCGGTGAACTCGAATCCAGAACGACCAGGGGCATATCCTTGCGGGGCATCGTATGCCGAGGTAGAAACGCGAACGTTTCCGCCATTTTCTAATCCTCCGATCCAAATTCCCGATTCAAAGAGGTGCTCAATTCCTGAACCTGCAGGATATTCACACGAAGCGTCTCCCGTTCCGTCTCGGTATCCTCTGAATGCATTTCCGAAAGTTCCCAAGTTGGTAACAGTCAGACGTACGTTACTAGAATTTGTGATGCGCTGGTCAAAGCTAGTTTGTCCCGTAGCAGTAATCGCGAAAGCGATGGAAATCAAACTGAGTAGATACTTCGGCATATTATCGCTTCATAAATTTTGCAAAGGCTACTTCACCATTGGCAAGTGTGATTCTCGCCACGTAGATTCCAGTAGGCCAGTTTATATCATGGATCTCAAATCGATGAGTATCAGGATGAATCACATTGATGACTCTTCCGTTGAGGTCGAGTATTTCAACTGAGTTTGCACGCCCCGCATTTTCAGGCCATTCTACGCGAATGCTATTTGATGTGAGCTGGGCAATTCGGATATAATGTGGTTCTAAACTGTTTTCTTCTGTAGAAACCGACATCTTTTGGATGTCCAATTCTAAAGTGACAGGCAAGTGATCTGACATCCCGTGCAACGCTGTAAGGACATTTGCTGGAACGCTGAAGTTCGACCCGTCCGTGATATCGTCGTTCAAGTGCAATCCGTCATTGCCAAGAACGGTGAAGCTGTTAGTCACGAATTCCATTCCCTCGGCTCCGTTCAAGATCTCGTCGCTTACGAGAATATGGTCGTATCTATCATCCAATCCCCCACCTGAGAAACATCCGCTATTGGTATTGGAGGTGCGCGTACTTTGCGTGTGATAGTATCGCATTCCATAGTCGTTGTACCAGTTGCCCGTTTCGTTGATGGGGTCGTACAAACGCATGCCTACCACGCTGTAATCAATTAGATGCTGGAACGCCGCTGAAGCTCCTGTGTTGAGGTTGAGGTCGCCACACAGAATTACATTGTCATCTGGTACGCTCGACTGAATGTATTGCATGATGGCAAGGGCTGCACTGGTTCGCTGATTCTGATCGGAGGTAGTAGATCCAGCTTTGAAATGCGCTCCGATGACAGTGAAGAAAATAGTGTCGTTGTCCAATCCGCCAAGCAGTGAGTCTTTGTAGTAGAAGCGATAAAAATCAATCACTCGAACCAGAGAACTGCCGCTGGCATCTTGGGTGATGTGAGATTGTGAGTGCAACTCGACATAACGGGTGTCGTAGAAGGCTGCATTCACCAGGTCCGAGAAACTGTTGTTCGTGTACTGTGCTTTTGCCCAGTGATTCACGCCACCAGTATTTAACGCGTTTGTTAAGATTCGATCTGCTGGCACACCAGAATTGGCGCCAACTTCCTGACAAATAAGAATGTGGGGTTCGGCGTGCTGCACGACCGTGTTGAGATAAGTGTCTTTCTGACTCGATGAATTGTTTGAACCATCACACCACGGTGTTGAATTTCTGTAATTCAACAGGTTGTATGTCATGATCTTAATCCGTTCAGTCGACTGCGCTCCAACCGTCAGACTGCAGGACATTAGAAGTAAAAATACTCCGTAGACCTTTGTCATTCCATGCCTTCATTTCCTCTTCTCTCAACTGAAAATCAGTGAGATTCAATAGGCCCGTTAAGGAGGACAAAGGTATGCATGCAGGGAAATTCCCACAAGCCGTAATGTTACCGGAGGTTTAATTTTTAACGACGGCGAGTGGTGTCTTGAGTGTCGTTCCACTCGATGATGTACTCTGGCTCTGATTCCGTCGGATCTTCCTCACCGTTCATAAGTTGTCGAAGTTCTTCTCCTTGCGAACGCCATTCCTCTTGAATGCCGTCTTGTAGAAGTGATCGATCCAAGGTTATACTCGGGTTGTCGAGCGTGCCGTAAATACGAATAGGAACAAGGGGTTGCTCACGATTTGACTCTACGATAAACTCACTCAATTCATCACTGGTTTGACGTCGAGTTCCGAGAGCGTCGAGGAGCTTTAATTTGAGCGAATAGTCGATCTCATTGTTGAAGTTGTGATCGCCTTCAACCCACAATTCCAAAACGCTACTCTTCACCGTCATTCCAGGAATGTGAATGTTTTGATTGTCAATAGAAAGGTGATTCTCCAAAGTAGCGAATTGTACGTTTTGGAGCTCGGAGATCTCTGCAAATCTTGAAAGAGATTCGAGGGGTTTGTAGTTTACAAGTCGACCGTTGGCAATGCGGAAATCTGTTTCTGAAACGAGGCTTTCGAGGACAGGACTTACCTCTTCATCAAAATAAATTCTTACCGCATAGTCAACATCCGCTACACCATGAATATTCTCGGCTGTCAAGCTTTCCTGACCAAAGTTGTCGAATTGATTAAACAGCTCTGAGATGTTGACGCTTCTCAAACTTCCTTTGGTGGTCAGGAGGTAAACGTCTCCTTCAGGATGCCAACGGAAATCGGCTGTCACTCTACCATCCACTGCTTGGAAGCTGAGGTCATTGCCTACGATATCTTTGCCCTGGCTGTAGATTTGCCCCTGAAGCTTAGATGCTTTAAAAGATCGGTGTTCAAACTGATCTACAGTGATACCAACTACATAGTCGAAGTGCATGGATTCAGTGTCTTCCGAACCTTCGCTTCTGTGGTCAAGTTGCCAAGCGAGGATATCTTCAAGAACCAAATTGTTGGAATGTAGCGATAAGCGGAATTTTGGAGATGGAGTCTCTCCGAATTGAATGGCATTTTCGATGGTGCCTCTTGCTTCAAAATCGGATTCGTTAGAAGTGAATTTGAGATTATCCAACTGTATGGTAGAGCCTGAAAACTCCATGGAAGTGGAAAGATTTTCTAGTTCCATGCCTGAATCGCGAACTTTCAGTGCGGCCGATATCAAGTTCATAGAACCTTGCATATAGGCTTTGTCTAGGCCTTCAATTTGAATTGCGGCGAAGGAGCTGAACTTCTTCTCAATTCTAAAATCACCAGCGAGAGTTCCCTCTGCTGATTCGTGGAAGTTGGTGCCTGCAAGTGTAAGGGCTTCTTCAAAGTCGATTTCCAAATTGCCCGAAACTGAGAAAGTAGGCGATTCGAAATTTCTGATGGTCAACCCACCATTCAATGACCCCGTCCTTGTATTGGCGTGGATGTCAGTAACTCGTAATGTCGACTCTTGAAGTGATGCACTCTTGCCATTAGAGAATTCACCTTTCAAGCTCAAATTCGAAAGTCGAAGTCCAGATCGTTGGAGGTTTAAGTCGGCTTTGTCCAACTGTGTGGAGGCATCGATATACACTTCCTTATCGCGAATGCCAATGTTCAAATTCAAGGCAAAGGTTCCGTCTGCATCTACCAGGGTTTTATCCGGGATGAATGAGGCGGGGAGAAGAGAAACAAATTTTGAAAGGGACAGGTCTTTGCCCGAGAGTCGCCATTGGTTTTGTCCACCAGCGATGTGCCCTTGAGCTGATAGCGCCAGTCCATCAATTTCAATTTCACCCCCATCGATAAAGGTTGAATCTCCTTCCACGTGCAAATCGAGTAGGGCAGATACGGCACGATTGGGCAAATAATCCTCTCCGTCGAGTCTTAGATAACGAACGCCGCCTAGCCAATTTAATTTTGAAGCGAATGCACCATCGGTTAGCGCGCCTTTCAATCCTAGTTTATCGGCGTTGATATACGTTTCCACGTCTGCACCTTGGTCGTGAAAGTAGATGTCGGAGTTGGTTAGTTGAACATCTTCAAGATTGATGGTCAGCTGTGAATTCGTCGTATCTGCCGACTCTTTCCAGAAGTGGAAGTTATCCCTTCCCGTTCGATGGATTCGTAATTCAACATGGCCTTGGTCGAGTGTGATTCCATTGAGTTCATACTCCGACTGAACGAGTTTCCACAGGTTGAATTCGAAATAGACATCCTTAAAATAAAACAACGTGTCCTGCGAAGATCTTGGGAAAACCTCCTTGCAGAACACGTCGTTAAATCGAACACTCACGTCTGGGAACTGTGAGAAGAAATCGAGACGGATTTCATTCACGGCAACTTCGCTCCCTTCAGCGAGGTAATTGTTTACCTGGTTTACAACTACGTTGCGCAGCTGATCCTGATTCGTGTATAGATAGCCGAAGGTTGCACCTAGCAGTACAATGGCCGCGAGTAATACACCGGCTGCCCAGCGTATCGCGCGTTTCCACCACTTCCTTTTTGGAGCCTCTTCGGTCATGTGTAGTCCTTGCTTTTTTGTTGGTGTGAAATTACGACCAACAATAAGGCCAACGAATCATGCCTCAGGTATATTTTTCAACGACCGACCGTTAACGAGTCTTTAGATAGTTCACCTCGTCCTTGGTAAGGAAACGATAGTGACCTCTATTCATGCCTTTCTTGGTCAATCCCGCGAAAGAAGTTCGGTCGAGTTTTACGATTTCATACCCAAAATGCTCGAACATGCGGCGAACGATTCGGTTCTTGCCCGAATGGATTTCAACTCCGATGTGTGACTTTGATTTCTCATCGGCATACGAAAGTGCATCAGGAGCAATTATTCCATCTTCGAGTTCGATACCTGCTAGAAGTGCATCAAAATCTGCCTTCTTGAAGTTCTTGTCGAGTTGAACGGAATAGATCTTTCTTGCGCCGTGTGATGGATGCGTGAGCTTCTTCGCCAAATCTCCGTCGTTGGTGAACAGAAGAACACCTGTGGTAGCACGGTCGAGTCGACCTACTGGGTAAATGCGCTCTTTTGTAGCGCCGCCAACCAAGTCCATAACCGTTTTTCTCGCACGTGGGTCGTCCATCGTAGTGATGAAGCCCTTTGGTTTGTTGAGTAAGAGGTATTGCTTTGCTTCCGCTTTGATGAGTTCGCCGTTGTAGCGCACTTCGTCAGACGGGTTCACTTTGGTGCCAAGTTCGGTAACCACCTTTCCGTTGATTTGAACCAAACCAGCTTGGATAAGCTTATCGGCTTCGCGACGACTGCTGATGCCTGCTACCGAAAGGAATCGGTTGAGACGCATGGCTTCGTTGAGTTCGCGAATGTTCTCAGCTTGCTTGCGCTTCGGACCGCGGAATACTTTTTCCTGCTCGTCCTTCGCACCGCCTTTTGGACCTCCTTTGTATGGCTTGCCACCACGACCTTGTGGTCCTTTGGAGTACCCTTCTGAAGAGTGACCTCCTTTTCGAGGCTTGCTGAATCGATCTTGAGATCCACGGGAATCTCTTGAGTCACGGGAGTCACGCGAATTTTTGAACTCTCTCGAGTCTCTTGAATCTCTCGTATCACGCGAGTCTCTTGACCCTCTGGAATCTCTTTCTGAAGATGAACCGCCTTTTCCGGGCTTACTGCCTCGGCCTTGCGGTCCTCTCGGATGGCTTGAGGATTCTGGCTTTCCACGACCAGGACCTCTAGATGGCCTTCTACTGTTCATCGTCTTAAAATTTAGGTCGGCAAAAGTACGAAATTGGAATGAGGTGATTACCATCAATCACAATCATTTTCAATGAGTTAAGCGCGAGGATAGAAGGCATCTTCTATGTGGATGAATTGCAGTTCATTGCCTGCATGGTAGATGGCAATCAAATCAAATCGCGTATCGCCGTGCCAATCCTCATCCTCTATGTATGCTTCAGCGGCACGAAGTAGGCAAGTTTCCTTGTGAGGTGTAATAAAATCCTCAGGGACGCTGTAGGTATTGGTGGCGCGTGTTTTCACTTCAACAATGACCAGCACATTATTCTGCTTCGCGATAATGTCAATTTCATCTCGTGCGGCGCGGTAATTTCTCTTGATGATGCGATAGCCCTTACGTTCTAGGAAAACCACAGCGGCATCTTCGCCTGCCTTTCCAAATGATTTATTGTGGAGATTGTCCATGTCGGACAAGGTCGGAACTCACTGTGGAGCTAGTCGTGTGGTAAACGCTTAATACGGCTATGCGTCGAGGCTGGCCTGTGTTCCGAAAAAGCTAAGTGCGGCCACGATTCCACAAGAAATGGTTACTCCAAGGCTTATCGCTTTGAAGGCATCTTTTGAATCGACACAAAGAACGCGTGCTGCGATAACCCCCATATATGCCCCGGTGATAGGAAGTGGAATCATTACAAATACCATCAATCCCCAAAAGCCATACTTGCCGATTTTGTTACCCACGTTCTTCTTGGCGCGGCGCTGAAGTTTCACGCTTCGTTTTCTATACCCTCGATACTGCCAAAGTCTATGGTCGAATTTGGAGATCAGCGTATTGAAAATCGGAAAGACTAGGAGGTTTGCTCCGAGTCCAACTAAGAAGGCGAGAAAAGGGTTCAATCCTCTGAGCACGCCAAGTGGAATTCCCACGCGGGCTTCCCCCAATGGTGAAATGGAGACCAAGAAAGTGTGAATGGATTCAGCGAGCATCCGTTGTGTAAAGCAAATTTCAAGTGTAGCGCCCCCAAATGTAGCACCAAAATGTGAAGCGTGGGCTATCTGAAATGCAAGAAAAGTGTGAAGATTTTAAGAGCAACGATTCGACTAGAAAATGAGTCGAGCAGATTTACCATCCACAATTATTTCTACCTCTGAACCAAGAGGCAATGCCCGATTGTCATCTAAGTGTCCAACAGGAAAACCAAAAGCGACAGGAATCGAGTAGTTCGATAGGTGGCGAGCGATGATTTCCTCAGCGGTTTCGCCGAAAGGAACTGTGTTGTCATTCATGTCGGTCATGCCCCCAATGACAACACCTGCCACCTCTTTCCACCAGTCATTTCGACTCAAGTTCAACAACATTCTATCAATGTGATAGAGGTATTCGTCAAGATCTTCCAAGAACAAAACGTTTCCTTTTAAAGGCGGTTGAGAAGTGCTCCCAAGAGTGGAGTACAATACCGATAGATTTCCGCCTATCAATTTGCCACTTGCTCTGCCCTTTTGGTTTAGAGCGTGGCTTTCTACGGCGAAAGGGGTTGGACTTCCAGTGAGTGCGGCGTGCAAGGTGGCCATGGCCTCTTTGGAATTGCTGCTAACACTGATGGGCATGGTCGCGTGAATCGACTGAATGCCTTTGCGCTGAACTTCACCGTGCAATGCTGTGATATCGCTGTAGCCAACAATCCACTTCGGTTGAGAAATGAAGCTATCCCAATTAAGCGAGTCGATAATTCGAGCAGTTCCATAGCCCCCACGAGCACACCAGATGGCTTTGGCTGAAGGGTGGTCTAAACACCACTGCAGGGCCGCAGCACGTTCTTCATCAGTGCCAGCAAATTGGTGATCAATAGCCTCAATCTGCGGAGCCAGCTCCCATTTCCATCCTTGAGATTCTATCCATTCAAGTGCAGGTTGTAACTCAGCACGTGAGATTTTACGCGCGGTTGCGGTGATTGCAATCGTATCTCCAGGAAGTAAATGTTTCGGCTGAATCATGGGCTTTCGCTTGACAATATTTCAGAATTCGAATGTACCCATTTTCCATTCGCTTCTGTCCTGCGTGGATTGTACTTTTGTGCTTCAAATCGACAGCATGCAAGATCCGAAGAGATATACCATTACCGCAGCATTGCCCTACGCAAACGGACCGATTCACATTGGTCACTTAGCTGGGTGTTATCTGCCAGCAGACATCTACGTTAGATACCTTCGGTTGAAGGGAAAGGATGTGCAGTTCATGTGCGGCTCTGACGAGCACGGTGTTGCCATTACGATGAAAGCGCGCAAAGAGGGTATCACTCCACAGCAAGTAGTGGATCGCTATCATGGCATCATGAAGAAGGCTCTGAACGATTTTGGAATCTCATTCGATCACTATTCGAGAACTAGCTCGGATGTTCACAAAGAGACGGCTTCGGAGTTCTTTAGGACTTTGTACGAGAAGGGTGTTTTCGATACGCGTGAAACAGAGCAGTATTTCGATCCTGAAGCGAATCAGTTTTTGGCCGATCGCTACATCATGGGTACTTGTCCGGTTTGTAAGCACGAAGATGCATACGGTGATCAGTGTGAAAACTGCGGGTCAAGTTTGAATCCTACGGATCTCATCGATCCGCGCTCGACGTTGAGTGGAGCTTCACCTATCTTAAAAAAGACCACGAACTGGTTCTTGCCATTGGACAAGCTCGCACCAAAGATTCGTGAATTTATCGATCAGCATTCCGACTGGAAGTCGAATGTGTACGGTCAATGTAAATCTTGGTTGGATGCTGGTGATGGTCTTCAACCGCGCTCCATGACGCGCGACCTTGATTGGGGTGTGCCGGTTCCCGTAGAAGGTGGCGAAGGCAAGGTGCTATACGTTTGGTTCGATGCGCCGATTGGCTATATCAGCGCTACCAAGGAGCATCTAGGTGATGATTGGGAGAAGTGGTGGAAATCAGAAGATACCCGCTTGATTCACTTTATCGGAAAAGACAACATCGTGTTCCACTGCATCATTTTCCCTGCGATTTTGATGGAGCACGGCGAGTATATTTTGCCAGACAACGTTCCGGCGAATGAGTTCTTGAACCTGGAAGGAAAGAAGATCTCTACGTCGAGAAACTGGGCAGTTTGGCTCCATGAGTACTTGGAAGACTTTACAGGGAAGCAAGATGTTCTCCGCTATGCACTATCTGCGAGCATGCCTGAGACTAAGGACAACGACTTTACTTGGGGAGAGTTCCAGACACGCAATAACAGCGAGCTGGTAGCTGTATTTGGCAACTTCGTAAACCGTGTGATGGTACTCAATCAGAAGTACTACGACGGTGTATTGCCTGAGGCTGGGGAATGGAGTGAAGCGGATTTGAACGCTATTCAAGAAGTGAAGGAATCCATTGCCAAGTTAGAATCATCTATAGAGAAATTCCGCTTCCGTGATGCGCTTCAAGGATTGATGGGCATTGCCAGAGCAGGCAATAAATACTTGGCCGACGAGGAGCCTTGGAAGACACAAAAGACAGATCCAGAGCGCACCAAAACAGTCATGCACTTGGCGACGCAAATCACTACAGCATTAGCTGTCGCTGCAGAGCCTTTCTTGCCATTTACCTCGGAGAAGATGAGAGGATTCCTCAATCTGTCTGACGATATCAACTGGCAGTCGATTGAAGGAGGCCTTGAGCTATTGAAGGCTGGTCATGAACTTGGAAAGTCGGAATTGCTATTTGAGAAAATCGAAGACGAGCAAGTTCAAGGACAATTGAAGAAGTTAGAAGAAACCGCAAACGCAGCAGAAGTGGATAACGGAGTACAATTAGAGCCAGCTAAAGAGGAAGCTACTTTTGATGATTTCATGAAGATGGACTTGCGTGCAGCGACCATCTTGGAAGCTGAAAAGGTGAAAAAAGCGGATAAGCTTCTTAAATTGAAAGTGGATACGGGCTTAGATGTTCGTACCGTGGTGTCTGGAATTGCCGAACATTTCTCACCAGAAGAAGTTATCGGTAAGCAAGTGTGTTTACTCGCCAATTTGGCTCCTCGAAAAATTCGCGGAGTAGAAAGCCAGGGAATGATTCTCATGGCCGAAGATGCTGAAGGTAAACTTGTATTTGTTCGTCCAGAGCAAGCCATTGAAAACGGAATGACTATTCGATAATACTCAAGACTATGAAGCTTCGTCTACTGACCATCGCCGCAACAATTTCAGCGACACTCCTCTTTGTAGGGTGTCAAGAGGATCAAATAGAACCACAGAACAACGACGTTGAAGGTAGATATGAGCAAGAAGTCTTTTCAGCGGTTGTAATCGACAGTGCGGAATACGACACGGATGAAGGGTTGTGGATGGATATCTATCACCCTTCTGGGGATGCGTCCACCAATCGTCGATTGGTCATCCTTGGACACGGTGGTGCCTTTGTAGCTGGAAGTCGGAAGAATCCTTTGATGGTTGATTACGCGACTCGTTTGGCAAAGCATGGCTATGTGGTTGCAACATATGATTATCGCCTAGCGGGAGGAATAAACGTCATGTTAGATAGTCTTCAATCCCTGAACGTTGTAGCTCGTGCCATGAGCGACGCTACTAACGCCATAGAGTTCCTCATTTCCTCTGCAACCTCTGGCAATCCTTTCGGACTTGACCCAGGTAATATAGTTCTGGGTGGTAATAGCGCTGGTGCTGTATTGGCGCTTCATGTTGGACACATGGATGAAAGTGATTCATTGTCGGTAGGAATGAGTCAGGTTATGACCGCCCAAGGGGGTTGGGCTAGCCAGTGGAATCCAACCTCTGCTGGGCCAATTAAGGCCATTATATCGCTAGCCGGAGGTATTCACAAGACGCATTGGCTGAACAGTTACGGACCGCGGTTAATTATGGCACATGGCACTTGGGACCCTGTTGTACCATACAGTTGCGGACACGTCATCAACAACACTCAAACAGCAACCATTCTCTGTGGAACCGCTCCTTTGACGAGTAAAAGTGAGGCACTCAATCTTGAAAACGAAGCACTCATTTTCCCCGAAATGCTTCATTGCCCTTGGAACGACAGCCAAGCCATCAACGATCAGCTATTCGATTACCTCGTTCCTGAGCTGAATAAGGCGTTTTAGAGTAAGGCCCCATAGTTCAATGGATATCCCGATAGTAGAGGTGGTCCTATAGTTCAATGGATAGAATAGGAGTTTCCTAAACTCTAGATCTAGGTTCGATTCCTAGTAGGACCACCTCTTGTCGGGACTAAACCTTAGATGTAGGTTCGATTCCTACTGGGGCTACTATTACAAGTGCGTGGGGGCGTGTGGACGTAAGCACGTAATGCAAGTATTGAGTATCCAGTATCAACGTCGACACGCATGCACGCATGCACGCTCGCACGTAAGCACGTAATCCAAGTATTGAGTATCCAGTATTCAGTATTTGTTCAGAACAACATCACCCCACAAGATGAGTACCCCACTAGCTGTGCTAAGTTGTACCCAGTACCCA
>JABXHW010000043.1 GCA_013373425.1 Flavobacteriia bacterium
TGGTTTGCTTCAAGGACATGGGAACTGAAGATTACTTCATTACTCGTTCTTGCGCCAACACAAAAGACACCATCGAAATCGAAGGTACAGAGTACCCACTCGTAAAGATGGAAATCTCTTCATACTCTCACCCGTTCTACACTGGTAAGGTGAAGATGATCGATACAGCAGGACGTGTGGACAAGTTCCGCAACCGTTACGCGAAATTCAAGAAGTAAGACGAGTAACTCGTACTTATCGAAATTGGGAAACCCTCGGCAGAAATGTCGGGGGTTTTGTTTTTAGAGGTTGAGAGGTGCTGAAGTTAGGTGAAGCTCAGGTTGAAAGAGTGCTTTCCTACATCCCTAGTACCTGAGCACTTCAAAACCTCTCAACCTTTACTCCTAATCCTTACCTTCGCTATCAACAAATAGATCTCCATACTATGAATCTGATCATGTTCGATGGTCCGCAGCGCGACCACTTACTTCCACTCACTTTTACTCGTCCAGTTTCAGAATTGAGAACTGGAATTTTAACGATTCGCGAGAAGTGGGAAATCAGATTAGAGGCAAAGGCGACTCATTTAACTCAGCCGTATTTGAGTGCGCTGTTTCCGTTGAAGTCTGCTAAGGAGAATTTGCTTGTGAATGGAGCCGTTTGTCCGGATATGCGATTGCTTGCAAAAGTGATTGAGTTGAAAAAAGGGCAAGGGCTGTTTTCTGGTGAACATCTGATCGCCGCCTTCTTGGAGGAAGGAAGAATCGCTGATGTGATGAATCCTGAGAATCTTGAACGTATTCAATTTGAACCAGAGGTGACTTTCATCAACAAGCCTTGGGATATTTTCTCGAAGAATGGAGATCAGCTTGAAAGAGATTACAACCTACTCACTGAAGGCCGAACTTCACAGCCAATTTCTGACACGAATACAATCATTGGTGATCGAATCTTCTTGGAAGAAGGAGCCGTTGTTGAAGCGGCAATACTCAATAGTACAAGTGGCCCTATTTACATAGGGAAGGATGCCGAAGTAATGGAGGGTTCCATCGTGCGTGGTGGCTTTGCGCTTTGCGAACATTCACAGCTCAAGCTTGGCTCTAAAATATATGGTCCGACTACCGTTGGTCCACATTCCAAAGTGGGTGGAGAGGTGAATAATTCTGTCATTACAGGCTATTCAAACAAAGGTCACGATGGGTTCCTTGGGAACTCCGTATTAGGAGAATGGTGCAACATCGGCGCCGATTCGAATACGAGTAACCTCAAAAACAATTACGACGAGGTGAAGCTTTGGAACTACGGAAGAGGTGGTTTCGATAGAACGGGCTTGCAATTCTGTGGTTTGATCATGGGCGACCATAGCAAGTGTGGTATCAATACAATGTTCAACACAGGAACAGTTGTAGGCGTAAGTGCCAATATCTACGGAAGCGGATTCCCGCGCAACTTCGTGCCGAGCTTTGCCTGGGGCGGGGCGTCTGGATTTACCGAGTATCGAGTAGATAAGGCAATTCAAACGATGGACAGGGTGATGGGTAGACGCGGTCTGAGTGTTACTCCAGAAATCCAGGTGATGATTGAACACATCTACAAGGAGACCGCCAAGTTTAGAAACTTCTCTTAGTCTGCCACTTTAGGTATTACCCGTTCATAACTCCGCCATAATTGCAGTCATGTGCCCTTGGCACACTGGTTGACCACTCTCACATCTCATTGCGATGGTGAGCATTTCCTGTATGGGTATTTGTATTCGCTGTCAGTTTGACTTAATACATAGCGTGGCGCTCTGCCACATTAAGATATATCATGGAGAAATTGATGATCAATCATTTGCTATCAGAGGAAACGGAATTCATTCCGTTGATTACCAATGAAGCTGAAAATGAACTCAACGAGGGTGAAGTTCCAACAGAAATCCCCATCCTCCCACTGCGAAATACGGTGCTCTTCCCTGGCGTTGTAAGTCCAATTACTGCAGGTCGAGATAAATCGATTCGTCTCATTGAAGACGTGCAAGCCAGCTCCGATAAATTGATTGGTGTGGTTGCTCAACGCGACGTCGATGTTGAGAACCCAGGTTTCGGCGATATGTACGAAGTGGGCACTCTAGCCAAGATCGTTCGAAGCTTCAAGATGCCCGATGGAAATACCACCATCATTATTCAAGGTAAACGCCGATTTAGAATTACTGAGATTGTGGCCTCTGAGCCTTACCACAAGGCTAAAATTGAATTGATCGTAGAGGAGAAGCAGCTTGACCCAAATCCTGTCTTTCAGAGTCAGATTGACTCCATCAAAGATCTTGCGAATCAAATCATCGAGCAGTCGCCACAAATCCCTACAGAGGCTCAAGCGGCACTGAAAAATATTACTAGCGATACATTCCTTCTTCACTTCATCGCTTCCAATATGAATATGGAAGTGGAGGGCAAGCAGAAGTTATTGGAGACCAATTCTCTTGGCGAACGCGCTAAGCAAGTTTTGGAACAACTTACTCGTGAGCTTCAGATGTTGGAAGTGAAGAATGAAATTCAAACGAAAGTTCGTTCCGAGTTCGATCAGCAGCAACGCGAATACTTCTTGCAACAGCAAATGCGCACCATCCAAGAAGAGTTGGGTGGTAACTCAATCGAAGCTGAGATTGAAGAGATGCGCAGCAGAGCTAAGACCAAGAATTGGGATACCAATACGGCTGAGCATTTCGAAAAGGAAATTACTAAGCTTCAACGCCTAAATCCTCAAGTTCCTGAGTACAGTATTCAGAGAAATTACTTAGAGTTGCTTCTCGACTTGCCGTGGAATGAATTCAGCAAGGATGATTTCGACTTGAAGAGAGCGCGTGCCATTCTCGATCGCGATCACTACGGATTAGATGAAGTGAAAGAGCGCATTATTGAGTATCTCGCTGTGCTCAAGTTGAAGAATGATATGAAGAGCCCAATCCTTTGTTTGTATGGCCCTCCGGGTGTGGGTAAAACAAGTTTGGGCAAGAGTGTAGCTGAAGCTTTAGGCAGAGAGTACATCCGTATTTCCTTAGGAGGGCTACGCGACGAAGCAGAAATCCGTGGTCACCGTAAAACGTATATCGGAGCGATGCCTGGCCGCATCATCCAAAGCATCAAAAAAGCGGGGACATCTAACCCAGTATTTGTCCTTGATGAGATTGATAAGCTTACATACGGCGGTCAAGGAGATCCAAGCTCTGCCATGTTGGAAGTACTCGACCCAGAACAGAACAGTGCCTTCTACGATAACTTCGTAGAACTTGGATACGATTTAAGTAAAGTGCTTTTCATCGCCACTGCAAACAATATTGGTGCGATTCAGCCCGCGTTGAGAGACCGTATGGAGATCATCGATATCACTGGATACACCATTGAGGAAAAAGTAGAAATTGGCAAACGTCACCTTTGGCCAAAATTGGTGAAAGACCATGGTTTGAAGAAAACGCAAGCGGTTATCGGCAAGCGTGAATTGACCAAAGTGATTGAATCCTACACTCGCGAATCTGGAGTTCGTGGTTTGGAAAAGCAACTGGCTCGTCTCGTGCGAAACATTGCCAAATCTGTCGCGATGGAAGAGGAATATATGCCGAAGGTATCTATGGATACCATTCGCGATGTACTCAAGGCTCCGCGCTTTACTCATGACCGATATCAAGGAAATGATGTTGCGGGTGTTGTTACAGGTCTGGCTTGGACCCCTGTGGGTGGAGATATTCTCTTCATCGAGAGCTCTTTGAGTCGAGGGAATGGCAAAACAACTATCACTGGTAATCTCGGGGATGTGATGAAAGAATCGGCGACGATTGCTTTGGCCTATCTCAAATCACATGCTGAAGAATATGGCATTCCGTTGGAAGCTTTCAAAATGTGGGATATCAATATTCACGTACCTGAAGGAGCTGTTCCAAAGGATGGTCCATCGGCAGGTGTTACCCTTCTCACAGCTTTAGCTTCATTATTTGCTCAAAGAAGAGTGAAAGCGAGGTTGGCGATGACAGGGGAAATCACGCTTCGAGGTAAGGTATTGCCAGTGGGTGGAATCAAAGAGAAGATCCTTGCAGCCAAGCGTGCCGAAATCAAGGAAGTGATTCTTTGTGCTCAGAATAAGAAAGACATTGAGGAAATCAATTCTGAGTACATTAAGGGTATGACTTTCCATTTTGTAGAGAACATGTCGGAAGTGATAGAACTCAGCTTGACACAGCAAAAGCCAAAGCATGCTCTAGAGCTGGTTCCTACTGTTAAAAAAGAGAAGCAGAAAGCCGCCCAATAATCAGGGTGGCTTTCCGTTCTTTGGAAGGAATAAACTACCTTCCCCTCATGTTTAGAAGGCCTCTCACGTCTTTATTCATCGTTGTTTTTTCACTTGCAGCACTTGGAGTGTCCGGTCAAGTTGGAGGAAACTATACGTATGCGTTTTTAAACTTAAGTCCAGCCGCTCGACCATCCGGTTTGGCGCAAGCTACCTTGGCTTCTGTTGGTCGAGATATTCAATTTGCTTGGCTCAATCCGGCTTTGCTGAATTCAGATCACCGCAGACAAATAGGCTTTAGTTATGTAAATGTTCCCGGCGGAGTTGGTTCTGCCGAAGCGTCCTAC
This sequence comes from Flavobacteriia bacterium, assembly GCA_013373425.1. Taxonomy (GTDB): domain Bacteria; phylum Bacteroidota; class Bacteroidia; order Flavobacteriales; family Schleiferiaceae; genus Phaeocystidibacter. Next base: position 4,587 of record JABXHW010000043.1, read on the forward strand.
GGCTTTGGATATGGCGATAAGCACAACATCATGGTCGGATTCCGTTACTTGGATTTCGGAAACTTTGTTGGAACTGATATCGCAGGAAATCCAACGGGTGACTTCAGAGCTTCAGACCAATTGTTGAATGGAAGTTACAGTTACCGACTCGATTCAAACTGGCAGTTTGGTGGAAGCTTCAAGTTGATCAATTCAGTCTATGAATCGTACAACAGCTTCGGAACTGCCATCGACTTGGCTGCGATTTATCAAATTCCAGAGAGCCGATTTGCTTTCGCTGTCATCGCTAAGAATATAGGTGTTCAGTTGGTGACCTATGCAGGTCAGCGTGAACCTTTGCCCTTCGAAATGCAGTTTGCCGTGTCTAATCAATTTGAGCATTTGCCATTCCGGTGGACTGTGCAGTTGGAGAATTTGCAACAATGGGACTTGACCTATTTCGATCCAAATGCGGTCACGCGAGATCCTATCACCGGTGAGGAGACTTATGATGACTTGAACTTTGGAGAGAAGTTGCTCCGACATGTTTCTGTGTCAGGTGATTTGGACTTCAAGAGTTTCAATGCTCAATTGGGCTATAGCTTCAGAGCGAGAGGTGAAATGACCATTCCATCGAGAAGAACATCGGCAGGATTGACCTATGGATTAGGTATCAAACTGTACAAATTTAGAATCAATTATTCTAGAAAATACGTTCACGTAGCGGGCAGAATGCACCATATCGGTGTTACTGTAAACCTTGACGAATTCGGATCAGAATGACGGGAAATATCACCGTTGCCATCGACGGGCATTCATCGACTGGAAAGAGCACACTTGCCAAAGCCATTGCCAAGAAGTTTGGATTCCTTTATGTGGATTCCGGAGCCATGTATCGAGCGGCAACATTGCAGGCTATGCGTATGAATCTCCTTGGTACTGGAACGCCTCTTGAGAACAACTCCGATGGTGTTCAGTCCCTTCTCAATCAATTAAAGATTGATTTCTACATTGCAAATGATGGCGCTAACCGTACCCTTCTAAATGGTGAGGATGTTGAGGATGAAATACGTTCAATGGAGGTCTCTTCTCGAGTGAGTGCGGTGAGTAAGATTAGCGAGATTCGAAAGGCCTTGGTAGACCAGCAACGCCAAATCTCTGAAGGCAGTAATGTTGTGATGGACGGACGCGATATTGGAACTGTTGTCTTTCCCAATGCTGATTTGAAGATTTTCATGACTGCTTCTGATGAAGTGAGAAGTAAGAGAAGATATGAAGAGCTTAAAGCCAAGGGTGATGAGGTGACCTTGGAAGAAGTTAGAACAAACTTGATAGAGCGAGATCGTATTGATAGCCAGCGAGCTGATAGCCCACTTGTTCAGGCAGATGACGCTATTCTTCTCGACAATTCAAACTTGACGAGAGAAGAACAATTTGATAAGGTTGTGGGCTGGGTAGAGGAGAAGCTTGAGGGCTAATCTCAGTTGTGATTCTCGATAGTCGATACTTGCGGCTCATCCACTTCCATCAATAACTCCTTTATAAAAGAAATGTATTTGCGCATGGCCTCTTCGCGGCTCATTCCGCGAAGACGACGCCATTGGTCGTGCATGAAAGTGCGAACGATATCAGAATTGGAGGTAGGTCGGTCGAGAACGTTGTCTCCTTCAGTAGCTTGCTTAAAGTAACCGTAGGCGATCAGCATAATGTCCGGCGCTTGCTTTGGCATATTCGCCCCAAGCTCTACATATTTCTTGAATTCGGCATTCAAGTTTTTATCCTCCATTCGGTAGAATTTGTACAAAAATAAACAATTTACAACCTCTGGTTTACAAAAGCCTGAATAAGGCTATCAACAGATATATCAACAAGTCTATAATTCAGCGATAACGGTTTCGCCTCCAATAGGGCGATCATCGATCTTAGCATGAATTTTAGCAGTCACGGGGAGTAAGATGTCTACTCTAGATCCAAAGCGAATAAAGCCACACTCACCAGCAGTTTTAACCACTTGGTTTGGCTTTGCGTAATTGATAATTCTTCGGGCGACGGCACCTGCAATCTGTCGGTGCATTACCTCTTGACCTCCTTCAGATTCAACCACCACGGTAGTTCTTTCGTTCAAGGTGCTCGACTTCGGGTGCCATGCTACTAGGAACGCGCCTGGGTGATGCTTAGAGTATTTTACCTTTCCACCGATAGGGTAACGATTCACGTGCACATTTAGTGGGGACATGAAGATGGAAATTTGGATGCGTTTGTCATTGAAGTACTCTGCTTCATCCACTTCTTGAATCGCTACAATCTTGCCATCTGCAGGCGCTATGATTTGTCCAGGCTCTGCCTGAGTAAATCGCTTTGGGTCGCGGAAGAAATGTACCATGAAGCCGTACAGCACAACGGAAGCCAATAGAATTACTCCTTCAATCCATTCGTACAAGCCGATAAAGCTTATCAGAATGTTGATGGCAGCGAAAATCAATAGGGCTATAAAAAGGGGCTTTCTGCCCTCGCGATGTAGTTTCATCGGTGTGTAATTAGAGTTGAGCTACGAGGAACAAATATACAGCTGCAGCAGGCACGACGAACAAGAAGCTGTCGATGCGGTCGAGAATTCCTCCGTGTCCAGGGAGGATATTTCCGGAATCTTTCACTCCAGCGGAACGCTTGAGGCCACTTTCAAACAAGTCACCTAGCGTGCTAAAGATTGAAGTGACAATAGCAAGGCCGGCCATCTTGGGCCATGTGTTTACGGGAGTGTCTATATAAATGAACATGAAGTACGCGGCTACTCCGGTGAGTAGTATGCCTCCTAGTAATCCTTCAATTGTTTTATTTGGGGATAGTCTTTTGAGCATCGGAGTTCGTCCAATTAGTCGACCTGTGAGGTAAGCAAACGTATCGTTACACCAAATCAGAATGAACAAGCTGAGGATTAAGGAGGAGTCGAATATCGAATCTGTTCCGGCCAAGCTCAGTGGAATTGCTAGATAAAAGGTGATGATCAAACTTGTGCCTAGACCTTGAATGGAATGTTCTGACCCCTTCGTGAAGATATGCTCCATGGAAAGAGCAAGAAATATAGCAGGGAAGAACAGTGTACCCGCCACAAGAGCAGTGTAATCTTCGTACCAATACGCGGCACACAGCCCAATAATTGATAGGAGGGAAGTCCAATAAATCTTGAACTTTTTACGGAACATGGCTCTAAACTCGAAGTAGCCAAGAAATCCGAAAAGTCCAAATAGTATCAGGGAGTAAGGTTTGTCTAAATAGAGGAGTCCAACCACGGCTCCGACATATACAAGTCCCGATAAAGCTCGAGTAATCAGCTCTCTCATTTGAGATCGTCTTCGATGAGAAGGAGGTAGAGCGTGCGATTCTTGTTCGGGTCGGCAGAAGCCTGACGAACAGATTCAGAATTGGCCCCTTTCAAAGTTGTAATCTGATTTGGACGGTCGCTTCTGTAGGTAGAGTTAATACGACTCATTCCAGAGCTTAAGCTGTCCACAACCTGACCTGTCTTTGCGAGTATTATGTGCGTTTCAGGCAATTCTGAGATCTTATAGATGCCCAACTGGTAGTTGGTTATCATAATACCACCGTTGAAAGCCACTAGCGCTTCGCAGGTCGTACAGATGCCGTCGCAGATGTTGAGGTTTTCAGTCTCTACAGCCAAACCGTTCTTTTTGAGCGGGTCACTGATGGAGTCTTCGGGAACGTAGAGACGCTGAAGATTTTGCTCAGTGCAAATCTTCTGAACGTTCATGATAGCCTCTTCGTAACTTTCACAATACAAAAAGTGCCCACCGTTCTGCGTATACGTTTTTACAAACTGCAGATCGATGGGCTCTTCTTCCTTTGGGGCATATGGGCTCTTAGCTTCCGGGGTCTCTTCATCATTCCCATCTTCTGGGCGTCCGCTGAGGACCGATAAGAACTTTCCGAATAATCCGGGTTTGCCTTTTTGAGCCATACTGTCGTACTACAATATTACAAGTGTAGTACAAAGTACCCAATTTTTAAAGAACTTGAGAAATCTTAGTCCTTCGAACTATCAACATTCTCTTGTGAGGAAGTTGAAGATTCTTCAGATTGATTTTCAGTGCTCTCCGTTCTAACTTCTGGCATTTCCGACTTTGATTCATCGGTCTCGCCTTCATTTGTCAGTCCTTCAGCGTCCTTTTTAGCTTGTTCAATTCGACTAGCACGGTCGAGCCATGGACGCTTACCAAAGATTTTCTCCAAGTTCTCTTTGAAGATCACTTCTTTCTCAAGCAAGGTCTCAGCTAGTTCTGTTAGCTTGTCTTTGTTTTCGCGGAGAAGCTCAACGGCTCTTTCGTACTGCTCCTCGATGATGGCTTTAATTTCCTCATCGATTTTCTGTGCCGTTTGCTCACTATATGGCTTGTCGAACGTGAACTCGTTCTGTCCGGTACTGTCGTAATACGTCACATTACCGATACGCTTGTTCAAACCATATACGGTAACCATTGCACGCGCTTGCTTGGTCACTTTCTCCAAGTCGCTCAACGCACCTGTACTGATTTTACCGAAGATGACTTCTTCTGCGGCACGACCGCCTAGTGTGGCTGCCATCTCATCTTGCATCTGCTCAGTGGTTGTAATCTGACGCTCTTCTGGCAAGTACCATGCAGCACCAAGGCTACGACCGCGAGGTACGATAGTCACTTTTACAAGAGGAGAAGCGTGTTCCAATAGCCAGCTAACAGTAGCGTGACCAGCTTCGTGGAAAGCGATTACTTCTTTCTCTTCTGAAGTAATAATTTTCGACTTTTTCTCGAGGCCTCCAACAATTCTATCGATGGCGTCGAGGAAGTCTTGCTTCTCAATTTCCTTTTTGTTTTTACGAGCAGCTACGAGTGCAGCTTCGTTACAAACATTGGCGATATCTGCACCAGAGAAGCCTGGCGTCTGACGTGCCATCAAATCGGTATCGAGTTCTTTGGAAACCTTCAAGTTCTTCATATGAACTTTGAAAATCTCTCTACGCTCGTTCAATTCTGGTAGGTCGACATAAATAAGGCGATCAAAACGACCTGCACGCATGAGGGCACGGTCGAGGATATCAGCACGGTTAGTGGCGCCCATCACGATAACGTGTTCGTTAGTACCGAAGCCGTCCATTTCTGTGAGGAGCTGGTTCAAGGTGTTTTCTCTTTCGTCATTTCCTCCAGAGAAGTTGCTCTTGCCACGCGCTCTACCGATGGCATCAATCTCGTCAATAAAGATGATACATGGTGATTTTTCCTTGGCTTGGCGGAATAGGTCACGCACACGAGAGGCGCCAACACCTACAAACATCTCTACAAAGTCAGAACCACTCAAGCTGAAGAATGGCACCTTCGCTTCGCCTGCAACAGCTTTAGCTAGAAGGGTTTTACCTGTACCCGGAGGGCCTGAAAGCAATACGCCTCTTGGAATTTTACCGCCTAGGTTGCTGTACTTCTGAGGGTTCTTAAGGAAATCGACAATTTCGAGAACTTCTTCCTTGGCGCCTTCCATACCCGCCACATTCTCAAAGGTAACTTTCACCTTGGTGTCTTTATCGTACACCTGGGCGCGCGACTTACCAATGTTGAAGATTTGAGAGCCTGGTCCGGAGCCACCACCGCTCATTCTGCGGAAGAGGAATACCCAGATAAATACGAGGATGATTATTGGGAGAAGTATTGAAAGAATCGTGTCCCAGTTGTTTTCTACTTTGCGGTAATCGCGGTAGAGTGGACCATACTCTTCTTTTACTTCTGGATTGTTTTCGTAGAACTCGGCGAGCTGAGCTTCGAAGAATTCAGCCGGCATTTCGAACTCATAATGAGGGCCGGGGTTGAGCTCGTCGTTAAGTCCGCTAGTTGCGATATCCTTGAAGGCAGTATCAGTTCGAAGTGCGGATTCGTTGATGTAAACCAGAATGTCGTTTTGGTTGATGATCTCAACGCGCTTTACTTTGTTTTCCTTCACCCAAGAGAGGACTTCTGACAATTTGGTCTTTTCCGTGTTGGTGGCGTAGTTACCCATCACTTGGAGCACGATGAGTAGCAGAAGCACTACACCGTAAATCCAGTAAGGGTTAAAGCGACCTTTCGAATTGTTCTTTTTGCCTGAACCTTTTTTATTGTCTTGGTTCTTTTTGGAGAACTGTTCCTTCAGTTTCTCCATTTGACGTTTATCGTCTTCTTGACTCATTTCAATATTTTGTTTCAATGTGGCGCACTTCTGCGTCACCCCATAAACTTTCTAAATCGTAGAACTCACGCTGTTCTTTTTGGAAGACGTGCACTACGGCATTGACATAATCCATCAGCACCCATTCAGAGCGGTCGGCTCCTTCAACGTGCCATGGCTTATCGCCTAATTCTTCACGAACTCTTTTCTCGACAGCTTCCGAAATGGATTTCACTTGTGTGGATGAGTTTCCACTGGCGATAACAAAATAATCGCATACGGAGTTTTCGAGATCGGTAAGGTCTAATACCGTGATCTCTTCTCCCTTATTATCAGTGATGCCTTCGATGATTTGTTCGATCAGCGCTGGATACTCGTGCTGGTCTTGCATGCAGGTGAATTTTCTCAATCAAAATTAATGTTTTTAACCTTGTCAAACAGAGTGCCACGGCGACGATTATCTTTGGCCTAATGAACAAGCCTCAGATTCAATATTTGCATTTCAGTGTCGTGGAATCCACTAATGCTCTAGCATCTAGCTATTTAGATGAAGATTTAAATATGGATTGGCTAGTAATTTCAACTGACAGCCAGAGTAAAGGGCGCGGGCAAATGGGGACAACATGGCAGGATGTACCTCGACAAAACGTATTGATGTCAGTTGTCTCGCCAAAAATCTCCTGGCCGATTAGTCGAGTGTTTGAGTTGAACATTGCAGTGAGTCTGGCGATTCACAAAGTGTTAAGTCCATTTGTAAACATTGAGCTTAAATGGCCGAATGATCTTCTCGTTCGTCGAAAAAAGCTAGGCGGAATATTGATTGAGCCGAGTGTCCGTGGAAGCTTTGTCCACCGTATGATTATTGGCGTGGGCATCAATGTGCTCCAAAAGGAATGGTCGCAAGGTGTGGAGGCCACTTCTCTTTCGCTAGAGGCTTTAGTGGAGCCTGAGATTCCTGAATTGCGCCGCCGTTTAGCGGAGAAAATCAGTGTGGAGTTGGAACGAATTATTCGAACCGGTCAGGTTGATAAGGAGGAGTATCTCTCTCTATGCGTGGGATATCAAGCGTGGGGAGAGTATCTAGAAGGCGAAAAGAGCTTCAAGGCCAAGTTCATCGACATCGATGGAAATGGCCGTCAAATATTAGAGCTCGAAGATGGATCTCGACAAGCTTTTGATTTGAAAGAAGTGAGGATGAATTTGAATCAGAGCTTCTCTAGCTGATCGCTCAATTTACCCAAGAAGTTGGTTAGAGGCTTACTCACCATCATTTTCAACATCGGGTTAAAATCACCTTCAAACTTGAGCCTAGCGTTGGTGCTATCTCCATTGTCTGAAAGCGTTCCGATGAGTTGAAACGTGAGCTTATCGCTAGCCGATTTAAGCGTGATACTTTCTGGTGCATTCAGTTCGGCCACCTTCATCTTTACTGCAGGAATTCCCTTCAACTCAAATAGGAACCAATCTTCTCCCGCCTCAAATCGATTCACGTCTTCTGGCATGATGTCTTTGAAGTTCGCCGGTACGCTCAAGTGATCGTACACCGCCTGGCGAGGTTTGTTGATGGTTACTTCTCTGCCTTCTATATGCGTGTTCATAACGTCTAAATTATTTGCCCCACTCAGATGGGTTGAGTCTCCATTGGTTCAGCGTGCGCTCTTGCGATCTATCCACGTAACCTCCGTCCACTGCTTTGGTGATGAGGTTTTCGTAATCACTTAAAGTGACAAGCTGGCAGTTCGCTTCTTCAAACGCTTTTTCTGAGATGTCGAAACCGTAAGTGAAGATGGCGCCCATGCCTAAAACTCGAGCTCCTGCTCCACGAAGCGCTTCAACGGCTTGCAATGAACTCATGCCTGTGGAAACCAAATCTTCAATCACTACCACATTTGCACCTTCTGGGAGATGACCTTCAATCATATTCTGTCGACCGTGTTCCTTGGCCTTGCTGCGGACATAAACAAAAGGTAGTCCGAGTTGCTCCGCCGCAAGGGCTCCTAGTGCAATCGCGCCTGTCGCCACACCCGCAATCACATCCACAGATGGATAGTGCTCTTCAATGAGCTGAGCCATAGAGCTACGGATGTAGTTGCGAATGCTCGGATAAGAAAGACTCATCCTGTTATCACAATAAATTGGACTTCTCCAACCTGATGCCCATGTAAAAGGCTCTTCAGGTTGTAGTTTGATTGCCTTAATTTGCAGAAGAAATTCAGCGGTCTTTTCCGCTGTCTCAGTATTGAAAACCATGGCGCAAATGTACACGATTTTCATCAACGACCTCACCATATATCTCACCAAAAATCCACCTGAGAACGAACAGTTCATTGAGGTGGAGGATGATATTCAAACCTGGCTTAGGGAGTACTGGCCAAAGGTCTGGGACACAAAGGTGAACGGTCGATTATATCTTCAATCCGACAATGTGGAGGCGCTTTGGGAAGCTTTACAGAGTATGTATACCATCATTGAAGCGGCGGGCGGTTTAGTGACGAATGAAGAGGGAGAAGTCCTATTCATTCATCGCCTCGGGAAGTGGGACTTGCCAAAGGGTAAGTTGGAAGAAGGGGAAGACATTCCAACCTGTGCGCTTCGCGAAGTCGAAGAGGAGTGTGGATTGAACGGACATGTGATTGACTCAGCATTACCAGATACCTATCATACCTACTTTTTGAAAGGCAATCCCATCTTAAAGCGAACGTATTGGTTCAATATGAGTGTGAGTGGCAGACCTGAACTCATCCCACAAACGGAAGAGGATATTACAGAGACTGTTTGGTTAGGTAAGGATAGATGGCTTGAAGTGGATCGTAATACCTATCCGTCTATTCGTTATTTACTTGAGCTTCACCGCATCGGGCACGAAGAGTGAGTAATCTCCATCATTGCGGAATACATCACGAACAATACTTGACGAGATGTAAGCGTATCTCGCTGATGTGAGTAAGAATACCGTTTCCATATCCGGACTCATTTCACGGTTCGCCTGGGCGATGGCCTTTTCGAACTCAAAATCTGCCGGGTTTCTCAATCCACGGAGTAGAAAATTGGCCCCACAGGATTCAGCAAAACGAACGGTTAGACTGTCGTATGATTGAATATCAATCTTACTCTCTCCCTCAAAAGTGTCAGCAATCCACTGCATCCGCGTGTCGAGATCGAACATATAGTTCTTGTTTGCATTTTTCCCGACAGCCACAACAATCTTATCGAACAACGGTAGCGCCCTTCTCACTATGTTCTCATGTCCGCGGGTAATGGGGTCGAATGATCCAGGAAATAATGCGATTCGTGACATGCTGTGAGTTTTATGCTAGGGCTTCGTTGAGGACTAAGGTAAAGAAGTTTGTCAAGCTCATGCCTGCGTGCTCCACTTGTTGCGGAACGATACTCGCTGGTGAAAGTCCGGGAACCGTGTTCACTTCAATAAGATAAGGCATGCCTGTTTTTCCTTCGATAATATAATCAACACGCACAATTCCTTTCAAATGTAGGAGCTCATAAACTCTCTGTGTGACATGACGGATTTCGGCTTCAACTTCAGGAGCAATGCGTGCAGGAGTAATTTCCTCAGACATGCCCTTGTACTTCGCCTCGTAATCAAAGAAAGCTTTTTTGGGAACGATTTCCGTGAGTGCAAGAATTTCCACCTTGCCATCTTTCATAAAGGCACCGCAGCCGACTTCCGTTCCTATGACGCCTTGTTCGATGATCACTCTGTCGTCCTCAGTACGAGCGAATTTCACCGCCTCATCGATCTGATCAACACGTTCAACTCGGCTTACACCAAAGCTGCTTCCAGCTCTGCTTGGCTTGACAAAGACGGGGAATTGAAGCAATTTGGTTATCATTTCTGAATCTGCCTGTTGTCCGGGGTGAACGTAAACAGAAGGGGCACAGCGAATCCCAAAGTCGCGCAGAACTTGATTGCACTCTCCCTTATTAAAGGTGAGCGAGGCTTCAAAGGCAGCACAGCTTGTATGAGGGATTCCCATCATGGCCAAATAGCCTTGTAAGAGTCCATCTTCTCCAGGTGTTCCGTGGATTGCGTTGAAGAGGACATCGAACTGAATGGTTTCTCCGTTCAATTGAACTGTAAAGTTGTTTTTGTCGACAGGAACGCGATTATCACTATCCACTAATACCCATTCGTTTTTCGTCACGTGAATGGCGAATGGCTCGAACAGGCTACGATCGATGTTGTCCAGAACCGTTTGGCCGCTCAAAATGGATATTTCGAATTCGGAGGAATATCCTCCCATCAGAACTCCTACCTTCTTTTTCATGCGATGACACTGAGTATTTATACGAAAGTAAGTAGAGGAAAGATATCTTGGACAATTGGGAAGATAATTCCATCCACAGCCTGCGTTGATATGTATATCTTTGAACCGATATTACGCTTATGAAGATTATTCGCTTTCTAAAGAGCAGAACGCTCGGATTCAATCTCATCGTGATGGGAGTTATCGCCATTGCGGGCATTTTTGTTCTTCGCATGTGGCTAGCTTCGATCACAGATCACGGAGAAGTAGTCATCGTTCCAGACCTCACTGGTATGTCGCTCAACATGGTAGAAGAAGACTTGTCGGGTTTGTCGCTCACCTTCGAGGTGCTCGATTCATCTGAATTCAGTACGCGATATGAACCTGGTTCTGTTGTGATGCAGTATCCAGCTGCAGGGGCCGAAGTGAAAATGAACAGAAGAATAATGCTCACTCTCAATCCTATGAATGAGAGAAAGCTGGCTCTTCCGAATATTGTGGACATTCCTAGGGTAGACGCTCAGTATCGATTAGAAAGTAGAGGATTTAAGATTGGTCAGATTCGCTATTATCCTGACATCGCCAAAGACAATGTGCTATGGGTTGAAATGAACGGGGTAAAGGTTGAGCCCGACGCTTTGTACTCGAAAGGAACAGCCTTCGACTTAGTGCTAGGAGCTGGCTTGAGTGATGAAAAGACCTATGTGCCAATACTCTATGGATTGAGTTTGGATTCAGCACAGATGAGACTGAATAGTGGAATGCTCAATGTGGGCGCCATTTTATATGATGAAGATGTTACAGATACAGCGAATGCTGTGGTGTTCAAGCAGGTGCCGCTACCGAATCGCGACCTTGTGATTCGCATGGGAGGCGGTGTTGATATTTGGATGACGAACGACGGTACGAAAATACCGCAGACCACGTTTACCATGGACACCACGAGAATTGATACGCTGTACTAATGACTAAGATTTTTACATCGATTTGTCTCCTTTTTTCGGTCATCACCTTCGCTCAACAAGAAGTGATTGGGGTACCGGGATTTCGTCCACAAACCGCTTCGGCTGTGATGATGAAAACAGGGGATACAATCACACTTCCTTTTCGAGACGACTTTAGTTCAGCTTCGAATGTACCTTCACCCGCAAGATGGGTGGATTCAAAGGCGCACATCAATAATACCTTCCCGATTGACCAGCGCAGTAGAGGCGTGGCCACTCTCGATGGCCTTGATGAAGGAGGGAAGGCCTATAATCTCGACCGACCAAATTTGGATTCGATCACCGATGTACTCACTTCTAAGTATATCAATCTTTCCGGTGCAAACTCTCCATATTTAGTGTTCTCCTATCAACAAGGCGGATGGGGTGAGTCTCCTGAATCGGGTGACAGCTTGTTCGTTGATTTTTGGAATGTGGACAGCTCAGCATGGGAGCGAGTTTGGAGCGTCAATGGCGGGGGGATTCAAAACCAATGGGACTGGGCCGCTATACCCGCCACGAATCCCAAATGGTTAAAGAACGGTTTCAGATTTCGATTGGGAATCTATGGCGCTCCGCATGGAGGATATGATGTTTGGAACATCGACTACCTGTCTATGGAGGTAGGACGTACACCAGCAGACACGGTAATTTCAGATCCATCTATCACCAAGCCACACCCAAGTTTACTGCAGAACTTCCGATTAGTGCCATGGTTCCACATGAGTTCAGCATCCTTTCAGAACCAACTGGAGTTCGACTATCGTAGAAATGGACCTGTTCCTAGCGGTGGATGGTCGCTCAACTTAGGTAAGTATAGGCTCTTTCAAGATGGCAATTTGGTTGCCTCAGACCTAACCGTTCCAGTAGTTACAAACTTGAATCACAATGTAGACCTAAGCTTTACAGTGAATTATGACCCGAGCACAATTGTAACTCCAACGGCGAGTACAGAGCTTGAAATGGTTACATGGTTTGATGGAGAGGCAGTGGGTGTTCGGAGCAACGATACGGTCTACTACCAACAAACCTTCGATAACGATTACGCTATTGATGATGGTTCTGCGGAGCGTGTTTATGGCCTGACAGATGCTGATTCATACTTGCTTTATCAATTCCAACCTCTCGTATCTGACACATTAAAAGGCTTCAAGATTTTCTTTGGTCAAGCTGATGAGGACATCACCCAAACGCCATTCAAGCTAGTGGTGTATTCGTTCCAGAATGGCGCTCCTGGGAGCATCATTTATGAAAGCGACAGTGCCTATGCGCCTTACTTTGTTGGAGGGAATAATCAGTTTGGATATTACCCATTAGATACTTCGGGATTGTGGATCAACGGTACGGTTTACATTGGATTGAAGCAATTGAGCGCAACACCATTAACTGTCGGGTTGGATAGAAATACAGAGGGAGGAGCAACAACCATTGTTTATGGCGATGGGCTGAACTGGTATCCTTCGCAGGAAGTGGGTGCGCTCATGCTGCGTCCGTATTTTAAGTATCAGCCTTCTGATTTGTCTTCACCAGAGATGGCCTTAAGCGATGCTGTACTTTATCCAAATCCTGCAGAAGATTGGATTCGATTTGACGGTTTAGAGAAAGAATCATCCGTTGAGGTGATCGATCTTTCTGGAAAAGTGATGCTTCTTCAAGAAGGCGTAACTTCAGAGACTACAATTGATATTTCGAGCTTGCTTTCAGGTTTCTACATCGTTCGTTGGAGCAATGATGTAGCTTCAGGTATAGAGAAGATTTTGATACGATAAGATGCTAGACGAGCACAAAGCAGACCCTTCTTCGGAAGAGGAGAATGACGACTTATTCGAACATTACCGCTTCGAAGCAGACCCAGGGCAAAAGCCACTTCGGGTAGATAAGTTTCTGAATAATTTCATGATTAACACCTCCCGCAACAAGATTCAGAGTGCTGCGGAACAAGGCGCTGTTCGCGTTAATGATGAGGTTGTAAAGAGCAACTATAAGGTAAAGCCTGGTGATATTATCACAGTTGTACTCACTTACCCTCCTCAAGAAATTGAGCTTGTTGCAGAAGATATTCCTCTGGATGTTCGCTATCAAGATGAGGAAGTAATGGTGATTCACAAGGAAGCCGGTATGGTCGTGCATCCTGGTTATGGTAATCATAACGGAACGCTTGTGAATGCGCTCATGTACTTGATTGATAACCTGCCAACTGCCAATGGTGAACGTCGCCCTGGACTCGTTCATCGTCTTGATAAGAATACATCTGGAATTATGGTAGTGGCCTTGACAGAAAGCTCACTTGGCAATTTGGCCAAGCAGTTTTTCGATCGCACTACGGATAGGGAGTACATCGCAATTGTGTGGGGTGAGGTAGCCGAAGAAGAAGGCACTATCACTGGACACATTGGAAGAAGCCTAAAGAACCGAAAGGTTATGACTGTCTTCCCAGAAGGTGAGTATGGTAAGCATGCTGTTACGCATTATAAGGTGATAGAGCGATTGGGTTATGTAACCGTAGTAAGCTGTAAGCTTGAAACGGGGAGAACTCACCAGATTCGCGCCCACTTTCAGCACATCGGTCACCCCTTGTTCAACGATCCCGAGTACGGTGGAGATAAGGTGTTGAAGGGAACCCTATTTACAAAGTACAAGCAGTTCGTTCAGAACTGTTTTGAAGCTTGTCCGAGACACGCTCTTCACGCAAAACGTTTGGCTTTCGACCATCCTGTAACAGGAGAGCGTAAAGAATTTGACAGTGTTATTCCCGAGGATATGCAGACGGTTATTGACAAGTTTCGTGTTTACACGCAATCGCGACACGACTAGGCTCATTTGTGACGGTGAACACCGATGGTCCTTCGTCTGTTATGTATTTTAGTAGTATGAAGAAATACGTCGTTATCTCATTGATTTTAGCAGGAGTAATTGCTTGTCAGCCTGATCAATTGGAAGAGCTTCCAATGCCAGGTCCAGATGTGACGTATATCGATTTTCCAAAGCCTGATAATTTTCCCGTACCTGAACTTCCTGCCGACAATCCACTTACCGAAGAAGGAGTCGAGCTTGGCAGACATTTGTTTTATGAAGTCCGATTATCGGGAGATAATACCTTGGCATGCGCAGGATGCCATCTACAGGATCAAGGTTTTTCAGATTTCAATGCCACTAGTGTAGGTATTGATGGGATTAGTGGAACAAAGAATGCTATGGCCATTTTCAATCTAGCCTGGCAAGAGCACTTCTTCTGGGACGGTAGATCTCCGAGTCTTGAGCACCAAGCCGCCCTTCCAGTTGAAGACCCGATAGAAATGCATACCACCTGGCCTGAAGCGCTTGCAAAGCTGGAGCAAGACAGTTTGTATCAGGCCTTGTTCGCCGCTGCCTTTGGTCCAAACTCCATCACCAGAGAGAATGCCACTAAGGCCATTGCGCAATTCGAACGTATGCTGGTGAGTGCAGACTCCAAATTCGACGCATGGCAACGAGGTGATTATCAATTCACGCAGGAGGAGGCGCTAGGCTATAATATCTTCAACAGCGAGCGAGGCGACTGTTTCCATTGTCATGGCGATATCAATACAGGAAATACTTTCGGAGCATTCGGAACACTGCAGTTCACAAACAATGGATTGGACTCCAACTTAACTCCGGGCTCAGGTCGGGAAGGGGTTACAGGTGATAGTTTAGACAGAGCAAAGTTTAAGATTCCTTCACTTCGAAATGTGGAATATACTTTCCCTTATATGCACGACGGACGCTTTCAAACACTCTTTGATGTTGTTGAGTTTTACAACACTGGTGGGTTCCCGTCGTACACAATTGATCCAAACATGAAAGCAGCGGGAGTAGGAAGAAATTGGACTCCGGCGGAGAAAGCGGCATTGATTGCATTCATGCGCACGTTGAGTGATCCCAATTTTGTTACGAACCCGGCATTCTCGGATCCTTTCTAAGTTCTTTCTGGT
The DNA here is from genome assembly GCA_013373425.1 of Flavobacteriia bacterium. Lineage (GTDB taxonomy): Bacteria > Bacteroidota > Bacteroidia > Flavobacteriales > Schleiferiaceae > Phaeocystidibacter. Next base: position 19,953 of record JABXHW010000043.1, read on the forward strand.
GGGGGATTCTGGGACTAGAATGAGCTTTCTGGTACAGAAGAGTTTTTTGGTTTGTGGCTCGGGGCCGCCTCCGGCCACCCTCCGACGCAAAGTTCCGAATTCCATCCCGGTTACCCGTAAAGTAGACGTTTGTAAACGGCTAGTTTTGAACAGGCTATTGGCTATGCGATTTGCAAGGAGGAGAGTCGAAGCCTGAGAAGAAAGGAAATAAATACTGTCATGGAGTAGGGAGCTAGCCTAGTTAATACGCTAAACCCGCATAAGGTTTGGGATTGGAGAAAGCGTAGAGATATCGAGGAGTGCTAGTGGGTGTGAGAATTGAGGTTGTTCCTCGGGGCCGCCTCCGGCCACCCTCCGACGCAAAGTTCCGAATTCCATCCCGGCTATCCGTAAAGTAGACGTTTGTAAACGGCTAGTTTTCCACAGGGTAGGAAGTGAGAAGATCATCGGGTTTAAGAGGTGCCTTCGAATAAAAAAGCCTCGCAATCGGTCGTGACTGCGAGGCTTGTGATTTCTTCTAGTACAAATTTACGAGCGAGGTGGGTGACCATATATGTTCTCGTAAAGTGCGGCGTACTTCGCAATGATAGGCTTACGACGTAAGCTCAGTTTTGGAGTAAGTTCGCCTCCTTCAACGCTCCAAGGTTCAGGAGTGAGTTCGAATTTCTTTACCTGTTCCCATTTGCCATAGCGCTGGTTGACGTCATTGATATCCCTTTCAATTCGCTCCTTAACTCTGTCGAGTTTGATGGCTTCCGCATCTCCCGGATAGTCAATTTCCTTTCTTGCGCACCAATCTTTCAAGAAGGCAAAATCTGGTTGAACAAAGGCAGCTGGGTGTTTCTCACCGTCCCCGATAACCATGATTTGCTCAATGAATCTCGACTCTTTGAATGAGTTCTCCATGATCTGTGGGGCTACATATTTACCTCCACTTGTTTTGAACATCTCCTTCTTTCGGTCGGTGATTTTGAGATACTGACCTTCAACTATTTCACCGATGTCGCCCGTGTGGAACCATCCGTCTTTATCCAAGACTTCAGCTGTCTTCTCAGGCTGATTGTAATAGCCCATCATGATGTTCGGGCCTTTAGCCAGGATTTCACCGTCCTCAGCAATCTTCACTTCACAGCCTTCGATGGGTCGACCAACAGTTCCGATACGAGTGCCATCGTCCAGCGGACAGTTAACGCTGATAACAGGCGATGTCTCAGTGAGGCCATACCCTTCCTGGATGTTGATATCTGCCGCAAGGAAGATTCTCGCCAATTTCGGATTCAGTGCAGCGGATCCTGAAGCAATGGCTTTTACATTTCCTCCAAGTGCTTCTTGCCACTTGCTGAAGATCAGCTTTCGGGCAATTTTTAGCTTGAAGTTGTACCAGCCGCTTCGACCGTTAATGGTGTATTTTTCTCCGACAGAAACAGCCCAAAAGAAGAGGCCTTTCTTGATGCCGGTAAGCTCTGCGCCTTTGCCCATGATGCGGTCGTAGACTTTCTCTAGAAGTCGAGGGACAGCTGTGAAGATGATTGGCTTTACTTCTCGAATGTTATCTCCGATGGTGTCTAGAGATTCAGCATAGTAAATCGGAACACTCTTGTAGGCATAGAGGTAAATGAGCATTCTTTCAAAGATGTGACAAAGTGGTAAGAAGCTGATTGCCCTTCCTTCTACATCAACAGGTAAACGACTTTCACAATTGAGAACATTGCTAACGATGTTCCAGTGACTCAACATTACGCCTTTAGGTTTTCCAGTAGTTCCAGAAGTGTAAATAAGCGTTGCCAAATCTTCTTTCTTGACCGCCGCTTTGCGCTTTTCAATTTCGTCCGACTTCGGATTGTTTTTTCCGAGTTCGAGAACCTCTTTCCAGTTTGGAACGCCAGCTTCATCATCAAAAATGAATACTTCCTTGAGCGTTGGGCAATCTGGCTGAACTCGCTTCACCTTGTCGTAGAGTTCCTTGTTACTCACGAAGCACATCTTCACAGAAGCGTCGTTGAAGATATAGGTGTAGTCTTCTTCAGAAGCAGTAGGATACATCGGAACGTCGATGGCGCCAGCTTGAAGGATGCCAATGTCCATGATATTCCATTCGTATCTGTTGTTGGCGCTGATGAGAGCAACTTTATCTCCAGGCTCAATTCCCTTTTCGATTAAAGCTGAGGAAATATGACTGGCATTGTCGACGTATTCTTGCGTGCTGATTTTAATCCAGTTTCCATTCACCTTGGTGGCAATGGCGTCGGATAAAGGCTTGTTGGCAAGTTGATAATGAGGTACGTCAAACAGGCGTTCCGGTTTATTCATGACTATGCATTTGTTCGTTTGTGAAAACTACTTCACCTCCAATGACAGTGAAGAGCACCTTAGCTTGAAGAATCTCCTCCTCAGGGCAGTGCAATAGGTCCGTATCTAAAATAGTAAAGTCAGCCCATTTTCCTCGCTCTATTGAGCCTTTTTCATCTTCTTCGAAATTCGAGTATGCTGCCCAGATGGTCATTCCGCGCAATGCATCTTCTCTCGAAAGAGCATTTTCCATCTGAAATCCATCATCCGGATAACCCTCATGGTCTTTACGAACAACCGCAGCATAGAAAGTGTTCAGCGGGTCGATACCTTCAACAGGAAAATCAGTGCCTAGTGGGAGAGCGTCGGAATTGTTAAGGAGATCTTGATAAGCATAAGCGTGGTGAATTCGCTCTTCACCTAATCGCTCATCTGCCCAGTACATATCACTTGTGGCATGGGTAGGTTGAACACTTGGAATGATGCCATACGCTGTAAATCGACTTAAATCTTCGGGTGAAACTACCTGTGCATGCTCAATTCTCCATCGGAAAGGATTTCCTGTGTAATCCATGTTTCGCGCAACTTCGCTTAATGCATCATTGTAAATATCCAAGATGAGGTGATTCGCACTATCCCCAATGGCATGCGTGTTCATTTGGAACCCTGCTGCAGCCAACCTTCGCGCTGATTCTCTGAAATGCTCCTCAGTACTCAATATCAAACCATAATTGTCGGAATCGTCGTGGTAAGGCTGACGTAGACATGCACCTCTAGAGCCAAGAGCTCCATCACCATAGAATTTGAAACTGCGGACATTCAGGCGGTCGGTTTTGTACGGACCATTGCTCAGATAATACTCGAGCCAATCAGGATGATCGCTCACCATGGCGTACAAGCGCATTTTTAGCATTGCTGCTTGCTGCAAAGAATCGATAAAGTCAATCATTGGCTTACTCAAGCCCGCATCATCGATTGTGGTTAACCCCACGGCAAAACAGTTTTGTTCCGCTTGAAGCAACGCGTTTGCCAGTTGTGAGTTTGAAATCTCAGGAATTTGAATGAGAGAAGTAGCATTGTCGATTAGGACTCCTGTAGGTCGACCAGCTTCTACAAGAACAAGCCCGCCATCAATAGTTGTTTCAGCAGTGATATGTGCGAGTTGTAGAGCTGCATCGTTGGCAATTACCGCGTGGCCGTCGATTCGTGTCAGGACTACAGGTAGATTTGGAAAGGCTTCATTCAGTGCTTTGTTGGTGGGGAACTCTGATCCCTCGCCCCAATCGTTCTGGTCCCAACCTCTGCCAGTGATGAAGTTGAAATTCGGATGAGCTTCAATGAAAAGTTTGGTTTGAGAAACGACTTCTTCCCAGGATTTGGTGCCTATCAAATTCACACTTTGAAGCCCCTTGGCATACCCAACAAAATGTGCATGGGCATCGATGAAACCAGCGTATAAGTATGCCCCCTTTAAGTCTATGGTGTCGTTAGCTACCCATTGGAAGTCAGATCCCTTGTGAAAATCAGAAATCTTTCCAGCCATTGTCGCAATGGAATACCCTTCAACAGTACTGTCGGGTGTAACGAGTGTGGCGTTGGTAAAGACGTATTGCTTTCGATTGTTGTCAGAAGGACCGGAATCGCAAGCAGTCAGAACGACTGCCATGGCGAGGGAAGTGAGAATGTAGGCTCTTTTCATAGTGTGAAGATAGCGATTGTGGTTCCTCCAAAGGAATGTTGAAAAACAGAGAAGCGCAATCGTATGGAACATCCCGCCAATATGCCTACTTTTGCAGTCTATTCGTAAAGCCTTTTACACATGTCGGTAAGCACCGTTGAAACTACTGTAGAAACCGCTGTTGAACTCGGTCTACTTCCAGAGGAATTTGAGAAAATCAAGTCGATTCTCGGTAGAACTCCAAACTACACTGAGCTATCCATTTACTCTGTAATGTGGAGTGAGCACTGTAGCTACAAGAATTCCATCGTTTGGTTGAAAACACTTCCAAAAGACGGTCCACATATGCTTGTTAAAGCAGGGGAAGAGAATGCAGGTCTAGTTGATATCGGAGACGGATTGGCATGTGCCTTTAAAATCGAATCACACAACCACCCTTCTGCACTTGAGCCTTATCAAGGTGCGGCAACAGGTGTTGGAGGAATCAACCGCGACATCTTCACAATGGGTGCTCGACCGATTGCTCAGCTCAACTCTCTTCGCTTCGGCGAAATTGAAAATGCACGCACTCAGTGGTTGGTGAAAGGAGTAGTTAAAGGAATTGGCGATTACGGAAACTCTTTCGGTATTCCTACCGTTGGCGGTGAGGTTTACTTTGATAAGAGCTACAATCAGAATCCATTGGTAAATGCCTTCTCGGCAGGTATCGTTGAAGTAGGTGGTCAGATCTCTGCAAGCAGTAGAGGTGTTGGCAACCCAGTATATATCGTTGGATCAGCAACTGGTCGTGATGGTATTCACGGTGCTGCCTTCGCATCTAAAGATCTTACCGAAGATTCAGCAAACGACATCCCTTCTGTACAGGTAGGCGACCCGTTCCAAGAGAAGCTTCTTCTTGAAGCAACCATGGAATTGGCTAAAACCGGAGCAGTTGTCGGCATGCAAGACATGGGAGCCGCAGGTATCACATGTTCTACTTCAGAAATGAGTGCTGCTGGCGAGCATGGCATGACTATCTGGTTGGATAAAGTTCCAACGCGTCAGGACGGAATGGAGCCATGGGAAATCCTTCTTTCAGAAAGCCAAGAGCGTATGCTCGTTGTGGTTGAAAAGGGGCGTGAAACTGATGTTGAAGCCATCTTCGAGAAGTGGGATATCCACTGTGAGCAAATCGGTGTGGTTACTGAAGGCAACACACTAGAGTACTACTGGGGAGACGATATGATTGCAACCTCACCTGCACATGACTTGGTGCTTGGTGGAGGCGCTCCAGTTTACTATCGCGAAACTCGCGAACCTGCTTACTACCAAGAGTTCAAGCAATTCGATATCAATGACGTTGCAGTTCCAGCTGATTTGAAGGCTGTGGCTGACGTTCTCGTCACTTCACCGAACATCGCTTCTAAGAAGTTTATCTACGAGCAGTACGATAGCATGGTAGGTACAGTGAACATGAGCACAAACGGTCCAACTGATGCTGCTATCGTAAACATCAAGGATACGAATCGCGGGATTGCAATGACCGTTGATTGTAACAGCCGTTACGTGAATGCCGACCCGAAAGTGGGTACAATGATCGCGGTTTCAGAGGCGGCGAGAAACATCGTTGTATCAGGAGGTGTGCCGAGCGCAATCACAAACTGTTTGAACTTTGGTAACCCGTACAGCCCAGAAGTATACTGGCAGTTTGTGGGAGCTATCAAGGGCATGAGCGAAGCTTGTGAGAAGTTTGCAACTCCGGTAACAGGAGGTAACGTGAGCTTCTACAACCAAACGGTTTTGAAGTCGGGCACTGAGCCTGTATTCCCAACTCCAACCATCGGTATGATCGGATTGGTAGACGACAAGAAGCACATCACAACAATTCCTTTCAAGGATAAAGGTCACTTGATTTACATGATTGGAGAAAGTCGTAACGACATTTCTCAATCTGAATATCTCGTACGCTATCACAAGATTGAAAAGTCGCCTGCGCCTTACTTCAGCTTGGAGGAAGAGTACGCCAACCAGGAGCAATTGAAAATGTTGATCCGTAAAGGTGTACTCCGTTCAGCTCACGATGTAAGTGAAGGTGGGTTGTTCATCAGCTTACTTGAAAAAGCAATGGCATCTGGACTAGGTTTTGATATTACAACCGACGCAGCAGTTCGTAAGGACGCATGGTTGTTTGGCGAAGGTCAAAGCCGCGCAGTTGTTTCAGTGGATTCAGATCACGAGAATGAATTCATCGATTTGATGATGTTGAATGGCGTGGAGTTCGATCTACTCGGACACGTAACCAAAGGAAGCATCCGGATTGATGACGAAGATTGGGGCGACGTAGCTGAATGGAAAGACAAGTACGATAATGCTATCGGAAAGCACTTCGAAGAATAAAGAAGTGTACATATAGATATGAAAAAGCCGCCCCGAGAGTAGGAGCGGCTTTTTTTATTGCGATAACCCGTTATGTCAAACCCGAAGCCACCTATTCTTCGGGCTAACCCGTCTGTGCAAATCACCCACGGAGAACTGAGAGAGAGTAGTTTTTTTGTTTATCACAACTTTCAAAAGGATAAACTTCCGTGTCATCGCTAAAACGAATATCTAGTAACGGCTCAATACTTCAAGGGGATAATTAACAACCTGCACATTTCAGTTGACAAAGTGCAAATCTATACAGGATGTTTACAATCGATTCGTGACGTTTCCTTTGTAGGTGCGACTAACCTCTAGCGTTCGACCGTCAGACATCAGAGCGGTTGGCTTACTTCCTTTGTCGTATTTCGACACCTCATTGAGATTGATAATGTACTTCTTGTGTGAACGAACGAATTGATTCGGATTCAACTCCTTTTCGAAATGTCCAAGGCTCTTAGAAGCTAGAACTGACTTTCCACCTTTGAGATAGAACTCTGTATAGGCTCCATCTCCGATGAGATAGAGTATATCAGACGCTTTTAGTCTTAAGGTTTCAGAACGACTAGGAATAGTTATGATTCCGGAAGCATCTGAACCGTTCTGTGCGGATGATTTGCCATTGATGCTACGTTCTAAAGCGGTATCTAATGCGGCCAAACTGTATGGCTTTAGCAGGTAATGAATGGCTTCATATTGAAAGGCATCTACTGCATAATGATCGAATGCGGTGGTGAAAATGACATCAAATTTTCTATTCGTGAAGTGGTCCAAAATTTCGAACCCAAGACGATCCTGAATTCTCACATCCAAAAATATGATGTCGGGTTTACGCGTCTCAATGAGGGTAATACTGGAGTCGACATTACTGGCCTCACCCACGACTTCGAGAGGATGAGCGCTTTGTGAAATGAGTTGATTTAACAACTTTCGTGCATGTGGTTCATCATCTATGATGATACATCTCTTCACGTTCATAGCGTAGCATAGGGGGTCATAGAGCTAATTTAAGCACAAAGTGAGTGCCAGAAGCTCCTTCTATTAAACTCATCTTGTAGGATTTTTCGTGCATTTCACTCAAGATTTCTAGTCTCCTTAATACGTTCCGAAGTCCGAGAGACCCTTTGATTTCACCTCCTTGTTCCAGCACTTTCCATCTGTCAATCGGAAAACCTCCTCCATTGTCCTTCAAGTGAATAACCAAAGTATCATCCGATTTTTCAATCTCAATCTGAACTTTTCCTCCCGATTCCATTTTACTCACTCCATGCCAGACTGAATTCTCAAGGATAGGTTGAAGCAGCATCGGAGGGATGTAAACAATGGATTGGTTGATCTCTTCAGATACGGCAATGGTATACTCAAACGCGCCATCTAAACGCATAGATTCTATGGACAAAAATTCTTCGATGTAATCGAGTTCCTCTTTGAGCGAAATCCGATGCAAATCTGGCCGCTCAATCGTGCGACGAATCAAGTCGGCCAATCGGGTTAAGTACTCACTCGCTGTTTCATTCTTCTTGGTGGTAATCAAGTACTGAATGGAGTTGAATGAATTGAAGATGAAATGTGGGTTGATTTGCATTTTCAACGTCGACATGTTCGATTCAAGCAAAGCTCTTGAAAGTCGGCGCTGTCGAATGATATTATAAATACTCACTACAATTAGGACGAGCACTGGGCTTAAAATGAAGCTCCAGAACCACCATGTCTCATTGAGCAAAGGGCGAATTTTGAATGTGCGTAGTACTTCTACTTCTCCCCACTGACCGAATTCATCGCGAAACTGGCATTCAAGGGTGTATGTTCCATCGCGTAGGTTTTGTTGATTGACTTCACCTGTTTTAGTGTAGTTCCAGTTTTCAGCACCTTGATACCTCCATCTCCACAAAACATTTTCTCCGCCCAGAATTCTGTTGGATTTAAAAGTCCACGATAAATTATTCTCTCCACGCGGGAGTACCACGGCTTGCTCTTCTTTGTGTATTTGGAAAATTGAATCTGGATAGTAGTTTACGTCAAAACCCACATACGACTGACCTCGATCAAAGTAATTGTCTGGAAGAAAAGTGAGATTATTTTCATCAATTAAGATGATGCCTCGGTCGTGTGATATGATATCCGTAGCATGATCAATACCTTCGATATAATCATATGGAAGGTGCCTATAACCAGCGAGACCGTCTTCGTTAAACCATCCAACAAATAATGCAGAGCCACAGATGACATAAAGTCTGTCATCACGTGTAATCATGTAATGAATTACATTGTCGGGTAGAACGTTTTGCTCGTTTAGATTGAAGAGGGTATCATCACGGAAGATGAGCAGACCGTCTTCTTTGGTATTTCCGGCGACCCAATTGTGCTCTAATTCACCTAAGAGCTGTACTCGAATGCTGGCCAAAGGCTCGTCTTGAAAGGCCTTTCTCGTGATGCCATCTTCGAAGATGTAAAGTCCATTAAAACCTGAGAGCCACTTAAGTTCGTCATTGACAATTGTGAAACTCTCAAACTGTGTTTCCTCAGTTTGTGTCGGGATAGCGCTAACTGTATGATTATCAATCCGGAGTAAGGTGTTTCTGCTGATTAAATAGGCAAGTTGACTACCTAAAAAGTGCACCTTTCCTAAATCTCCCAATCGTCCTCCCTTCGGATGGGTCATCGTTGAATCGCTAATCCAATAATGTAATTCAGGCTGCCCATCTGGCAATTTAATGTTGTAGTAGGAGTTGAAACTGACCATCGAATCTAGCCATTGCACCCGACTGAAACGATTGTTATTAAAATAGTCGATGTCGTATACGTTCTTCCCTGCGAGTGCAAGTGAATCTGAATCCCAAGAGTAGGTGTACATGGTCTTCCCAGACATGAGATAGAGAGTTCCTTCCTGGAAGTGGATATTTCCCCTTTCTATATCCATATCGGCATTCAAGTCAAGTTGTGAAGAGACAATGTCCCAGCTTCTGACCTGAAAAATTCCATCATTCAGAGAGACTACCCAATAATCTCCGCCCTCATCCTTGTAAACCTGGTTGATATCTTCAGTACCGAAACAATGCGTATGCGATGACACTTCCCCGTGCTTATCGAAAACGTAGATGTGTAAACCGTTGTCATAAGTGCACACGAACAAAGTATCTCCATGAACAACTCCATTGATAATCAAACCAGGAAGCTCAAACATGAATTTTGAATCCGTGTCAGAATTAGCTGAAACCCTGTAAAGATTGTTCGAGCTCAAGAAGAGACGCATATCGCTGGAAGACAAGGGGTCAGTTAATACACTTCGAGCTGAAGGCTCAACGTGCATTTGATTCGAGGTGATGTAGTTGAAATTAATCTGAAAATGTTCAAGCCCCATGCTTTCAAAAGCCTCGTCAAAGAGAGTGTCAATCGCTACTTCATATCGAGTTGATCGAAGTGGATACGTCACTCTACGAATGGGAGCATAAGGAGACGCTCTGTGCCCTTTCAGTGAAAAGTGAGAAAGCACGACATGTCCATCATCGAGAAACGCATGTGAATTTCTATATCGACCAAAATCATGTGAGGGATAATCTATCAATTCAAAAGTGTCGGCGCTGACATGCATTTTGAATATTGAATGGGTGGAGTCGCTGAACCGTTGGAGAAGTACTTCATCATTCTCATTTACAAAAATGTGATACGCGAACGATGGATTCATCTTTCTTCGCACACTCTCGTTCCATTCAGGAACCACCCATTCATCATTTTCATAGTAACACACGCCGCCGGCATATGTCAATGCCCAAATTCGGCCTGCATGATCGCGGTATAATTTGAAGACGGTATTATCAACAAGTCCATCTTCGGTGGTTACTTGCTCTACCGTATTACCATCGATGATGAAAATTCCTTGATCCGTACCGATAAACATTCGGTGATTCGAATCTTCCTGTATGTAATAAGTGTCCGAAGCCGTAATCCCTTGCTCTGGTCCAATGTTCCTACCGACGAATCCAGAAACTGAATTCTGAGCGTAGCAATGGATTGTCAAACTGAAAAAGAAAAGGAGAAATGCTTTTAGCTTCAATGCAGCTGGATTTTACGGAGCGAATGAAGCATGAAATTACAACTTCTCCTGCTTAATTGAAGAACCAAGCGCCCAATCGATAGGTGTTGGCGTGTGCTTCTATAATGTCCGATAGCTTCTCTGAGTAGCCACCGCCCATGTTCACAGCTACAGGGATTTGGTTCCGCTTGCACACATCGAAAACCATTCTGTCGCGCTCCTTGCATCCTTCGATGCTCAACCCCAATCTCCCAAGCTTGTCGGTAGAAAGTACGTCTACACCTGACTGGAAGAAAATGAACTGCGGCTCAAGTTGGTCCACCAAAGATTTAAGATGACGGTCGAGTAGTGAGAGGTAGGCTTCATCCGTTATACCATCTGGAACGCCTACATCCAAGTCGCTAGTTTCCTTGTGCATGGGATAGTTTTTCTCACCGTGCATGCTAAAGGTGAAGACGCGATTTTCATTTTCAAAGATTTGGGCAGTGCCATTTCCTTGGTGAACGTCGAGGTCAACCACCAATATTTGTTCAAACTGATGTTTTTCCAAGAGGTGATGTGCACCTATCGCGATATCGTTCATCAGGCAAAAGCCCTCTCCACGATCCGTATAAGCGTGATGAGTGCCACCCGCGATGTTGTAGCTCACACCATCCTTCAACGCATATTCTGTGTTTTGAATGGTACCTTGACAAATGATTCGCTCCCGCTTCACCAATTGCTCGCTCCAAGGGAATCCAATCTTTCGCTCCTCTTTTCTACTGAGCGTTCCGTTTTTCAACTTCTCCCAATAGTTAACATTATGAGTGCGGAGTATTTCATCCTCTGTCAACAACGAAGGACGAAAGAATGCATCTTCAGAGACTGTTCCTTCATGTACGAGCTGCTCTGGAAGGAGTTCATACTTGGCCATGGGAAACCTATGTCCCTCAGGAAGTGGGTGACAATAAATGGGGTCGAATGCAATGCGGTACATCTCGGTGCTTACTATCTAAGTTCAGCCCCGAAGTCGTTCTCAAGTTTTTGACGAATGCGATCCATCGCGCTGTCGAGCTGCTTGTCGTTCAACGTCTTATTAGCATCGATTAAGGTGAAACGCAAACCGTAACTCTTCTTGCCTTCGGGTAGATTTTTCCCTTCATAGACATCGAAGAGCTCCACATTGTTTAGCAATCCTTTTTCTGCTTTTCTCGATGCTCGAACCAAATCAGCATACTGCACTTTCTGGTCAACTAGAAGAGCTAAATCGCGCTGGACTGCAAATGTCTTTGGTAGATCTGTATAAGTCACCTTGCTTCTGCGGATAATCGGAAGCAATGCATCCCAGTTGAACTGGGCGTAGTACACCACATCTTCAATGTCAGTCATCTTTAGATACTTCCGAGGAACGAATCCGATGCGACCAACTAATTTTCCTTGTGCATGGAATTCTAGTCCATCCGCAAACAAAGGATGACTGTTCAATGGCCTTTCTTGGAAATCGACACCCACTTTGGTGAAAAGCGCTTCGCAAATGCCTTTCAGGGTGAAGAAGTTCGACTGAGAAGCTGGAGCATTCCAAGTTGGTGCATTGCTGCTTCCAGCGATCCAAATGCCTAACTGAGATTGCTCAACATATCCCTTTTCAGAATTCTCATAAGCCTTACCAAACTCAAAGCATCGAATGCTCTTCTGCTGGCGGTTGTAATTGTAGGCTACAGTTTCTAATCCACCAAAAAGAAGCGTTCTGCGCATTACGCCTAAATCCTGACTCAGCGGATTGAGAATGCTAACCGTCTCATCAGCATTGAAATCGTCATTGCCCTCGTAATACGATTGCTTAGACAATGAATTATTCATGATTTCTGTTAGACCCATTCCCACAAGAATGCTGTTCACCTTTCTACGAACATCATCTGGATGACGCTTCTCTGAATGAGGCATACTCATGCGCATGCCTGAAGGGAATTCAATATTATCGAAGCCATAGATGCGCAGAATCTCTTCAACAACATCCGCTTCGCGAGTCACATCCCAGCGGTAAATAGGCGACTCCACCTGGAGGTAGTCACCGTTCTCTCCACGAACAATGAAATCGAGTGAGTCGAGAATTGAAAGAACATCCTTTCTTGGGATTTCTTGACCGAGCAGACGGAACATACGCTCATAGCTCAAGTCGATTTTAACCGGCTCAAACTTCTTGTCTTTGAATTCAACAATGCTAGAGCCAATTCGCGCTCCTGCGACTTCTTTCAAAAGAAGGGCAGCTCTCTTCAACGCATATTCGCTAAGCATCGGATCAACGCCTCTCTCATATCTGAAAGATGCGTCTGTATTGAGTCCATGTCGCTTGGCTGTTTTGCGAATTCGCACAGGATTGAACCAAGCAGATTCTAGGAAGATAGTCGTGGTAGAATCGCTTACGCCGCTAGTAAGACCACCGAATACACCAGCCATACACATGCCGCCATTTTCGTTGGTAATCATCAAGTCAGCATCGTTCAGCTTGCGCTCCTTTTCGTCCAAGGTCTTAAATGCCGTATCGGTCGGAAGTGTTCTGACAATCACGTGATCGCCATCAATTTTATCTCCGTCGAAAGCGTGGAGTGGGTGACCCGTTTCATGAAGAACGAAGTTAGTCACGTCCACGACGTTGTTAATTGGAGTAAGACCAATGCTCAAAAGTGCGTTCTTCAACCAAGAAGGAGATTCTTGCACTTTGATGTCGGTTAAAGTCAATCCGAGGTACTGTGGGCACGCTTCTGCATCCTGAACGGTGAGCTTAAATGGACGCTCTAGATGATCAGGGGTGAATGCAACTACGCTTGGCAAGCTGATGTCGGATTGGATGCCGTCTCGAAGTAATCCCGCTCTCAAGTCGCGAGCTACCCCATAGTGACCCATTGCATCGGTACGGTTAGGTGTCAGACCGATTTCGAAAACGGTGTCGCTTTCAAGTTCGAAGTACTGCGCAGCTGGCATGCCCACTTTGGCCTTGGTCTCGTCGAGTACCATGATGCCGTCATGCGACTTTCCGAGACCGAGTTCATCTTCAGCGCAAATCATTCCAGCACTAACCTGACCTCTGATTTTGCCTTTTTTAATCTTGAGTTTATCCTCACCGCCACCTGGGTAAAGGACAGTATTCACGGTTGCCACAGGTACAAACTGACCCGCATCAACATTCGGTGCACCACATACAATTTGCACCGGTTCAACTTCACCTACATCAACAGTAGTCACTTTCAATCGGTCGGCATCTGGATGTTGCTCGCACGTAAGTACCTTTCCAACCACGACTCCTTGAAGTCCGCCTTTTACAGATTCTACTTCATGGGAACCCTCCACTTCCAAGCCTGTGCGGGTGAGTACCTCAGAAACCAATTCTGGAGTTACTTGTGAAGGGTCAAAATTGATATATCGTCGAAGCCAACTATAGCTAATTGTCATGGTCGTGTAATTACGGAATACCGAAATCGATTTCGGCAAAGGTAAGGATGAGGAATGGAAGTTCTAAGCGTTCTAAAAGCTTCTATGCGATGGCTTTCCACAGAACTAAGGCATAGATGACAAAGCGGACATATCTGATGAGTGCAACCCTCAGAAACAGACCTAATTTCACACCGGAAAGACCTGCAATCATGGAAAACAACGGGTAGGGAAGAGGTGTCAGTGCTGCGATTGCAATTAACAACCCGCCAAAACGCTTGATCTGCGAAATCTGATCATGAAGTTTGTTGTGCAACCACGCATGAATGCGTGTAAACTTGTCCATGCGCTGACCAATGAGAAAGGAGATCACCCCTCCGAGATAACTCACGGTAGCCAATATCAATAACATGGCCCATGAATGCTCGAAGGATTCAGCCCAAAGAATGAAGGCCTCCGGAGGTAATAGTCCAATGATAACTTCACTCACAAACAACCATGCTACCACTGCTACCGGTGAATACTGAGAGGTGAGCTGATTCGAGAAGTCGGAGAAACTGAAAACATACTCGTTGATTAACCAAGCAACCACTCCAAACGCAATCAAGAATAGCAACAGTCGAAGGAGATTCTCCCCCACAAACTTGTATCCCCCAGTTATTTTAAAATAACGGTGAACGCGAATTTGGCGACTCCAAAAGCGCTTAATCGGGGACATGAATTGACGTTTCTAGTGGTTTGTTTCTCAGTCTTGAAGGCGCATTTTCATGCGAACATGCAAGTTAGGAACAAAGGAGGGATGGAGAAAGTTTCAGAAAGAAGAAAAAGAGGCTCTACAAAGTTTTCAATCCCTGTCAGCCAGTTGATGAGTGCAGATAGATTTTTAGGAGAGCTTTCCCAATCGAATATCGTTGGCAAAGGCGACGGCTTTTCGAATTCGAGCGTCTTCTGATTTCATTCTATCAATGGCGAAGAGTATGGATCGCTGTTTCCCAATGCTCAATTGGTGGAAACCATGTCCAATTTCATCATCGGCTTCAATCAGTTCAATCCATTCCTTTGGTTCAGGAGCTTGATACTTGGTCTCGTCGGATTGAATAACCACGGGGATTTCTTCAAAAGGAAAGGCATCGATCTGCTTTAGCGTTGCCCCTGAAATGTAAAGAAAGCCCTGACCATTCTTGGAGTTCAAGGCCCGGTGAAAGGGACCTTTTTCGTTGAACCAAACTTGTACACGCTTGATTTTCGAAGCTTTGAGTTCTTCAACAATACTACCTGGGATGTGGACGTATTGCATATCGCCGTCCTTTTCAATCCAACCGGTGAAGTTCGATTTCAAGAATTCTACTTTTTAGGGAGAATGGCTTGGTCGATGTACTCGATTACATAGCTCTCATCTTCAGATGGCTTTCCTTGCTTTTTTGTCTTCTTACGAACCACAGTTTCGCTATTCTCCAAGATGTAAGCTTCGCGCACAACTTCCACAAAAAGGTCATAAGCGATCCACCCATATCCATCTGTTCCCCAGTCGGTACCCCAACTGTTGAAGACCTTGTAAGCGCCTCTTCGATCATCGTAGCCAACAACAACCAAAGCGTGACCACCACCTCTTCGGTTCGAGGCTACTCGGTATACTTCTCCTTCCTCTAATTTCACAAACCAAGAATCGGTCTGCATTCCGATCACGACAGGGTTTCCTTGAACGAGCAATGTCTTCATCAAACCTTCGTTGAAAAACTCTACGCGCTTCCAGCCTTCTATCGTGTAATCTGTGGCGCTTGCCTTTACATCTCCATTCGGCTCGAGTTGACAATCGGTTTCATCATAAGGGAATTCGGCCATTGTCGCTACACCAGAGCTTTGCATTAGCTCGAGTGCATCTGTAATGCTCGATCCACCCATGCACCCCCATTGATTGATTTGATTGTAGACGAACGCTGGACTAAAAATCTCATCGTCGGTGCTCGGGGGAGTCTGACGCTCCACAGCGTGCAAATATGATTTCACACCGTAGGCCACGGCCCATCCTACGCATGAACCTTGTTCGCCTTGATCACCTGGAGTAGGGAACCACTTCGATAGGTCTTGAGACGGTGGGACGTTTTCCATCAGCTCGATGGAGGCTTTTTCCATCGCGATGTACTCGGATTCACTCATCCATCTCAACCCTTGGGCACTCGATGAAATGCTTGCCGCCAATAGAATGAAAGTCAAGCTAAAAAACTTGAAACGTGAGTTTGAAAGTATAGAGAGTAACTGCATATCTATTAGAGTAACGAGGTAGGGCTCGACAAAGTTTGAAAATACAAAATGTTTGCCACGATTTAGGAGATGCGACTCCACTGTACCTTGCCCTTCGCTTGTTCAATGTAGAACTGTCGGGTAGCAGCATGCTCCGGCTTGGTTAGCTTTGGATCTTCTGCCAATAATCCTTCTGCTTCCTTTCTCGCCAAATGTAAGAGTTGGTTGTCCTTCGTGATATCGGCAATCTTCAAGTCCAACATCCCACTTTGACGTGTTCCCATCATGTCGCCTGGCCCACGCAATTGGAGATCGACATCGGCAATTTCAAATCCATCGTTTGTTCTAACCATGGTCTCAATGCGGGTTCTAGCTTCATTGCTTAACTTTTGCCCGCTCATAAGAATACAGAAACTCTGCTCGGCACCTCGGCCTACTCTTCCGCGTAATTGATGAAGCTGACTCAGTCCAAATCGCTCTGTGCTTTCAATGACCATCACACTTGCGTTGGGAACATTCACACCCACTTCAATCACGGTAGTGGCCACCATGATTTGGGTTTCACCCTTCGCAAAGCGCTGCATTTCATAATCCTTATCCTCGGCTTTCATTCTACCGTGCACAATGCTAACGTGATAATCAGGAGTTGGAAATTCCCTGCAGATACTGTTGTATCCATCTTCCAAATCTTTGAAGTCCATCTTGGCACTCTCCTCAATGAGTGGATAAACAACATAGCACTGTCGGCCTTTGGCAATTTGCTCTTTCATAAATCCAAACACCTGAAGTCGGTTTGAATCATATCGATGCACGGTCTTGATAGGTTTACGACCTGGTGGGAGTTCGTCGATGACGCTTGAATCCAAATCTCCATACAAGCTCATGGCAAGTGTGCGCGGAATCGGTGTGGCAGTCATGATGAGAATATGCGGTGGAATGCTGTTCTTTTTCCAAAGTTTGGCGCGTTGCGCAACCCCAAAGCGATGTTGTTCATCAATCACCGCTAAACCTAGATTTCTAAACTGCACCGTGGGTTCGATAAGGGCATGGGTGCCAACGAGTATATCAAGCTGTCCATTGAGTAAGTCGGCATGAATCTCCTTTCTGCGTGCTGTTTTTGTCGATCCAGTTAATAGAGCAATACGCACTTCTGTTCCTTCCAACATCTCACTCAATCCATTGTAATGTTGCTGGGCCAAAATTTCAGTAGGCGCCATCAAACAACTTTGGAAACCATTGTCAGCGGCGATAAGCATGCTCAGTAATGCAACCACGGTTTTGCCTGAACCTACATCACCCTGTACGAGTCGGTTCATGTGATGGCCCGACTTTGTGTCTTTTCGAATTTCCTTTAGGACCCGCTTTTGTGCTCCAGTTAATTCAAAAGGAAGGTGATTGCTGTAGAAGCCATTGAACGCATCTCCCACTTTGTCGAAAACCTGACCTTTCGTAAGCACCGTTGTCCTTTGCTTTTGCAGCAGCATGCTGATTTGAATGAAGTAGAACTCCTCAAATTTCAACCGTTTTCTAGCGCTTTCTAGTGATTCTAGGTCTTTCGGAAAATGAACCGCCATGAGCGATTGTTCCTTGGAAGGCCATTTGTAGTGCTCAAGAATTCTAGCGGGCAAGTTCTCTCGAATTACACCCTTAAGTTGGGGGAGTAAGACCTTGGTGAGTTTACCGATTCCTCTGGCATTCAAACCCTTGTTGGTCAATTTCTCAGTGCTTGGGTAGACGGGCTGCAAACCTTGGATCGGACTCTTTTTGAAATCTTCAACCTTTTCCAATTCGGGGTGAGGGAAGGAGTACTTTCCCTTGAAGTAGTTCGGCTTTCCGAATAGAACGTACTCGGTTCCAATTTGAAGTGACTTCTTGATCCATTGTGCACCTTTGAACCAAACCAGTTCTACTCTGCCCGTAGAATCTTCAAAGTGTGCTACCAATCTTTTCTTTCTAGGCTGACCTACCTCTTCTATGCTTGTGATTTTTCCTCGAACTTGAACTTCCGTACTCGCCGATTGAATCTCTTTAACCGTGTAGAACTTAGAACGATCGATATAGCGAAAAGGATAGAGAGTGAGAAGATCTCCAAACGTGAAAATGCGCATCTCGGTTTTGAGCAAATCTGCCTTTGCCGGACCGACGCCTTTCAAGAATTCTATGGGTGTTTTGAGAAGGTCTTTCTCCATACCGCTAAAATGCAGAAAACTTTTGAAGCGTTATGGAACCTCAAGGGTCTCTCACCTAATTTTCTATCTTCGACCAATGCGAAAATTTCTCTTCCTCTTATTGCCTTTTTCTCTAAGCGCTCAAGTGTTTGAAGCGGATACAGTCCAGCCTCGAGTGCTTACTATTGATCAAGATAGTCTGCATGTTAACTTGAGTTTTGAACCCTCTCAAGGCCTCGTCAGAGGAGAGGTGCAGATCTGGGGTACACGTCTTCCTGAATCAGATTCGATTTGGCTGGATGCCATGCCTAATATTGATGTGTTGACGCCGCCCCAATTCAATGGAGGTTCAACACGTTGGAATCGCGAAGACCAGGGCATTGTCATATGGCCGGAAGGCGATTGGGATGAAGGTCTCATCGAAATCACATACGAATCACGCCCATTCAAAGGCGTGTATTTTAATGGCTGGAACGATCCAGATGACCGAGCGCGGAAGCAGCTGTTTACACAAGGGCAGGGGATAGACCACCGTCATTGGCTCCCCCATCAAGACGCCCAAAACGATAAGCTCAAAACATCAATGACAATCTTTTTTCAAGATGGGTTTGATGTATTGGGAAATGGAAGATTGGTAGAGAAGCGAGCAGCGGATGATGGTCTTTACTGGACCTATGCGATGGACCATCCACACCCGTCCTATTTGATGGCGTTCGTCATCGGTGAGTATGAAGAAATTCCAATGGGAGAAACTCCATTTCGGGCGGTTTACATGTACTCCGATCACATGGAGGATACTGCCACTACCTATTATGCAAACGAGAAGATCTGGAATTACTTGAACGATAGAATCGACTATCCATTCGTTTGGCCGACCTATCGCCAAGTTCCAGTTGCCAATTTTCCGCATGGGGGAATGGAGAACACCACTCTGACTATTTACACCGAGAACTTCATCTCTAATCAAACCAACTTCAATGAGCGAAACTATGTGTACGTCAATGCGCACGAGCTTGCTCACCATTGGTTTGGCGATTTGGTAACCGTTCCAAGTTCTCATGATTTCTGGCTGCACGAGGGGTTCGCGACTTATTACCAAATGGAAGCAGAACGCGAGGTCTTCGGTAGGGAATACTACACAGAGAGATGGATGGAAGCACTGCATTTAGCGAACAGTGCAAATCAAGTTGATCAGTTTCCATTGCAACACAGTCGAGCGGGAACGTTCCGCTTTTATCAATTGGGAGCCTTAGTACTGAGAGCACTCGAAACGGAGGTAGGTACATACGCCTTTGATGAAGCTGTGGAGAGCTACTTGGATGAGCATGCTTTTGGTATGGTTACTACCGAAGACTTCAAATCTGCGGTTGAAGAATCTTGTGGATGCAATCTAGATGCGTTCTTCGAAGGATACGTTGAAAAACCTTTTTCTCTTCGAGGTAATTTAGAGATGAAGGAAGAAAATGGCAGAATCCTGGTGCGTGTTCGAGTGCAGAATGAGTTGGGAAATCCAGTTTCAATCCGTCATTTAGAGTTGAGACTTTGGACAACATTGATTGACGAATCTCCTCAAAGCACCACGATAGATTTGTCAGATGGTGACTGGTGGGAGCTCGACTTTGACCAGTTGGCGTTTGTGGAGGTAGACCCTGAGAATCGATATCCCATTCAGTGGGATGTGGATATGGAAGGAAGCGGTTCAATGTATGCAGCTATGTTCGGAAGCTACGCCTCTCAGCACATCAATGCACGTCATTTCTTTACGGCACCTGATTTTTCGGAAGATGCTCTGGATATCTTACTGTCGCGAATAGAGGTCGATACACGAACACATGCAGTTCTCGATTCACTCGTAATTCATTGTCCGGCTAAATACAGATCTCATCTAATGAGTCGCTGGATTGTTTTAGATCGACTTTTACCTTCGGCTAAAGCCGTTTCAGACCATTGGGATTTTACACAGTTTGATAGGGAGCTCATGAATGATATCATTAAGCTCTTGCAATCGCCCAATTCTCGAGAATGGCTGACCGACCAGGATGCATTCTATTACGGATTGGCAATTATCAATGCGAATCCTAGAAGGGTGGTTTCGGTGTTAGAAGCCTGGGAAGGTCGAGATGGTGGGATGGACAGAAATGTCGAGTTGTTCCGAGCCTACTTGGTTACTTTGGTGAAAGGAACGTCTGATCCAGAAGGGCTTCCTTTACTACTAGATCGTGCTAGTCCGTCCTATTCAGATGATGTTCAGATAGGAGCATGGGAGATATTGTCCTTGCTCGATTACAAGGAGAAGGATTTAAGACATATGCAGTATCGAGCACTCACAAGCAGACACCGCCACCTGCGAAATGCAGCCAAGAGATATTGTTTGGAATACATTGAAGAATTCGATCGAGAGAGTGAAATTTCTGAGATTGAGTTCGCTTTGCGCGTAGCAGAATCAAGCGATGTTGAACGAGTTGAGCGTATATTAGGCATCGAATTGGATATCTAACCTTCGTCCATTGAATAACCGCAGTCAGAAATTACTCCGCATATTTCAACTTTTTGGAGATGTTGTGCTCCTCAATGCGGTGTTTGCTATTGCGGGATGGATCCGGTTTGATGACCTAAAAGTTGAGAATGAGCAGTACTACAATTACTACATCCAACTTTTAGTATTCTTCAATTTGATTTGGGCTCTGCTCAGCGTCGGGTTGAGGATTTATGAACTCAAGCCAGGAACAGAAATCCGCACTGCTGTTGGAAGAAGCTTGAATGCCTTGATTGTTCATTTAGCGCTCTTTGCCGTGTTGGCTTTTAGTTTGAAGGGCGACTATTATTCCCGACTCTTCCTCATTTATTTCTATTCAGCCTTCGGAGTCTTGGTGTTAGTTTCTCGCATGCTCTTCATCACCCTGTGGCGATCTTGGTTGAGAACGGGTAGATATGCTCGAACGATTTGGTTGGTCGGTGACAGTGAAGCTGGACAAAGCTTTAAGGCCGAGATTGAAACCCATCCTGAATATGGCTACCGAATCAGTAAGCATTTGATGAGCATTCAACATGCCGAACAAGAACTCAAGAAGAATAAGAAGCCAAGTGAGATTTATTGCGCATTTACCCGAGGGGATACTTCTTTGGGAGAATGGTATGCATTGGCTGAAACGGAAGGAATCCGATTTCGATTTTTACCCGATTTGAAATGGACGAATATTCGCCATGCTAATGTTGAGCTATTGGGCGATGTTCCCGTTCTCATTCCTCGAAAAGAGCCTTTGAGTTATTGGCATTCAAGGTTGATAAAACGCACATTCGATCTGCTCATTTCGTTGCTCATTTTTTTCGCTGTTCTGTGGTGGCTCTTGCCCCTGTTGGCAGTAATCATCCGATTGGATTCTAAAGGCAACCCATTCTTTGTCCAGCGTAGATCTGGAATCAATGGTGAGGAGTTTCCTTGTTTCAAGTTGCGAACGATGCGCGTTGGACATGGGAAGGAAGAAGAGCAAGTTAGAGAAGGCGACTCTCGGATAACCGCAGTTGGTATATTCTTGAGAAAGACCAGTTTGGATGAACTACCCCAATTCATCAATGTCATTTTAGGCCAGATGAGCATCGTTGGGCCACGACCACACATGTTGGAGCACACCGAAAGCTACCGCCAGCGCATAGATGAGTTCATGGTTCGTCACTGGATTAAGCCAGGTATTACTGGATTGGCCCAAGCCATGGGTTTACGAGGCGAGACTAAAGAGGACAGCGATATGGCCGAGAGAGTTAAAGCCGACGTGTACTACCTCGAACACTGGTCGATTCTTCTCGACATCAAAGTGTTCTTCTGGACGATTGGAAATGTGCTGACAGGGAGGAATTCGGGAAGGTGAAGGTGTTGAGGTGCTAAGGTGCGGAGGTACTCAGGTTGATATGCCGATGTGATTTCGTGCAAGTGTGCTAACGTATTCATACTTGATGTAATTTTGCCGTCAAATGACAGCGCACCCGTTGTTCAATCGAATTGCCGAGGGGTTATCGGCAGACGGTTGGTATGTGATTCCCAACTTCGTGGAGAAAAACGAAGCACTCAAAATTCGCGAGGCAGCACAAGAGCTTCGCTCCGAAGGAGAATTTAAGAGCGCCGGCATTGGCAAGCAAAATGATTTTCAACTCGAGAAGGATATCCGAGGGGATGAGATTTTGTGGGTAGATGAAGATGTAGCCACGCCTGAGGCCGACACATTCCTTGGAAGAATGCAATCACTCCAAATGTATCTCAATGAGTCTTGCTTCCTCGGACTCCGAGATATTGAGTCACACTTCGCGGTGTATCCTGTGGGTACTCGGTACGCCCGTCACGCTGATCGTTTTAGAGCAAATCCGCACCGCGTAGTGAGTTTTGTTCTCTACCTGAATCCAACCTGGTCGGAAGGCGATGGTGGAGAACTAATGATTTATCCAGAAAGCGGTGATGAGATCAAAATCGCACCAGAACTCGGTAAGCTCGTTTGCTTCCGGTCAGAACTAGAACATGAGGTTTTACAGTGCAACGCCCCACGTTATAGCATGACAGGCTGGTTTTTAGATAAACCGGTGGGGTTGACTTTTTTGTGAGCTGGTGAGCTGGTGAGCTGGTGAGCTGGTGAGCTGGTTTTGTGGTAGGGTAGTGGGCTTGTGAACTAACAACCGTGCACTTTCAAACCTTAGCACCTTTCAACCTCTAAATCCTTACCTGTCCAAAAATCAATTCATATTGTTCTGCGATCGATTTCCATCCAAAGTGCTCCCGAATCGCATTGGTGTTTTTTCGCGTAATAGAGCTGAGTTCTTCAGACGTGAGCTCCTTATCAAGTAACGCAGACACATCTTCTGGAGTCTTGAAGTAGAATCCGTTTTCTTTAAGAACTGTCTTGTTGAAGTTGTTCTCGTGCGCCGCAACCGGTGCACCACATGCCATCGCCTCGAGCAAAGAAGGGTTTGTCCCGCCTACAGAATGACCGTGGAAATAGAGGTGGCAATGCGCCCTTAAATTATTGACGATGTCTTTATTGTACTCTGCGTGAAGGAAGCGAATGCGCGAATCCTTGTACTTCGATGTAAGCCATTGTCCGTGTGGAGTTTCCAAGTTCCCCATCACAAGCATGATGCGACCTGACTCCGATTGAATCACTCCTTCCAACACTTCTTTTATGTGGTTTTCAGGCTCCATGCGAGCGATAATGAGGTTGTATTCCCCGGGCTTGACGTGGTAAGGCTCTAATACACTTGGATCAGCCTTTTTAATGACTTCAGCACCGTACGGGATAAAGACACATTGCCCGCCATACTTGTCGTGCAGGTATCGTTCAATCTCCTGATTATCGGCTACCATTAAGTCGGATCGGCGAGCGACCCATCGCTCCGAGCGCAGAAGGAATTTTTGAACGAGCGGACTGTACTTCGTGCGCTTCCATTCTAAGCCATCCATGTTGGAGACCACCTTAACATTCTTTGGTAGTAACCATTGCCAAATTCCACTGGAAGTGTAACCCAGCTGAAGAATGACGTCGAACTTGCGCCAACGACAATCGATGATTTGGTTGAAGTCGTAGATGAATTGACCAACGGTTCCGAAGCGATGCTCCGGGTCGTATTTGTGAATGATACGAACGCCCTGGAATTCCTTCTCTGCATAGGGGTGGCGATGCCCATTGTAAACAAATACGCTGTGTCCCATCTTGACCAAGCGGACAGATATCTGCTCAGCCATTTCTTCGAAGCCTCCATATCGATTTGGGATTCCTCTCGAACCGATAATTCCTATGCGCATAGTAGAGTAGTGGTTAGTGTTGGGAAGTTAGCCAATTAGACAGATAGTCGGGTGGTATAAAGCTCTTTTAATCGCTCTGCCGCTTTCTCCCAAGTAAAGGAACGAGCATGCAGAATTCCATCTTTTTGGGATTCAGCTTGAAGGGATGCTTTCAGTTTATCTTGAAGTTCGGAAATATCATTTGGGTCGAACACATTCACGTAGTCCTTCAGCACTTCCAGCGCTCCCACATTTTTTGATACTACTACGTTGCATCCCTGCGATAGCGCTTCGAGAGCAGTGAGTCCGAAGGTTTCAAAATGACTCGGTACCACTACGGTTTTGTGAGAGCGGTAGAGCATTCTCAATGCAGACATTGATGAGTGTGGACGAAAGGAGTGATTGGAGCTAGCGACCCTTTTGCACTTGTTGAAATAGCTCGGATTGTTTGCAGCTGCATCGCCCACGAAAGTAACGGGCTCGGCTATATTTCTCGTGGCTTCAATCACAGCCATCTGGTTTTTCAGCTCTTCAAAACGGGCGACACATAAAATTCCGGAGCGTTCTTCTTTTTCTGGAGGTAAGGTGTCAATATATTCATCGGGAAGACCCGGGTGCACTACATAGGTGGGCTCCGCGCCTGTAAAGCTATCGTGCAGTTTCTCAATTTCCCTTTCAGTGGTGGTGATGAACAAATCGGTGCCATCGATCACCGCTTGTATGGATTTCTCGTGACCTTGTACAAGGTATCTCCACGGCGGGAATCTATCGTTACCAATCAGACCACGAGCGATAACCTTCATCCACTCTTTCTTCGGGGAGTCGCCATAATCAACCCAAATTGTACTGCAGAATACCGGCTTGGTTTCCCAGCCCTTAAGTCGGAGTAAATCTGCAGGTCTCCCCAAATTGAAGAAGTGAATCAAGTCGTACTGATTCACATTGATTCGTTCACCTGAAAGTCTCACATCTACCTCCACGCCAATTTGCTGAAGGGCTCGAGCAGTTTCTACTACCTGTTGAGTATCCCCTCCGGGTTGTTTGTGAAGTGTAGATCGAGCGATGAATAGAATCTTCATAGGTCGAAGATATGAAAAGGGGGCGTGAGAGCGTGAGTGTGGGCACGAGCTTACTTATGCCAATAGCCCCGCACTGCCCCACGTACCTACTTAAGCAAAAAGCCCCCTCCGCACATTGGCAAAGGGGGCACACACAAAATCACTACTGACTATATAAACTCTTGAAAGTGTTTAGTTGGGGAGCACAGTTGAATGGTGATCCTCAATTTTCCATTGGCCATTTCGTTTTGAGAGGACGAATGTGTAACGGGCCGGAAGAGCCACTTTATTTCCTTCTTCATCTTTCCATGTGAAGACATACACTCCGGTAACTACAGGTAGACCAGCTATTTCGCTAACCTCCATTTCATTGAAGCGAACCTTTAAATCCTCTTTATCTGGATTGAGGAACTCTTCAAAATATCGGCGGATGCCTTCTTCATCACAACGCAAGCGCTTCGTAATCGAACCCCAAAGTGCGGCGTTCTTTGAATAGCATGATGCAACATCAGTGGCTACTTTGCTTTTAATTCCAACTAACCAATTCTGAAGTAGGTCGAGAATCTCACTTTGTCTCTGGTTGGCTTGAAGGGCTAATGCGTACATGACTCATAGGATTTTGTTATACATAATGATGGTTTTCAATCATCGTGCCAACTCATCTACGAGGGAAGTACAAGCTTGGATTTTAGGAGGTTGAACTTTTTATCATTTGGTTCACTTTTGAAGTGAATCTCCACCATTGTGCTAAGGCGGATAACGTAAGTCCAACGGCCAAACCAATCCATACGCCCATGGCGCCCATTTCCAATTCCTTTCCAAGGATATACCCCAATGGAATAGATATCACCCAGTAAGAAACGAAAGTGATTATAGTAGGCATTCGAACATCGCTAAGTCCTCTCAAAGCACCGAGTGCAGTAACTTGTACGCCATCACTAATCTGGAATAGGGTAGTGACAATGAGCAAGGTTGCTGCGATTTGAATCACCTCTATCTCTTCGGTGAAGAGACCTGGTAAAAAGTCACGTCCGACAAGATAAACTACTCCAGCTGCGGCCATGAAAAGCACAACCATTTCGAAGAGTGTAGTGGCTGCAACTTTCAACGTTTTATAGTCTTTACGCCCCAGCTGGTTTCCAACTCTCACTGTTGCAGCTGCTCCAAAACCACTTGCGGCCATGTAGCTGATTGAAGCCAATGAAATCGCAATTTGGTGGGCGGCTTGTTCGATGTAATCGATGGATCCAATAATCAAAGACGAGGCAGCGAACGCTCCAACTTCAAAGATGTATTGCAATCCTGAAGGAACACCAATGGCCAATACGGCTCGCATTTCATCCCACTTCAATTTAGTATCCCAGAAGATGGTCATGTGTTCTTTGTACCTAGCCTTGCTGTGAACCCACCAAATCATTAACGCCATCATGACGATACGCGAAATTAATGTGGCATAGGCTGCGCCCACCATCCCCATTGGCTCAATTCCGAACTTGCCGAAGATGAAAATCCAGTTGAGAATGATGTTCAACACATTGGAAGCGAGACTCAAGCGCATTGCCGCCTTAGTATCGCTCAGACCTTCTGTAAACTGCTTGTAATTGAAAAAGATTTGAAGTGGAAAGAAGCTAAGAGTCACTACGGTGAAGTAGGGAATAGCTTCCAGAACCACAGCAGGATCTTGATCAAATTGATCCATAAACGGACGCAAGGCGAATAGGATTCCTACGATGAGAATTCCAACCACAGTATTGACAACCATTCCGTTCTTAAACAGACGAGCGGCTTTGCGAGTCTTACCTTGTGCATCGGCATTGGCCACTAGAGGCGTGAGTCCGTAGGCTACTCCAATTCCAAAAACTAGGGGAATAGCTAGTAGGGAGTTTGCATATGAGATGGCGGCAAGCGGAACGTCTCCGAGCTGCCCGACCATCAAACTGTCGACTACCCCCACAAGGATTTGACCCAAGGAACCGATCATGACCGGGTAGGCTAGCGACAGTGATTTTCTATATTCTGATTTAGGAGCTGTAAACATGGTGCAAAAAAAATCCCGACTCGATGGCCGGGATTATATAGTGTTATGATTGACTTTGATAGCGATCTATCTCCCGTTGATAGAACGCTTCTGCTTCTTCGATTAATGTGGATACCTCTTCGGTGACGTCTTCTTTGCTTTCGCCACTGATGTCGTCAAACCACTCTACATCATCATTCTCTAGATTGAGAATGAAGCGTGGAAATTCAGTGTGAACGATGAAGACCGCATCTGGGTGGTCCGTATTGTCGCCGATGAGGAATTTGGGCACCATGTTTTCTTGTGGTTTTGAGGTGCAAAGCTATATAAATCCACTCTGACAATGAACAAGGAATGGGTTGTAATAAAAAAGCCGTCTATTTTTTGACGGCTTTTGAACGTGTGTCGAATGAATTCTAAAGTCAATTCACACCGAGAAATATTTCTTCTATTGGACTAGTGCCTTAATGCACAACTCCTACTTTCTCGCGAATCTATGTACATCATCTTCTGTGATCTCGGCTCCTGCCAAAATGTAGAGTCGTTCCATAACATTTCTGAATTCGCGAATATTTCCAGACCAATCAAAGTCTTGAAGTGCCTTCATAGCTTTAGGGGCAATATTCTTGGGAGCGATTCCTTGTTCTTCGGAAATCTTTGCACCAAAGTGTTCAGCTAACTCTGGAATGTCTTCCTTGCGATCGTTAAGGCCTGGAACGCGAATGACGATTACGCCCAATCTGTGGTATAAATCCTCACGGAACTTTCCGGCTTCAATCTCCTTCTGAAGGTCTTTGTTGGTTGCTGCTACAACGCGAACATCCACCTTGATTTCTTTATCACCGCCCACCGGAGTTATCTTGCTCTCCTGTAGTGCGCGAAGAACCTTCGCCTGAGCAGACAAGCTCATATCTCCAATTTCGTCTAAGAACAAAGTTCCGCTGTTAGCCAATTCGAATTTTCCTTTGCGATCCTTTACAGCAGAGGTGAAGGCGCCTTTCTTATGGCCAAAAAGTTCACTCTCTATGAGTTCAGCAGGAATGGCGGCACAGTTGACTTCAATCAAAGGCGATTTACTCCTTTCACTTTTTTCGTGGATGTGATGGGCAACGAGTTCTTTACCAGAACCATTTGGCCCCATGATTAAGACACGCGCATCTGTTGGTGCAACTTTCTCAATCATTTCTCGCACCTCAGTAAGCGCACCCGAGCTGCCAATCATTTCGTATTTCTTGCTCACCTTTTTCTTGAGAACTTTCACCTCAGTGGCGAGTTGCTTTCTGTCTAGCGCATTCCGAACTGTGTTCAGCAATCGATTCAAATCAGGTGGCTTGGAGATAAAGTCGTAAGCGCCCTTCTTAATACAGTCAACTGCAGTTTCAATATCACCGTGTCCAGAGATCATCACCACCGCTGTATCTGGATACTCAGCAGCAATTCTATCGAGAACTTCTATGCCGTCCATTCCCGGCATCTTGATATCACACAAGACTAAGTCGTACGATTGTTGGGCCATTTTATCTAAGCCCATTTTGCCATTCTCAGCGTCATCGACATTGAAATCTTTGCTCTCCTCAGATAGGATGTTTCTAAGCACTCGGCGGATTGCCTGTTCGTCTTCTATAATGAGAATGTTAGCCATCTCTTATTTCTTTAATCGTTCTGCATACACCCCTTCCTTAAGGGAGTAAGTGGATAATCTAATCTTGTCGATAGAAAGCAAATCCAATACCAAAGCAATCTGGATTCCGGCTAGGTGAATCATTTCGGCACGCATCTCCAACATGCCGGGCATTTGCAACCTCTCTTCTGTAGTGGCTCCAATTAAATCGTTGATGAGAATGCGTAACTCTCCTTCATCGAAACTGCCACTGATCTGCCCCAATTGCAGAGGAGCGCGATTGTGGCGAAGCGCCAAAACATCGTAAAGTGTATCAAATGATCCAGATGAACCAATGAGCATTCTCGCTGGGTGTTCCTTGTAAGCATGTAGAAGATCACCGAGCATAGACTCTACATGCTGACGCACAGCCATGGCTTCTGCAGGCTTGATAGGATTATTCGGAGAGAAGTAGTCGAGCAGTCGGGTTACCCCGAGCTCATAACTATTGGCCCAGAAGACTTCATGTTTATTACCCAGAATGAATTCGGTGGAACCACCGCCTATGTCCATGATGAGAACAGGTTCTTCTCCTATGTCGACGGCTTGCTGAACTCCTTTGAAAATGAGCTCTGCTTCGCGCATTCCTCCAATAATCTCAACCTTTATCTGAGTGGCTTCAAAAACAGCATCGACGAATTCCTGTCCGTTCGATGCGCTTCGAACCGCACTTGTCGCAAAGGCTAAAATGACATTTGCGTGATAATCTGAGGCTGTAGACTTATGAGAGATCATGGCTTCCAGGCCTCGTTCGAAGGCATCTGGAGCAATCTTACCACTGGTGATTCCCTTGCTTCCAAGCTTCACGGGAATCTTGTTGTTGTATATCACTTCCCCCGACTCAGAGTCGCGGATGAGTAAGTTAAAAGTATTGGTGCCGAGATCGGCTATAGCTATTCTCATTCTTGTTGGTCTTCGTCGGTTGCTACCGACCCGTGCCTCAGTTTATCTTTAGGCCAATCTTTTACCCACAAGTCGCGCTGCGGGAATGGTATGGTAACATTGTTGTCGCGGAACTTCTGATCAATGGCAAATCTCAAATCGCTCTTCACCTTTTCAATCCTGAATAGGTTATTGCTGTAGAAGAGTAAACTGAAATCCAGAGAGCTGTCACCAAAGCCTCCAAAGTGCACCGTGGGCTCAGGGTTCTTTGCTACCATGCTATGCTCATTGGCCGCTTCAATTAGTAGCCTCTCCACTTTTCGTGTGTCTGACCCATAAGCAACCCCTACGTCAACTGCGAATCGGGTTACACGTTTAGACTGACTCCAATTGATGACGTTCTCACTGGTCAGTTTTTGATTGGGAATGATGAGGTATATGTCATCTCTCGTTTGCACTAAAGTGGTCCTAAGTCCAACTTCAAGTACCCGACCTACAATGTTGTCGACCTCCACGACATCGCCTACCGTCATGGTGCGCTCCATCAAGATGATAAAGCCGGCTACAAAGTCTTTGAAGGTGTCTTGTAAACCTAGGCCTAATCCGACAAATAAGGCGGTAGAACCGAGTAGGAGGGCCGTAATCTTAATGCCGATGTAGTCTAAGATGAATACAATGGCAATGGTCCAAACGAGGTAGGTTACAATCTGAGTGATGGCATAGGCCTTCCCCTTGTCGAGTTTGCTGTTATTTACCCTGTTCTGTAGC
Source organism: Flavobacteriia bacterium (assembly GCA_013373425.1). Lineage (GTDB taxonomy): Bacteria > Bacteroidota > Bacteroidia > Flavobacteriales > Schleiferiaceae > Phaeocystidibacter. The sequence continues at coordinate 50,316 of JABXHW010000043.1, forward strand.
CATCGTTTCACAAACCAAATGCTCGCTCTGGTGATAGCCAGGACCAGGACAATCATCACCACGTTCAGATAGGTAAAGCGATACGTATTGTCGCCAATATCAAACGTGAAAATATCCTTGCTCAGGAAATCAATGATTCCAGCTGCCTCCTTCGCGACAGTGGAAGACGTGTCTACTTCAGTTTGCGCTTGTGCTCTCATGAGGGATTATATCTTATCCACTTCCAAAGTTCCTTGTAGGATGGTTTCTTACCGTACATCAAGATGCCTACACGGTAGATTCGAGCGGCAAGTCCGGTGGTTGCCAAGAACCCGAGAATCATGAGTGCCATGCTCAAGGCAAGCTCCCAGCCCGGTACGTCGAATGGAATTCGCACCATCATCACAATAGGTGAAGTGAACGGAATCATCGAGAACCAGAAGGCCAAATCCGAATGTGGATTCTCAATAACATTTGAGCTCACAATCAAGCCAAGAACCAGCGGAATCGCCAATGGTGCCATGAATTGTTGAGAGTCCGTTTCTGTGTCCACCGCAGCACCTACTGCCGCGAATAACGCACCGTACAGGAGATACCCTCCAATAAAGAAGAAGAGGAAACCTCCGAGGATGGTCGCCAATGGTAGCGATGAAATCTGATCCATAATCTCCATTCCCTGAGTAGAGGCCTCCATGCCGGCCGCGATCTCTTCAGGTGATAGTTGTGTATCGAGAAGCGTTGCACTTGCCACTTGGAAAATGACAATCGATAAAACAACCCAAATCACGAACTGCAATACGCCCACGGTTCCGATTCCGAATACTTTCCCAACCATTAATTGGAATGGACGAACCGATGAAATGAGTACTTCTACAATTCGACTTGTCTTTTCTTCAATTACACCACGCATAATCTGCGCAGAGTACAAGAAGATGAAAATATAGATGAAGAATCCACAGGCGTATCCAACGACAATTTTAATTTCCGTAGCCGACTCTTGCTCTAAACTTTCAGAAAGGTTGAAAGTGCGAAGGGATACGGAAGTTTTGGCATTCTCAACGATTGCGTAATCGACGTCTTGGGAGACTAACTTCTCCTTGAAAATTGCAGATTCAAGAAGTTCAGTACAATAGCTTTCTAGGCCAAGTGAGACATCTTCTTTTCCGTAAATAGCACCATTTCGCTTCCAAAAGTCAGGGTCGCCAGACTCACTGACTTCGATGTAAAATAGTGCATCGTATTTCTCATCACTCTGAAGTCGCTCAATGGCTTGTTCTCGATTGATCTCTTCAGGGTTGAGGAATTCTAGCTTGTGCTTGTCGTCTGATTTCGCATCAAAACGAAGAAGCAAATAACTCTGGTCAACGACCAAAATTTCTTTCGGTCCTTCAGGGATGGAAGCTACCAATGCAGGGGCCACCATTAATCCACCAAAAAGGATAGGACCGAGCAAGGTCATGATGAGGAATGACTTCTTTCTGACTCTAGAAAGGAATTCCCTTTGGATGATAAGTAAGGTCTTATTCATTGTTATTGCCTTTTTGTACCATGCGAATGAAAATGTCATTCACGCTGGGAATTACTTCTTCAAAGTGATCTATTACCGCGATAGGTAGAAGGGCCTCAAGCAATGCATTCGGCTTGGTGTTCTCGGGCAATTTCACGGTAGCTTCGCGATGGTCTTGCCAGTTATGGTCGTCTACGAGTTCAAAATTCTCCTTGATTACAGAAGTCACTTGGTCGGAATCTCCTACATAAGCCACTTTGAATGTGTTGGTACGGAAGTCGTTTCGAACCTGCTTTAACGGGCCTTCGAGAATCTTCTTACTTCTGTTGATAAGCGCAATGTGATCACAAATCTCTTCAACGCTTTCCATTCTGTGCGTAGAGAAGATGATGGTCGCCCCTTCTTTATTCAATCGACGGATTTCCGATTTAATCAACTCGGTATTGATGGGGTCAAAGCCTGTGAATGGCTCGTCGAAAATCAACAAATCAGGTTGATGCAGAACGGTAACGATGAACTGAACCTTCTGAGCCATCCCTTTGGAAAGCTCTTCAATTTTTTTGTTCCACCATGATTCAATTTCAAATCGCTCAAACCACTCTTTCAGTTTTGCTTTTGCCTCTGAACCCGACAAGCCCTTCAGCTTACTGAGGTAGAGGGCTTGCTCACCGACTGTCATCTTTTTGTACAGACCGCGTTCTTCTGGCAGATACCCAATACGAGCTATGTCTGCCGATTTCATTGGCTTTCCGTTCAGCAGAAGTTGTCCAGAATCCGGAGCAGTGATTTGGTTGATGATTCGAATAAAGCTCGTTTTCCCAGCACCGTTGGGACCGAGCAGCCCGAAGATACTTCCTTCGGGTATGGCCAGATTGAGATCCGTGAGTGCACGGTGCCCATCGTAGCTCTTATTTACGTTAACCGCTTCTAGTAGTGCGTTCATATGCTTTTGTTGTGGGAACCTAAGGTAGCGATAGAAGCAGCTTCGAGCAAGTGTATGTGAAGACTATTGTAGAATCTTCTGCGCTTGAAGAATATGTCGCTCCGTATGCGCAAGAATAAAGGCCACGGCATCGCCAATTCTAATCTTGACAGATTTCCCCAAAGCAGTTTGAATCCTCGTCTTCTTCCAAGGGAGTTTCTGTATTTCTGGAATCAACTTTACAAGCGCATCCATGTCTTCATTGAACTTCTCGAAAACCACGTGTTCAACGAGTCGCGCTTTTGGATCCTTTACATTCAAGGGTTGCAGCGACGGGAAAGTTTTCATCTTCCACTTGATGCGCTCGCCTTTGGGCTTCATGGCTTTGGTCATCAACTTTCCCCACATTCCCATCTTGTATTGATCATCGGCATGGGTGAAATCAGTGCTGCGTTCTACTGCTTGTGCGAAGGTTCTCAAATAAAGGTGGTTGGTGAGATTGATGTGTTCGATGCACTGCAAAATGCTCCAACCTCCATTAGCAGGCCTCATGTTTAGCTCCTCGGCTTCCAAGAAGTAAAAGGAGTTTTGAACTCGAGTTCTCAACTCTTCAATTTTGGCCAACTGCTGGTCTGCAAACTCTTTTTGCGTCATGGTTATTCAGCTTCTGTGGTCACTTCTCTCTTGGGGACGAGAGGTTGTAGTAGTTCCATAGCCTCGTTAATGGTGTTCACTTGATTGATCACCAAACTCAACCTTTCATTTTTCTGCTTCATCTGGGCTCGCTTGTGCTGTGTCGCTGTGAACGATAGCATGGCGTGGAAAGTCTCGGATTCAAAGTATCCGCTTTCCGGTTTCGACAAGAAGTAGCCGATGAACTTACCCATCTTGAGCACTATCTTTTCAAACCCGAGCTGCTGCCCCATCCAGCGCAGATGCATAGAAGTGACAAGGTCGTCCACTTCTTGAGGAAGTTCGCCAAATCGGTCCACCAAGGCCTGGCGATAATCTTCTAGTTGCTCTTCAGATTCCAAGCTGTCAAGTTCTTGATACAAGCGAAGTCGCTCCTCGATGTTATTCACATAATAGTCCGGAATCAAGAGCTCAAGGTCGGTGTCTAGCTGACATTCCTTGACATATTTGCCTTCTTCGAGTTCTTGCTGATAAAGATCCTTGAACTCGGTTTCCTTGAGTTCTTCAACGGCTTCAGCAAGAATCTTTTGGTAGGCATCAATACCCATATCGGTAATGAAGCCGGATTGCTCTGCACCGAGCATGTCGCCAGCTCCCCTGATTTCTAAATCGCGCAATGCAATCTTGAATCCCGACCCGAGGTCGCTAAACTGCTCAATAGCGCGAAGGCGTTTCCTCGATTCATCAGGCAAAGAACCTAGGGGAGGAGCAATGAGTTTACAGAAAGCCTTTTTATTGCTTCGACCAACTCGACCACGCATTTGGTGGAGGTCGCTCAATCCAAAGTTTTGAGCATGGTTGATGACGATGGTGTTCGCATTGGGAACATCGAGTCCACTCTCAATAATGGTAGTGCTCACCAATACATCAAACTCACCTTCCATGAATCGAAGCATCAGATCTTCGAGCTTCTTTCCGTCCATTTGTCCGTGGCCGATGCCAAATCGAACATCCGGACATAGTCGCTGAAGTGTTCCGGCAACTTCTCTAATATTTTGAATGCGATTGTGAATGAAGAAGACTTGACCGCCTCGGCTCACTTCGTACATGATGGCATCGCGAATCGTCTCTTCATTAAAACCGATAATTTCAGTCTCAATGGGCTGTCGGTTTGGTGGTGGAGTGTTGATCACACTCAAGTCTCTAGCGGCCATCAATGAGAATTGCAACGTTCTCGGAATCGGCGTTGCTGTGAGAGTAAGTGTATCCACATTCACGCGAAGGGTCTTCAATTTGTCCTTTACGGATACACCGAACTTTTGCTCTTCATCGATGATGAGTAGTCCAAGGTCTTTGAATTTCACATCTTTTCCTACCAAGCGGTGCGTACCAATAATGATATCGACCTTGCCCTCTTCCAAATCTTTTAATGTAGCCTTGGTTTTGGCTGTAGATTTGAAACGGTTCAAATAGTCGACACGCACAGGAAAATCCTTCAAGCGTTCAGAGAAGGTCTTGTGGTGCTGGAAAGCAAGGATGGTCGTTGGAACAAGCACTGCCACTTGCTTGCCATCAGCTACAGCCTTGAACGCCGCCCGAATAGCCACTTCTGTTTTACCAAATCCAACATCGCCGCAAACTAAGCGGTCCATCGGAATGGTCTTCTCCATATCGGCCTTCACATCCTGAGTAGCTTTGTATTGATCAGGTGTGTCTTCGTAAAGGAAAGATGCCTCGAGTTCGTGTTGCAAATAACTGTCTGGAGAAAATGCGAATCCTTTCGCCTCTCGGCGTTTCGCGTAAAGTTGGATGAGGTCATAGGCAATCTCCTTGACCTTCTTTTTAGTCTTATTCTTAAGATTATTCCAAGCCGGTGATCCTAATTTGTGAATCGATGGAGCAGTGCCATCCTTGGAATTGTACTTCGAGATTTTGTGGAGGGAGTGAATGGAGATGTAAAGAACATCATTGTCGCGATAAATAAGCTTGATTGCTTCTTGCGACTTCCCATTCACCTCGATTTTCTGGAGTCCGCCGAACTTACCAATACCGTGATCGATGTGCGTCACATAATCACCATACTGCAAACTGTTGAGCTCTTTCAGGGTTATGCTCTGCTTCTTCTCAAAACCATTCTTGAGGCGGAAGCGCTGATAACGCTCAAAGATTTGATGGTCGGTATAAAAGGCAAACTTTCGCTCTGGATCTTCCCAACCTTCATGAAGCGCTCCGAGGATAGGCTCGAATTTTACATCCGCGCCTAAATCTTCAAAGATGGAATGAAAGCGCTCAATTTGTTGCTGACTCCCGCAGAGAATGTAGTTGGTGAAGCCCTTTGAAGTATTGGCGTTGAGCGTGTCCTTGAGCAGGTCGAAGTTCTTATTGAAGCTCGGTTGAGGTTGAGCCTGAAAATTGACCCGTTCTGCAACTGGGAAAGTCTTAGAGCCGAATTCAATAACTGCGTATTTTTCTAACTCGCGCTTAAAGTCTTCTCCTCTCAAGAAAAGCTCATACGGCTTGTAATGCTTGATGTCGGTGGATAGAGTTGCGAAGATTTCTTCGGCTTTCTCGTAGAGTTTGTCGAGTATCTGGGAGGCGGTTTGTACGTCCTTTACCCAGATGGAGGTCTTTTCGGGGATATAGCTCAAGAAGCTCTCGCGAGATTCCATCACCTTTTTATTTTCAACGTTTGGAACGATTTCCATGCGCTTGATGGAATCGATGGAAAGTTGAGTTTCCACGTCGAAGGTTCGTATTGAGTCTACTTCGTCACCGAAGAATTCAA
>JABXHW010000069.1 GCA_013373425.1 Flavobacteriia bacterium
TACCCCCCCCCCCCCCTATTTTTAACAGGACTTCCTTGATTAAATTGACATTTTCTAAAGACACCCCCTCTTTTTAACAGGGTGTTGACAAATAATTTTCAATTTTTTCACCCACACCCCCTCTTCTTGATATATATTTGCCGTGTATTTCACAATTAAAACGGAATTCACATGGCTACCATCCGCTTTTTCTGCTTGGAAGAAACACTAAACCGCAAGCCGGTTAACTTCAAGCCCGAATCTGGTCGTGCATCAGATTACTTCGCATCACACGTCTTCAGCGACAAGTCGATGCGAGCGTACATGACCAAAGAGGCGTACAATAGTGTACGTAGTGCAATCGACCACGGGTCGAAAATCGATCGCGAAGTAGCAGATCAAGTGGCTGCAGGTATGAAGGCCTGGGCGGTAAGCAAAGGCGCTACTCACTATACACACTGGTTCCAGCCACTAACAGGAGGAACAGCAGAGAAGCACGATTCTTTCTTCGAGCCTACTGGCGATGGAGAAGCAATTGAGAAATTCAGCGGAGGTATGTTGGTTCAGCAGGAGCCAGATGCATCAAGCTTCCCGAACGGAGGTATCCGTAACACATTCGAAGCACGTGGTTACACGGCTTGGGATCCAACTTCACCAGCGTTCGTAATTGGAACTACGCTTTGTATTCCTACCATCTTCGTCGCGTATACAGGTGAGGCACTCGACTATAAAACTCCACTATTGAGAGCTCTTCAAGCTGTTGATAGTGCTGCAACCCAGGTTGCACAATACTTTGATAAGAACGTAAAGAAGGTAAACGCCACTCTCGGATGGGAGCAGGAGTACTTCTTGGTAGATAGCGCCCTTTTCAATGGTCGTCCAGACCTAGCGATGGCAGGCCGCTCACTCTTGGGTCATGGCCCAGCTAAAGGTCAGCAGCTGGATGATCACTACTTCGGTAGCATTCCAGAGCGTGTGATTCAGTGTATGCAGGAGATCGAATTCGAAGCGCTACGCTTGGGAATTCCAATCAAAACTCGTCACAACGAGGTAGCTCCAAGCCAGTATGAATTCGCTCCAATCTTTGAAGAGGCAAACGTAGCAGTTGATCACAACTCATTGTTTGTTGATATCATCGAGAAGGTAGCCCGCCGTCACAATTTCCGTGCATTGCTTCACGAGAAGCCATTCGCAGGAATTAACGGATCTGGTAAGCACAACAACTGGTCGTTGGCTACAGATACGGGAGTAAACTTGTTGCAACCGGGCAAGACCCCAAAGAGCAACATGCAGTTCCTCACCTTCTTCATCAACACCATCAAAGCGGTACACGATTACGACGATTTGCTTCGCGCTTCTATCGCTTCAGCAGGTAACGATCACCGCCTTGGTGCCAACGAAGCACCTCCAGCAATCATCTCCGTATTCATTGGAGAGCAGCTTTCAGGTGTGCTTGATGAACTCGAGCGCTTGGAGTCTGGTAAACTGGACCCACAAGCCAAGACAGATCTCAAGTTGAATGTTGTAGGTAAAATTCCAGATGTATTGCTCGACAATACAGACCGTAACCGTACTTCACCATTCGCCTTCACGGGGAATAAATTTGAGTTCCGCGCAGTAGGTTCACAAGCAAACTGTGCTCAACCAATGACCGTCTTGAACACCATCATGGCGCAACAGCTTAAAGAGTTCAAGGCTGAAGTAGATGCCCTCATCAAGAAAGGTTTGAAGAAGGATGACGCCATCTTCAATGTTTTGAAAGAATACATCAAGGCTTCTAAGAAGATTCGCTTCGAAGGTGACGGCTACGGTGATGAGTGGGTGAAGGAAGCTGAGAAGCGTGGTTTGAACAACGTGAAGAAGACGCCAAAAGCCCTCGACTTCATGGTAACTGACCGAGTGATTAAGCTTTTCGAAGACAATGCAGTACTCAACAAAGTTGAAGTAGAAGCCCGTCACGAAATTCTTCTCGAAGAATACCAGAAGCGCATTCAGATTGAATCACGCGTATTGGGTGATATCGCAGGTAACCACGTAGTACCAACGGCTATCCGTTACCAAAGCAAACTCATCGAAAACGTTCAGCGTTTGAAAGATGTATTTGATGAGAAGACCTTCAAAGAAATGGCAAAAGAGCAGCTTGAAATGATTAAGCAAATTTCTAAGCATATTTCAGTAATCATTTCTGAAAAAGAAGCGATGATTGAAGCTCGTAAAAAAGCCAACACCATGGAGGACACTCGCGATATGGCGATTGCATACTGCGACACTGTGATTCCATTCATGGAAACCATTAGATATCATGCAGATAAGCTTGAATTGATGGTAGATGACGAACTATGGCCATTGCCTAAATACCGCGAGATGCTTTTCACGCGTTAATAGGTAACCATACCAATTGTGTAAAATTCCCTCATCAGGTTATGGTGAGGGAATTTTTTTTAACGCGCCAATTGGCTATTTTAGCGACTTTCGCACAGTCTAGAACGTTGAATAAACCAGAATGAAATACACGCGACTCGCCTCCTTACTCGCCCTGTTCTTGTGTTTAAACTTCTCCCTTTACGCTCAGAGTGAGGGAGATACAGAGCCGGAGAGTGAGCTCTCTGAAGAGCACTTGGACGCTAAGGAGCTATTTGCAGCACGTCGTTACACACTCGCACTGGAGATGTATCAAGAGGCCTACTCAGAGGCTGAAAGCGACGAAGAGAAGGGTGAAATCACCTTTAAGATTGCAGAATGCTACCGTTTTCTAGAAGATTACCGCCGAGCGGAATCTCAGTATGAGCGTGCTCAGCGATTCGAATACGGCCCAGAAGCTATCTACATGCAAGGCATTGTTTTGATGAGCCAAGGTGAATACGAAGACGCAATTGAGAAATTCCAGGAATATCAACAAGTTCGTCCAGGCGACAACCGAGTAGAGGAGCGCATCTTGATGGCTCGTCAGGCAGTGGAGTGGATGGATAATCCTCCAACACGCTATCAAGTTACCAACATGGGGCGCGATGTAAACTCTCGCCAATCAGATCACGGTCCAGCTTGGGGCGGACGACGCGGAAGAGAGACAGAATCTCTATTATTCCTATCACAACGTGAAGAAGCGACAGGCCGCGATGAAGATGGATGGACAGGTACCGATTTTGCCGACATCTTCGTGATGGAGCAAGAGCGACGTACAACAGGCCGCGGCAGAAACAGAACCGAAGAAATCAGCTGGTCTTCACCAGTACAAGCCGACGGCGACGAAGAAGTTATCAATACAGAAGACCACGAGTCAGGTATGGTAATGGACAGCCGCGGTAACCTATACTATACAACGTGTCCAAGAGTTCGTAGAGCGCACTTGGGTTGTGCAATTTGGTCTTCGAGAAAATCGGGATCAAACTTCCAAACTCCTGAATTGGTCTACGCAGCAAGCGACAGCTCTTACAGTGTGGGTCAGCCTGCGTTGAATGCGGATGGAAGCATCCTTTACTTTGCGGGTAATATTCCTGGTACGAAGGGGAATTTCGACTTGTGGATGACTACTTTCAATCGCCGTGAGCGCGCTTGGAATGAGCCTACTAACCTAGGAAGCCTTGTGAACACAGATGGACAAGAGCTTTGGCCTTACGTTCACGATGATGGATACATGTACTTCGCATCTGACGGACTTCCTGGTTTGGGTGGTCTCGATATCTTCCGTGTGAAGTTGGGCGAAGATGGTATGCCAGAAGGCGAACCAGAAAACATGAAATGGCCAATCAACTCTCCTGGTCACGACTTCGGATTGATTTTCGAACCAGGCGGAGAGGCGGCAAACGGATACATGTCTTCTTCTTGGGAAGAGCGTGACGATCACAGAGGTGAAACTGACCTTTACGAAGTGTACCTCGTTCCATTGAGATACACTATCTCAGGTGTGCTTGCAAGCACAAAAGATCGTTCACCAGTTGCTCAGGCTACGGTTACTCTAACAGGTGGCGACAATCCAATCACTGTGAATACAGATGCTGATGGATACTACGAGTTCAACATGGAGCAGTTGGATGAGGACATGAACTATACTATCAGCTACAGCAAGCAGAAGTTCTTCGCGAATGAGGCGAACGCTACCACTGTTGGTGTGCCGCTTTCTGCTTTTGACAAGGTTGAAGATGATGAGGGTGATTACTTCATTCACAATATCACTCTGAATGTCGGCATGGATCCAATTGAGGTTCCAATTGTACTTCCAAATGTTCTCTTCGAAACAGGTAAGTGGGATCTTTCAGATTCCTCTCGTGCTGCACTCGATACCGTAGTGAACATCTTGGAGCGCAACCCGAACATTACCATCGAGCTTCGTTCACACACGGATTACACGGATACCGATGAACGTAACAGAATTCTATCTCAGAAAAGAGCTGATACATGTGTGAGCTACTTGATTTCAAAGGGTATCTCAGCTGATCGTTTAACTCCAGTAGGACGTGGTGAGGATGAGCCATTCATTATTCCAGAAGGTTATGATGGACTCTACTCCGATCAGTTTACAGATGGCCAAGAGTTATCTGAAGCATGGATTAAACGTCAATCGGCGCAGTTGCAACGCGACGCGAACCAGTTGAACCGTCGTACGGATATGAAAGTGCTCCGTGACGATTATGTACCTGCCGAAACCGCTGAGTCTAATGATGCCGGAGGCGGAGGAAATGAAGAAGGTGGTGGTAACACTGCGCAAGCAGGTCCTCCTCCAGGTGAGCTATACACCATCGAAGGAAATACCAACTACGGTAGAGTAGCTCGTGATGTGCGCGTCTCACCACGCGTCCTTCAACAACTAAACGGAAACCTTCGCGGTGTTCGCTTGGTAGACGGAATGGTAATCAAGATTACTCCTGATGGTGATTATACAGAGTTCGACCGCACGCACTATTTGGTGAAGACTCGCGGATTGGAATTCGACGATATCGCTGATGAACTAGGAATGGACGAAGATGTGCTTGAAGACTTGAACCCAGACTGGGAAGGTGAGCTTCCAATGGGTCTCTACATTCGCATCGAGTAGACATACTTTATATTAAATGAGAGCGCCCCGCAATTTGCGGGGCGCTTTCGTATTTTTGCACCCATGGAAAAAAGTTCCCGCTACGCAGAAAGAGGTGTATCCTCCGGAAAGGAAGATGTACACAAGGCTATCAAGAACGTCGACAAAGGTCTTTTCCCTAAGGCGTTCTGCAAGATTATTCCCGACTATCTCACCGGAAGTGAAGATCACTGCATTGTGATGCACGCAGACGGGGCAGGTACAAAGTCGTCCCTAGCATATGTTTATTGGAAAGAAACCGGTGATCTATCGGTTTGGAAAGGCATTGCGCAAGACGCGTTGGTGATGAATATTGATGACCTACTTTGTGTCGGCGCAACAGAAAATATTCTCCTCTCTTCAACGATTGGAAGAAATAAGAACCTCGTTCCAGGTGAAGTGATTGCGGCCATTATTCAAGGCAACGAAGAACTCATCGCTGACTTCGCAAAGGCGGGTGTAGAGATCGTCTCTACTGGTGGTGAAACTGCCGATGTTGGGGATCTAGTCAGAACCATAATCGTAGACAGTACTGTTGTGGCTCGCATGCGCCGCGACGAAGTTGTGGACAACGCTAATATTCGTCCGGGTGATGTAATCGTAGGATTGGCTAGTCATGGTCAAGCTACCTACGAAGACCACTACAACGGTGGGATGGGAAGTAACGGTCTTACCTCAGCTCGACACGATGTTTTCAATAAGCTTATCGCAGAAAAGTATCCTGAAAGCTTCGATCCTAGTGTTCCTAGCGATTTGGTATACTCTGGCTCCGTTTCACTCACTGAGGAAGTCGAAGGAACGGGAAGAACAGCTGGTGAGTTGGTACTTTCTCCAACGCGTTCATACGCTCCGATTATCAAGAAACTTCTCGGTGAGGTACGTCATGGCATCCACGGCATGATTCACTGTTCAGGTGGCGCACAAACAAAAATTCTTCACTTCATCGACTCTGGTTATGTCGTGAAGGACAACATGTTCCAAACTCCACCATTGTTTGAGATGATACAGCGGGAGAGTGGCACATCTTGGGAAGAGATGTATCAAGTCTTCAACATGGGGCACCGAATGGAGCTTTATGTGGATGAGGCCGTTGCTCAAAAAATTATAGAAATCTCCGAATCATTTGGAGTGCCTGCGCAAATCGTGGGTAGAGTAGAAGAATCACCAGAGGCAAAGCTTACCATCGTAAGTGAGCACGGAGAATTCAATTATTCGAAATGAGTACACTTGATCGTCTAAATGGTATTCGCCAGCGGTACGATGAAGTGAATGATTTGATCATTCAGCCAGATATCGCATCAGATCACGAAAGGTATATTCGCCTTCACAAAGAATACAAAGAGCTCAAGCCGATTGTAGAAGCAAGAGATCAGTACATCTCACTTCACAACCAAATTGAAGAAGCGCAAGAAGTTATCAAAGACGGAAGCGACCCCGAATTCGTGGAGCTAGCGCAGATTCAGCTTGAAGAAGCGAAGGAGTACTTGGAGAAGTTAGAGGAGGACATCAAATGGATGCTCATCCCTAAGGATCCAGAAGACAGTAAGAACGCCGTGCTTGAAATTCGTGCTGGGGCAGGTGGTGATGAAGCCAGTCTTTTTGCCGGCGACCTTTTCAGAATGTACCAAAGGTATATCGAAGGCCAAGGTTGGAAGATGGAACTCATTAATGCCAATGAAGGGACCGTCGGTGGTTACAAGGAAATTGCAGTTGAAGTTTCAGGCGATGACGTGTACGGCGTGCTTAAGTACGAGAGTGGCGTTCACCGAGTTCAACGCGTGCCTTCTACCGAAAGCCAAGGTCGAGTTCACACTTCTGCTGCCTCAGTAGCGATTCTTCCAGAAGCAGAAGAAGTAGACGTGGATTTGGACGAAAAAGACATTCGTAGAGACACTTTCCGTTCAAGTGGAGCGGGTGGTCAGCACGTTAATAAGACGGAATCCGCTATTCGATTGACCCACCTTCCAACTGGAATTGTGGTTGAATGTCAAGATGGTCGTTCACAGCACAAGAACCTTGAACAAGCCATGAAGGTGCTTCGTGCGCGTTTGTACGACTTGGAAGTTCAAAAGCACAACGATGAAGTAGCTCAGAGGAGAAAAACACTTGTATCTACAGGTGACCGTTCGGCGAAGATTAGAACGTATAACTTCCCTCAAGGTAGAGTAACCGATCATCGCATTGGATTGACCGTACACAATCTCAATGACGTACTCAATGGAGATATTCAACAATTCTTGGATGAATTGAAGATGGCCGAGAATACAGAGCGATTGAAAGAAGGATCTGAAAACTTTGGAGCATGACCCGTAGTGAGCTGATTCAACACATAGCCGAGAAGAAATCGATGCTTTGCGTAGGTCTGGATACAGATTTAGATAGAATACCAAAGCATCTTCTATCAGAGGAAGACCCAATTTTTTCATTCAACAAAGCCATTGTAGATGCCACAGCCGACCATTGCGTGGCCTATAAGCCGAATACGGCCTTCTACGAAGCGTATGGTCTATCGGGGTGGCAATCACTAGAGAGAACAGTCGCTTATATTAAGGAGAATTATCCGCGCCATTTCGTGATTGCAGATGCAAAGCGAGGCGATATCGGCAATACTTCTAAAAGATATACAAAGGCCTTCTTGGAATCAATGAACTGTGATGCGATCACTGTTGCTCCTTACATGGGGCATGATTCGGTTGAGCCGTTTAGCGGAATAGAAGGGAAGTGGGTAATCGTACTCGGATTAACTTCAAACCCTGGTGCCGACGACGTTCAGAAGCTGAAGCTGGAGAATGGTGAGTACGTACACCATATGGTTATGGACAAGGTTCAATCTTGGCTGTCGGAAGACGAATTGATGTTTGTCGTTGGGGCAACTCGACCGGATGAGTTGAGAGCATTGCGCAATCGATACCCGAATGTGTTCTTCCTTGTTCCTGGTGTGGGCGCTCAAGGAGGAAGTGCAAAAGATGTGGTTGAGAACGGAATGATTGAGGACGATTTTGGTCTCCTAATTAACGCTTCAAGAGGGGTGATTTATGCTTCAAATGGAGATGATTTTGCAGAGGCCGCGAAGAGTAGTGCGAAAAAATTACACGACGAAATACGATCCTCGATGTAAGAACTTTATTACATCTATACTATGTGAAAAGCGACTCCGTTGGGGTCGCTTTTTTAGTATTTGTAGGACTCGGAAAGGCCTATGAGTATTGATTTTGTAAGAATTTTCATCGACGACGAAGTATATTCTTACAAATAGGTTGCTTCTTGTAGGAAAGACCTTGTTGTGCACATGTTTTTGGGTTTGCAATTTAGATGAGCGGAAAAAAACATCAATTATGAAATCCGCAGGGCCGTTTGGCTCGTAGATGAGACCTGGATTGCAAAACTTATTTAACAAACCCAAAAACCCCACCCACAATGAAAACAGTTACATCAATGACTTCCAGCTGGAAGAGTACAGCGTTTTTCGTGGGATTGTTTTGGTTGCTTTCAGTGGCTGCATCTGCTCAGTCTACAGCAACCGACACAGTCTGTGTTAGCTCAAGCGACGTAACCTACGGTATCACTAGTGCCGATCCAACCTCAACATTTACTTGGGGATTTGCTAGCGGTTACTCTGCGCTTGGTACAATCGATAATTCAGTGAGCTCAAACAATTCAGAGATTGAAATTGATTGGGGCTCTACTTCAGGTACTACCAGAATCTTTGCAGTAGAACAAAGCGCTGATGGATGTTATGGTGATACCGTATTCTTGGACATCGTATTGAACGATCTCCCAACCATTTCTTTGACAGGCGATATTGTCTGTGAAGGCGATACATCAAGCGTACAGTTGACGCTAACAGGACAAGCTCCTTGGGACGTTGTCTTGAGCGACGGTACAAACACATACAACTATACAACGAGCAGCTCGACTCCAACGCTCGCCGTAGGTGTGCAATCACCAGGTACTGCGAACATCACTGTTGTGAGCTTGAGCGATGCGAACGGTTGTTCTGCTGACTTGTCAGGTGTGACTCCAGCGACAGTAACTATCAACGCGAAGCCAACAACAGGTGGTATCTACCATTTCTAATAGCAACCTGAACGCAGGAACTACAGTAATAGCGAACCACGGTGCGTCGATATGTCCTACATATAATCACGATTTTACTCAGTGCCTTTGCAGGGACAACCCAGGCGCAGATTGTTGACACAGTCTGCGCTACGGGTGGCCCTTCAAACCTAGGAGTGCCGGGATCATTTGGATCGACATACGATTGGCAAATTTCAACAGGAGCGGCCATCATAAACGGACAAGGAACTAACGAAGTTCTTGTCGCATGGCCCACTACATCAGCAATCATTGATGCTTGGGTTATAGAAACCTCTTCCGACGGATGTGTTGGAGATACAGTTTTCGCTCAGGTTTATGTAGCGGAACCATCCACTTCAAACATTCAAGGACCAACAGATGTCTGCGAAGGACAGTATGTTGAGATTCAGGCTTTCGACTCTAAAAACAATGGAAAGTTCTTTTGGAATAACGGAGATACCACAGAAGTCATCTCATTCTTTGCATCAGAGGATACCACCGTATACCGCGTTTCACTGAATGAGCTCTGTGAGCACGATACCGTGTATCACAAGGTGACCGTACACCCCGTTCCGAATCTATCAAGTGGAACAGCACCAATTATTGATACAGTAGGTTTCAATACAACGGTGGGTTTCAATTATCTCGGAACGAGTTATGGAACTCTCGACTGGTATCTCAACGGTACTTGGTTAGGAACCAGTCCTGAAATGGATGTTCTCTTCGAGCAACCGGGATGGAATACACTGAACGTAGTAGCTACTTCGGGAATCTGTAGCGATACAATTTCACATTACCTCTATGTGGAAGATGACCTCAGAATTCACATTCCTTCGGCATTCTCTCCTGACGGGGACGGATTGAACGACACTTGGGACTTCGACGGACTCGGTTTTGATGAATATGATGTTGCAATCCTCGACAGATATGGTCGTGTTGTAGCTCAATGGGACGAGTGGAATCCTAGATCATGGGACGGCACTTTCCAAGGTAGCGCACTTCCGACAGGAGTGTATGTGTACCAGGTTCGAGTTATGACCATCAATAATCACATTAAAGAGTACCAAGGTACTATCACATTAATCCGATAGCCATTAATGGAGACCTGATCGGATTACTTAGGGGGAGAAAGCGGCCAAGCATTGGTCGCTTTCATTTTTTATACCCGTTTGTAAACGGAAGTAAACGTTTACTCTCCGACTAGACACTTCGTCTCTTCTTTTCTTATCTAAAAAATGAAAGAAGAATTCGTGCAGTACCTGTGGGCGGAGCAACTCATTCTATCTTCTGATTTAATCCTAGTGGACGGTACTACTTGTCAAGTCATTAAGACGGGTGATTGGAATGAACACAGCGGTCCAGATTTTAAGGATGCCATAGTTCGGATTGGAGATGCAACTTGGGTAGGTCAAGTTGAAGTGCATCTTTGTTCATCCGATTGGCGAGCTCACGGTCATCACAGGGATCCTGCTTATGATAACGTCATTTTGCATCTCGTTTTAGAGGATGATGAACCCGTGATGGATCGTAAAGGGAAACCAATCCCATGCTTGGTGCTGGATAAGGAGAAGTACGAGGCACATCATCAACAGTATCAGAATTGGATTAACAAGAACACCGATTTGCCTTGTCTGCAACAATCTGCCGAAACTCCCCGAGAAGTATGGCTCAATTGGTTGTCATTTCTTGGCGCTCGCAGATTTGTGGAGAAACTAAATGTCGGCTGGAGTACGCTCGAATCAACCCGCGGGGATATTGAGCTCACGCGTTGGATTTTGTTAGGTCGAGCAATGGGCGCTCCATTGAACGAGGATGGAATGGAGATGCTGATTCGAACAATTCCTTGGAATCAAGTAAGGAGAAGGGAATGGGGGTTCTCAGATTTTTCGAATTGGTTGCTGTACATGGCTGGATTAGCAAATCGCAGTTTTCCTGATCATCTGAAGCATGTGTTTGTTGAAGAACCACTCAACAAACGAATCTGGCTGTACGGAAAGTTACGCCCCTCGTCATTCCCGAAGGTTCGCGTTCAGCAATGGGCGTGGTATTACTTCAAGGCCATTTTACAGCAGCAAGGTGAAGTTCCATTTTGGGAGAGCACTTTCTGGTCAGACTACCCTGAAAAGAACAAACCCGGACGACAGTCGCTTCACACCTGGAGGATCAACATGACACCGTATCAATATGTTGGAGATTGGAACCGAAAGGAGTCCAATGCAGAAGTTTGGAAAGATATTAGCCCGGAAAACAATGGGGTGATAAATAAGTATGTATCGCTATTCGGTCAGCCTGAAAATGCATTTCAAAGTCAGGCGCTCTTGAAATTAAACAAGGAGTTTTGTCGGCAGAAAAAATGCTTAAATTGTGCCGTAGGTAATCATCACCTGAAACGACAGCTACATGATAGATAGGATAAAGGCGGAGTTTGAAAAACGAGGGTTTGAAGTGTGCCATCGATTCGGTGAACGACTTGGAATACGCCCAAGCCGCATCCGTATTTTCTTCATTTATTCCTCTTTCATCGCTTTGGGCTCTCCTTTGATTATTTATCTCGCCCTAGCATTTCTCTTGCGAATGAAAGATGAAATTTCGCAGAAGAGAGCCTCCATCTTCGACTTGTAATTTGGCGCAACCCCTCATCTTCAGTAGATTTGGGGTTTTCGCATATATCCGCCTTCTTATAGGCGCGTGTATTAGAATGAATTTGAACCATTCAAAAGGAACCATGAAGAAACTATTACTCACCTTCTTCGGTATTGCATTAACAACCATGTCCTTCGCTCAAGGCAACCTCTCAGTGGAGGTGGAGTGGACGAATCCTAAAGACGATATCGACAACGCCGTGGCCACGGTAACAGCATCCGGAGGTACTGCTCCATACAAGTATTTCTGGGAGAGTGCTGGAACGGATACCACATCGAGAGTGAGTAGCGGAATCACAGAAGGCCTACCTCAAACCGTTCGTGTAGTTGATGCCGATGGCAACGAGGTTGAAAAGACCTTCACGGTTCCAATGGAAAGCCTCGAAGAGAACTTCAACGGTACTTTCAAACCTATCGTGAACGCAGTTGGAAGTGTACTTCTTGGAGATCCGTTTGCGGCTTTAGGTCTTTATGACAACAGAGTTCGCAATGATGATGGAAGCTTCGTATTAAATCCAAACGGAACGGTTAAAACCACCAAGATTCCATTCATCGTGGTATGGTTGGTTTTAGGAGCTTTGTTCTTCACCCTAAGAATGGGTTTCATTAATATTAGAGGATTCAGACATGCTATCGCCTTGGCGCGTGGTAAGTACGATGAGCCAAATGCACCGGGCGAAGTGACGCACTTCCAAGCATTGGCTACAGCAGTTTCAGCTACGGTAGGCTTGGGTAATATCGCCGGTGTGGCTATTGCCATTTCATTGGGAGGTCCGGGTGCGACTTTCTGGATGATTATTGCCGGATTGATTGGTATGTCTTCAAAGTTTGTTGAGTGTACACTCGGTCTTAAATACAGGAACATCAATCCTGACGGATCGGTATCTGGTGGTCCGATGCACTATTTGAAGAAGGGCTTGGCCGAGAAGAAAATGGGAGGCCTAGGTAAAGTTTTGGCTGGTGCGTTCGCAGTTCTGGCAATCGGCGCTTCTTTCGGAGGTGGTAACATGTTCCAGGCGAATCAGGCAACGAAGCTGCTCGGTAACGAGTTTGCCATCATTGGCGATAACAAGGCGTACTTCGGCATTATCTTGATGATTTTGGTGGGCGTCGTGATTATTGGCGGTATCAAGAGCATTGCTCGTGTTACAGAGAAGATTGTTCCACTGATGGCTGTGACCTATGTAATTGCAGCGCTCTTCATCGTTGGAGTGAACATCACCGAAGTTGGTGAGGCATTTGGATCTATCATTGGCGGGGCGTTCGACCCAGGAGCAATGAAAGGCGGCTTTATTGGCGTGCTTGTGGTCGGATTCCAAAGAGCGGCATTCTCAAATGAAGCAGGCGTTGGTTCGGCCGCAATTGCACACTCCGCTGCAAAAACCAGACACCCAGTTGCTGAAGGTTTCGTAGCATTGCTCGAGCCATTCATCGATACTGTAGTGGTTTGTACGCTAACTGCTTTGGTAATCATCTTTACCGGAATGCACAAAGTGGAAGGCGTTGCTGATGGAGCGGTCCTCACTTCACAAGCCTTCGGAAGTGTCATTGAGTGGTTCCCATATGTATTGATCTTTGCGATTTTCCTTTTCGCATTCTCAACCATGATTTCATGGTCGTACTACGGATTGAAAGCATGGACATACTTCTTCGGCGAGAGCAAAGCCTCTGAGTACTCTTATAAGATTCTATTCTTGTTCTTCATCGTTGTAGGTTCTAGCATCAGCCTAGGTGCTGTGCTCGACTTCTCAGATATGATGATCTTGGCGATGTCATTCCCTAACATTGCGGGGGTGATATTGATGTCTGGCGATGTTAGGAGAGATTTGAAGAAATATATTGCCGACTTGAAAGCAGGTAAGATTTTCTCCAATTACTCAAACATTGATGAGGAGCTTCAAGACGATAAAGGCTAAGCGTAAGTAAACGTTTAACCCACGAATAAATCCAATGCGCCCTTGCACCTTTGTGCATGTGGCGCATTTTTCTTTTCCTACATATTCGACGGTCGGAACGCATCCGATTGATGCTGCTATTCTCAACCACTTTGCTTTCGATCCTAGCCCTCTCGCTAGGTCGAGAATTCATCTTCAATTCAAAATCCGACCAACGCTATTGGATCTCTTATCTCGATTCCTTGAAAGAGTATGAGCAATTCGTCATTGACTCCACTCGTGAAGAGGTGTTGGGAAATGGACCATACAATCCCAATGAACTCAATATAGAAGAATGGATAAGCCTTGGACTGGATTACGGGTCAGCTTCGAGGATTACAAAGTATGTAGAAGCAGGTGGAAGCATCCAAGATGAGCAGGATCTATCACGTTTGAACCTGGGAGATTCAACTTGGCGAAACGAGGTAGGAAGTCATCTAATTTGGCAGGAGGGGGAAAGAAAAGGTACGCTGGAGGTGAAATTTGAAGCAAGTAGAATGCAACAAAAGATGGAAGTGCAGACTCCCGATTCCATTGCACTATATCATTCCGGATTGTCTCCTTTTGTTATTAATAGGTGGAAGCGATACCTCTCGGCTGGGGGGAGAATTGACAGCCTGTCTGATTTAGAATCTATATATGGAATGGATGAGAGCTGGTTGGCGCTCAATCGGGATCAATTGGTATATCCTGAGCCTGTAGTTAGACAAATGATATCCATTAATTTAATTGAGATGAAAGACTTTGCTATTCAATGTGATTGCCCGTTGTGGATGGCTGAGCGTTTCATGAGTTACCGGGATCGATTGGGTGGATTCGTGAGCAAAGACCAACTTTACGAGGTGGGGTTGGACAGTTCGACAGTGGATAGAATGATAATCTGGATAGATGTAGCAGGAGAGGTTCAACAAGTGAATTTGAATTCTTGGAGCGTCGAAGAATTAGCAAGCCATCCGTACATAGGATGGGAATTAGCAAAGTCTATTGAGTTCTTTCGGTCGAGGGTTCGGCCCATCGAGTCGGTTGATGACTTGAAAGGCATGGAGGGCTACGAAGAGGGTAGGTTGAATCTCCTCAAATATTATCTCCAGAAATAGTTTGGGTTAGGAATATTGTTTCTACTTTTGTGCCCCTAAAGAAAGGAGGTGTCAAGCAGATGTTACAAGTACAAGTAAAAGAAGGAGAAAGCATTGATCGCGCGTTGAAGCGTTACAAGCGTAAATTCGACCGTACAGGCATGATCCGTCAACTCCGCTCACGTCAGCAATTCACGAAACCGTCTGTTGCCCGTCGTGGTGAGAAACTAAAAGCTGCTTACGTTCAACAACTCCGTTCTAACGAAGAAGAATAAAAGTTAGCTTGAATCATATTGAAGGTCGTCCCGATGCGTTAAATTGGGACGACCTTTTTTTATGTCTGAATCTGTACCCTCCTTTTTAGAATACCTCGAAGTGGAGAAGCGTGTATCTCCGCACACGTTATTAGCCTACCGTCGCGATTTAGAGCAATTCAGCGATTGGTTGGAAGATGCTTACGAGGAATCAGATCCAAAGAATGCTCGAACGGTTATGGTTCGAGATTGGGTCATGCAGCTCAGCGAACTCGGATTAGAGGCGCGGAGTATCAATAGAAAACTTTCCTCTCTTAGATCATATTACAAGTTTCTCGTTCGCATAGGCGAAGTTGAGACGTCTCCGGTTCATGCCGTGAAATCTTTGAAGGTTTCCAAGCGCGTTGTCCGTACGGTTGATGTGGAAGATATGGAGAGAATTCTTCAGCCCGAAATGTACAGCGAGGAGGAGGAAGGGTATCGGGATTATTTCATCTTGCTCACCTTCTACATGACGGGTATGCGTCGCTCTGAACTCATTCAATTGCGCTGGTCGGATGTAGATCGTTTCAAAGGAATCGTTAAAGTTCTTGGGAAACGAAACAAGGAGCGCTTGGTGCCCGTTGGAGAAGAGTGGTTATCGGCATTGTCGAATTACGAGAATCAACTTCAAACTATCGGTGTGAAATCAGACTTTATATTCTCCAATCAGCGTGGCGAAATGCTCAATCCAAAGCTTGTTTATGACCGCGTTGTGTACTATATTAGTAAGGTAAGCTCCATAGAAAAGAAGAGCCCTCACGTATTACGGCACACCTTTGCCACACACCTCTTAAGCATGGGCGCAGATTTGCAAACTATCAAAGAACTACTTGGTCACAGCAGTCTTGCTGCAACGCAGATTTACACCCATAGCTCCATCGATCAAATAAAATCAGTGTATAACAGCGCCCATCCGCGTGGAAGGAATGGGGGTACTAAAAAATGACACGTATGAAAGTACAAGTGCAATCCGTCAACTTTAAAGTGGACCAGAAGTTGGTCGACTTCATTCAAAAGAGAATGGACAAGTTGGATCAGTTTTACGACCGCATCATTGATGGGGAAGTATATTTAAAAGTGGATAACAACCACACCCGAGAGAACAAAATTGTAGAGGTACGAGTGAATGTACCTGGCAATGATCTCGTGGTTAAGAAGGAATGCACATCGTTTGAAGAAGCTACCGACTTGGCGGCTGACGCATTAAGGCGACAAATTGATAAGCACA
Organism: Flavobacteriia bacterium; assembly: GCA_013373425.1. Classification (GTDB taxonomy): domain Bacteria; phylum Bacteroidota; class Bacteroidia; order Flavobacteriales; family Schleiferiaceae; genus Phaeocystidibacter. The sequence goes on from JABXHW010000069.1 coordinate 16,283, forward strand.
AGGCAAAAGTCAGAGGCGTATAAATCAGACAGATAGCAAAGGCCCTCCGAAATTCGGGGGGCTTTTTTTTGTCAGACATTTTGGTGGATATGAAAAAGGTGTATTTTTGCCCCCGTTTCGCTGAAACATTAGTAACGAACTACTAAGACGCCAGAGGAAATAAAATCTACGGACCGCGTTTGTGCGAATTGAAATCTTTCATACATTTGCAGTCCGTTTCGAGAAAAGTAACCCGGTAAAAGGGGTTGGTTCTTAGAAATAGCGCGGCGTAAGCAGCGATTTTAGGCCTGTATAGCTCAGTTGGTAGAGCAGCTGATTTGTAATCAGCTGGTCGGCGGTTCGAGTCCGTCTGCTGGCTCAAGTTTTTTCAACTAGAAAGTTGAAGGTTCTTTATGTATTGAGGAAAGAGATTGGGGAGATACTCAAGCGGCCAACGAGGACAGACTGTAAATCTGTTGGTTTTTACCTTCGCAGGTTCGAATCCTGCTCTCCCCACA
>JABXHW010000048.1 GCA_013373425.1 Flavobacteriia bacterium
CTGAGCCAGGATCAAACTCTCCATTGTAAGATGTTTGAAACTGTTGTATTCATCAGGCGTCTTCTTTACCTTAAGGATCTCTCTATAAGTCCTCTCAGGGTTTGGCTTTTCCTTTCTTCTTCGTACGCAATATGTTAAAGAACTTCTTTCTGTTTTTCCACCTTTCTCGCGACAACTCGAAAGCTGTGTTGTTCCTGATGGGGCGGCAAAAGTAAACCAAGTTTAACTTCTGCACAACATCTCTCGATGTTTTTTTGACTCTTTTTACGAGCCTCGCTTTTCAAATAACGCGCCTTTTTGAGGTGACCCTCTCAGGCAAAGCGGCTGCAAAGGTAAGTCAGTTTAATTTCATCTTCCAAACGTTTTGAAAGAAAAAAGTTAGGCTGTTTGTAATCGGCTCATTTGCCGATTCTTACCCCGCGCCAAGCGCTATCTTCAATGAACGTCCTCGTTGTTGAGGGCTGCAAATGTAAGCCGATTAATTCGTACCGAACAAGCTTTTGAAAACAAAAAAAGCAGCTCTTTGTACACTTAAGGTGTAGTGCTACTGATAGGCAGCACTTTACCCTTCAAATATTTTTGCGCTCCCATCGCAAAGTCGGCAATAAACACCGCCATCTCCTCCGGAGAAGTGGGTGCAGCAAAGCCCGGGAAGGCTTCTTCTAACATCTCAGTTTGAACCGCGCCAAGACATAAGGCATTAAATGCCCACCCCTTTTCCGCAAATTCTTCTTGTAAACATTCCGTTAAACTGGCGACCGCCGCCTTGCTTGAACTATAAGCAGACAGTCCTGGGAACTTCTGGCTCCCCTGAAATCCACCCATGCTCGATATGTTCACCACATGTACGTCGGAAGTAAATAACCCCAAAGTGCGCTGAATGAATTCAAATACACTGAAGACATTCACTTCGTATACCCGACGAAGCTCCTCGGCTGTAATCTCACCGAAAGGCTTATTCACCAAAGAGCCTGCATTATTTATTAGGTGTGAAATCTGAATACCCTTTTCGCTCAACTCATTCGCCCAAGCCTCTACCGCTCCCCGATCACTCAGGTCGAGCACCCGATATTCAAGCTTTCCATCACATTCCGCTTGAAGCGCTTTCAGCTTATCTTCAGATCGAGCAGTTGCAATAACCTGCACACCACGCGAATGCAATTCTTTGGATAAGGCATAGCCAATACCACGACTGGCACCGGTAACTACTGCTACTTCCATGCGATCTTATTTAAAAGTGAATGCCGACTTCTTCTTAACCTCTGGTCCGCAGGCACAATCGCCCGATGCGCAACCGACCTTTCCTTTCTTGGGAACCAAGACTCGGAAGATGGTCCAAATCGCCCAGAAGAATACAACACCTACTATGTAAGTCTGCCAATCCATTAGATGAGGATTTGATAAGTTAATAATGATACAGCGTAAGCAAAGGCTGTCATGAATATGGCTTGGAATATAGGCCACCTCCACGAGTTGGTCTCCTTCCTTACTATGGCAAATGTACTCATGCACTGCATCGCGAATGCGTAGAACATCAGAAGGGACATCCCAACGGGCAACGTAAAGAACTTACCTCCTGTTCTTGGGTTCCGCTCCGCAGCCATGTGCTCCATGACTGTAAGTTCATCTTCTGAACCTACACTATATATGGTAGCCATCGTTCCAACGAACACTTCCCTAGCGGCAAACGAACTGATCAAGGCAATACCTACTTTCCAATCGTAACCCAAAGGGCGAATCGCTGGTTCAATGCTTCTGCCTAAGTATCCTATATATGAATGCTCCAATCGGTAGCTTTCAACTTTACTTTCATAATCCTCTACAGAAATCGCGGTCGTATCCACCTCAGCGGCTACATATTTATCCGCCTCTGTGAAGTGATCATTCGGACCATTCGATGCCATCACCCATAAGACAATGGAAATAGCAATGATGATCTTACCTGCGTTTGTCACAAAAGACTTCCCCTTGTTCCAAATCGTCATAATGACATTCTTATATAGAGGAACACGATACGCGGGCATCTCGACAATAAAGTGCGAAGACGTACGAGTCGGGATGAGCTTACTCATCACCCAGGCAGAACCCAAGGCCATACCAAATCCAAGCAGGTACATGAACATCAAGACTAATCCCTGAACATTTACCCCAAGTACTTTGTGGGCTGGAATGACAAGTCCAATAAGAACAGTATAAACAGGAAGACGTGCGGAACAAGTAGTAAACGGGGTCACAAAAATGGTGATCAACCGTTCCTTCCAGCTTTCAATATTACGCGTCGCCATGATGGCAGGGATTGCACACGCCGTTCCACTAATCAACGGAACTACGCTCTTCCCACTCAGTCCAAAGCGCTTCATCAATTTGTCCATCAAGAAAACTACTCTGGCCATGTAGCCGGTCTCCTCCATCAAAGTGATAAAGGTGAAGAGGATGAAAATCTGGGGTAGAAAGATCACTACACCTGCAACCCCAGGAATAATACCATCTGCAATCAAAGCGGAAAGCGGACCAGGTTCCATGCTGGCTCGAATCCAAATGGAGAATTCACTGAATACGGTATCAATTAACCGCATTGGAAGTTCCGCCCATGAGAAGATGGCTTGGAAAATGATGAAAAGTAGACCGAGAAGAATCAGCACACCATATACCTTATGGGTTATGATTCGGTCAAGTCGACCTGTCCAACTCCTATCTAAATGTGGCGATACCGTTACCGCCTCTTTTAGTAAATCATTGACAATCTTATAGCGCTGAATCGTTTCACGGATATGCAGCTTCTTTGTATCCACGTCTGAGCGAAGTGTCAGCTGCTCGATTTCATCACGCTTAACAGAATCGATGTAGCTCAAGTCTTTAATCTGACTGGCAATCAGCCATGCGGCATAATCACCATTCAGACTCAAAATCTTTCTTGCGCTCTCGGCATAATTCGGAGCGTCCTCGCGGATATCAAAAACTGGGGGGCGAAGATCATGTGAAAGTTCTAGGATTGATTTTTTCAGAACATCAATGCCTTCTCCTTTTCTGGCGTTGACCAATACGACCTTTACACCAAAATGCTCTTCGAGTTTGGCGACATCAATCTCAATCCCTTTACGACGAACTTGATCGACCATGTTCAAGACCAAAATCGTCGGTAAGCCCAAGTCGAGTACCTGAGTAAAGAGGTAAAGGTTACGCTTCAGGTTTGTAGCGTCTGCAACGGCAACAATCGCATCGGGACGATCGATATTATCGGGTTCAGTAAGCGTTCTGAGAACAACCTCTTCATCCACAGATGACGGGTGAAGACTATAGGTTCCAGGTAAATCGACCATCTCAGCGATAGCTCTTCTGTCGAGTTTACTGAAACCCGACTTCTTCTCTACCGTAATCCCTGGGTAATTACTTACTTTTTGATTGAGCCCTGTAAGCGCATTGAATAAAGAGGACTTTCCGGTATTCGGATTTCCTACCAATGCAACCTTAAGGGCCTTGCGACCTCCAATCATGCTACATCCTCTACAGAGTCCTCAAGCAAAATCATCTGAGCCAAGTCTTTACGAATCGCCAAATGATAGTCTGCCATACGGAAGTAAATCGGTCCGTTAAAGGGCGCGACGTGCTTTACCTCAAGCTCAGTTCCAGGTAAACAGCCCATCTCCAACAATTTCACTGGAAGCGCATCAAGACTGACGTCTCTGATCACTCCAACTTCTCCAACACGAAGGTCTGCTGCACTCTTCAATCTCATCCTTTTTATTTAGACTGATTATAAGTAATGCAAACTTACGGAATAAGTCGATATGAAAACCATGACTTTTGGCAGGATTCTGAGAAAATTCCAAACGCATGTTCACAAGTACAGCAGGGCACAAAAAAAGGCCGCCTAATGGCGACCTTTCAAAAGAATATATTCTCTGATTAGAGCAGCATGCTTACTGGCTCCTCCATCATTTGCTTAAAGGTTTGCAAGAATTGAGCACCGGTAGCCCCGTCAACCACTCGGTGGTCACAAGACATCGTCACTTTCATCACATTGCCTACCACAACTTGTCCATCTTTAACAACAGGCACTTGGCGAATACCGCCTACCGCGAGGATACATGAATCAGGTGGATTCACAATTGCTGTGAATTCCTCAATTCCGAACATGCCCAAGTTTGAAATGGTGAATGTGTTGCCTTCCCACTCACTTGGTTGAAGCTTCTTGTCCTTTGCTTTCTGTGCCAATTCTCGAACCTCTTGAGAGATCTGAACTAGACCCTTGGCATTCGAGTGACGAATCACCGGAACGAGCAACCCGTCTTCGACAGCAACCGCCACACCCACGTGCACGTGCTTATTCTGACGAATCTTATCTCCCATCCAAGCAGAGTTCACTCCTGGGTGGCGAGTCAAGGCTACAGAAACAGCTTTGATAACGAGGTCATTGAAAGAAACTTTAACATCACCTCTATCGTTGATGCGCTTACGTGTAGCTACTGCATTATCCATATCGATCTCAATGGTGAGATAGAAGTGTGGAGCAGTGAACTTGCTTTCCGCTAGACGGCGAGCAATCGTTTTGCGCATTTGAGTAACTGGAATATCCTCATATCCTTCTTCTGCTGAGAAAGACATGCTTGGGAAAGATGCACCCGACGACTGTGCTGCTGGAGTAGAAGCCGGACTGTATGAATCGATATCACGCTTAACGATACGCCCCCCTTCACCAGAGCCTTTCACTTCATTCAATGAAATCCCCTTTTCTTCAGCCATCTTCTTAGCCAAAGGTGAAGCTTTCACTCTTCCTTCATTGCTAGAGCTAGATTCAGTAGGCTCATGAGACGGAGCTTCTTGTTTTGAGGCAGATTCTTCTTTCTCATCAGATGAAGAAGACTCTTCTTTCTTTTCTCCTCCACCTGAACTGTGCTCAGCGAGGATAGCATCAACATCTTCACCTTCTTCACCAAGAATAGCGAGAACTTCATCAACAGGAGCAGTTGCTCCCTCTTCTACACCTATGTATAGAAGTTTCCCTTCTTGTCCAGGAAAAGCTTCGAAGTCCATAGTTGCTTTGTCGGTTTCAATTTCCGCCAATAAATCGCCTTCATTGACTTGGTCACCGACCTTCACATGCCATTTTGCAACAACGCCTTCTTCCATGGTGTCGCTCAAGCGAGGCATATTGATAACTACTGCCATAGTGTAATTCTTTTGCCGATTGGCTTATTCAGTAATGAATGGATAGTCTTCTTGAACATAGATACCTTCCCAAAGTTCGTGCGCTTCTGGGAAAGGTGATTCTTCTCCGAAATCAACACACTCCTGAACGAGGTCTTTCACGCGTTGATCGACTTCTGCGAGTTCATCTTCGGATGCCCACTTCTTTTTCAATATCACATCCTTCACCGTAATGATAGGATCGATCTTCTGATACTCTGCTACCTCATCCTTAGTTCGGTATTTTTGAGCATCACTCATAGAGTGTCCCTTGTATCTATAAGTACGGATCTCGAGAAGCGTTGGACCACCGCCGCTACGAGCGCGGTCGATTGCCTCTTGCATTTCCTCATAAACCACTTTTGGATCCATCCCTTCTACCGGCTTGCAAGGCATTTCATATCCCAAGCCAAGCTTATAGATGTCGGTGTGATTTGCTGTTCTCTCCACAGAAGTACCCATAGCGTAACCGTTGTTCTCGATTACGAATACTACTGGAAGGTTCCACAACATTGCAAGGTTCATGGTTTCGTGGAATGAACCCTGGCGAACAGCTCCGTCTCCCATATAACACATGGTAACGTTCTTGTCACCTTTGTATTTGTCAGCGAATGCCAAACCTGCGCCCAAAGGAATTTGTCCACCAACAATGCCGTGTCCGCCATAGAAATGGTGCTCCTTGCTAAACATGTGCATGGATCCACCTTTTCCTCTAGATGTACCATCCACTTTACCCATGAGCTCGGCCATAATCTTTCGCGGATCAACACCTAAGCCAATAGGTTGAACGTGGTTACGGTATGCCGTGATCATCTTATCCCCTTCTTCCATTGCGAGAAGTGCTCCTGCAAGAACAGCTTCTTGGCCATTGTATAGGTGAAGGAATCCACGGATCTTCTGCTGGATATAAAGAGCGGCACTCATGTCTTCGAACTTTCGCCAGAAGAGCATGTCTTCGTACCACTTCAAATAAACCTCTTTGGTCAGCTTCTTCTTTGCCATATCAGCTAAATGATTTCGAATGGCAAATCTAATACAAATAGAGTGGAACTCAGCCTAAGCGATCGGCATGAAATGCAAAAGGTATCAAGTCGGCCACTGATTTTGTGATTAGCACCTTTCCTTCTTCATCTACAAACAGCACTCGAATGGGTTGAGACTGACGATTTTCCGACTCCATCATAACCTGTCGGCATGCACCACAACTCGTTGCAGGAACGTCTCCAATACTTTGAGTTAGAATCACCAAGGTTTCTACTTTTGAAGTAGGATAATGTGCGCCGGCGGCGAACAATGCAACACGTTCGGCACAAAGTCCGGAGGGATATGCAGCGTTTTCTTGATTGAGACCAGCGACGGTTTCGCCCGACTCCATCTTCGCAACTGCCGACACCTTAAAACGAGAATAGGGAGCATATGCGTGCTCCCTATTCTGTTTTGCTATATGTATCAACTCGCGATCTGCTTCGTTCAAATCTTTAATAGAACCGATTTCAAAATCAGCCGACCAAGTCAATTTCTTCATTCAATACTTTTTAGAAGCTCATCATAAGCGACAAGCGCAATGTGTTCTCCAATGGTGAGCGCACCGTTGTATTCGCTGGAATCAAGTAGCTAAAATCGAAACCAAATTGGCTATAGCGAATACCAACACCCATGGTGAAGTACTTTCTATTTCCCTTTGATTGAGTTTCGTGCTGATATCCACCGCGAACCGCGAAGATGCCATCGTACCAGTACTCCGCAGCAACGTTGTACATGTTCTCTCTCCAAAACTCGTCCCATCCATCAGGCTTAGCTCCTGGATCCAATGATTGTAGAATTCCAGGAATCACACCTACATTATCATCTTCTCCTTCGAGAATATTACCCTGATCATCTTTAACTGGAGCCGTTGGAACCAAAAGACGGTTCACGTCTGCTAGGAAGGTGATAGAGTTATACTGATCAATCTGCAGTTCGTATCCGAAGCCCAAGCGCATATTGGTCGGAAGGAAGTCTTCACGTCCACCGTCGCTGTAGCTGATCTTTGCACCTACGTTTGAAATGTTACCACCGAAGAGCAAACGACCTCTCTGACCGTCTCCAAGATTCATCTCTGGACCGCGGTAGTACGCTGAAACGTCTGTGCTCACAGATTGGCCAGGGCGAATACCAGCGGCTTGTCCTTGAGTAAGGTCAGAGAAGATGTAGCGCAATGCGATACCTGCAGACCAATACTCAGATAGCTTCAAAGCATATCCAACATCAGCCGACATTTCGTAAGGATTAAATGTTCCTTGGAATGCGCCTTGTTGATTCCTAAATGTGATATCACCGAGTGAGAAGTAACGAATAGAGGCTCCGATAGATTGATTCTCGTCAATGGCAGTTACAAAACTCACATAAGACAAGTCGATATCAGGAACCAATCGGTTCAACCACGGAGTGTAGTTCAATGCTACTTCGGTTTCTCCTTCTTCTAGGAAAGCCAATTTGGCAATGTTCCAGAAAGTCGCGTTCGCATCAACCGAACTCGCTGCTCCTGTATTTGCCATACCACCGTGTCGCGCATCTGGGCCAATAGCCAAGACAGGCACTGCGGAGGTTACAACTTCCAATCGATCGCCAAAGGCGGTTTGAGCGCTAACAAATGCAGGTGTTCCAAATAATACGATGCCTGCAACTAGGCCTTTAATTCTCATATTTCGCGAATAGGTTGAGGACACAAATATAGGTCTATCTTTATAAGACTCACTTCAAATAAACAAGACGTTCACTTAGCTGCGCTTCGCTGCCGTCTGCCTTGGAACGAACAACAAGTCGGAAAACGTATACACCCGAAGAAACTTTTGCTCCGTTCCCTCCGGTTCCGTCCCATGTCATGTCGAGTGTTCGTGTTCCTTCAGGCATCAATGTTTGATTCTGATGATTCACAATACGACCGTTCAAATCTATAATGAAAAGGTCAACTTCCAACTCATCTCCATCCCTATTGTGTTCAAAACTGAAATTAGTGATGTCGGAGAATGGATTCGGATAGTTGAATAAGTCTTGAATCTGAAGATTAGCCCTGTCAGCAACAATGAAGTCCACTTCGGCCTCGCTCACATTATTCATCACATCCCATACACGGACTTTCAAAGTGTGTGGTCCGTTAGCGAGGTTAAAGAATGGATATTCAATGCTTCCAGATTGATAGGAGTTCAAATCTCCTTCATAATAGGAGTTGAGATTGAAAGAGTTCGCAGCGTCGCCATCAAGAATGCCCACAACATTATGCCCTAGGCCATTGCCAACCACGTTAATACCGGACTCATCAAAGAGCAATGCGAGACCATTTGGACTGTCATCCGTCAGTCCGCCACTCACGAAGTTGGTATCGTTCATGAACAAACGAATCTCTGGCCCTTGGTTATCTGTAAATGCTGGATCTCCAAGTCCACCAACAATCAAAGACCGCTCTGCTCCTTTAGCATCCGTCTCGCCATTGTCGGCGTAGAGAGAAATCTTTCCTTCTCCAAATGTGTAATTGATATCTCTAGGGACGATAAAAGTGATATCCCAAAGTCCGTTCGTAACACTGGCCTTGCCTCTGAAGATGATATTCTCCTGTTGGATGAAATTCACCGAGGAGCCCACACCGTCGTTCTTTTTCGTTCGGCGGGAAACGGCTTTGTCGAATACAGTAACGACCACCTCTCCATTAAAATTAGAAAAGAGACCTCCCGTGTTTCTAACAATACGTCCCGATAACGTCACACTTTCTCTTGCTCTCAAAGTATCGGCTTGAGCCACTTCCACTCCATTCACACTGTCAAGTACAACATCATGCTTGGCGATATTCAATCGCAAAGCTGGATCTCCAATCAAACTAAAGCGAACTCGGTCACCATCGCTGATAGCGTTCTTTGCACGTCGTACAACCTCACCCATAGGTAAAAACTGGCCATTCTCCAGTTCCATAAGGTTGGCGAAAACCGAATCATTCAACGCGATTGCTCCTTCCACAAAAACAACACGAGTCGTACTAATTAAGGCTACCGCACCACCGTTTTGATTCAAGAAGAGCTGCTCTCCTGCAGATGTGCGATTCGGATCATCCAATCGTGTAAACTCACAGGTAATGGTAACGAACAATGGCAAACGGAGGCCGTTCGACCAGCTATTGACATCCTGTAATTGAAGTAGTCGCTCTGAGGCCCATCCCACTTCACCACCGTGGCCTGTGTAAGCTGTAATCAAGTTTCCTCGTTGAACTGAACGGTACAGCGCATCCCGTGCTGCAGGATAAGCCTGACTTCCCGATGTGCTCACCTGCGTGTAGCTATCAGAATACACTTTTTCAAAATTGAGATACGGATAAACGGTGTCAATATGCTGTGCTACGTTCTCTGGATCACGAGTCAATCTCGCTTCCCAACTTTCATCAACATCATCCGTAACAAAGCAGATTCTATTTCTCCAATCGCCAAATGAATTGACCGCATCGGCATACTGCGTAATCTTATCAATCACTGCTGTAGCCTCACCAATGGTCTTAACTGGAAGTCTGCCCGTGCTGATATCCACGGATTCGCGAACCACGTTCTCTCCTTCATTGTCATCCAAACACGCGAAATAGTCGTCGGTCATGAATGAAGTATAAAGTGATACGGAGTTCACCGATTCGTAGATAGGAACGAAGTTTTGCTTATTCGGCACTCTGTCGAGATAGTCGTACGAAGCATCACCGAACAACAATAGATAGGTTAAGGGATTGCTGGGGTCGCGCTTGTAGAACATGCGGGCCGCATCTCGAATAGCTGTAACATCCTGCGCACCGCCACTAAATTCATTGTAAACCTGTTCTGGCGTAACTACCAAAACGTTCAGGTTATCATGATTGAAATGATAATCGGCCAATCGATTGGCTTCGGGTAAAAAGTTTGGGTGCGATACAAGGAGCATATCCACGTTAGATTCTCCATGGATGTTTTGATTGCTCACACTCGACCAAGTTGTGACCGCTCTTGCATCAGCTGGTTTCGCAACGAGATACGTTCTGAGACTGTCGGCATGCGCAAGCCAAGATCCCAACGGATTTCGCTCAGGCATAAATGGACGAGTTGGATCGGTGACATCCCAAACCCAAGCGTTTTGATCGGTAACGGTGTATTGAACGATATCACTGGAAGAGATTACATCGATATCTCGACCAATCATTCCTCCTGACACATAGTCCCATGCGCGCTTTGCGGTCACTGAAACATAATCTAAATAGCCCGTAGCAGTAGGTGCTGCTGCTCGCTGATATTCAATATTTAAATTGATATTGGTATTGGCCGAAGTAAAGCTGGCCACACCTCCATTTGTGGAGAACTTGTAATCCCCAGAACTGCCGTTATATTGAAGCTGAAGTCGGTTGGTATTTGACTCTTCTATTACGAACCTCGTGGTTGCATTAGGTGCTGAAGCGGCTCCTCTAAATCTTAGTTGAAGTGGTTCGTTCGTCAGTCTATTGGGAAAATCGAACCGTACTTGTGTGCTGAGTTGGAAGTCGAAAATCTCGCCATACCATTCACGCCCCGTACCAACAATATTGACGTTCTCTTCTTCGTGGAACTGAATGTCGTGAAATCCTGTTGATGTTAGGGTTGCGCTCCCACCGCTCCATGCCTGCTCTGCTACACGGAGTCCTAATAAGTTTGGATTGGATGTAAAGAACACGAAGCTCGAACGTGAATACACATTGGTGCGGTGCTCGAGTCTGTCATTCCCTTCATTGTAGATTACACGATCTGGTCCAACGGCGTAGAAATACACTTTATCCCCTGCGTCGAGCTGATCATCTCCTCCATCTTCAATCCACAACGAAATCTGACGAAGATCGTCGAAACGGTGCTCAGCGATACGTTCGGGAAGCATTCCTCCTCCGTTATGGTAGGCTTTCAAATCACTCGAGGGGTCTCCTGCGGAAATAACCCCAGCTGATATCAGGTCATCCGCTGAAATTACATGCAGACCTGTTTCAGATATGGGTGATTTAATCCAAGTTCCAGACGCTAAAACAGATGTTTGTGCCCAAGTCGATCGTTTGTGCTGTACACTTCCTGTTATTTCCGGCAGAAGGTCGAAGCGAACCAACTTTTCAAGTTCACCAGTGGCTTCATTTTTTCGAAGTGTTGCAATCTCATATCGAACGAAATACCCGCCATTCTCTTCTGTAAACGACTGAAGAACGCTTTGATTTGTGTTCGACACATGTTCAACAAGAACACCTAACGCTTCAACTTCAGCAGAACTCAAACCTTCATATTGAGGGGCGAATAATTCGAGAGAAACCACACTCTCTCCAGGAACGCGGTACTTCCCTGCGTAAACGGGCAAACCTTCATCCGAGTAGTTTGCACCTTCAAATGTTAACCCAGATGCTGGGTTGGGACTTGCGCGTTCTTCGACTTTCCAATCAATCTGTATCGACTGACCGAATAGCCCTACGCTGAGGGAGATAGCTAAGGTAGCAAGCGTGATTTTCATATAGAAACGTCGTTAGGTGCACTCAAAACGGAAACGGAGTTTTCTTCGTATGTCAACAAAGGATTTTGTAAAAAGATTCGTGAAAGCTCTAACGAATTTTTAATTTTAGGATATTGCGGCTCAAATTAACAACATGTAAGGACGATATACGTCATTCTTCCTTTCAACGTTAAAGATATAGCTCCAAGCAGGCATCTTGTCCGAAAATCCCGACAGGCGCAGACTGCTTGCAAATTTGTTGTATAATTGTGTTTCGAAAACTCGCGGCTCAATGAACCGGAAAACGGCTCGAATATTAATTCTGACAATGCTGACAAGCGTGGTGGCCTTCGCACAGGACCCACACTTTAGTCAGTTCTATGCAAACAGTCTGTATCTCAATCCAGCGTTTGCAGGAGTAGACAAGTGTCCTAAATTGACACTCAATTATCGTAACCAGTACCCCGCTCTCGGCGTCTATCAGACGTTTAGTGCTTCTTACGACCAATATGTTGACGCATTGCGCGGAGGCATTGGTGTTTTAGTAGTACGTGACGAAGCTGCGGATGGGGCCTTAACACTGACAGAAGCCAGTGCGATTTACTCGTACCACTTGAAAGTCAACCGAAAGTTTAGTCTTTTGGCAGGTTTCCAAGCGACTTTCCGTCAGCGTGGTTTGGACTTTTCCAGACTTACCTTCCCTGATCAAATTGATCAGTTCTATGGGTTTGTTCGTCCAACCAACGAGCTTCCACCAGATCAACCTACTAACCAACACGTTGATATCAGCGTAGGTGTACTTGGCTTTGGCGAGAATTACTATTTCGGTGTTGCCGCACACCACCTTACTCAGCCAAACGAAGCATTCTTTACAGAAAGTCGTCTCCCTTTGAAGTTTACCATCCACGGTGGTGCTTCTATTCCAATTGGTAGAAAACGTTTGATCAGCAGCACACAGAGCTACTTGATTCCTAACATCGCCTACCAACGTCAAGGGAATATCGGTCAAATCACAGCGGGCCTCTCTTTCAACAGAGGTTACATCACTGGTGGTTTGGCGTATAGAAATAGTGAAACTAACCCTGATGCTATTGTTGCCATCGTTGGATTTACTCCACCAGATTGGCCGTTTAAAGTGGGTTACAGCTATGACTTTACTATCTCAAATTTCTCAGGGGCAGGTGCTGGTGCACACGAAATCTCACTGTCGTACCGTTTCCCTTGTGTGACTCGCACAAGAAGAGTACAGCAGTTGAACTGTCCTAAATTCTAACACGGAGAGAAACATCACGATCATATGAAACTTGGAAAAACTCATTTCTATTTGCCGCTAGCCCTTGGAGGGTTGGTGCTTGCCTCGTGCAGCAAAGAGCAATCCAATACCACAGGTTGGTCCTACAACGATAGGGAGAACGGTGGTTTTGAGGTCAACTTAGACTATGAGGGTCAGCAAACAGGCCCAGGTCTAGTGTTCATCGAAGGGGGTAACTTCGTGATGGGACAAGTTGAGGAAGACTTCATCAAAGACTGGAACAATCAACCACGTCGAGTGACTGTATCTTCATTCTACTTGGATCAAAACGAGGTAACCAACGTGGATTACCGCGAATACCTCTACTGGCTAGAGCGCGTTTACTCTACCGACCTTATGGGTCCTGAGTACACCGCTATCAAGAACTTCGCACTTCCAGATACTTTGGTATGGAGACGCGAACTTGCCTACAACGAACTATATGTAGAGAACTACCTACGTCACCCAGCATATAACTTCTACCCTGTTGTTGGTGTTAGCTGGATTCAGGCGTCTGCTTACTGTAAGTGGCGTACTGACCGTGTGAACGAATGGATTCTCATCGAAGAAGGACTTCTCGTTCCTTACAATGATGCGAACAGCATCGACCACTTCGATACAGAGGCTTACCTCTACAGCACAGACCGCTCACCTAACACTACACAAGCGGATCGCGTGCTAGAAGATCTCAACCCACAAAGTGAAGGTCAGCGTCGCGTACGCATCCAAGATGGTATCCTTCTTCCGAAGTACCGTCTCCCGACAGAAGCAGAATGGGAATTTGCCGCTTACGGTAACATTGGTGCTCGTGTATACGATCGCAACTACGACAAAAACAAATACTCTTGGAACGGTTCATCAATGAGAAACCCAGATCCTGATGAGCGCGGCGACATGCTTGCAAACTACGCTCGTGGTCGTGGTGACATGATGGGTGGTCCAGGTTGGTTGAACGACCAAGCAGATATCACAATGCAGGTTCGTTTCTATCCACCAAATGATTACGGTCTATATGACATGGCCGGTAACGTTGCAGAATGGGTAATGGACGTTTATCGTCCAATGACCTCTGAGGACGTTAACGAACACCGCGCGTTCCGTGGTAACGAATTCGAAACTTTCGTAGTTGAAGACCTCGGAGGTGGATACGAAGAAATCCGTGGTTCTGACTTCATTCAGTACGAGCAAATCCAACTCGAGAACGGAAGAACTGATAGCGTTATCGCTGCACTTCCTGGAGAATTGGAAAAGCGCCCTGTTACTATCGAAGAGAACTTGGGTCGTCGTAACTACCAGCAAAGCGACTATAGAGATTACCTCGATGGTGACCTTGAGTCTTCTATCTACTACGAAGATGCAGTTGCACAAGACGACGGATTTGGTGGTATGCCAGGTGGAGGAGTTCAGAATGAGGAAGCGACCATGTACGACTATTCTCAGTCTACACTCATCGGTAACATTACTCGTGTTTACAAAGGTGGTAGCTGGAGAGACCGCGCTTACTGGTTGAGCCCAGGAACACGCCGTTTCCTTGAAGAGCACCAAGCCACTGACTTCATCGGTTTCCGTTGTGCAATGGACCGTGTAGGATTCCAGACTTTGGAAGAAGATCGCGAAAAGTATCATGAGGAGCCGGATCGTCACAACTTCCGCCGCTACCGCATGTAATAACATACACTCGTTAAAAAAAGGCCGTCAATCGACGGTCTTTTTTTATGCGCGCAAGCGTAAATTGCAGCTATGAACTACGAGCAACTCTACTCCACTTTTCTTCACGCATCCGGTGTGAGCACCGATACTCGTGCCATCGGAAAGAACAATATCTTCTTTGCATTAAAAGGCCCATCCTTTAATGGCAACTCCTTTGCGGAACAAGCACTTAAAGAAGGTGCAATGGCTGTGGTGATTGACGAACCCGTAATGGACTCCTCGCCTTCAGTTTTTCTCGTAGAAAATGTCCTCACTACCCTGCAGGAATTGGCGCGCATTCATCGTTCTAACCTCGATGCTAAAGTGATTGGGCTGACAGGGAGCAATGGTAAGACCACAGCAAAAGAGTTATTCAAATCCGTCTTGTCCACTTCGTACAAAACGAGTGCGACGGTGGGAAATCTAAATAACCATATCGGCGTTCCACTCACCATTCTAAACACCCCTAAGGATACTGAAATACTCATTGTTGAGATGGGAGCAAACCATCAAGGTGAGATTAGAATGTTGAGTTCCATCAGCAATCCAGACATTGGCTACATCACGAACTTTGGCAAAGCCCATCTCGAAGGCTTTGGCGGTGTTGAAGGTGTTATCAAAGGGAAGAGTGAACTCTATGAAAATCTTCAGCTCAATGACGCTCAAGCGCTCGTAAATGGCGAAGATGCTATTCAGATGGAAAAGACTGCTGGATTGACAAGAATCGTTTTTGGTTCTGAGGATAGCGACTATCCGATGGAATTCTCCACACAGAACTATCCCGCTACGGTGATTGCCAACGATACTCGATTTGTCTCAGAGCTCACTGGCTCGTTTCATACCGCCAATATTGGTGCAGCAATCGCCCTTGGCCGAATTTTCAAGATTCAAGATTCGATTATCCAAAAGGGCATCGCTAGCTACAAGCCGTCGAATAACCGATCTGAGTGGCGCAGGACAGAGCGAAATAAGATCATGCTGGACGCATATAATGCGAATCCGAGCAGCATGAGTGCAAGTATTCAATCGTTCATTGAAGAGGCCGGTTCTAACGCCTATCTGATTCTCGGCGACATGTTCGAATTAGGAGAGACTTCAGCGGAAGAGCATCAAGCCATAGTAGACCTCTGTGAACCTCTTGAATGCGAAGTTGTACTCGTTGGTGAGCACTTTCACGCGACGCATTCACAACGAAGCATGCATCGCTTTAAATCAACAGAAGAAACTCTTGAATACATAAAGAGCCACCCAATTGTGGATGGCTCAATATTGTTGAAGGGATCTAGAGGAATGAAACTAGAAACCTTGCTGCCAGTAATATAAACTCAAGGGGTAAATCTCACACCGAGTGAGATACCTGTTCCGTAAGGAGTTTCTCTTGGTCGGTTAGGCTTATCGATAATCTGAGTGGTGAAATATCTGAATTGAGCTGTTCCAGTAATCGACCATTGATCAGAGATATGGAAAGCACCTCCCACTTGGATACCGGCCGACCACATGTTAGGATTGGCGTCCTCGGTTAGGTTCTCCTTAATATCCTGGCCATTGAACACCGTTGACTCTTCGTAGCTCACGAGAGTATTGTACGCAACGGGAATCCAAATCTCTAGACTCCAGGCACTATTCATATTGGTTACGAATCCGACTCTCAAAGGGAAAGAGTTGTACAACGTTGAAGTATTCAATCCAACAAGTGCTGTATCTCCATTCAAAGCGTATTCGTAATCGTCTAAGCGGTAATTAATCGCCGTTTGTCCGACACCAATCCCCAAACGGATATTTGAGTTGATTCTGAAATCGGCAGTAGCACCATAATTATAACCGAAGCCTCCCGTTGCCGGGAAATCGTCACGTGTCACTCCAGAATTCAATCCGGAAGAATTCAGAGAGAAGATTCTTCTTTGTGTGAACATAGGATCACCATGGATACCAAAACTGACATAGTTCTTATCTACTTCACTATCGGTGAAATATACAGGGCCAGTATTTCCATTTCCAGGCTGGGCAAAAGCCGCCGTAGCTAAGAATAGCGCGAAAAGTGTAAGCTTGAAATTCTTCATAAATCAAAGATAAGCTTTAGCCGCCTCGAAAGCAGCATTAATTCCATTGACATCCTTACCCCCGGCAGTAGCGAAGAATGGTGCTCCTCCACCTCCACCTTTTACGTGCTTGGCAAGCTCACGAATAATGTTGCCCGCGTTGAGTCCTTTGCCCTTCACAAGGTCGTCAGACACCAAAAGATGCAATTGAACTTTTCCATCACCCTCAGTAGCCAGGATCATGAACAAGTCTTTATGTTGCTGACGAAGTTGGAAGGCTAAATCCTTTACGGAACCAGCATCTAAATCCACCTTCTCGGCAATAAACTTCACTCCATTTATTTCCTCTGCTTTCTGGATAATCTCTCCTTTTAGGTTACCCGCCTTATCTCTCAATAGCTGCTCAACTTCTTTCTTAAGCTCCGCATTCTCTTTGATAAGTGCTTTTGTAGCAGTTACAGGGTCTGATGCTTTCAACTCAGACTGAATCTCATGCAGACGGTCAAGTTGACCGCGAACCCAAGCATCAGCGGCACCAGCAGTAAGTGCCTCAACTCGTCGAACACCAGAGGCAACAGCACCTTCTGAAACAATCTTAAAAAAGCCAATCTGTCCGGTAGAAGCTACGTGTGTGCCTCCGCATAGTTCGATGCTAGATCCGAACTTGATGGCGCGAACGGTATCTCCGTACTTCTCTCCAAACAGGGCCATCGCGCCCATTTCCTTCGCATCTTCCATGGCGATATTGCGAAATTCTTCAAGCGGCAAGTTCTGGCGAACCCGCGCGTTCACGAGGTCTTCTACGTGACGAACTTCAGCCTCGCTTACCTTCTGGAAATGTGAAAAGTCGAAACGCAAGTGCTTCTCATTTACCAAGCTACCCTTTTGTTCCACGTGCTCACCCAACACTTCGCGAAGGGCTTCATGGAGTAAGTGTGTTGCAGAGTGATTGTTTGCAGTGAGTCGTCTTCTCTCCTCTTCAACTTCTGCCTTAAAAGTGGCTTCAATCTGCTCAGGCAGGTTGTCCACATAGTGGAGAATCATGCCTGTCTCTTTCTTAGTATCCCAGACACGAACGCTGTCCTCACCTGAACGGAGTATCCCCTTGTCACCAACCTGTCCACCACCTTCCGGATAGAACGGCGTGTGATCCAATACAATTTGATAGAACTTCTTTTTAGGCGTCACTACCTCTCTGTATTTGGCAATATGCACTGTCGAGTCGAGTCGATCGTACCCGATAAACTCATCGCGAGCATCTTCCTTAACAACCACCCAATCATCGGTACTCATCTTGGTTGCAGCTCTCGAACGGTCCTTTTGCTTCTTCATTTCGGCATCAAAACCGGATTGATCTATGTCCATCCCCTTTTCTCTCAAAATGAGTGAAGTGAGGTCAACTGGGAAACCGAATGTATCGTATAGTTCAAACGCCTTCGCCCCATCTACCACTTTAGAGTCGGAGCTAGCGATGATATCATCCAATCGTTTCAACCCTTGCTCTAGCGTTCTCAAGAAAGAAGTTTCCTCCTCTTGAATTACACTTTCAACAAGGCCTTTCTGTGAATTGATTTCTGGGAAGAAAGGTCCCATTTCTCTGCTGAGCACCTCAACCAGTTCGTACATGAATGGCTCCTTCAAGTCTAACACGGAGTAAGCGTATCGCGTAGCTCGACGAAGAATTCGACGAATGACATATCCCGCGCCGTTGTTTGAAGGGAGTTGTCCATCAGCAATAGCAAATGCAATTGCTCTGATATGGTCGGCAATCACACGCATCGCAATCAGCGTGCGCTCATCTTCCGACTTACTCTTACTAGAGAGTTGCTCAATCTTTTGGATTAGTGGAGTGAATACATCTGTGTCGTAGTTTGAGCGTACTCCTTGAATCACCATGCAAAGACGCTCAAAGCCCATCCCTGTATCCACGTGTTTCGCTGGCAAGTTCTCCAACGAACCGTCCGCCTTGCGATTAAACTCCATGAATACGAGGTTCCAGATTTCAACCACCTCAGGATGATCGGCATTTACTAATGACTTGCCATCCACTCTATCTCTTTCCTCCTGTGGACGTAGGTCGAAGTGGATCTCCGAAGCAGGGCCACACGGACCCTGATCTCCCATTTCCCAGAAGTTATCTTTCTTATTACCGTAAAGGATTCTATCGTCGGAAACCCATTTCTGCCAGAACTTCTTGGCATCGGTATCCTCTTCCAAGTTCTCAGAATCATCCCCTTCAAAAACCGTGATGTAAAGACGGTCCTTATCGAGTTTGAATACTTCAGTTAAAAGTTCCCATGCCCATGCAATAGCTTCTTCTTTAAAGTAGTCTCCAAAGCTCCAGTTGCCCAGCATTTCGAACATGGTATGGTGGTAGGTATCATGTCCTACTTCCTCCAAGTCATTGTGTTTACCCGAAACACGAAGACACTTTTGCGAGTCGGCTACACGGGCCGATATTGGCTCTGCGTTTCCGAGGAATGCATCTTTAAATTGATTCATTCCCGCGTTGGTGAAAAGCAACGTTGGATCGTTCTTTACCACGATGGGTGCAGATGGTACAATCTCATGTCCTTTCGACTTAAAAAAGTCGATGTAGGTCTGTCGGATTTCTTTAGCTGTCAATGGGCCAGACTTGAAAAGTGATAATTCTCGTTTAACGCCTGCTCAGAATTGAATAACTTTGTTCGAGTCACAATTCCACGCGAGGCAAATCTCGCAGCAAAAATAGGAAAAGGAAAGCCCATGGCGAAGGTTAAGTATTTTTACGATCCAAGAACGCTTTCATATCGCAAAATCGAGCGTACATGGAAGGATCGTCTGAGAAATACTGGCGCTTTTATTCTCGCAGCCATGCTCCTGGGTTTTATCTTCTTCATCGTTGCCGACAATATCATTGATTCGCCCAAAGAACGCCGGCTAAAGCGTGAATTGGCGAACATGGAACTCCAATATGAATTGATGAATAATCGCCTCAACCTGATGGCTCAGGTTCAAGACGAACTCGTGGAAAGAGACAATCAAATCTTCAGAGTGGTCTTCGAAGCAGAGCCCATTCCCGACGAGGTGAGAAATTCAGGCTTTGGAGGCGCCAACCGATTCGATTACCTAGATGGATTCATGTACACCGATGTCATGAAACGGACTGCGGAGCAATTGGAATCTCTTCATAAGCAGATTGTAATTCAAAGCATCTCTTATGAAGAGTTGGTAGAGCTGGCTCAGAATAAAGAAGAACTTTTGGCTTCTATTCCTGCGATTCAACCGGTATCAAACACCGACTTGAGAAGAATCGCCTCTGGTTTTGGATACCGAATTCACCCTATCTACAAAGTGAGGAAGCTTCACGCTGGCCTCGATTTCTCAGCACCCACCGGCACTCCAATCTACGCTACTGGCGATGGAGTGGTCTCTGTCGCTCAATCTAGAAACGGACGTGGATACGGACGTTATGTCCAGATCGATCACGGCTTCGGCTATGAAACACTTTACGGTCACATGAGCCGTGTAGCAGTGCGTCGTGGACAACAAGTGAAGCGTGGGGAAATCATCGGATATGTGGGGAACTCAGGTAGTTCTACAGCTCCACACTTGCACTACGAAGTGATTCGCAATGGATCTAAAATCAATCCGATTAACTTCTTCTACAACGACCTGACTCCAGAAGAATACGATCGTCTGATTGAAATCAGCTCGCAGAGTAATCAGTCGTTCGACTAATCACCTCACCCTTAAATTCTGGCCAATCCGGATTACATCCGTGGAACGAATTCCATTTAATCGACAAATGGCATTCACACTGGTGTGATATCGTCTAGCCAAGGCTGAAAGCGTTTCACCTGAACGCACTCGGTGGTAACGGCGTGCTCTCATCTCCTTGAGATACTTGAAAGTGGTCTCCACCGACATATCGGTTTCAAGCGATTTCAATTCACCGGTTTCGAAGTCGATCACTTCTTCAGGATCAATAGCATTTCCTAGATAACGAACTTCAAAGTGAAGGTGTGGACCTGTTGAACGTCCCGTCGAGCCGCCCAATCCAATCGGAGTTCCGGCGCGCACATATTCGTTGGTATCAACTAGAAAACGACTCAAGTGAGCGTAATAGGTTTCAACACCGTTGTAGTGACGCATCACGACTAGATTGCCATACCCACCATAGTTATAGCGTGCGTAACGAATCTTGCCATCGAATGCCGCATAAACAGTATCGCCGCGGTCGAGTTTCAAATCGACACCGTAGTGATAGCGCGACCTTCTCCACCCGAAGTGACTTCTCACTTCACCATTAAATGGCATGTGGAAATGTGGGTGACGAGAATCTACCCAACGCATGTGGATAGTGTCAGTGGTTTCAGATAGATCTATAGAATCGAGGTGAACATTGTTGTTGTCCCAGCCCCATGAAAATACTTCAAGTTCGATGAAATCAGGTGCTGCAGATGGCACAGCCATCCTAGCAATCTGATTCGGGGTCAGCTCAGCGAGTTGACGATTTTGCGCCATCGTGCTGATGCCAGTGGCGAGTGTCAGGAAAAGAAAAAGGTTTTTCAAGACTATGTCAGTTAAATTTGTGGGCAAATATCGCACATTCAAGTTCATCACGAACAGGGTGTGTAGCCAATGAAAAGTTAATTTCGTTTTACGGAACTTCCTGTAAGCGAGTTCTTTCGGATTAGTATTACAACAGATATGAGAAGTATAACTCGGTCGATTTGGTTTTGGTGTCTCCTAGGAGCACTTTTCTTCATTCCCTTCCTGGGTGGGCTGCACCTCTTCGACTGGGATGAGATCAACTTTGCGGAGATTGCTAGAGAGATGGTGGTTTCCGGAGATTGGCTGAAAATGCAAATCAATTATGAGGTCTTCACAGAAAAGCCACCGCTCTTCTTCTGGCTTCAAGCCGCAAGTATGTCGATTTTTGGCGTGGGAGATTTCGCCGCACGTCTTCCGAATGCCATTCTTGGGGCGATTGTACTCCCTTATCTCTTCTGGCTAGGGAAAAAATTACTCGATGCGCGATTTGGATTCCTTTGGGCGCTGAGCTGGTTCGGGAGCATTCTTCCCTTCATCTATTTCAAGAGTGGCTTGATTGACCCGCTTTTCAACTTCTTCATCTTCAATGGCATTTTCTTCTTGATTCTAGCGCATTGGAAGGAAGGGGGTATTCGTTCCTCATTCCGCATAAGCAAACTGAGCGCACTTCTCTTGGGTGGAGCTTTCATTGGTTTGGGAATTCTCACCAAAGGCCCTGTGGCCTATCTCTTGGTCTTCTTGACATTCGGGGTCATGACCGTCATTGGTCGCTTTTCATTCCCAGTCAAAGTGATCAACTTCATTAAGTTTTCATTGAGCGCGCTTGGTGTATTCACACTCTGGTTTGCTGTCGATTTGATCATCCGTGGACCTGAGTTCATCATTGAGTTCACCATTCGTCAATGGGAGTTGTTGACGACAGGAGACGCTGGACATAGCGGATTCTTGGGGTATCACGTCGTCGTACTTCTCTTCGGATGCTTCCCGGCTAGTTTATTTGCGATTCCATCATTACGCCATCTCATGGGATTACAACCTCATATTGCAAGCATGAGGACATGGATGAGTGTTCTGTTCTGGGTGGTCTTAATTCTGTTTAGCCTGGTAGGCACCAAAATCATCCACTACAGCTCAATGGCATACTATCCATTGACTTTCCTGTCCGCCCTCACACTATGGCAATGGTTGGAAAAGAAACGCACGGTAAAATTTTCTTCAAGTGCCGCTTTGATTGTAGGTGTTTTGGTGATTTTGATTTCCGCTGCTCTCCCTTACATCGGAATGCATCCTGAGATGATAACACCTCTCCTTCAAGCTGACCCATTTGCGGCTGCCAACATGGAGGCAGAAGTGCCATGGTCGGGCTGGGACTTTATCCCAGCCATCTGGATGCTTGTTATCCTCGCGGGATTCTGGTACTTCAAGAAACGAAGCAGAGAAAAGTCACTTGGAATTCTGTTCGGCGGTACGGGAATTTGGGTGATGTTGGGATTGATTTTCTTCAGTGGTAAGATTGAAAGAATATCTCAGCGCGCTTCGGTATCCTTTTTCGAGGAACAACAAGGCCAGAAGGTTTACGTGACCACTTTTGGTTATAAATCTTACGTACCCTGGTACTATTCGAGGATTGAACCTCATCAAAACGACTCGGCTATTTACAAATCATGGCTGCTGCACGGACACAACGATTTACCGGTCAAGATTGCGGTAAAAGTGACCAAGGTGGAACAGTTCGAGAAAGAGGTTCCCGACGCCGTACTTTTGTATGAAGAAAACGGTTTCTACTTCTATGAACGGCCAGCGTTCAGCAAATAAGCAGGCTTGATAAGGCCCCATTTCGCAAAGCGGTACTGCAGACTCACTTTGAGTACACCAAGACCATAAATAGAGCTACGTTTTAAGTTGATGCTGCTCGCTTCGGCGAAGTACTTCGTCGGACAAGTAATCTCTGCAATTTCAAACCCTTTATAAAAGATCTGGGCAAGCATCTGATTGTCGAACACAAAGTCGTCGCTATTCACATTGTAATCAACCGCTTGCAAGACTTCTTTCGAGAAGGCACGGTAACCCGTGTGATACTCTGAGAGCTTTTGTCCCATGAGGATATTTTGGAACAAAGTGAGGATGCGGTTCGCTACATATTTGTACCAAGGCATGCCTCCGCGAAGCGCTCCTTTGCCTAGGATCCGAGATCCGAGAACGACAGGGTATACGTCATTCGCGATAAGGAAGGCCATACTTTGAATCAACTGAGGAGTGTACTGGTAGTCGGGGTGAAGCATGACGACAATATCACCTCCAATTTCTACCGCTTTGTTGTAGCATGACTTCTGGTTGCCGCCGTATCCTTTGTTCTGCTCATGAGAGATGATATGCTGGATGCCGAGCTTCTTCCCAACCTCAACGGTATCGTCTGAACTCTTATCATCTACAAGAACAACATCATCCACAATATCGAATGGAATTTCGTTGTACGTTCTCTCCAATGTCTTGGCAGCGTTGTACGCTGGAAGCACGATGACTACCTTCTTATCCTTAATCATGGCGCAAAAGTAGGGAATGTAGGAGAAGTGGGGAAGTAGTTAGTTACGGAAGTATGGAGGTGGGCAGGTGCGCAGGTTGATACGCTAGCACGTTGTTCTTATTTTGTTCTCATAGGGAAAGGATGATACCAATCGAACCGCAATGGTCCAGCCCTGGTATTAAGTATTGAGAATCCCGTATCGAATAGTTCTAACCCACACCTACTCCTCTACCCACACCTACCCGGTGTATCATCGTACTCAGTACCCCGTACTCAGTACTAAGTACTCAGTACCCCGTACCCAGTACCTACTACTCATTCTTTTTCCCCATCTTTGAAATACCGATAAAGGCACAACCATGCATCTGAAACTTCCCGAGCTCACAAAACGCTATTACACCATTGGTGAGGTAGCTGAAATATTCGACGTGAATACATCTCTCCTGAGATACTGGGAGAAGGAATTCCCCAATCTTCAGCCTAAGAAAAACAGCAAGGGAAATAGAGCATATACTCCAAAGGACATCGAGCGCATTCATTTGGTATTCCACCTTGTTAAGGAGCGTGGTTTTACTATCGATGGTGCCCGCAAGAAACTGCGGGAAAATCACGAAGATGTCGCTAAAGAAGCAGAGGTGGTAAGTCGCCTTATGAATGTTCGTGAAAAGATCATGAACCTGAAACGCGCTTTGTAATGGCTAGGAAGCTCATGATGGCCACCTTAGTGATTGTCGCAGCGGTAGCCGTGATGTTCGTGTTTGCATACAATTCGATTCTCGTTGAAGAAGTGAAGCTTCACCAGGAATGGGAGAAGGGATATGAGGCTTATCTAGAAGATGGTGCTCAGTTAGAAGAAATCCTTCTACCGCTTCAAGATTCACTTGATTATGAGACCGAAATCGTGAGTGAGGTGTTGACGAGCTGCAATGAATTGAACGACCTGAAGCCGAGCAAGCAACAAGATGATTTTTTGGGTGCTATGAACTTTAGACACCAAGTAAAAATTGTCAATAGACATCTTGGAGTCCTTTTAAACACTTCTCCAAAACCCTCAAATGAAATGAGCTCTCAAGAAATTGAAACGCTAGAAAGACTTTCATTGAGATTGGAGAAAATCGAATACGAAATGGATGAACACATCGAAGCACGCGACGAGGCATTAGAATCGATTTCAGGCATGTTGGTTGGAGGCTTCATGGGTAAAGTGACGTCCTCATATTACTATCAATTTATACTCAGTGAACATACAATCTGAACACCACGAAAAAGGCGGACGTTGGTTCGTTGAAAGGGACGGCAAAACGATTGCCGAGATGACCTACCTCAACTCTGGAGAAACGCGGATAATCATCGATCATACGGAAGTGGATGAGTCGTTGCGCGGACAAGGTGTTGGATACGATATGGTAAAACTCGCCGTTGAAATGGCACGGGAGAAAGGCATAAAAATCCTTCCTCTATGTCCATTTGCAAAGAGTGTATTTGATAAAAAGCCAGAATATGCTGACGTTCTATTTTGAAGGAAGTCAGCAGGAAAAACGCATATTTGTTAACGACAACAATTTTTGAACTGATGAAAAAGCAAGCACGCCTACTTCTACTCACCTTACCACTTCTGGTATTGGCTTCGTGTACCCCTTTCAAGCACGCTCAAACCAGCGTGTCTGAAGTTTCAGGCAATCGTACGGAGTACAAAATCATGCTTGAAAAAGATGCCAAGGACTATTTGGAGATTGTGGATGTTCGTCTAATCAACAGTGAAAACATGACCGGCGAAAATGCGCAGTTCCGTGTGGTTGATTTCGATGGAAGCACAACGCTCCTCAACTTAACTGGCTACGATAAGTTCTACGTTCTAGCAACTATCGGCAATAGCGATTTGAGTCCTGATCGCGCCATCGTGACGTACAAAACAGAGCCAGAAGGCGATAATAAAACAGAAGTGGTAAAGCCGCTCATTCCTGAAACGGAGGAGTAATACCACATCCTCTTTCCTAATAGCCCGATTGATTTCAGTCGGGCTTTTTTGTTGCCCTTAGTTAGAGTTCCTCTAAGACGTTAGAGTATGGTTAAGCCGTGAGGTTTCCGGCTATATTCACCGTATATTTGCAGCGTCAAATAGGCGATTCGCAATGATTTACATTGAAAGGCGGGAGAGATTTAGTGCAGCGCATCAACTGTACAACCCCAACTGGACAGAAGAACAAAATGAAGCTGTATTCGGCAAATGCGCGAATCAGAACTTCCATGGTCACAATTTCGAAATGATTGTGACCGTCAAAGGTGAAGTGAATCCTGATACGGGATTCGTGATGAATCTTACCGACCTAAAAGAGATCATCCGTACGAACGTGACGGATAAGCTCGATCATAAAAATCTCAATTTGGATGTTGATTTTCTTCATGGGAAAATGACCTCAACTGAGAATATCGCCATCGAAGCTTGGAAGATTATCGCACCTAAGATTGCCGAGCACGGTGCAACCTTGCACTGTATCCGATTGGTTGAAACAGAAAACAACGCCGTAGAGTACTACGGAGAATAAGTACCCAATACACACACGATAAACTCGATTAACATGAAAGCATACGTTTTCCCCGGACAAGGTTCACAGTTTACCGGAATGGGAAAGGACTTGTACGATGCATCCTCTGATGCAAAGTCACTTTTTGAAGCAGCTAACCGCATTGTAGGATTCGACATCACAAAGACAATGTTCGAAGGTGATGCAGAAGCACTCAAACAAACCAACGTTACGCAACCTGCAGTTTTCATCCACTCTACCATCGCTGCTAGAATGATGGGTAAAGATTTTCAACCCGACATGGTTGCAGGTCATTCATTGGGAGAATTCTCTGCTCTTGTAGCTGCCGAGGCACTCTCTTTTACTGATGGATTGAAGCTCGTGGCAAAGCGCGCGAATGCGATGCAACGTGCCTGTGAGGCAACTCCTTCTACCATGGCTGCTATCTTAGCTCTAAGCGATGAAGCAGTAGAAAACATTTGTAGCGAAGTCGACGGTATCGTTGTGGCTGCAAACTACAACAGCCCAGGTCAGCTTGTGATCTCGGGTGAGATTCCGGCTGTAGAACGTGCTTGTGTGCTCGCCAAAGAAGCAGGCGCGAAACGTGCGCTCATGTTGCCAGTAGGTGGTGCATTCCACAGTCCGCTTATGGAAATGGCCAGAGAAGAACTCGCAGCGGCTATCGAAGCAACAGACTTCAATACGCCAATCGCGCCGATCTACCAAAACGTAACGGCTTCAGCTATTCGCAACCCAAAAGAAATCAAGGAAAACTTGATTCAACAACTAACCGCTCCTGTACGTTGGACACAATCTGTTCAACAAATGGTGAACGATGGAGCTACTCATTTTGTTGAAGTAGGTCCAGGTAAAGTTCTCCAGGGATTGGTCAAGAAGATCGCTCCAGAAGTAGAGACAGCCGGAGTATGAGTATGAACAAAGTTTCGTGGCAAAGCCCTTCCAATATCGCCCTGGTCAAATACTGGGGTAAAAAGTCTGGTCAGATCCCAGCCAATGCTTCTATCAGTTTCACCTTAGACTCGTGCCATACACGCACGACTGTTGAATGGGAACAAATCGAGGCGGATGGGGCTCCTTTCCACTTTGAAATCTTTGTTGATGGCGAAGAAGCGCCAGATTTCCGACCTAAGATTGAAACGTTCTTTCAGAGAACAGCTGAGCTTCTTCCATTCCTTCCGAGTGTACGCATGCGAATCGACACGTCGAATAGCTTCCCTCATAGCAGTGGAATTGCTTCCTCTGCAAGCGGCCTTAGTGCATTGTCTCTATGCATGGGCGATATCGCACTTCAAATGGGTGCTGTTGATGAGGAAGGATTCGAGAGATTCTGTTCTATCCTCTCCCGTTTGGGCTCAGGTTCTGCAAGCCGTTCGGTTTATGGCGGACTAGTAGTCTGGGGACAGCACAAGGACATTCCGGGTAGCAACGACAGCTTTGCAATTCCTTATCCTCATCACGTAGAGCACGTCTTCTCAACCTACAGAGACACGGTGCTTCTCGTTGAAGTCGGACAAAAATCCGTTTCCAGCACGAAAGGACACGGATTGATGAACGGACACGCATTCGCCGAGGCCCGCTTCAAGCAGGCTGAGGAGAACATGTCCGAAATGATTCAACACCTGCAAACCGGAGATTTACATCATTTTGGCGAATTGGTAGAAGCCGAAGCGCTCACCTTGCATGCCATGATGATGACTAGTCGTCCGGGATATATGTTGTTCCGTCCAAATACAATTGAGATTCTTGAAAAGGTGAGAACGTTCAGAACGGAAGAAAAAGTTCCTGTTCACTTTACCCTGGATGCCGGTGCAAACGTGCATCTTCTCTATCCAGCAAGTGCTGAACAAAAAGTCCATACCTTTGTTGAGCAAGAACTAAAGCAATACTGCAAAGACGGACGATATATCCACGACAGTGTGGGTGGTGGTCCAAAACGCCTTACAGAATGAGCAAGAGTCCTTTGTTCTACGCAAAAATTCTCCTCTTTGGAGAGTACGGCATCATCAAAGATGCCATGGGACTTTCTATCCCATATAACTACTATAAGGGTGCATTCCAGCTACCCGATGTGCAGGACGAAAGAACAGAAAAGTCAAATGCTTCTCTTCGCAAGTTCTGGAACCACCTCAGTGAACTACAAAACACAGGTGAGCTCAAAGCTAAATTAGACTTAGATCGATTCAAGGCTGACCTCGACCAGGGCTGGTTCTTTGATTCAAGTATACCTCAAGGATTTGGCGTAGGCAGTTCCGGCGCACTTGTTGCCGCTATCTATGATCGTTACGCTATCAATAAGCTCGATCCACAGACCGATATCTCAAGAGAAAATCTAATTGCACTCAAGGCGCAATTCGCGCAAATGGAGAGCTTCTTCCACGGGAAAAGTTCGGGTATTGATCCAACCATTTGTTACTTAAACCTTCCACTCCTTATTCAAGGTAAGGACGACTTGGGGACGGTAGACATTCCAGCAGAAAGAGCTGGACAAGGCGCCATCTTCCTCATCAATTCTGGTCAGCCAGGAGAAACCCAGCCCATGGTAAATATTTTCATGGATAAGCTGAAAGAGGAAGGCTTTAGAAAGTTGATGAAAGAGCAATTCAAGAAGTACAACGATGCGTGCATTCAAGCTTTCTTGAAAGGAGACATGTCTCCACTCTTCAGCAATCTAAAACACTTGAGTCATTTGCTCCTAGAGAACTTTGCCCCGATGATCCCTCAGCAATATCACTCTCTTTGGAAGAAAGGTATTGAATCGAACGCCTACTATCTCAAACTATGCGGTTCTGGTGGTGGTGGCTATCTTCTTGGATTTACTAGAGATTACGAGCAGGCACGTCCGCTGCTAGAAGAGCACAACCCAGAAGTCATCTATAGATTTTGAGTGCGAGCGTCGATAAGAAACGGCACTCAACGACCTTAAAAGCTGTCGCCCTACTCTCCGTAGTGCGCTGGTACAATATTATCCTGATGATGCTCGCTCAGTATTTGGCGAGCATTTTCATTATGCGTTCTGCGTCAGACTTTTGGCTGACCATCGCCGACTGGCGCTTGCATGCCATTGTACTGGCCACTGGGCTCGTCATCGCAAGCGGATTCATCATCAACAACTTCTACGATAGAGAAAAGGATTTGGTGAATCGACCCAATCAAACTTTATTTGAGCGGATCCTGACTAAAAAGGAGACACTGAATCTCTATCTCTTTTTCAATTTCATTGCCTCGGCCATCGGTTTAATCATTTCATTTAGAGCCTTCGCTTTTTTTGCCGTTTATGCAGCAGGATTATGGCTCTATTCACACAAGTTCAAGAAGATTACGCTATTAGGTAATGTCGCCGCCGCGATGCTGTCCATACTTCCCTTCTTTGCGGTGTTCTTCTACTACGGCTTGCACCGAGTAGATGTGGTCTTATACGTTTGTTTCTTGGTCTTTGTCGAGGTGATTCGAAATCTAACCAAAGACGTAGAAGCTCTCAAAGGCGATGTGATCTATGGCTACCCCACTCTGCCCGCGGTATGGGGTGTCGCACAAACTACACAGTTGATTTATGGGTTGATTGCCCTTTCCTTCATGCCAGCAGCCATGTTCGCACTCTCTAATGAGGGGTGGGTGCGCATCGTGCCTTTGTGCTTAGCAGGAATCATGGCACTAGTCAGCTTTATTCTACGCCCATCACGAGATGGAAGTCCAGTGGGTTTTACCCGTTTCAATTATGCCATTAAAGCGGTTATCGCGTTGAGCATTCTCGCCATACCGCTGTTTGGAGCCTCTCGGTCTTTTCTAGGCTGATAAGAGGGTTGTACCTTAGTCGAATATTCGAAAACTACATGTATGAGTAAATACGAATCCTATATCGAATCGAATAAAGATCAAATGCTCGAAGAGTTGATCGATCTTTTGAAAATTCCATCCATTTCAGCAGACCCTGCCTATAAAGGGGATGTTGAAAAAACGGCCCAAGTGGTGGCTAACCACCTGATATCTGCAGGTGCAGACAATGTGACGGTTGAAGAAACTCCTGGCTACCCAGTAGTATACGGAGAGAAAATGGTCAGTCCTGATGCACCAACGGTGCTCGTTTATGGTCATTACGACGTGCAACCGCCAGACCCGATTGAATTGTGGGATTCACCACCTTTTGAGCCTGTTATTAAGAAAACCGACCTCCACCCCGAGGGTGCAATTTTCGCTCGCGGTGCTTGCGACGACAAAGGACAATTCTTCATGCACGTGAAGGCCTTTGAATCTATGATGCAGAACGGTGGTTCTCCAGTGAACGTGAAGTTCATGATTGAAGGTGAAGAGGAAGTAGGCTCCGCAAACTTGGGTTGGTATGTCGCTCGCAATCGCGAAAAACTCGCATGTGATGTGATCTTGATTTCCGATACGGGGATGATTGGTCCTGACACCCCTTCTATCACAACAGGCCTCCGCGGCTTAAGCTACGTAGAAGTAAAAGTAACAGGTCCGAATCGCGACTTGCACTCTGGTCTGTACGGAGGCGCAGTAGCAAATCCAATCAACATCTTATCCAAGATGATTGGCTCCTTGCACGATGAGAACAATCACATCACTGTGGAAGGATTTTATGATAAAGTCCAAGATGTAAGCGATGAAGAAAGAGCAGGCATGGCCAAGGCACCTTTCTCTGAAGAAGCCTACAAGAAAGCTTTGGACTTGTCGGATACCTGGGGTGAAAAAGGATACTCTACAATAGAAAGAGCGAGTATTCGTCCAACGCTAGATGTGAACGGCATTTGGGGAGGCTATACAGGCGAAGGCGCGAAAACGGTCATCGCCTCATGGGCGAAAGCGAAGATTTCAATGCGCTTGGTTCCAGATCAAGATCCGAATGAGATTACTGATATCTTTTTAAAGCACTTCACGAAGATTGCACCATCAAGTGTAAAGGTTGAAGTAACACCTCATCACGGTGGAGAACCTTATGTAACGGGAATCGATCACCCAGGATACCGCGCGGCGGCTACAGCAATGAAGGCCTCTTTCGGTAAAGATGCAATCCCTATGCGTTCTGGAGGTTCTATCCCTATCCTCTCCCTTTTTGAGAGAGAGCTAGGAGCAAAATCTATCTTGATGGGCTTTGGACTAGACTCGGATGCCATCCACTCACCAAATGAGCATTACGGCGTTCGAAATTACTTCATGGGTATCAAGACTATCCCATTATGGTTCGAAGCATATGCTGAAGAGATGAAGGGCTAAACCTCTTCTCACAAACAAATGAAGCCGCCTTGTCACATGTCAGGGCGGCTTTTTTATACCTTACAGATATGAATTTGCGCTCCCTATTTCTAGTCGTCTTTTCATTCGCCATCGGCTCCGTCTTCGCCCAGCCCACCAAACACGTTGAGGAATTACCAAATGAAGACCTTCAACAATGGTATCGTGAGATTATCGCGAGGGAGGCAATGGACTCGATGGAAATGCCGTTAGAGCAACTTGACATCTCCGAGGTAGACAGCATTCTTAGCGTAGATTTCAATCAGAGCGTTTATTCAGAGGAGGTCGTCTCAGCACAGAACATCCGTGCAGTAACTATATGCATCGAATCATGTGGTGCTTACTGCGCTGGATACGAAACGTTCTCCTTTTTCCTCCTTGAGGACGGAAAGGAAATTAGATCCGATACTTATGGAGTAGTAAGCAAATTGATTCCGCTCAATGAATCGCAGTATCTAGTCCTTTACACCTATTCATATCGTCCGGCAGGATTCTACTCCGTATACGGCGAACTAGCACGTGTACTTACCATTGAAGCAGACTCGATGTTCGTGGAAAACATAGAGTATCCTGACCCTTTTGAATGGTGGGAAACCCTAGCCGTATTTACCCAAACTTTACTTGATGAGCAGGATGCCGTAGCCGAAGTGGAATTTGACAAAGAAACTGGTCGGTTGAGTTTTGAGAACAGTTTTATCGAAGATGTCTACGCTGCAAAACTGAAAACCTTCCATGTCGAAGGCTACTATGAGTTCATCGATGGAGAGTTCATCCTTCAAGAACACACTGTGCAAGAAATCCCAACAATGGACTAAAAGATGTACAGCATCGGATGCTTCTTTACTATTGCCTTAATAGGAAGAAATATTCGTCAGTGGTTGGAAGAGGCTAGTCCATACAGGGAACAGATGCGAAATTCGCTCGAAAGCTCGGAGGTAATCTTTAGCGGAACAGTACAACTTGACTTGCTCAGCTAGGTACTAGCCGATTATTCCGACAGTTTAAACGTCAGTTAGTCTAGTCGTCTAAGGGTCTGACCGTCTGTTTATCTGTTTGTCTAAGAGTCTATTTCTCTTCCACTGGTCTATACGCATATCGCGTGTACAGCTTCAACATTCTCGCTGTGATAGCGACCATGTCCTTCATCTCTAAAAGAAGGCTGGTTTGAAGCGTGCCGAGGCGACTTGAGACTTCGTCATCTTGAATCAATTGAATTTGAGCATCCAATCGTTCGCTGATGAAATCGAGGAGATCACGCTTGTCTTCAGCAATGCGCTCTGAATTCGTGAAGTCCAACTTATCGATACTCTTGCTTACCGTGTCGAAGAAACGTGAAATGCGTTGGTCGATTTCAAGCATGTCATCCAAGAATTCACGACTAGGCGGCATGTGGTGATTGTTGACATGATCCTTACTATATCGAGCTACCGCAATGGCATTGCTTTCCAGCTCTTCCATCAAGTCGTAAACGGTTAGGTACAGTTTACCCGCTTCAGTGTGGCCACGACCCATCTTGCGAACAAACTTGACTAATTTCCCTTTTGCCTTGAAAGTTGTGCTATGCTGTTTCTCAAGGATTTTCAGATTTCGGCTTAGAACGTCGCCGTTCTGCCCCACCAACGAGCGAATACTCAAGGTCACAATGTCTTTCAACCCTTCAAGTCGCTCTACTGTTTCCTTTTTGCTTGAAGCAATGGCATCGTCGATATTGGCAAGCTGTCGACTTACCAACTCATCCACCATCTTCTTCTCGCGTTCTTTGGCGCGGAAACGACGCTGGCTCATGATTAATACCACTCCTGCAATGCCGGCAATGCCAAATGCACCCCAACTACCGGTGAAGTTCAATATCAAGGCAACGAGTGCAGCGGCAACAAAGGCAATCAAGGCTGTCATCAACCAACCGGCGATTACATTGATTACACCTGCCACACGATAAACTGCAGATTCACGTCCCCATGCGCGGTCGGCCAAGGAAGTACCCATAGCCACCATAAATGAAACGTATGTAGTCGACAATGGCTTGCCGCTATTCGAGGCGTATGCAATGATGATGGATGCACCTACTAAGTTGATAGAAGCTCGGAGCAAGTCGAATGCTGGTCGGTCCTTCTCTGCTACTTCCTTCTTCACCTTCACAGGCTCGAATCGCATATCAATACTTTCTAAAGTGCCGTTTGGAATCGCCTTATTCGTAGCCTTCCCAATCATCATAGCTCCACCTACAATGGCGCGGGAAAACAAGTTCGGACGGAATCGCTCCTCACCTTCACCTTGTCGGCCCAAGTTTACCTCGGTCTCTGTTACTTTTCTCGACTTACCGCTAAACCATAAAGTGAGTACCATGATGGCACCGGCTCCGACGAGAAGAATCATTGGTGTGTCTACTTCTCCACCCAAAGCACCCATGGTGTACTCCGAAGCGAGCATACCTGAATCAGCCCATGCCCAGTACGACTGGAGGCCTGCAACGGCTACTCCGATAAAGTTGACCAAGTCGTTTGATGCAAAGGCCATGGCCAATGAAAGCGTACCCGCAAGAACCACAATTCTGAGCGGATTGATGTTCTTCCACGACATGAGCAACTGGGTAACAAGACCCCAGAAGATGAATGAACCAGCCATCAACCAAACAATGTACTGCTTGATCCAAGCTACAGTATCTTCCGTCATAAAGCTCGCATGCTTCGCACCTTTAAAGAGGAGGAAATAGGTGATAATCGAAATTGAAATACCAGAGAAAATGGCTCCTCCTCGCTTCAGACTTTTATCCAAATTAAAGGTGAAAACGAGACGGGCGATGTATTGAACCAGCATACCAAAGCTGAATGCAATCAGTACGCTCAGGAATATTCCACCAATAATCTTGGTGGCTTCATTAAAGTTGATGAACTCCGAGAAAACCACATCACCTCCATCGGCGCTAGCAATCAACCATCCAATCATGAATGCCGCTCCGAGAATCTCAAATACGATGGAAACAGTGGTACTCGTAGGCAGCCCCACGGAGTTGTAGAAGTCTAGGAGCAGAATATCGGTGAGCATCACCGCGAGGAAGACGACGATTATCTTGTCGAATGTGAAGAAGGACGGAATGAAGATGTCCTTTCTAGCCACTTCCATGACCCCATCAGAAAAAAGCGTTCCGGCCAGGATACCAATACTCGCGATAATGAGGATGGTACGAACCTTGGCCACCTTAGAACCAATGGCAGAGTTTAGGAAGTTCACAGCATCGTTACTCACCCCAACAACCAAGTCAAGGATGGCCAATGCAAACAATAGGTAAACGAGAATTAGGTAGTCGCCCATCTATGTGGAAATTTCGGCAAAAATAGGCTGGTTCATCCGACCCACTCTTAACTCTAGGTTAATTTTGGATTTCACTAAAACCTTTTTTGCACCTTGTTGTACTGTGAAAGTGAATCCAATGCGAAATACCGTCTTTCTTTCGACTCTTGCACTATGTGCAATACTAATTTCGTGTCAGCAAGCCCCCGAATCCATGCAAAATCATCTCGCTAAGTCAAGTAGTCCATACCTTCTCCAGCACGCCAACCAGCCAGTAGATTGGTATCCCTGGAGCGATGAAGCGCTGCAAAAGGCGAAAGAAGAAGACAAGCTACTCATCATTTCGGTGGGGTATTCAACTTGTCATTGGTGCCACGTAATGGCGCATGAAACCTTCGACAACGACAGTGCCGCTGCATTCATGAATGAGCACTTTATCTCTATCAAAGTTGACAGAGAAGAACGTCCGGATATCGACCAAATTTACATGCGCGCAGTGCAGATGATGACTGGTCAGGGTGGATGGCCTCTAAACGTCGTTGCCCTACCTGACGGCCGCCCAATTTGGGGAGGAACCTATTTTGCGAAAGATAGATGGTTAGCGAGTTTAGAACGCATCCTAGAAGTTCGACGAGACGATCCTCAATCTGTTGAAGACTACGCAAAGCAGCTTCAAGAAGGAGTGCAACTTTCAAGCACTCTTGCCCAAACTGAAGAACCTACTCCTATAGATGATGAATTGTTCCATGTACTTCGTCACAATTGGTCGAGACGATGGGATGAAACCAATGGTGGAAATGATAAGGCCCCTAAGTTCCCAATGCCCAACAACTACCTCTACTTGCTGAGATATGCGGTTCAGCATGAAGACCAGGGAGCGCTAGATCAGGTAGAGCAGACTTTAGACGCCATGGCTGCAGGAGGAATTTACGATCACGTTGGAGGCGGATTTGCGCGCTATTCCACAGATGCAGAATGGAGAGTACCTCATTTTGAGAAGATGTTGTACGACAATGGTCAGCTGCTGGAACTCTATGCTCAAGCCTACCGTGTATGGCCAAAGAATGAATATGCGAGTATCATCCGTGAGACCGCTGAATTCATCAAAAGAGAACTCGAGCATGAATCCGGACTTTACTATAGCGCGCTGGATGCCGATACGGAAGGTGAAGAAGGGAAGTTCTACGTGTGGACCGATACGGAAATAGAAGCAGCTCTTGGCAGTGAGGCTGAAGAATTCAAAGCTGAATCACTTTGGTCCGGTAAGGCAAGATGGGAACACGGAAATCGAGTTATTCTTCGTGAAATTGGAGCTGAACGACATCCAAAATGGAACACTTGGATGCAAAAGCTTTTTGACGTTCGAGAGCAAAGAGAGAAACCCAGTATAGACACCAAAATGTTATCTGCATGGAACGCGCTTGCGCTGTCTGGGCTCTGCCACTCAGCCACTGCATTGCAAGACCCAGAGCTTACAAACCGAGCAGTAGACCTTGCTGAAGCAATCGATACTCGGTTTGTGGAAGGCCAAGAACTCTGGCATGCCTGGAGTGAAAATGGAGGATACATTCGCGGGTTCAGCGACGACTATGCCATGACCATCAAGGCATTCATGGATGTTCATGCCTTAACGGCCGATACTAAGTGGTTTGACAAGGCAATTGCATTGACTGAGCACGCATTGGATTTGTTTGAGGATGATGAAAGCGTTTTCCTGTGGTACAACGATCGTCAATCGGATACGCTCATTGCACGCACCCATGAAA
Organism: Flavobacteriia bacterium; assembly: GCA_013373425.1. GTDB lineage: Bacteria > Bacteroidota > Bacteroidia > Flavobacteriales > Schleiferiaceae > Phaeocystidibacter. Next base: position 36,591 of record JABXHW010000048.1, read on the forward strand.
CGGAAGACAATGTGATACCTGCTTCCAATTCTATTATGGCAACTTGCCTATTCAGATTGGGGCGCGCCATGGGAAATACCACATGGGAACAACGCGCTATTGATATGACCACCCAAGCGCTTCAGCAAGCTGAAAGATATCCTGAAGGATACACACAATGGGCCAACGTGGCCATGGATATTCGCGGACCTTTTAGAGAGATAGTGGTGAGCGGTCCTACTGCCTCGAATCTTGCCTTTAATCTCCAAGAGAAATACTTGCCCAACGCTATTTTGATAGGATCGAATCTTGAATCTGCCCTACCTCCACTTGAGAACCGCTATCTTGAGGACATTACGCGGATCTTCGTTTGTGAAGAGCGTAGTTGTCAACTTCCGGTGGAAGGAATTCCCGAAGCAATGAACCTTCTACCTGTACGAATCGAACCATGATACGATGCGACTGGTGTGGCGATGACCCACTTTACATGAAGTACCACGATGAAGAGTGGGGAAAGCCGTTCAACGATGATCAACTCATGTTTGAATTTCTCCTGTTGGAGACCTTTCAAGCGGGATTGTCTTGGATTACCATCCTTAGGAAAAGAGAAAACTTCAGAGTTGCATTCGACCATTTCAATCCCGAGCTCATTGCCAAATACGACGAGTACAAGGTGGAGAGTTTGATGCAGGATGCGGGTATCATTCGAAACAGAATGAAAATCAACGCGGCGGTGACCAATGCGCAATTGGTACAGCAGATGAAGGAAGAAGGACTGGGTTTAAGTGACTATTTCTGGAATTGGGTAGATGGAAAGCCAGTGATAAATCACCCCAAAACCATGAAGGACATTCCAGCCACCAGCGACCTGTCCGATCGAATCTCAAAAGATTTAAAGAAGCGCGGGTTCAAGTTTGTGGGCAGTACTGTGATTTATGCCCATCTCCAAGCTACAGGCATTGTTAACGACCATATCGTCGATTGTCACTTTCGCTAGAAGTCAAGAGGCGATTTCCGTGGTTTACCAGCCACAAAATCTTTCAGATAGAATGGCTCGAAGTAAGCCACATCCTCAGCATCCCCAAGTTCCATTTTTTGAAGAATGGCTTTGCCCATAAATTGAGCCGAAGGAAACTGGATTGGAGTAGTCTTGTAGTTCGCGGGCAGAACATCCATCAATTTAGACTGTGCATCACCAATGAGATGTACGAGATTCCCTTTGTGTATGTCTGAGTACACATCCTCTTCTACCACATCGGCGGAAATATCGGTCAGCGCTCCTCTACTGGCAGAATAAAACGCACCATAAATCTCCATGCGCCGAGCGTCAACATGAGCAAGAATCAGCTCTCCTTCGTTCACCTCGATGGGAGATTGAGCTAGTACTTCCAGGCTCGTGAGACTGTACATGGGAATTCCCAAGCTAAACGCCAATCCCTTTGCGGCGGATACGCCAATGCGCAATCCTGTGTAGGATCCTGGGCCTTTAGTTACGGCCACGGCATTTAAGTCTTTTGAACTGAGTTTGGCTTGATTGAGAGCTTCTTGAATAAAAACATGAAGTTTCTCGCCGTGAATGTAGGCATCGCTGGACCCTTCCACGCAAGAGAGAAGCTCTTCGCCTTTAAACACCGCCACGCTGCAATTCAACGTGGATGTTTCGATACAGAGAAAGATTGGGTTCACTCGTCGTCGTTATCCTCTGATTCAACCTCTACCTCCTCATCGGGTTCGAGATCGTTTTTCACCACGTTATAGGGACCGCGAATAATCACTTGGCCTTCGGAAAGTCCACTCAGAACTTCAATGTAGTTCTCATCCTGAATTCCGGTCTTAACCACAATGAGTTTGGCTTTACCATTCTCTTCGGCAAAGACTACTTCGTATGGATCTTTATCCTCGTCTCTTTCTTGCTCAGCACGTTCAATTCGCTCACGAGCAGAAACTTTTACGGTGTCATCTCGAACAGTAACTGCTTCGATAGGCACGGTTACTACATTTTCACGGCGGTTTGTTCGAATATCTACTGAGGCCGTCATACCCGGACGAAATGGCTGGGAGCCAACATCTTCACTGCTGCTGTTAAGGATGCGAACCTTCACTTCAAAGTTGGTCACCTGATCTGCGCTCATGCCTTCAATCTTGGCACTGTTGGCGATTTCAGTTACGACACCTGTGAATTTCTGTCCCAGGTAAGCATCCACTTCAATCACAGCTGTATCATTCAAACCCACCTTTACGATGTCGTTCTCATTCACCTCCACCAATACTTCCATATTGTTGAGGTTTGCAATACGCATGAGCTCGGTTCCGGCCATTTGAGCCGTTCCAACCACTCTTTCACCCAACTCGACGTTCAAAGCCGAGATAGTTCCTGAAACAGGCGCTACAATCGTTGTGCGCTTGAGGTTATCCTGAGCCTCGCGAAGAGTTGCTCTTGCACTTTCCACTTGATATTCACCAGACTCTACCGCCAACTCACTCACCCTAAAGGCACGTTGTGCGGCATCCCACTCCTGCTGTGAGATAACATTTTGATTGAAAAGCGTTTGGCTACGCTGATATACCTTTTGAGCTTCTACGAGTTGAGCTTCAGCTTGAGAAAGTCCAGCTCTAGCTGAATTAAGGGCGGCTTCTGAGCGTCGAACCGCTGCAGTGTAAAGATCGGGATTGATGCTGACCAGCAAGTCGCCTTCTTCCACATACTGCCCTTCCTCTACTGGCAAAGCGATGATTTCGCCACTCACTTCCGGCGACAACTTCACTTCAACCTCAGGTTGGATTTTACCGCTTGCGCTCACCGTTTCAACGATGGTGCGCAATTCTACTTTACCTACTTCAACCTTTAAGCTACTCGATTCGCGGTTTTTAGTAGCGAATCCAATTCCAATCAAGACCACCACTCCGATGATGATGTACCAGGTGCTCTTTTTCATGACTTAAAATTGATTGTTGAGGTAGAATTCTAAAACTCGAATTTTGAAGATATAGTCGTATTTCGACTGCAATTGCTGCGACTTGGCAGCGAGATAGTTGTTTCTTGCATTATCGAACTCAAACTGGCTAATCGCCCCTTCATCTCTTCGAATGCGCGCGTACTCCAAGCTCAACTCAGCTGCCTGGACAGCCTTGGTGGAGGCGTCGTAAGACTTCAGCGATGCTTGCGCGTCGGCATGTGCTCGTTGAATGGTCTGAAGAAGCTGGTTCTCCACTCGTTCTTGTTCGAGCTCAGCATTCTCAAGTTGAAGTTGTTGGAAACGCACTTCATTACGAATCTGATATCGAGAATAGATCGGCCAGTTTAAGTTAAATCCGATGAATTCATTCAAGTTGTCAGTCACTTGCGAATTGAAGGCTTTTACCTCTTGTCCGGTTGGCACCGTGTAGCTCGTAAATACAGGAACTGAAGTTCCATTATCATCCCAATACCCGATTTGGTCTACGACGGTTGTCGTTCCATTGAACACAGGAATACGATCTGAATAGTTGGTTGAAATGGCTCCAGTAAGTGACAGTGTTGGATAGTATCGTCCGCGTGCCTGTGACAATTGAAGTTCTGCACTCTGAACGTTCATTTCGGATGCCTGGACCACAGGTTGAATTTCTCGCGCTGCTGTGAAGATGCTCATCGGAGAACGAGTGAGAACCGACCCAGCTGGAAGATCAAATTCCGGACGTCCAATATCAAAGCTTGAGGGATCGTCGAGCTGGAGCAATTGTGCCAACTGCAAGCGGCTAAGAGCCACATTGTTTTCAGCTACCACCATTCTCTGTTCATCTGAAGCCATCTGAGATTCAGACTGGAGTAAGTCACCCTCGGCAATCGCGCCCGCATCGTATCGGCGCTGTGCTTGCTCAAACATGCGCACACTGTTGTTGTATTGTTCAACAGCTACAACATAAATCTCTTTGTTCATCAACACCTGAAGATAGCTAGAGGCTACATTCACGGCAACGTCGTTCTTTACAGCATCGAGGTTATATACCGAAGCCATGTAATCTACGCGCGCTTGTCTGTACTGATTGACATTGCGAAGTCCATCGAATAGAACGAGTTGTGAAGACAAGGATAGGTTTCCCGTTTGACGGTTCAAGCTAGAAGGAACGTTGGTAACCGGGTCGATAGAAAGACCAAAGTTCCAGTTGTATCCTGCGTTGAGGTTCAAACTCGGCGTGAAGTTCAAGGTGCTCGCTTGGCGAGTGTTCTCCGCCGCTTGCACGTTCTGTTCACGTTGGCGTATATCGATATTATGATCAAGTGCATAGGTAATGCACTCTTCGAAAGTCCACTCTCGTTTCTCCTGTGCGTTTACAGAATACGCACCGAGCAAGCCTAGCCCGATCAGCAAAAATTTCTTCATGGATTATTGGTCTATCCAGTTCAGTAGCCTAACAAATATAGAATATGCTAAGCGATATGTCTAGATAGAAGTTGCTATTCTGTAGCAGCTTTCGCTTTTGTGCGCTTGTTGTGGCGATACCACAGCACGCCTACGGTCACCATCATGAGGTACGGGAAGGCCATCAGCCACATAATTCCGTAGTTCAATCCTGCTGCTTCTCCTCCGCCAGCGGCGGCATTACTTTCAGCAACAGCCTTACACATAGCGCATTGAGCATTGGCTTCGGAAGTGATGAGCATTGCGATCATCAAAAATGCAAGGGTGGAGATTCTCTTAGCCATAGTACGGTGACATAAATGCATAGACCATTACTCCTGTGATGGCCACATAGAGCCAAATTGGATAGGTCCAGCGAACAATCTTCTTGTGTCTTTGAACTTCGTTGGTGATGCCGCGATAGATGGCGAACATGGCCAATGGAAGGACGGGGACAGAAAGCACGATGTGTGAAATCAATATTGGGTAATAGATGTACCCATAATCGCCTTCATACGTGCTCTGAGGCTGGCTTGAATGATAGATAACATAGCTGAGCAAGAAAACCGCTGACAGGGCAAATGCACTAATCATAGAAAAGCGGTGCCAGCGAACTTGACGCTTAGTGATGAACCAGAGACCTAGGAGAAGAAGTACCGCTGTACTGCCATTTAGCGAAGCATGAAAGAACGGCAAACTGCGCAAATCAGCACTTCCCACATTCAATTTCATATCCTCCGGAAGGAGAAAAAGTACTGCTACCGCAATTGGAACTACGATACTCAACCCGATAATGATGGGCTTCCAGATGTGGTCTTGGTTTTTCATATTCCCATAGTCACCTTAGTGTACTCCTTCGCCAACACACGTAGGTCGTCGACAAGTACTGAGATGTCTGGAGCTTGAGAGATATCATACGCTCCAATCACATTGCCATCATCGTCTCTGCGACAGCGAATTCTGCCTTCCCAATCGACGATAACGACTTTCTCAGTATGTGCATACCCACCGTGATCTGCACGAGCAGAATCTTCAGAGGCAGCTAAGAAGTACGAATCAGCCATATTGAAGATTTCTTCTTGTTCTCCTGTAACAAAAATCCACTTGTTACTGTTCTGCAATTGCAAATCGAATTTCGCGTAATCCCTAAGTACCTCAGGGGTGTCATAAGGATCAATTGAATGCGACAAGAAGTAGATGTTCTTAAAGGCAATCAGTCTATCGTGAACTTGCTTGAGGTGGAAGTTCATGTTTGGACAAACCGTAGGACAAGAAGTGAAGAAGAATGAAGCAACATAGATTTTGCCTTTCATGTCTTCTCGCGTAACCGTATCGCCGTATTGAGTGATAAAGGAGAAGTCTGGAATGTGATACGGAATGGTATCGAATGTTCCGTCTTCGTTCTCCACTATCTCAACGGGACCGATGGTTTGTAGGGAGTTAAAATTAATCTCTCCGCTATACAGAATAGCAGTTAGATAAATTGAAACGGGCAGTGCAAGTATGATAACTAGCACTGCCCTTTTTCTATACTGTTTGCCTCTTTCTGACATTAAGCACCGTACAAATAGCTACCCTCGGTGAGGAGGATAAATGTTAAGTAAGGAATCAATATTAGAATGGGAAGGTAGATGGTCAATCGAAGTGATTTCTTCTCGCCTTCCAAGTGCATGAAAGCTTCAACAATGAAGTAGGCCTTGAACAAGGTTAGAACAATGAAGATGATGTTCAACCAAGAGGTGAATCCGAAAACTTCACCCATGAGGAAAGCTGGCTTCACAATACCCAATCCAACCTCAACTGCAGTAACGACAAGCAGAATGAAGAATACGATGATCAATCTGCGAACTCCTCCGTGTGCGTGATTATCTGACATAACTGTTTCTTATCGAGATTAAACGAGGTAGAAGAATGTAAAGACGAATACCCATACTAGATCGACAAAGTGCCAGTAGAGACCAACTTTCTCAACCATTTCGTAGTGTCCTCTGCGCTGGTAAGTGCCCAACATCACATTGTAGAAAATGATGAAGTTCAAAATCACACCAGAGAATACGTGGAATCCGTGGAATCCTGTAATGAAGAAGAAGAAGTTAGCAAACTGCTGGTGGCCGTATTCGTTACGAGTCATGTTCGCACCGTGGATCACCATTGCATTATCGCTGTTCAACATAGCTAAAGACGCCTCGTGGTCGAGTGTCATTCCGGCTTTACCCGGCTGGCGAAGTTGGTACTCACCTCCTGCGAACGCATCGCGCACTTGCTCGATAGAGAAATGTTCGTGATGACCGTGTCCGCCGGCAGCGTCGCCATGAACGAGGTCACCTAAAGAGATAAAGTTTCCTTCAGCATCGGCAGGGCGCATGGTTTGTCTTCCCATTTCATCAGAGAATACAACTTCAACCGCACCACTGTCACCAACGATAAAGTGATACCATTCCCAAGCCTGTGAACCCAAGAAGATGGCACCACCAACGATGGTAGCAATCATCCAAAGTCCAACACGAGTTTTCTTATTGTGACGTCCTTCGTGGACGGCAAGCACCATCGTAACCGAAGAGACGATCAATATAAACGTCATTAAAGCAACGTATAGGAGAGGTTGGTCTCCTTCAATACCGGGGAAGTGCGTAAACACTCGTTCCGCTACTGGCCATGACGGCTCGTACTTAAAACGCATTAAACCATATGCTGTAAGGAAGCCTGAGAATGTCAGGGCATCCGAAATCAAGAAGAACCACATCATCAGCTTGCCGTAGCTCGCTTTCATTGGTTCATTCCCACCTCCCCAAACTTTTTCTTCTTGGGGCATTTCCAGAGACGTAGTCGTCGCCATGTTTACCGGATTAAATTTCGCTGCAAGTTTAACGAATAATTGCCAAAAACAGGAAGAGAAGAATCCATAAGATGTCCACGAAATGCCAGAAAATGGCTGCCATTTCAATCCCTTGGTAATCTTCCTGAGTATATTTTTTCATTGCATTCTTGATGATTGTCACCAATAAAACAATGAGTCCTGCTCCAACGTGGAGCAAGTGAAATAAGGTAATCACGTAGAACCAAGAACCCGATGGCTCCGACCCTGCACCCGTGAAAAATATCTTAGAATCAATGAGTTCCGACCAACCAGTCACTTGGAATATCGCAAATAAAGCACCCAATACCAAGGTCAGGAAAAGCATGATATTCACCCGGCTGAAGTTTCCACTTCTCGCTGCACGAACGGCCATCATCATAACCGCACTACTCACCACCATAACAATGGTCGAATAAATAAAAATAGTTGGGATTTGGAATGAAAACCAGCTATTGCTCTCCACCAAAGTTGATCGTTGAACGATATACCCCGAGGTCAAACCGGCAAACATCATCGCCATAGAAGCGATACCAATCCACAACATGGGCTTGGCCGCTCTCTTTCTCTGTTCTCTTAGCGCTTCATCAGCCATTTAGAAGAGATATTTATCAAGTACGTAAACGATTTGAACTAAAGGTAGGTAACCCACACTGGTGAGCATAAGTTTTCTCGCGGCCTCTTTACTTGGGTTCTTTCTCAGGGCAAGAGCCGAACGCAAGAACCAAACTCCCAACAAGGCAGTCACGATTGCCATGGGCCACGACAACTGCAGCGCTCCTGTAAAATGGAATACCGGAAGCAAACTCGCTATAATGGTCCAGACCGTGTAGGTGATTATCAAGTTGATAGAAGTAGCGTCTTTCTCTCGAGTTGGAAGCAGGTAGTACCCCGCCTTTGCATAGTCATCATAAGCTACCCAGCCGATGGCCCAAAAGTGTGGGAATTGCCATAGGAACTGGATTCCAAAGAGAATCCCTGGTTCAATATCGAAGTCGTTTGCAGCAGCCACCCAGCCCAACATAAATGGAATAGCGCCTGGAAATGCTCCTACAAACACTGCCCAAGGTGTTCTTGCCTTAAGAGGTGTGTAAAAAAGCGTGTAGAGAACTACCGAAGCAAGTCCGAAATAAGCAGTGAGTGAATTGATGGAGAACAACAAGAATGCACCCGCAATTAAGGCGATGGTGCTGACAATCAATCCTTCGGTTACAGACATTCGGCCTGCTGCCATCGGACGATTCTTCGTTCTGTTCATCAAGGCATCTCGGTTGCGTTCCCAAACCTGATTGAAGGCATTGGAAGCGCCAACAGTGAAAAATCCACCGAAGACCAAAGCAACCATGTCAAAAGCTGAATAAGTCTCAACCGCCAAGAGGTATCCCGCCAGTGCAGAGAACACCACACTCGTAGTGAGTCTAAACTTGAGTAGTTGGACGTAATCCGAAAGTCGTACAGCGATAGTACGCTCTTGTCGTCCAGTCATATGTGCAGTAATTGACTCTCTCATTTTCCGGAGTGCAAAGATACATCACAAACCTTGCACTCCCTAGGCTTACTTCGTAGCTCTCACCAAAAAGTAAGGATTGAGGAGATCTTCTTTGTTATAAACGAGCGGCTTCTCAGTGGATGGCACAACCATTTCCTTACCTACTGCATTCACAAGTGCGTGTCCAGCAGCGGTGTCCCACTCCATAGTGGGAGCGAAACGAGGATATTCATTCGCCTCACCTTCTACCACCATACATATCTTCAAAGAGCTTCCCTTCGAGATAATATCCACTTCACCGTGCTTCTCTTTAAGCTCAGCAATGTAATTGGATGTGTCTTCATTCATGTGAGAACGACTACCTACAACGGTAAATGTTTTTGGATCCTCGCAAGGCAATTTGGTGCCGGCATTCACAAGTACGTCCAATGTATCGAATTCCGTTTCGGCATCGATGCGTTCTACCTTGAATGCACCCATTTCAGTGCCGCCGAAATACAGAGTATGTTGAACAGGAACGTAGATTACACCGAATACAGGAGTATCTTTTTTAATCAAGGCGATGTTCACCGTAAACTCTCCATTGCGCTTGATGAACTCCTTGGTTCCATCGAGTGGATCAACAACCCAAAGCGTATCCCACTTCGATCTTTCAGAGTAAGCAATCGACTTACCTTCTTCGCTCAGAACAGGGTGCTCCGTATCCTTGAGGATCTCCATGATGGCTTTGTGAGCCGCCGTATCAGCTTCGGTCAATGGAGTTCTATCTTCCTTTTCCAAAACCTTCAAGGTCTCTTCTTTGTGGTATACGTTGAGAATTGCTCTACCGCCTTGTAACGCGGCCTTTACAGCTGCCAGATACTTGTCCATGGTGTGAAGTTAAGTCAAAAAAAAGCCCCGCGATTGCGGGGCTTCAAAGGTAAAATCCTTTTATCAATTTACACGAGCGTTGATCGGTACATTGTACGTCATACGAACGCTACGTCCATTTAGTTTCGCTGGAGTGAATTCTGGAAGTGCTGCTTTCACAGTACGAACCGCTTCTTCGTCAATACTCTGGTCGCCAGAGGTACGAGCAATGGTCACGTTCTTCACCTTCCCACTTGCATCAATTTCAAAGTTCACCCAAGCACGGCCACCGATACCCATTTCACGAGCAATCTGTGGGAAGACAAACTCTTCGCGGATGTCTTGTTGGATGTTCTGAACCGTACATGCCCAACGTGCATCGTTAGTAGGCTCTGATTCACAACCTGGATAAACTGGGAATGCTTCTACCTGAGTAAACTCGAAAAGTTCACCTGCAGTTTCCGAAACTTCTTCGAAGAATTCGAACTCCATATCGTCATCAACCTCTTGGTTTTCGAAGGTAATTTCTGGAACCTCAAGATCATCATCCACGGCTTCGAACACTTGAGTATTCACCGGTGGCGGTGGTGGTGGCGGTGGTGGCGGTGGAGCCACAAGCTGTACCACTGAATCTAGTTCTGCACCGTCGCCGTCAGCAACGAGCGCCAATGGTCCTGATTCGTACGACTTATAATTCATCATCCCGAAGATGAGAAGCATAGCCAATACGAGACCAATGTCTCTGAATAGACCTCTTTTAGGTTCGAGATCTGCTTTATCGGTTTTCCTAGGTTTCATACAAAGAGAATTCTGTCGCTAAGATAAAATGATTCCACCTAATAATCTGAATAATTTTCAAACTTATCCATCCTACAAGGTATTGAAAATGGCACGAGTCCATCTTCAATACTTATAACGTGATTCCAATCCTTCTGGTTTGGTTAGTTGATTTTAACACTGATTGGCACGTTGTACGACATGCGCACGCTTCGACCGTTGATCTTTGCTGGGGTAAAGTTCGGTAGTGTTCTAACGGTTCTTACCGCTTCCCTATCGATGCTCTCCTCCCCAGAGGTCCGTGCGATCTCAACGTTACTCACAGTACCGTCAGCTTCGATAATGAAGCTCACCCAAGCTCGTCCATTGATTCCCAACTCGTGAACCACGCTGGGAATCACGAATTCTTCATTAATAATCTGACGAATCTGCGCTTCACTGCACAACCATCTTTCGTCATTGGTAGAGATATCTTCACAACCATCTAAGTAAGGCAGCGCCTCTACCGCGGTGAACCCGTGTACTTCTGTGTCAAACTCATTGACCTTCTCCAGGATTTGAAAATCTGAATCAGTATCACCCATGTCTTTGAATGTAATCTCTGGGATTTCGATATCTGGATCATCCACCGGATTTACATGAGTGGGGTCGGTAATGGGCTCTACGGGCTTAGGTGGTTCAGAAGGAGGAATAACCACCATGGAATCCAGCGTGGCGCCCTCACCTGTCGCTGTGAATTGCAACACTTTTCCTTCTGAGAATTGCCAGGTCATTAGTCCGTAGGCAAGCAATACACCTAGAACGAGACCAAGGTCTCTGAACAAACCTCTTTTGTTTTCGAGGTTCGACTTGTTTGATTTTTTGAGATTCATGATTTCTTGACTTTGAGAGTAGATAAAGGTCCTGCGTATTCTAAACATCCTTCCCCACCTTTACGGGAATGATGAGTTTCACAGCTTGAGGCACCCCGTCCTTGCTTCCGGGTGCCAGAGTTGGAACTCGCTCGAGAATTCGAGTGACTTCCATCTCCATTTGAGCTGTGGGAGATCTGTGTACTTTAATGTTTCGAACAGCACCTGCGTTCGAAATTTCTAAGTCGATAAAAATTCTATGGGTCCTTTGCTCTAAGAGGTCTTTGCCCAATCGTGCCTGAACGAAATCACTGATGTATGCGTCAAGGTCGATGAGAGTCGCCTCTTTTTCATCCGACCAGCCTCTAGGGGTTGGGAGTTCATCTAAAGTCCAATACTCCAGTGCACGATCTGTATCAACAGGTTGCTTGAAGCTTGCAACCTGAACAGAATCACCTCCTGAGATTTGTTCGTGAATAAGAGAGGTCTGATCAATTTTAGTCTTGGATTCAAGTGGGGTCGCTTCCTCCTCCATTACCCAATGACTTCGCTCCACCTTCAGAGAGAAAGTAGTAAGCGCTGCCGCCATGGCTATTACCAATCCCGCTAAGAAGAATATACTTCTGAATTTCTCGAGATCTTTTTTGGAGTGTTTCTGCATTTTCAGAGGAATGATTTCTTCTGAAACAAACACAAGAACTAGACCAAAGTCACTGCGTCTTTACTTTCCGTAAAGCGAATATTCTAAAAAGGAAAAAAGAGAGAACGATACCCAGCGAATTTGCGAGGACGTCCATCATGGAAAAGCTTCGGTAAGCGGTTAAGGTTACTTGCGCCACCTCAACAAAAAAGCCAAATACAAAAGGAGTGATGAGGAGAAATCCCCAGCGCATCTTTTCAAATCGATGCAGCATGTACTCGGCGAGGAAAAAGAGTGAAGTGAAGATGAAGTATACTCCACCATGAATAAGAAAATCGTCTACCTCAATTAGCGTAGAAGGCAAACTGCGCGATGGCAAAAGGCTCATCACTAAAATGAAAACACCCCAGCCAATGGCCGGGGTGTAAGCTTTGATATATCTGGAATTAACCTCCAATGTGATCTTTGTACTCGTCGGCAGACATCAATCCGTCTACTTCAGATGAATCACTAATCTTAATCTTAACCATCCAGCCTTCACCGTAAGGGTCTGAGTTTACTTTCTCAGGCTCATCAGCAAGTAGTTCATTGACTTCAGCAACTTCACCTCCGATAGGCATGAATAGATCAGAAACTGTCTTCACAGCCTCAACAGAGCCAAATACCTCTTCAGCGTCAAGAGTCTCACCTTCTTGATCAATATCAATAAATACGATATCTCCTAATTCACCTTGTGCGAAATCGGTGATACCTACTGTGGCAACATCTCCTTCTACTTTAACCCACTCGTGGTCTTTGGAGTACTTAAGATCTGCAGGAATATTCATGAGTCGTAAATTTTCCACAAATGTATGCGATTCTACCCCTCCTTTGCAAGCATCAATTCGCTAAACTCAAGGTAAGTCGGAAGCCCGCTCGCACTTGATTGGTAGGGAATGCCTGAGAGGTCTTGTACGTAGTGATATTCTGATCGTAATAAAGCATGGCGGTCATCCTACGCGAGAGCTTGTAAGTAGCGTTGAATTCAATATTCACCAATCGCTGACCTGCTGTTACCTGAATATCGCCCTGTGCGATACGACGAAGCGTTGTTGTATTGTCGGTGATTCCCACTTTCGCCGCCAACTCCAAGTTGTTGTTTACAGCCGTTCTACCTACCCCTGTACGGATCAAGTTGAACTTCACATTTTGAATCACATAACCGGCTCCAATTTGAATCTTATGCCCCCTTGTGTCCGTGATAATCTGGTTAGCCAAACTCAATGCAATGTTTCGATCTCGGTTGTAATCGAGTGTGAAGGTGGTATTGTTCTTCATGCGCATATTCACCCCAATAAATGGTGCGTAGCGTTCTTGCATGGTTACCTGACTCACTTGATTCTCCGGCATGAAGTCTCCTGATGGATCGAGTGGATTCACCGTAGGATCTTCCAAAATCGCCTGCTGACGAAGCAAGTTGGTTTGATAGTTTGATACGGCCAATGTCGAGTTGTACTTAGAAGACAGAGCGAAGTTGCTAAAGTTCTCTCGAACCCATTCAATTCGCATGAGTCCGGTGTAGTTGATGCTCCAGTTTGGCTTCGGAATGCTAGGTAGCTCCCCAAGCGACAAGCCCACTTGGTCTGCAGGCGCTCCGCCATATGCCGAAATGAAGGCCGGAATCATCGCTTGTTGAGAATATACCGAGTATCCAACATATCCACTGTCCGAACGATTCTCCAAGGCGTAATCCGGATCAACTCCGCTGTTCGCGTAATCTTGCGCCAAACGCTCAGAGATAGTAAATCGATTCTCAAGGAACTGGTCGTAAGCAGCAGACATGTTCTCATCCGTAGACTCGAAACTCGTGTTCAACGCCATCCAAGAAATGGTGTACGTGTTCACTCCCATCGGATTCAAGAATTGGAAGCCTGTCCCAAATGCATCGCGCAAGAGCTCATCATCTGGGTGGTCACCTACAAATCGGAAGATAGAGCTGTATTGATATCCTGTCTGACGATTAAAGTTCAAGTCAATTCTCAAATCCTTAATCGGCTCAATCGTGCCTCGGATCTGTAAGTTCGTATTGTTAGTCTCGGTATAGTTATTAGGCTGACCTCTTCGCTGAGTGAGGAACTTATCATCAGCCAATCCCGCGGCTTGTTCCAATTCCAACTGCGCTAACTGTTCTGCGATTGGAACTTGAACACCAAAGGCAAATGGAACGCCTGGCGTCCAACCATTCACATCACTCATTCCAAAGAACGAAGGACGTGGCAGGAAGCCCGGCAACAAGGTACCCTGATTCAAGGTATAGTTACCTGATACGTTCTTCACGGAAGTTAATAGCCCCACTCCAAAGCGAGCGAGCTTCTTTCCAAAGCCTTCGGAATTCGGATCTTCTTCTTGATTCTCGTCGTCTCCGTTTTGAGGATTCTGACCTGGAAGCTGTCTTCTAACCGGACCACCTCGGCGACCACCTCTTCCTCCTGGCTCCTGACTCAAGCGAGTAATGAACGGAAACTTGTTATAGAGCGTCGACATGCTCAAGTTCACGTTCCCTTGCCAAGCCGCTGAGTTCTGAATGGTATTACCATAATTCAGAGCGGTGTCTTGCTGCGCTCTGAGGGAAATAGCTTGCCAATCGTAATCACCTGAATAGCGAATACTCGCATTGATGAACTCCAAGTATGGAATCTTATCAATCGGAAGCTGCCAGGTTAAGTTCAGGGTTTGGTGGAACTGGGTAGGGCGACCAAAAGTTTGTAACTGATTCACCAAGTACTCTTGGGCTTCAGGGTTGTAGACACTTCCAGGAAGCTCATCAAATCTCACCCTGTGAATTGCATTGTAATCGAGTTTCAAACGCTGAGTAAGGTCCCATGCTAGGTTGTAATTCCTATCCATGGTAAAGTTCTTATTCCAGTTTTCAGGAAGAGAGAATCGAGGATCAGGATTGTCGATGTTTCGCATCTGCAGCTGCTGATAGTTACGCATCAAATCCCCTCTGAACGAAATACGCTGTGGATAATACTGGAAGTTGAAGTCACGTATGAGCGCCAAATACTGACTACTAATTAAATTCTCAAACGGCTTTACTGGTGTAGGGTTGGTTTGATAAGAGTAGTTCAGTGTACCTCTATGGTCAATTCGTCTATCGAGTTGTGTATTAATATTTCGGCGATACACTTCGGAGAAGCTATAGCTCACTGAGAAGTTCTCGATATCGTACACCTGTGGTCGTTGTCCACTGCTGCTGTTCCTCTCCTTTCTAACGTTGGTGAAGTTTATATCCCGACGAAGTGTGTAGTCTTGAGCTGCTTGTCGAAGGCTATCGCGCTGAGAGCTATTCTCGAGATTCTCTAGAGCATTCGGGAACTCAATATCTGGATCGAGCGGGTTGAACATCGGATTCTGCCACTCTTCAGCCAAGTTGAAGAAGGCTGGAATTCTAATGCCGTAATCTTTGTTGAAGAATTTCCCGAGTTCAACGTTCGTTTGGAAGTTGTAGCTCAAGGCTTCAAATTGATTTCTATCCTGTGGCCCCTGATCCAAGCTTCCGTAACCTACAGAACTATAGTTACCCGTCATGGATACATTCGCGAAGTCGGCCATCTTAGCCGTCATTCTCGCGTTGGCTGCCCAACCGCCCCTATTGTCGAAGTCGGTCATGCGCAATTCGTTCACCCAAATTTCGGCACACTTCGGCAGACCATCATCTGAGCTGTTTAGGGTGCGTTTCGGGTTCCGGATACCAATCATGAAGGTTCGGATATTTCCGAGGTTCGGACTACCGAGAACGCTTACTGTTCCCCCTGCTCTATCTACAGAATAGAGTGTAGAACGATTCATGTTTGGATTGCCCTGCATCGCTCTGTCGCGCTCAAGTTTTACTTCTTTAAGCAGGTCCAAACTCAAATCAACATTGTTTGCAGTAGGCCAAATTTCAGATGGAGTGGTTGTACCCCAAGGAGTAACTTGGAGCGGCAATTCATATTCGTAGTAGTTCAGGTTGTAATCAGATCCAATTCGAATAAACATTCGAACGTCTCCATCTTTAAGGTCTTGAGCTTGAGAGCCGGCTTCTGCGTGAACGAACATTTTCAAGTTGCCGTACATACGCATATCGAGCTGCAAATTGCGGAAAACTGCTCGAGCGTCTCCATCATCAAGGTTACAGGTGTAAAGCGACAAACTTTGCTCGTTCTCCTGTACGGTTGAAGTATTTCCGAAGAGAATCTGGCGGTCAATTCCCGGAGGAAGAGTGTACGGAATCGGGTCACGAGAACCGTTCTCTTCAAGGTTAACTGCGTTCACGTTGAATACAGTTCCGTTGTCGGTATCAACTGGAACCTGTTCGTTCAGGACATTCAGGTCGAAACGATAGCGTCTCCACTCACCGCGAACCAAATCCAAACTTGCAAAACGAAGTACGGTTGGATCTTGGAATCCGTGCATGAACATACGGATGAAGCGGATTGAACGGAAGTCGCTAATCTGACCGACGGTGCGATCCGGTTCGAAGATTGGAATCTTAAACTGCACCCAGCGTACCGGACGAGTTCTTCCGTCTGGAGTCGGGGCCACTGTTTCAAAGATGTCCGTGATGTAGTTCTGTCCAACGGTCTGAAGATCCTGAGGCCGAACAGACACCTTGTACTGGAAGTAAGTCTCGGTCTTGCTCAGTGTCAGATCGCGGTTCACGTCCTCCTTATCTGGGAGGTTCGTTGCGAAAGCAGGGAATCCACCAATCGTTGCAGTAGTTGAGTTTCCCTGTGTACCGTTGAAGCTGGCATAACGCTCGAGGATGTCTGCATTAGCGTTGTCTAGTCCTTCCCCTCTATAATAAACGAAGTCATCCGCCGCTGGGTCTGCATTGGCTCTAGCAAAAGCCTGTGAAGCCTGACCGAAGGCCGCCTCTACACGTTGCGGGTACGGTAGAAATCCATTCAAACCCCATGTTCTTTCGTCCTCATTGGTCAATCCATCCAATCCCAAATCCTGATTCGGGCGAGCCTGTGGATCATTGTCGAATGCATCAACAATAGGCTGATTTCGTGATGTATATCCCCAAACTGAGGAATCGAGTGCTGTTGTAGATCCATCGGGTGGCAATCCGTTCTCGAAACTTTGGCGACCGTCTTTCAGGATATCTTCTGATACGCTACCCAAGTTAAAGTAGAGATCTCCACCTGGATTCGCAGGGTCCTCCTCGAATGGAAACATCATCCAAAATTGGATAAACTCAATATTTTGTTCTTCGAAGTTGTTCACCTGAAGCGGACGCATGATACCGCCCCAACGGGTTTCAGGTGCATTCAATTCACCGTTTGAGTTGATACCTGCTGAGAAGTTGGTAGGCTCAACGTCGAAGTTATACTGACCTCGCTCTTGCGGATAGAATGCCATATCGAACATGGCGATGGTTCGCACTGTGGTTCCCTGTTGCAAACTTGTGTTAGGGAAAACCTCTTTAATCGGTACCTGACGAACTCTGTGATCTGAAATCAGCTCTTTACTTGAGGCGATGTTGCTGGGTGTCTGCGCATTGTTGGCATAGAATACCGGGTCGATGATGTACCAAGCTAGTCTTGCTCTGTTGTAGTTGTAGGCCAAGTTTTGACTCAAATCCGCTTCCGGGAAAAGGTCGGGTTGATTTGCTGGTGTACTGGCAAGCAACCAGCTGTTGGCGCCACGAATATCGATATTGGTCTGGCTGCTTTCGAAGTCATCGATGTAGGTCGTTGCTCCATCATCGCCAATCTTGATTCCATTTGGAGAACCAGGAATCATATGGGCGAATTCACCTTGGAAGGTAATACTCGAGGGCTCGCGTGTATCAATGAATGGAATCGCATCCACTGCTCTTGTGAGGAACGGCGCATCCTGACTATACTGAGTGTTCAAGCCCCAAATGGTATTCGCAATCGGCTCATCCCCCAAATTCACTTTCTGCGTAAGTGGACGTTCGCGCAAGTGGAGAATAGCGCCACCTACGTTGAAGTTATCCGATATGCGATGGTCGAAGGTAGCACCAGCAAAGGTCTTGGTCTGGAAGTTAAAGAGGCTGTTGTTCTCAAAGTTTACATTGATAGGCACGCCGGAATTGAGAATCCCTTCATTGATGATGCGTACCTGTCCCAAGTTATAGTCAACCGTGTAATCTTGATTCTCTACCAACTGGGCACCTCCAGCAGAAACGGTTACAGAACCAGGTGGGATATTGAATGCATTTAGCTGGATAACAGATCCAGAAGCTGATTTATACTGACCACGAATTAAGAATTTATTCAGGGCCGTTTGATCCTGCGCTCGGAATCGCGTGGAGTCGTACAGCTCTTGGAAGACATATCGATCTCTCGCCGCCTGCGTGCTCAGGTTGTTGGCGAGGTGCTCTCCAAATGGCTCGAGAACTGGGAAATAAATTCTACCGTTCTGAGGATTGATAGTTCTTCCATCGACGAAGTCAAATAAACCATCAGGGAAAGGATCATTGTTGTAATTCAATTGATCCAATCGCATCACATTCAGAAGTAGAGTATCCTGCAAGTTGGAATTCGGAAGGAATGGAATCGGAGTTCCAGTTTCATCGTTTCGGTAGAGAATCTGAAGTCTGAAGTCTTCCCTGCTCACCTGGAAAGCTCCCAATGAATACACGTTCTTCATCATCAAGTCCCAGATAGGCAACTTCACGTCGAGAATTGTACTCTTCAACATTTTCAAAATGAGCGTATTCGGAGCGTTTACACCATCAGTGGAGAATTCACCTACTTGATAAGTCTGACCGAATGCCGTGTACTGGAACGAAACTGCAAGAACCTCATCTTGATTCAGTGCTTCGTTCAAAGAAATGTAACCGAGTTGAGGATCGAGTTTAAATTGAGAAGGCTGAAGCTTGCGCGCATTTGTGAGCTCAACATATTCCGATGACTCGATGAATCCAGCGGCATTTAATTCTGCGTTCACGCTTGAGATATCTCGAACGCCTGGATATTGACTCGCTAGCTCAGTAGGGTTCAATTGGTTCGCCGCGTTATTCGGGAAGAGCGAGGTTGATGAGCCGGGGAAGATGGCAGGACCAGGAAGGGGTCGGTTTCCATCTCGATAGGCTGCGTCTTGTTGTTCCCCCAAGTCCATGAATGCTACGATGTTTCTCACATCCTGTGTCACAGAACGGCGGTTCGTCACCCACACTTCTACTTTCGTAATCTGAATTGGAGAATTTACGACGGGCATTGAGCTCAACCAACCTTCGTAATTATCTCTGAAGTATTGGCTCAAGAAGTAGTGACGGTTTGCTTCATAATCTATAGCCTCAATTTCGAACTCCTGTTGAGTAGCTCCACCTTGAACACTAATCGACTGGGATTGTGAGCGTTGTTCCGAGAACACCGTCGTCACCATTGTATTCCCGAATTGGAATTTCCCTTTTACCCCGAACAAGCTTTGGGCGCCTGTTATCAATGTGGAGTTTACTGGAAGCGAAACGTTACCCATTTCAAGGTTCTTGATGATATCATCTTCCTGACCTTGAAATTCGAGTTTC
This sequence comes from Flavobacteriia bacterium, assembly GCA_013373425.1. Taxonomy (GTDB): domain Bacteria; phylum Bacteroidota; class Bacteroidia; order Flavobacteriales; family Schleiferiaceae; genus Phaeocystidibacter. Next base: position 55,934 of record JABXHW010000048.1, read on the forward strand.
ATCTTATTCTCAAAGGCAAAGGTGGCCTCTGTATCGTAATTGGTGCTAAGTTGAAGTCGCTCACCAATCTTACCCGTGATATTCATTTGAATCCGCTGATCGAAATCAAAAGCAAAAGTTCTTTGGTTTCGAACTGGGATAATTGGGTTTTCAATCTTTTGATAGCGACCACCGAGACTAATTTCAGCCGTTCCTTGAGGACGAATCTCAATGGTGTTACCACCAAAGATGTCGGCGAAGGCTTCACTGCGAATATTGATATCGGGGATTAACCCTTGTGACTCTCTATCTTCACCATTACCTAAGGATTGGGAGCGTGAGGTTTGTTGAACGCGAGAAGGGAAATATTGAACATCGATTTCTTCGAAGGCTCTATCCCTGTATTGTTCCATTGTGAGATACTCGGGAGATCCAAATGGAACATTTCCGATATACTTTTGAATGGTGTAAAGACCAGTTGCTGGGTCGTAGGTAATCTCTTCTCGAACATTCGACGGATCGTTCAAGTACAACCCCCCGCTGGCACCGTTGGGAATAGGGTATCTAAGAGAATCTGGGTCACCTGTATCCAAGGCTTCCATGAAGGTCGCTGCACGGACATTGAGCATTGTTTCATCCGAGGAAAAGGCCCAGATGAACGGCAACACAAAAAGTGTAGAAATGAGGGGTTTCGCGACTGCTAGCTTCAAGCCTAGAGTTTCTGAAGGGCGTTCTTAATAATGTTTTCTACAGTAGCATCCGGCGTTTGAGCGAGATGAGCTGAAACCACTTTCTCTATGGCCTTGCGATTAAACCCAAGAATTTCGAGAGCGGCTATAGCTTCTTCTCTAGACGAAGATGGAGCGGTAACAGCACCTGACTCTGAGCCCAATCCAACTTTATCTTTCAAATCAACCACAATACGTTGAGCCGTCTTGGCTCCGATGCCTTTAACGCCTTTTAACAGCGCAATATTTTCTGATCGAATCGCATTTTCTACTTCGTCGGGCAAAAGTGAGCTCAAAATCATTCTCGCTGTGTTTGCACCAACGCCTGAAACTCCGATGAGTAGTCGGAAAATCTCACGTTCTACTGGTTGAGCAAAACCGTATAAGGTCATGGCATCTTCACGAACAGCGAGGTGAGTGTAGACCATCACATTTTCGTCATCTCCGATTTGGGAGTATGTGGTCAAGGAGATATTGACGTAGTATCCGACACCGGCGCACTCCACAACTAAGTGAGTGGGGTTTTTCTCTACGAGTTTTCCTCTGAGATGGTGGTACATGCAGGACTGAATTTAACTTTCTAAGGCTCCGAATGTTATTCGACGCGGCTGGAAAACGCCAAAAATAGAAAAATCGTACCTCCGAGTTGAAAAAGATTTCGAAACAATAAAAAAGGGACCCAGAAACTGGATCCCTATATAATAATGTGTGACATTGTTCTATCTAGCAATCACAACACGTTGTGCATCCTGCACACTTCCGTTCTGCATTGTTTGAAGCATATACACTCCAGATGGAACTTGACGAACATCGATAGCAACACGGTCGGCACCATTGATTTCTGTTCTGCTCACGGTTACACCTGCAAGGTTGGTAAGGCGAACGGTTCCATTTGAGAACTGCTCTGTGCTCACGTAAACCACATCACTTGCTGGATTCGGATACACTACCACCTTTCTACCTTCGAATTCGATAGTAGATGCCGTTGGTGAAACGCTTACATAGAAAGTGATGTCCAATGAATCACTTGGATCTGCAGCGTTGTAAAATCTATAGATGAGAGAATCTTGAGCTGTAGCATTGTTGCCACGAATATAGATTCCAATGTAGAAGTCGGTATTACGCACTCCATTCTGAAGCATCACCCCACCGAAAGTAGAGCTGTCTGTACCCACACCATAGCAAAGGTCCCAGCAAAAATAGTTGCTATCTGCTACCCCATTAGAGCCATTGTAGATGCGTGCAACGTCGTAGGTTGCATCGTTACCTGTATTCGTAATTCCGACGTGCGCCTTTACTTCGTGTAAGTATGTTGAATTGGCTTCGGTGTATGCATCGATGCTATTCAACTGCAAATTTTGCGCGACCGCAGTTCCGCTAAATGCCAGAGCCACAGTGAGAAAGCTTGCGTAAATCTTCTTCATATCTTTTGTGTCAAGTGTAAAAAACTGTCAAAACAGTAGCTACAAATTTAAACAAATCTTAATTTGTGGCCCTTATAACCCTTAATTGTTTGTTTCCATGAAGAAGCTTTACACCTTGTCATTGGCACTTTTGGCCATGACAGCGTTTGGGCAAGCATCTCGCCTCGTTTTGTTCGAGGAGTTCACAGGAGAAAACTGTGGACCATGTGCAAGTACTAACCCAGGCCTCGATGCCTTGGTTCAAAGTAACCCAACAAAAATCTTGATGCTTAAGCACCAAGTGCCGATCCCATCAGCAGGACCAATCTACCTTGGTTGGACTACTGACGCAGACGTACGTCGTCAATACTACGGAGTGAACAGTGCTCCTAACGGACGCGTAGACGGTGATGTAGTTGACCCTAACCAGTCAAGCCCTACTCACCCTGCATACTTGACTCAGTCGATCATCGACAACAAGTCAGCGATCTCATCTTCGTTCAGCATGACAACTTCGCACACATTGTCATCTGACCTAGATTCAATTTTCATTACTGTTACAGTACAGAATGTGGATGGTTTTACTGTTAACTCTATGAGCGCAGGTTCACTTCGTCTACACGTAAACGTGATTGAAGAAGAAATGAACTTCGCATCGCCTCCGGGAACTAACGGTGAGACTCAGTTCTACCACGTTAGCCGTAAGATGTATCCTAGCGCTGCTGGTACTCAAATGGCGGATAGCTGGACTACCAACCAGTCTCAGACTTTCACTTTCGCTGAGGAATTGCCAATGCACATCTACAACTACAACGAAGTAGGTGTTGTTGCATACATCCAAGAGAACGGAGACAAGAGCATCCACCAGTCGTCTTTCAGTGCAGCTGTTCCAGCTCCATCTAACATTCCTGACATGACTATCACTTCTGGCATCTCTGCTGGTAGCGATTTGTGTGCAGGTACTTTCGTTCCTGAGTTCACTATTGAGAACCTTTCTTCTGCTACTTGTACTAGCGCAGATGTTGAGTACCGCGTTAACGGTGGTGCTTGGGTTACTCAAGCATGGACTGGTAGCCTTGGTCAGAACGCAACTGCAACAGTTACTTTCTCACAAGCTACAATGAACCAAGCTTCTAACACTATCGAAGCTCGTGTTGTAAATCCAAATGGTAGCCGCGACGTGAACTCGTTGAACAACGAAATTACTCCGGTAGTATTGAACGTGATTTCACCAATCGTTGCTAGCTCACCTTTCGTAGCTAACTTCGAGAATGCTTCTTTGGGTCAGGTTCCAAACAACTTGATCTTGAACGATAACTCTGGTCGTGTATTTACAGTTGATAAGGGTATCGCGAGTGGTCTTACTTGGGAACTTGGTGCTTACGAAGAGTCTTTGAAGAGTTTCCGTTGGGACTTCTACACGATCCAAGCAGGTGAAGTATCTGAGTTGATCATGCAGAAAGTTGACATCAGCGGTGATAATAACACCAAGATTTACTTCCAGCACGCATACCAGCAGTACCAAACTTCAAACGATCAGTTGGAAGTAATGGTTTCTGATGACTGTGGTCAAACTTGGACAACTGTATGGAGCCGCTCAGGTGCCGCTTTGGTAACTACTGCTACTCCATCTAGCACAAACCGTCTATACCCACGTAGAGCTGACTGGTCTTACGACTTCGCTTACCTTCCAACTTCAATGCAAAGCTCTGACGAGTTGATCGTGAAGTTTGTTGGTACTTCTGACTACGGTAACGCAATGTACGTTGACAACATCGGCGTATCTGCAAACGCAGTAGGTCAGGAAGAAAACAGCTTGACTGATGCAGTATTGTTCCCTAACCCAGCTGACCAATCTGCTGAGCTTCGTTTCGAAGCACTTGAGTCTGGCATGGTTAACGTAACTGTACTCGACATGAATGGCCGTGCAGTGAACACTGTTTCACAAGACGTGTCTTCAGGTGTTCAGAGCATCAACTTGGATGTTGCTGAATTGCCAGCTGGTCTTTACATGGTTAAAGTTCAGCAAAACGATGCCGTATCAACTTTGCGCTTGAGTGTAACACACTAATAAGTCTGTTCGGCACGAACATTGAAATGATTCAGAACACCGGCAGCACCACGTTGCCGGTGTTCCTCATTTAATACAATACCATGAAACGAATCTTATTCATCCTTAGCTTCTCGCTTTTCGCAATGGCCGCTCAGGCACAAATCTTCCCAGAAGTTCAGATTAAAACTATGGGTGGTGAAGCATTAGACGCAGCGACTATCTCACACGACGGTCCTGTAGTAGTTAGCTTTTGGGCTACATGGTGCTCGCCTTGTAAAAAGGAATTAGATGCCTTGAACGAGTATTACTACGACTTGCAAGATGAAACTAATGTGAAGGTGATTGCCATCTCTATTGACGATCCTAGAACAGTTCAGCAAGTAGTGAATACCGTAAACTCCCAAGCTTGGGAATATGATGTTTATCTCGATACCAACAGCGACCTACGTCGTGCGATGGGGGTAAACAATGTACCACATACAATGGTGTACAACTCCGCAGGAGAATTGGTGTACACAAGCAACAAATACGCCCCAGGTGATGAATACCATCTAATGGAGGTGATTAGAGAAGCAGCAGGAGAGTGAAAAAGTTAGCACTTGCAGGCTTAGTAGGATTGTCAGCAATCTCAAGCTTGCATGCACAAGAAGGTCAGGACAACTGGGGGACCTTGCATGGTAATTTCCAATTCGACGGACAGCTTTACGTTCGTGATGAGGCGATTGACCCTGCAGGTGAGTTTTATCCTGACGAGCGATTCCTTGGTCAAGGATTCGCCAACTTTAATTATACCAAAGGTAACTTCAGAGCGGGTGTTCGCTATGAAAACTATCAGAACGTAATTCTCGGATTCCCAGAAGGTTTTAGAGGAGAAGGAATTACCTACCGTTACCTTCAATACGTCAAAGATGAAATTGACGTAACCGTTGGAAATTTTTACGAGCAATTTGGCTCGGGAATGATCTTTAGAGCTTACGAGGAGCGAGGCTTAGGTCTCGATAACGTAATGGATGGCGTGCGTATTCGATACCGTCCTACACAAGGCATCCAACTGACAGGAATTCTTGGTAAGCAGAGAGTTTACTTCCAAAAAGCACCAGGTGTAGTCAGGGGCATCAATGCTGATATCAGCTTGAACGAACTCCTACCAGCAATGGCGACAAGTTCGTGGCGCTTGAGTGTCGGAACGAGCTTTGTAAGTAAGTTCCAAGAGGCAAACGATCCAGTCTACAACCTCCCAGAAAATGTGGGTGCGGCTGCAGCTAGATTCAATCTACAAAAAGGTGGATTCCTTTGGACCACTGAATACGTTTACAAAGCGAACGACCCATCTTCTGATAACGGATTGATCTTCAGAGATGGACTTGGCTTCCTCACACAGCTCAGCTATTCACAGCGTGGATTTGCCATAAGCGCAAACTACAAGCGCTTGGATAACATGGCGTTTAGAAGCGACAGATACGGAAAAGAATTCGAGGCATTTATCAATTACTTGCCACCAACTACCCGACTTCACACCTATGCGCTACCAGCGCTATTCCCGTATGCCACGCAAATCAATGGTGAGGTTGGACGACAGTTTCAGGTAGCGTATAAATTCGATAGAGGCACCTTCCTAGGGGGTCGCTATGGAACGCACGTTTCTGTGAACTACGCCGACGCCTATTCCATCTACAAATCGCCAATTGAAGGAAGTACTATCGGTGAATCTGGTACGGATGGCTATGAAACCGATTGGTTCCAGCAAGGTCAAGTGCACTACTACACAGATTTTGACGTGATTGTAACCAAGAAGATTTCGAGAGAATGGAAAGTGATCGCTTCTTATTACAACTTCGCTTACAACAAGTCCGTTTTAGAAGATGGTGTATCAGATCAGGTTATTATGAATGACCCAAGTGTTCAAGAAATCGCTTATGTGAATGCCGGTGTGCTCGAGTTGATTTACAACTTCAAACCGCTTCACAGTATTCGTGCTGAACTTCAAGGAGCATTTTCCGATCAGTACAGAGGTGACATGGCCATGTTGCTATTGGAATATGGCTGGAGCCCTCACTGGTTCTTCTCTGCGCAGGTTATTTCCAATTATGGACATACCGATCCCGAAATGCGGTTGACCTACCCTATCGGTTCTGTTACGTACTTCCAAGACCAGACGAGAATCCAGGTTAGCTATGGACGTCAACAAGCAGGTATCTTCTGTGTAGGTGGTATTTGTCGTGTTGTACCTCCAAGTAACGGTTTGAGTATTTCAGTAACAACCAACTTTTAAAAGGACTCGCTATGAAAAGAACACTTCTCTTCTTATCAATCCTTCTCGGGTTGTTCACCTTGAGCATCGTCTCATGCGATGTTATCGAGGATCCTATTAAAGACAATGGGAATAACGCGGATTGTACTAAGACGCGAACGGATACCATCAATCCTCAAACTACATTCCCAGACACCGTGTATCGCAACGTTCTTGTAGAAGACTTCACAGGACACCGTTGCAAGAACTGTCCGAAGGCTACAAAGGCTATCAAAGACATGAAGGACGTCATGGGGGATGATCTAGTGGTTCTTGCAATCCATTCTGGTGCATCAACCTTCACCGCCCCAAACCCACCGGACTATCCTACCGATTTCACGACTACTGAAGGGGATGAAATTGCAAGTTGGTTCGGAGGAGTGCCCGCGCAACCGATTGGAATGGTAAATCGCGATGATTACTCACAAGGCAGTATTTCTCATTTCAAGATTTACTCGCAGTGGAATAGTATCGCAACGCCATACCTAAGTGAAGCAGCAATTGCTGAATTATGGTCGATGAGTTATGTATCAGGAACCTGCGTAATTGCACACGCACAAACTACCTTCTTAGAGGATGTAACTGGAGATTATAGTATCGCGGTTTACCTGACTGAAGATGGAATTGTTGCTCCTCAGCTTCTTCCTGATGATACGCGAGATGCCGATTATGTGCATAACAACGTGTTTAGAGATGCATTTACCTTCGCATTGGGAGAATCTCTTATAACAGGAGGTGCTACTAGAATGACGAACGTGCATCGCAGCTACCAATTGGAAATCAATCCAGATTGGAATCCAAATAACTTGAAAGTTGTAACGGTGTTGTTTGATACAGATAGCCGTGAAGTTTTACAAGTAACCGAATGTGACGTAGAGTAATGCTCAAACGCGCATCCAATATTCTTGTTTGGCTCCTCCTCACCAGCAGTGTGGGTTGGAGCCAAACTACTTTTAATGGGGGCTTCTTCATCGGGCTTACGAGTAATCAAATTGATGGAGATGGAATCGGTGGTTTTGACCACACCGGAGCTCAAGGCGGATTCTTTGCCAATAGAGATTTCAACGATACTTGGTCGGCACGCATTGAGCTACAATACATCTGGAGAGGCTCACGTGAAAAATTGTCTGATACTTCCAGCTTCTATCGCACCGATCTCCACCAGATATCCGTACCTATAGTAGCGGAGTATCATTTCACTCCTAAAATATCAATAGAAGCAGGTCCAAGTCTTGATATCAATGTCATCACCAGCGAAGAAGATATTTATGGTGACCTCGGGCCAGACCCTCCCTACTCTCCCTTTGTTCTCAATTCTATTATCGGAGTGAATTACGCCATCACCGAACATACTATTGTGAACCTGCGTAGTCATTATTCCATTACTTCGATAAGAGACGTTCGAATAGTGCGAAGAGCTCCAGGACTCTTTGGGGATTGGATCAGCGGATCACATACTGCGAGTCTGACTTTGGCAGTCTACTTCTACTTCTGAAGAAAGTCAAGATTTCGCTTGAGACCTTCAAGCTTCGTTCTCTTCACAGCTGAACGTCGGAATAACTCTCTGAAAACATCCTCAGTTATCTCCATCCAATCTGAACGGTTCATTTCCAATAACTCAGACTTAGGCGTGAAGCGCGACTCTCTAGTTGGTTTCGAGAACCTGTTCCAAGGACAAACATCCTGACAGATGTCGCATCCAAAAGCCCAATCTTCCATCTGACCTGAGAAGGTCTCCGGAATTGCATCTCTTAATTCAATGGTGAGATAGGAAATACACTTGTTGCTATCAACGACATATGGTTGGATAATGGCATCGGTAGGGCAAGCGTCGATACAAGCCGTGCACGAACCACAGTGGTCAGTTGTTGGGGCATCCGGCACGAGTTCCAGGTCCAATATCAGCTCTCCAATAAAGAAGAAGGAACCTTCCTTTTTGGTTAGGAGTAGACTGTGCTTCCCAATCCATCCCAATCCGCTCTTGGCAGCCCAAGCGCGATCTAGCACTGGGGCCGAGTCCACAAAAGCTCTACCGTCAACTTCTCCAATCTCCTCACTGATGAAGTGCATCAAGTCCTTCAGTTTATCCTTAATGACAAAGTGATAATCTTCGCCATAGGCATACTTTGAAATCTTCGGCGCTTCGGGATTCTGCTTCTCTTCAGGATAATAATTAAGCGTAAAGCTGACAACGCTTTTAGCTCCAGGCACTAACTTGGTGGGATCAAGTCGTTTATCGAAGTGATTCTCCATCCACTGCATGGTGCCGTGATTTCCTTCCCTCAACCATTGTTCAAGCCGGGGTGCCTCCTCTTCTAAAAACTCAGCCTTGGAAACACCACACGAAGTGAAGCCCAATTCTGAAGCTCTATTCTTGATAAGTTGGGTATGCTTCTCAGCGGGTGACATCAATCGAACAATCCGCGTTGATCCGCAGGTTTCTGCCTGTCGAGGTGCTTATATGCTTTATCCGTAGTCATTCTTCCTCGTGGAGTTCTGACAAGGTATCCTTCCTTAATGAGATAAGGTTCATACACTTCTTCAAGTGTATCTGCCTGTTCTGCTACCGCTGTGGCCAAGGTGTTCAGTCCCACAGGTCCGCCTCTAAACTTGTCGATGATGAAGGAAAGGATTTTGTTATCCATATCATCCAAACCGTGTTCGTCCACGTCTAGGGCATTCAAACCATACTTGGCGATATCCAGTTTGATGGTGCCATCGCCTTTAACTTGAGCGAAATCACGCACTCTTCGTAGAAGTGCATTGGCGATACGCGGAGTACCTCGGCTCCTTCTAGCTATTTCCACAGCTGAATCTGCATCCATTTGGACTTCCAGAATATCAGCACTGCGTTCTACGATATTGGAAAGTAACTCGGTGTTGTAGTACTCAAGTCGTGCATTGATACCGAAGCGCGCACGCAATGGAGAAGTAAGCAATCCAGATCGCGTGGTAGCGCCAATTAACGTAAATGGATTCAAGCCGATTTGAACCGTCCTTGCGTTCGGCCCTGTTTCAATCATGATGTCAATCTTGAAATCCTCCATGGCCGAGTAGAGATACTCTTCAACGATAGGGCTCAATCGATGGATTTCATCGATGAAAAGAACATCATTCTCTTCTAGATTGGTGAGTAGCCCAGCCAAGTCGCCTGGCTTATCCAATACAGGGCCGCTGGTTACTTTGATTCCCACTCCCAACTCGTTGGAAATAATATTGGCCAATGTAGTTTTGCCCAAGCCTGGAGGACCATGCAGGAGGACATGGTCCATCGCTTCACCTCTACCCTTGGCAGCGGCCACAAAAACTCGGAGGTTATCGAGCACTTTATCTTGACCCGCAAAGTCATCGAATGAAGCGGGCCTCAGTTTCTTCTCAACATCCAGCTCCTCTGGTGAGAAACCTTCTTCATCTCCATCAAGCATGCGATTCATAACATAAAAGTAGAGATACAAAAGGTACTACTGACGGCGAATGTCGGAGAACTATCAACAAAGAAATAAAAAAGGTGCGCTGGGTTTGGAACAGCGCACCTTTTCGCCTAGGTGAGAGTGCAGAGAGTTCGTAGGCGATTGTCAGCACTCGTTCATTGATGTGTGAGACCGGGTTGGTCCTTCGTTTAACACGGCTAATATACATCGGCTATTTGTAGTCGATTTTAACGATTTGAGAATTTCAGCCCTTCTTTTCTCAATATTTGAGAATTTACTTTTGAAATTTCTCGTTTATAGATAATTCCCATTCTTAAAGTCGATGATTTCGCATATATTGAGAAAGAAAATTTTCAGATTCTCTCTTAGCGCGAAAGATTTATGACTACTTCCGACTTCCAATCCCGTTTCATCAAGCTATTACAGCGTCAGCTTCCTTCACATACGAAGTTACCCGACCAGCTCGGAGCATTGTTGAAGATTTCTCCAGCCTCGGCCTATCGTAAATTGAGTGGGAAAACGCCATTTAGCATGCAAGAGCTGACCATCATCTGCAAGGAGTACCTGATTTCATTGGATGAGGCCATGTATTCGGACCCGAATCAAGTGGTAATTTTTAAGAAGACCGACGAGGTGCGATCGTTGGAGACATTAGAATTGTATTTCCAAACCACGATGGCGCAACTTCAGATTTTGAGAAATGCGCCCAATGCAACGCTTTATTACGCGGCTCGAGATTTGCCATTGTTCTTTTTCTTCAGATTCCCCAGATTGAGCGCATTCAAGATGCTACTATGGCTGAAAGAAGCGGAGAGTGATTTGCTCAAGCGAAATGAGATCTTCGACTTTGAGAAGATTCCGAAGAGTCTGATTGACATGGGGTATCAGCTCAATCAATCGTATTACGACTTACCGACTTGTGAAATCTGGACTCCGCGGACCGTCGCGAATGTATTCGAACAAGTATTGTATTACTATCGATCCGGATTGCTCAGAAAAGAGGACGCTCTCGCCGTACTAGAAGATGTTTCCAAGGTGATTGATGAGCGAGAGATGCGCGCACGAGACAATGAGAAGGAGAATCACATGAAGTCGGAATTGTACTCTTGTGATTTCTTGATGATGTCGAATGGTGCACTTGCCCTCATGGGTGATATGCGCATGGCCTGGATTGCATACAACGGCATCAACTTCGTCAATACCACAAATCCGCGTTTCTGCGAGGACTATGAGAAAGCTTTTAGGCAACATGCCAACTTGGGCGTTCTGATATCAGGAAGCGCCGAAAAACAGCGTTCTGAGTTCTTTAGGAAACTGCGAGAGCAGATAGCAACGATGGAACGATTGCTCAACTTAGATCTCAGCTATAGCTCTTAATCATTGTCGATGTTGATAGCTCTTACGGATATAGGTGGCTGTATTACCTGCAGCCCCACATCTGTTTGCTCAAACTCTAACTTCACCAACACCTTGTACGGATCTCCTACGTATGCGTGTATGATGTACGCGTAGAGGGCTTCGTATTCAAAAGAATCGCTCACATCCATTAACGCGATGGTTGCTCCCGGGAAGACGATTTCATTCGAAGAGAGGAAGGGTTCTTTGTCGTACGGCGTGCACAGGTCGAGTTGAAGAATATGAAAGTCTTCTAGAGACTTCACCCGTAACTGCCCATCCGCTACATCGAAATAGCATCCTGCTACGGCCGCTCTCTCGAACTCCAGGTGCTCTTTATGTACATCTGGTTTGAAAACGAAATACTTGAAGACGATGGCCACTCCGGCCAATGAAAAAATCACCGCTCGCAATATTTGACGCGGTGAATAGCTCGTATTATTTACTTCAATTGGGCCTGATTTCACGGAGCCGTCCTGTTGGTTTTACGGAATATACTCTTGCGTTAAGTTCCAAGTCGGTTTGGCAATATCGTCTATTCTCCAAGGAGTTCTACCCCAATAGCCTTGCAACGAATCGATCACTTCTTCCAAGTTATCTGAGTACACATTGCCATTTAAGTCTGTGACCTTCATTACATCAAAAGGAGCCGAAATCAGACCGTACGATGTCGAGTCCGTGGTCCAAACCAAAAGATTATTCGGAGTATCCCAGAGCGTGTCTCCTTCGTAAACATACCTGTACTCAGTTAATAGATGATTTTTTGCATACTCTTCCGCATCCGCAGCCATTCGGAAATGAACGAAGTTATAAACATCTCCATCTACCCATATATGCTGTTCATGAGCAAAGTTTCCACTTTCGAGTACATCCATATGTTCCGTGATGCGAGGTCGCATATCATTTATCCTCGGCCCCTTATCCGTCATTACTACTTCATAGTCAAATACCGTCCATTCATCAAAGCCCTCTCCCCTATACAGCTCTACTCGCACCCAATTTGAGTCTTCGAGCTGTGCAATTCGTCTATTCTCTTTTGAATTCAACCATGCATAGCCACCGTCTCCATGTGGATAAAAGGGATGTCGAATGTTCCAGTTGTGATGTAAAGTCTGAAGCCACATGCTCTCTGTACAATAGTCATGTGGATGAACGGAATGATGCCATTCGAAGTTTTGATAAACGAGCTCTAATAGCGCTACCGCATCTCCTATTGTATCCGTAGAAGAATCTGCATCTGATTCATTCCTGGTTAGGTTGAGTGAATCTTTCTCGGTGAGTTCTTCAGAAGACGTGCTAGACTCTTGAGATTCCTGGCACGCGACTAATATAACGAAGGCTACTACGAGAGAGATTATTCGAATCATGAAGCTAAAGGTACAACTTAGAAGGGCAAAAGAGTTGGTGACGGGGTGACGTGAGGTGTTGAAGTGACGAGGTCACGAGGTCACCAGCTCACCAGTTCACCAGTTCACCAGTTCACCAGTTCACTAAAAAACAAAACCCGCCAGATTGCTCCAGCGGGTTCTTCAATATTGTAGTTGATCAACTTTAGTGACCAGACTCTTCTCCTTCTTTCAAAGGAACCGTTTGCGGTACAAAGTCTTCATCCATACCCGGCTTGCTATAATCGTAAGCCCAACGGTGAACCTCTGGAATAGCACCAGGCCAGTTACCGTGGATGTGTTCAACTGGAGTAGTCCACTCGAGTGTGTTAGAACGCCATGGGTTCTGTGAGCTCTTTGGACCGCGCAATGCGCTGTAGAAGAAGTTGAACAAGAAGAAGATCTGTGCAATACCACCGATAATAGCAAAGAAGGTGATAATAACGTTGATGTCTCCCAAATCATCGAACATTGGGAAGTTATCGTTTCTGAAGTAACGGCGTGGCAAACCTGCCATACCCGTAAAGTGCATTGGGAAGAATACACCGTAGGCACA
>JABXHW010000062.1 GCA_013373425.1 Flavobacteriia bacterium
ACTCGTGAGGGTAACGACTTGCTTCGTGAGATGCTTGAATCAGGCATTATCAAGTACGGTGATGACTTCATGCACAGCATGGAAAACGGTGGTTGGGACTTGACTAAGGTTGACCACGAATCACTCAAAGAATCTAAAGCAACATTCGTATTCGGTCAGATGAACGAGCCTCCGGGAGCGCGTGCACGTGTGGCACTTTCTGGTCTTACTCTCGCTGAATACTACCGTGACGGAGAAGGAAGCGGCCAAGGTCGTGACATCCTATTCTTCGTTGATAATATCTTCCGTTTCACCCAGGCGGGTTCAGAGGTGTCTGCACTTCTCGGACGTATGCCATCTGCAGTAGGTTACCAGCCTACACTTGCAACTGAGATGGGTGCAATGCAGGAGCGTATTACTTCTACTAAGAACGGATCTATTACTTCTGTACAGGCGGTTTACGTACCTGCGGATGACCTTACTGACCCTGCTCCAGCAACAACGTTTGCTCACTTGGATGCAACTACAGTATTGTCTCGTAAGTTGGCTGCCTTGGGTATCTACCCAGCAGTAGACCCATTGGATTCTACTTCACGTATCCTTTCTCCAGACATCTTGGGTAAAGAGCACTACGACTGTGCACAGCGCGTGAAGAACATCCTCCAGCGTTACAAGGAACTTCAGGATATCATCGCCATCCTCGGTATGGAAGAACTTTCTGAAGATGACAAATTGGTTGTTTACCGCGCACGTCGTGTACAACGTTTCTTGTCTCAGCCATTCCACGTAGCGGAGCAGTTCACCGGTATCCCTGGTGTATTCGTAGACATCAAAGAAACCATCAAAGGCTTCAACATGATTATGGACGGCGAGCTCGACCAGTATCCTGAAGCAGCCTTCAACTTGAAGGGTTCTATTGAAGAGGCTATCGAAGCTGGCAAGAAGATGCTTGCTGAAGCTGAAGCAGCCTAATAAAAGTACATTGTGAAGAAGGGCACTGTCCCTTCTTCATTTTTCAATCTTGTACCTATGTATCTCGAGATTATCACCCCGGAAAAGCAAATCTTTCAAGGCGAAGTAGACGCAGTTCAACTTCCTGGTGCAGATGGCCTTTTCCAAATCTTGAAAAATCACGCCCCTGTGATCGCCACCTTGCGCAAAGGCAATGTGAAAATCAACTTGGCGGATAATCATAAGACACTCGATCACATGTCGGGCGAAATCGTTCCAGACACCAGTGATGACAAGGTTTGCCACGTAGAAATTTCTGGCGGCGTTGTTGAAATGATGAACAATAACATCATTCTTCTCGCAAATTAGTACGACCTTCGTCTTGTTAAATAAAAAACACTCGTTAACCGCGGGTGTTTTTTTTTGAATACAACTTTCTAAAAATTCTCACCCATGAGAAAGCTAATCTTAACCGGATGCGCCTTAACCACCCTTTTTGCATTCGGTCAGAACGAGCCTCGTACTCTAGATGAAGTAGAGGTGCTCGGTGAAAAAGCGCCTTCAGCTATCATCGAAGCGCAGCATGTGCAAGTCATCGACAGTACGCAAATCCGTGAAATCGCTGCGACTACTGTGAACGAACTCCTAGAGTATGCCAGCGCAGTAGATGTTCGTCAGCGTGGTCCACGTGACATGCAATCCGATGTGAGCGTCAGAGGAGGTACATTTGACCAGACCTTGATACTTGTCAATGGTATCCCAATGAACGACCCGCAGACGGGACACCACAACATGAATCTACCGATTGGCGTAGAAGACATCGATCGCATTGAAATCCTGCACGGCGGCGCTTCTCATCGCTACGGCCCATATGCATTCAGTGGAGCCATCAACATTATTACCAAGAACCCAACAACCAACAACATCACTGTAAGCGCTGAGTACGGCGAATACAATACTCAGCAAGCCAACGTCGGAGCTTCCATTCACCTCAGCGAAAAGTGGGGCCTTCGTGCTGGTGTAGGAGTAGGTCAATCTGATGGATATTTGGACAATACCGACTACCATCAACTTTCTACCGTTGCTGAACTTACCTATCAAGGTGACAATGTAAATCTCAGCTTCTTGTCAGGATACAACTCAAAAGGATTTGGAGCGCAGAACTTCTATACGAGCGCATTCCCAAATCAATATGAGGCAACAACGACTCAATTCCATGCCATTCGAGGCAGTGTATTGCTCAACAAAGGAGGAATCAATTTCAACCTATATTCTCGTCAGCATACCGACAGATTTGAGCTCTACCGTGAAACCGGAGAAGGTTGGTATGAATACAATGAATCTGCCGGAGTTTATGCACGAGGAACAGATACCGCTGCTGTATGGTATGGAGGTCCGAACTTCCACCGTTCAGGTGTAGAAGGAGGTGAAGCATCATACAAGGTTATCACCCCAGCAGGACGCACTGAAATCGGGTTCGACCTTAGAAATGAAAGAGTCCTTTCCAATAACCTCGGCTTGCCACTCGACAATCCCATCGCAGTACCGGGAACACGTTTTAACTATACCCGCAGCGACAGCCGCTTGAATTCAGGTGCATTCGTGCACCAACGATACACCCTCGGGAATGTCATCTTCAATGGTTCATTGCGATTCAATGCAAACTCAGCCTTTGGAAACGAATGGTTGCCAGGTTTTGAAGTGGCGTATAGCATTCCTAACGCAGGTCGAGTTTACGGTTCTTACAATCGTTCATTCCGCCTTCCTACGTTCACAGATTTATACTACCGACTTGGTGGCGCACAAGGCTCAGCCGATCTTCAGCCTGAATACTCACACAACTATGAGTTGGGATATAAACGTGCTACTTCCAAGGTAAGATCAAGCATCAGCGTATTCCTGCGCGATGGAACGAATATGATCGACTGGGTGGTTCTGCCTACTGACACAACAGGTACACTTAGAGCTCAAAACATCACTGAGCTCACCATTTATGGTATCGATGGCGATATGACCATAAATGTAGCTGAAGAGACGAACAATTTCATCAAGAATATTCGCTTGAGCGCTGCATTCATGAATACTCCAACTGGTGAATTTGATTTTGAGTCGCTCTACGCCCTTGATTTCCTTGCCGCTAAAGTTGCTGTAGGAATGTCGCACGACTTCGGTAAAGGCTTCGGGCTTTCTTGGCAAGTAAATGCTCAAGATCGTCAGGGAACGTATGTTGATTTCGGCACAGGAGATGTTACTCCTTACGCACCAGTGGTTCTTATCGATGCGCGTGCTACTTGGAAACGCAAGTTCCTAACCGTTTACGTGGATGCGAACAACATCCTGGACAATGTATATCAAGATAGAGGAAACGTTCTTCAGCCAGGTCGTTGGGTGAGAGCAGGATTCCGCTTGAGCCTTGACTATTAAGTCAGTTCCAACACAGATTAAAAGGTCGGCCTTAGAGCCGGCCTTTTTTATTGAAGAAACTTGAGTAAATGGCCATCCTCAGATCTGAGCACGTAAGATCCGTTCATCAAATTCAAGGATTGATATCCGGCATGCTCCCACTCTAGCACCGACACAACTCGTCCGGTCATATCAATCACCTCAGCAGAGATAGATTCAGATCCCGACCAGAACACTTGGTTTCCATGAATGCTGAAGGTGTTTGAATCAAATGACGATTCAAAGCCAGACAACGAACTCGACCATTGCAATTGTAACTCGCAATTCGAGTCCCAGACACCAAGTGGAAGCCCGTCGACGCTGTAGTGCGTAGAATCCACTTCCCATCTGAACTGAAGCGATTCACATTGGACAAGGTCGACCGATACACTGTCGATTCTATAATCGGAAGCACTAAATGAAAGATCAGCAAAACCCGCTGCTTCATTAGTGCGTGCAATGACCATATTCTCTCCTTCTACTTTCCAGCACAAACTTGAACGCTTCGGATCAGCCCCTTCTCTATCAGGAATATCCTGCCCCAAATCAAACTGAGGGGTACTATTGGGGTTTAGCTCAAGTACTGCTGTTTCTGTCATTCCATTCGACATGTGGACGGTGACACGCACTTGTGGATAAACCCGCTTATGAACCGCTTCATCCGTCGATATTACTACCGCCGCACTATCCATCAAAAGTGAGCCCGTAGAACCCGATGCGCAGTACACCCAGAAACACTGTCCGGGGTAAATGTATCGTCGACCTCCATTGCTAAATACTGATCCATCAGACACAGCAAAATCAGACTCAGCATTGTTCCAGATATAGAATGAGCCCGAAGTTTGGCTCACATCTAGTGATTGCCAATCAACTGGCGCGAGATATGGATGACCAATCAAGTTCCATCCTAAATCATCATCGCTTGAGACACCATCATTGTCCACCGTTAAGCTGAATGTGCGCTGCCGTTTATCCACTCTACCGCGTGTTGATTTAGCAAAGGGAAGCGGTGTAAATTCCGCATATGCATTCGTTCCGGTGTAAAGAACCAATGCGGCTTCATGCGCAGAATCCAATGCCGATAAACTGTTCCATTGCGTATTAGCTGCATCCCAAGAATAGACACTTGGAGAAGGCGAGCCGGACAGGTTAGCTCGAGTCAGTTCTTCCGCCCACTCGCCCACTGTTGTTCGAAGTGGACTCCACAAGTATCGCCAATCTGCGGTGCCCGTGAGATACGTTTGTCGATGCACCAATCCTAACACATTTCCTTTTGCCTGAGCCGTTCCATAAGCATTTGCCTTCATCAGCATTTCTCCTGTTATGGAAAGCTCTTGAGGTTGATGCACATACAGATCGGCACCCGGCTCCATCTCCAGAAAGGACACCGATACACTGCTTCGAATGTGTGCCGTGTTTACTGTATCGAGGATTCTAACCATCACTTCGGCTTCCCATGTGGATGGGTCGCTCGACCAGGCACCGCCTGTGAAGGTCTCCCCCTCTGCATCGGATATTAACAAAGAGAATTCTTGCTTTCCGGTTATGCTACCATCATGAGAGACCCTGATAGAGTACCATCCGGCAGACATGGAAGCCGCAGGGAAATCGATTCTCTCCACATTGTCAACATTATTATCACCTCGGGTTGCAGCGTTTTCTGGGTGTGTGGCACTCATTTTCCAAGGATATGCATGTATGGATGGCGTGCCTGTCTCGTCCCACAACTCCATATCCAAATCATGAACAAGAATTGCTGTAGAATCATCTAGATCCGAACTATTGAAATCCAACGTCGGAGAGGTCCCATGAGGGTCGGTCCAAACCATGGTAGCTCGGAAGTCTCCTGTTCCGTCGTGATAAAAACGAAATGTAACCGTCTCTCCATTCTCTATTCTGCCTTCAATTAATCGTTGGTTTCCATCGGAATTGAGAAGAAAATTCGCCGCTGTTTCGGCATTGGGAATCCCCCACCCCATAGTTGGTAGAGGTGACCCATCAGAAGTTCCGGGGTCAGCCGTATGAATCAGTAACCCCTTCAGCGATGCCGACTTGAGCCAGCGTCCGTTCTCAGATCGGTTGAGTTCTTGAAGTAAGGCACCAAGTCCAGTGATCATAGGTGCAGCATAAGATGTATACGCCGTTCCTGTCGTCAATTGCCCCGGCCCCACGAGGTCCGGTTTAACACGACCGTCATCCGTAAGTCCCCATGCGGATTTACTATTTGCGAATGAGATATCGGAAGGTGTAGAATATCCACCTGAAATGTTATCAACCGCCCCGATGATCAGGGCATTTTTAGAAGTAGCATCTCTTCCCAATCCGTCGAAACCATCCGTTCCGCCATTGGCCTCTGGATTGGGTGAAGAACGGCTCACAATGTTGAAAGAAGGGCTCGAGTAAACATTAAAAGGTGTAGTCGTATTCGAATCTCCTCTATTATTTGCTGTTGCTCTAACCACCAGGTGGTAAGGGTACTCAAACATGATGGAATCTAGCGTTCGCGAGTAATCTCCGTAGTATCCGAACTTATAATCTTCTGTTTCAGACATATCGATAACCCCTTGCCACGTGCTGCCATTCGACCATCCATAATTGTCGGCATAGCTGTGATTTGAAAGTAGGAGGTTGTACGATTCAATGGCATTACCCAATTCGGCTGCGAATGCTTCGTGGGCATATTCACGTCCATAGACATAAACGGTCGCATCCGGAGCAACACCTAACTCCGACGCTGAGGCAATCCCCTTGGAGGTGAGAATTTCAGTTACAGTGGTAGCGTGAGAACTTGACCCACCGCCATCTATGACGGTCACATGACTCAAGTCTGAATTACTTGTATCGATAGAAGTATTCCCCGAAAGTGGAGCTTCAAATACGCCGATAGGAACACCGGCTCCACGTAAATCAATACCCAATCCGCCTCCCGATTGAACGGAAGGGATACTCATTGTCTCTCTCTGGGTAGTGGTTTTCTGTTGACCGTAAACCTGAGAAGATGAGAACAATAGAGCAGTTAATAGGATATGGCCCGGTAGGGAAAGGCGCATGGTTTAAAGGTAGCAAAATGGAGGTTTCCTACTTGAGCTTCTTGTTATTTTGATGACGGTCGTGATCGCGCTCTGTTTTCACCTTCATCTTCTTATCGAAAGCTGCTTGTAGATCGGTGTCTGTTTGGTTGGCCAGACAAAGTAGGACAAAAAGAACATCGGATAGCTCTTCTCCTAGATCCTTGGCTTTATCGCTTTCCTTTTCACTTTGCTCGCCGTACCGACGAGCAATTATACGAGCGACCTCGCCCACTTCTTCGGTGAGCTGCGCCATATTCGTCAGTTCGTTAAAGTAGCGTACACCATGGTTTTGAATCCATTCATCTACGGCAGCTTGAAGTGATTTGAGCGGTTCCATTATTCTTTGTTTTTACTATCCATCCAGATGGTCACTGGGCCATCATTAACCAGTTCAACTTCCATATCAGCACCAAACTCCCCGCTTTTAACTGGACGGTTGGAGACTTTCCACAACTCTTCAAGAAAGTATTCATACAAGCCTTGAGCATGATCTGGCTTGGCGGAATTGATATAGCTTGGGCGGTTTCCCTTTTTGTAGGAAGCATGAAGGGTAAACTGACTCACCACCAAGAAGTCGCCTTCGATCTCCTGAATAGAGCGATTCATCACTCCTTCATCATCGGGGAAGATGCGCAGCTTCGACAATTTGCCACAGAGCCAGTCGGCATCCGCTTCAAGGTCGGAATGTTCGATTCCAAGGAGTATGAGCATCCCTTTCTGGATAGACGATTTCGCTTGTCCATCCACTGCTACTGAGGCGCTTTTTACTCGCTGCAAAAGAACTCGCATGTCTTATCTTCTTCCCTGCGGTTGACGTTGCGCGTTTCGAGATTGAATTTGTGAGAGGAGACGCTCAACGAGTTGGTCTTTCTTGTTCAGCTCGGTTTCCGGCTTATTGTCAATATAGATTCGGCTCCATTCTCCGTACATAGGGTTCGGGAAGATGACAAACTCTGTCAGTAGATCGCCTTCCATTTCCTCTACATGATCTTTACCGAAATCTACTGAGCGCTCACCAAAATCTTCGCGATAATCACGCAAATTATCACCGCAGTAAAGAATCACCTGACCCATAGAAGCCACTCGCTCGCGACGATCCGTTTTATCCGAATCATCCTCTTTCAATAGAACGTGATCCATGTCGGCATTCGGGAAACCGTGAAGCTCCAAGTTTCTGAGGGTCGGTTGTGTAAAGTCGATAGAACGATTACTCACGTAGAATACATCAATTCCTCTATCGCGACACATGATAGTAAACGCAAGAGCTCCTGGAAGTGGCTCTGCATTGGCTTGATTTATCCATTCTGCCCATGACCCTTCTGAGAATGTTTCATTGGCCATCAAGAGGCTCAGCTGATATGGGCTGTTGTCCAATACCGTTTCATCAAGATCCAGAATCACGGCTGGACGGCCGTCCACTCTGCGAGAATTCATCACCTGATTCACCTTTAATGTGGCTACATCATAGCATTGACGGAACATATAATCCGCTTCAGCAGAAGTATGGAACCACAGCGTTGCATCCATCGACTGGTTCGCAAGCATGGCCTCAGGCGTCACCATCATCAATGATTCGTCCGCGCCATTGTTAGTGGTCACTTCATCCTTTGGACCGCAGGCAATCATTGTCATTGCCAATCCGGCTACAGCTACTGAATTCCAAATTTTACGCATAGTTGTCTTGTCTGTATGGGTTATCATCTTCATTTCCGGTCACCATCCAAAAGTAACTCTGATATCGTGTAGGAGCCAAGGCACCCTCATCGAGCGCTTCTTTGACTGCACATCCGGGCTCCTCAAGGTGCAAACAATTGTTAAATCGACAATCGCCTTTGAGACGAAATATTTCAGGGAAGTAATCGCCAATTTCAGACTCTTCCATATCGATCAATCCGAAACCTCGAATTCCGGGAGTGTCTACAATATCACCGCCTTTCGTGAGTGGGAACATCTCTGCAAACGTAGTCGTATGCTGTCCCTGACCATGGGCATCTGATATACGGTTGGTTCTCAAATCAAGGTCTGGCTCGACAGCATTTATCAGTGTTGTTTTCCCTACTCCTGAATGCCCTGCGATGAGGGATGTTTTGTCGATGAGTAGTTCTTCGAATTTATCGAGATTGACGCCTTCGGTGGCGCTTGTTTCAATGTAATCGTAGCCCGCTCCACCGCCGTAAGCTGCCTTCATGTATTCCAACTCCTCCAACTGTTCCTCGTTGTAGATGTCGATTTTATTGAATACCATTACTGGTTTTACATCGTATGCCTCACAAGTTGCGAGGAAGCGATCGATGAAACCGTAAAGTGTTTTTGGTTGAGCTACAGTGGTAACCAAAATCGCTTGGTCGAGGTTCGCAGCTAGAATATGTGTCTTCTTTGAGAGATTGACCGATCGTCGAACGATGTAGTTGGTTCTATCGTGAATTTCCGTGATGACACCATTCTCATCTTCGGGTTCAACCTCAACAATATCGCCTACCGCAATGGGGTTCGTACTTCGAATTCCCTGAATGCGAAACTTTCCTTTGATTCGGCAATCCAGAATGGATCCGTCTTCCATTCGAACGGCATACCAACTTCCTGTACTCCTAACTACTTTGCCGGTCATTGTAAATGCGGGTATTACTTACCGGTGATGCTTCTGAAGATTTCCTCGAGTTTCGCTTTCTCTTGTTGAACTTGAAGAATGGTTCTACCATTTTCAACTGCGAACTTGAACACGTCAGACCGAACGTCTTTGGCTTCGGAAGCTTCAATAAGGTAATGTCCGCCGTCAATATGCTGAACGCGCTTCACGCCGTCGATCTTCTTGAGTGCATTCGCACTGACAGGCTCGTCGAATTCAACATTGAGGATGACTACGCCGCTCTTGCCTTGCATGTCGGAGGTCTTCTGATTTGCAGCAATCACACCCTTATTGATAATGATTACTCTATCGCAAACTGCTTCCACTTCCTGCATGATGTGGGTGGAGAGCATCACTGTTTTCTCCTTGCCGATTTCGCGAATTAAGTTGCGAATCTCCACCAATTGGTTGGGATCCAAACCGGTCGTTGGTTCGTCAAGGATGAGCACTTCTGGATCGTGCAACATAGCCTGAGCCAGGCCAACTCGCTGACGATATCCTTTGGAAAGTTGACCAATTCGCTTGTGTTGTTCCGGACTCAAACCTGTCTTCTCAATCATGACATCCACGTTCTCCTTTGGCGCTTTGTGAAGACCGGCAACGAAAAGCAGATATTCACGAACGTACATGTCGGTGTACAGTGGATTGTGCTCTGGAAGGTAGCCCACTTTCTTGCGAACGTTAAGCGACTCTTCGCGCACATCGAGTCCACACACTTCAACGGTTCCTTCACTTTGAGGAATGTACCCCGTGATGATCTTCATCATGGTCGATTTCCCCGCCCCATTGGGGCCTAGAAAACCGATGACTTCCCCCGATTTCACATCGAAACTGACATTGTTGAGTGCCTTCTGCTCTCCGTACAATTTGGTGACGTTGGAAACGTGTATGGACATGTGTTTGAGTTTTGAACAAAGATAGGATAAAAGGGGGAGGTGGGAAGGTTGGGGAAGTGCCCAAGTGCTAAGGTGCTAAGGTTGGAAGAGGAGACAGTGATAGGTAGTTCAGAAGGGTAGCGAGTGGCGGGTAACGGGTAGCGGGAAAGACAGATGAGCTCTTCTCGACTTTAAGACATTAAACTTACGTGCTCACGAGCCTACGTTAACGTTAACCCAATAATTCTTCTACTGTGCGGCAGCACGGGTCGCCGGTTCCCCATGGGGCCAGCCCGCTGACCCCACCATCAAGTTCGGGATTATGATTAACTGTTGGAGGAATCTCAGACCACTTTCGCACCGTGGGAAGTGAAGTTTCTCGCCTTTCTCAGAGAAGCGACTTCTAGGCCGTGTACTTTCCGTAATTTTGCACAAATTATCAACCATGGCACATAAGTCTGGCTTCGTCAATATCATCGGAAATCCCAACGTCGGGAAATCCACCACCATGAACGCGATGCTTGGTGAGCGACTTTCTATTATCACTCCGAAAGCGCAAACCACTCGTCACCGCATCATGGGAATTCTGAATGATGAAGATTATCAGATCGTTTTCTCCGACACTCCAGGTGTCATCAAGCCTGCTTATGCGCTTCAAGAGTCCATGATGCAATTCGTGTCCTCTGCTTTTGAGGATGCAGATGTCTTCGTTTACATGATAGAGATTGGCGAGCGCGCCTTGAAGGATGAGAAGTTTTACAATCAACTCAAGCAGACTTCTACTCCCCTTTTGATTTGTCTAAACAAAATCGACCAGGTAGATCAAGACAAATTGGAGACTGAGGTAGCTTATTGGAAAGAGGAGTTCCCGAATTCCGAGATTATTCCACTTTCTGCGTTGAAAGGTTTCAATATCGATTACTTGTTGAGTCGATTGATTGAGCTCATCCCTGAATCTCCGGCATACTTCGACAAGTCGCAAATCACCGATAGAACCGAGCGCTTTGTGGCATCCGAGATCGTCCGAGAGAAAATCTTGATGAACTACAAAAAGGAAGTTCCCTATTCTGTAGAAGTGAACATCGACGAATTCAAGGAAGAGGAAGCTATCATTCGCATTCGCTCTGTCATTCTCGTGGCGCGCGAATCGCAGAAAGGAATCATCATCGGTCACAAGGGCTCAATGCTCAAGAAGGTCGGAACGGAAGCTCGACTCGAAATGGAGAAGTTCTTCAATAAGAAAATCTTCCTGGAGCTTTTCGTTAAGGTCAACAAAGATTGGCGAGACGATCAACGCAAGCTCCGCCAGTTCGGATATTGATTATTTGCGTGAACCTCAGAACACTGACTCCGCTATTTCAGTGGAATTCAACCTTTGTCCGTACCTTTGCCCCTTAATTCACTCCTATGCCTAACATCGTAGCCATTGTAGGTCGCCCGAACGTTGGAAAATCGACCCTTTTCAACCGACTCGTTCAACGTCGTGATGCCATTACAGACAGTGTTGCAGGTGTTACCCGCGACCGCCACTATGGTCGTGTAGACTGGACTGGACGTGAGTTTTCCATTATCGATACCGGTGGTTACGTGGAAGGATCCGACGATGTGTTCGAAGGTGAAATCCGTCGCCAGGTAGGCCTTGCTCTCGATGAGTGCAACCTCATCCTATTTGTCGTTGACATCGATGCAGGTCTAACCGACTTCGACAAGGAAATTGCAGGTCTGCTTCGCAAGACGAAGAAGCCAGTAATTCTCGTTGCCAATAAGGTAGACAACCCGACCAAGGTCGCTGAAGCTGCCGATTTCTACAAATTGGGAATGGGTGAACCTTATGGCATCAGCTCCATCAACGGTTCTGGTACAGGAGATCTGCTCGACAAAGTGGTTGCCGAACTTCCGAAGGAGCAGGACACGCCCGACGAGGAGGAAGGTCTACCGAAGTTGGCCATTGTTGGTCGGCCAAACGTGGGTAAATCCAGTCTAGTAAATGCCATGTTCCAAGAGGAGCGCAACATTGTAACCGACCAGGCAGGCACCACTCGCGACACTGTCAATACACGATTCTCGAAGTTCGGAATGGACTTCGTGATGCTCGATACAGCAGGGGTTAGAAAGAAAACTAAGGTTTCTGAAGATCTCGAATTCTATTCGGTGATGCGTTCTGTGCGCACCATTGAAAACGCTGATGTTTGTCTGCTCGTCATCGATGCCACTTTGGGCATTGAAGCGCAAGACTTGGCCATTTTTAACTTGATTCAAAAGAACCGCAAAGGAGTTGTGGTTATCGTGAACAAGTGGGATTTGGTGGAAAAAGAGACCAACACTATGCGCGACTTCGAACAGAAAGTGAAGAAGCGTTTAGCTCCATTCGTTGACATTCCAATTTTCTTCACGTCAGCCATCACCCGCCAACGCGTTTTGAAAGCCGTTGAAGAAGCCTTGGAGGTATACAATCGTCGAATTACCAAGATTTCTACTAGCAAGCTCAACGATAAGCTTCTACCGATTTTGAAAGACAACCCGCCGCCAATGACGAAGGGAAAGGAAATCAAGATCAAGTTTATCACGCAGCTTCCTACGCACGCGCCATCGTTCGCCTTCTTCGCGAACCTTCCGCAGTACATCAAGGATCCGTACAAGCGCTACGTGGAAAACCAGATGCGCAAGATTTTTGATTTGAGCGGGGTTCCGGTTCAGTTGTTCTTTAGGAAGAAATAGGGGTTGCGAGTGACGGGTAACGAGACCCGCTCACCGAGCAACGACAAGATTTGAGCTATGGGTTTCACGCCCCCCTCTGTAGCCTAATATGATATAGGTTCCAGGTGGAATGTCGGCCAGGGAAATTATTCCCTCCTCTATGGCGGTCTCCAAAATGCTTTGACCCTTCAAATTGACGATTCGAACTCGTTCAACATTGAGATCTCGTTCAATGGATATCTCTTTAGAAGCTGGATTTGGATAAAACACCAACTCTCCCAATTCTTCTTCAGAGATATAGATTCCAAATTTGCATCCTTGAGGATCATACTGTGGATATAATGCCGTATCGCGGACACTCATACACAGAAGTCCGTATCCATTGTCAACGGTTGCTCTTGGAGCATTCCAGAACATTCCAGTTGTAGACCCGATTCCGTAAATCCATTCATAATTGGGCCCATCTAATTCAATTCTTGTGCACCATGTGCCATTGATTATTACGGAATCCTTACGGGTAACAATCTGATAAATATTCTGGAATCCTGTAAATGGTGCAGCATACAAGTTGCGTACTGTATCGCCTACTTCTAGGGAGAAATCATACGCCAAAATCTCATTAGCACTATCCCTTGGCAGGACCCATGCTCTCAATGAATCAGCTCGAAGGCCTCCGTGGTAGCTCGTACCAAAGCGATTATCATACAGACGACGATAAGTGATCCCGTTGATGGTCGTATCTAGATCAGAAAGTGAAAAAATCTGATCATTGTTCACCGTGTAACCTGGAGGATAGATCAATTGGGCATGTCGATTATGCCATATGGTACCACTATCAAGAGGAATGCAAGTCTGACCAAACAAGCCGAATCCAGAGATCAGTAGGATGAACAGTGAGAGCGATTTCATGAGGTCAGTTTGAGTGTGTTGAGGAGTAAGTTACGGAAATTGGGAAAGAGCAACGAGATTCGCGCGCACTCACCTCCCCACCTCCCCAAATCCATCCGTCCCCACGTAAAAAACCCACGACCTGAAGTTACCTTCAAGCCGTGGGACTGCCACTCCATCTCTGGAGCGTGGTTAGGCAGATTGGTTTGACGTTTATAGGTTTTCTGGGATTTTGACGCAGTAGAGGTAATACCCGTCATGCGTATAAAGTACCCTTCGAGCCGGGTCAATCAAGATTTGACATTTGATGTCCCCAAGGTGTTCGACTTGACGAGTTTCGATAAGAGACTCTCCTGTGTAAGCATCAATGACAGAAAGACCAGCGTCGTTTCCGAAAAAGAGCTTCCCCTCGAAATAGGCAAACGGATCGTGTATCCCATAATGCTCATTGTCAATCACATTAGCCAATACTCCTGAGTGTAGACCAACAATCAAAATCTCTTTGTTTGGTCCTTTCACCACCATCCGATTCTGGTCTATATAAAATTCACCCTCTGAAAAGAACTGAGGAAGAGTGAAATTACGAGAGGAAAAATCTTGATTCCAAATGGTTTTTCCTGTCATCAAGTCGAGTGCAATCATCCTATCATAAAGCATGGCATACACTCTGCCTTGATAAATCTGAACGGGCTGAATGGTCGACCCCACCTCATGATCTCTATTACGCCACATCAAGGAATCTGCAGTGAGGTTATAGGCTAAAATTTCTGTGATATCAGGCTGTGAAGTGTGTTCACTTCTATTCTTCCAAACTATGACCTCATCACCGTTAGACAGATTCCCAAAACCAACGGCATCAAAGAAAGGTGCATATCGGCCGGTCTGTACTAATGTGTAAACTGTATCCCATTCACCCGTTGAAACAGAGGCCCTCATCAAACTTGCTCCTTTGTTCCTACCATTATGCCAAGTGTGCATTATCCCTCTATAAACAAAACCATTGTTTGCGTATATGTAAGGGGAGTTGAGCTCCATGGTAGCGACCCAGTTGGTTTGACGAGTCGACATATTCATGCAATCAATTCTTAAGTGACTACCTAACATCAGGAAATCACCATCTACTGCTGCCTGATAGTCTCCATAGGAATCAATCTGGTTAGGAGTTGCCGACCATAAATGCTCTATCGACCCGTCAACTGTGTCCAGAAACATCACGGGAGCGTGCTCTCCATGCAACGGATACTCTGAATTTATCACTACCATATCTTGGAATAACAAAGGGTCCATGGAGATGGAGTAGAGACCGTTAGTTATTGACACCTTCCAGATAACTTCGAATTTGTCTTTATCAGATTGAATCGGAGGACTATCCAGAACTTCTGGACGGCAGCATGCAAGAATGCTAGAAGCAAATATGATTAAGACTACTCTCATCTCTTGGGAATTGTGAAACCTCTACCGTAATCTCCGTTGAACAGTTTCTTCAATCCATCACGGGTCTGCGGCATGTTCCTCATTTGAGCATGATTAGCACCTTCCATTTTAACATGAAACGAACCTGGATAATCCACCTGCGTCGGTCCCGTCACCAATCCATCATTTGGAATTTCTGTGACATGATGAACAATGTTCGGAGTAATCCCGATGTAGTAATTCAACAAATCTTCGAAGGTGGAGAAGCGACCTGTACCACTTGGCGGAGGTGGCGGGCATGTAGCATAACAATCCGCTCTTGAACTCACCTTGAAAGGCATCCCATTCAATCCGCATACACACAAGTATCCATCCTGATAGATCGAATCAAATCGGGCACCAATCAGTCTTTTCCAAGATAGATTCGCCGTTTCCAGCCAGCTTTCTGCGCCTTTATAAATCTTCCTCTGTTGATAATCTCGGGTGCGGTATTGCTTGACTCGATAATCCTGAATCTTCCCATTAATAAAGTCTGGGAGCTGGTCATCATCGTTTAGTCCGAATGGATTCGTGGTTAGTATGGAACCCGATAAGCTCGTATCCTTTGTGAAGGTCAAGCTGCCCATGTTCCTCCAAAGAACTGGCTCCTCTTCAATTCCATAAAATGCAACAACAGCAATCGAATCGCGATTGGCCACATTTCTCAAGTTATTGAGATGATTTGCACCAACTGCAAAGTCTGCTGCAGATGGTTTTCTGAATGAATCGACGATGATAGGTAAAACCGTCTTGTTCAACCCGTTACAAGTCACGCTTGCAAAGCGCTGAACAGTACCTGGACTCACTATTTGATCCAACCACCATACACTACCCACGAAGGTTTGGATTTCAGCGGCCGATAATCTGTTACAACCAACATTAATCCACTTTTGAGCCTCCCCATTCGATGGACGCGTACTATTAATAATCATCGCACCACCATGTGGGGTCCCAAAGGTTGCTATATGCTTAATTGGCAACGGAAACCTAGCTGAATCCTGCAGATGTCGTTTCCGCATTGTGCGGGCAACAATACCCCCCTGACTATGCGCCACTATGATATCGGTATGTCGATTAAGTGTATCGGTTCTGGCGGGAACACTTCGCCAGTTTTCAACCTCACCATGTACCCAGCCAGCAAGACCATCCATCACACGATTCTCCTGACCAGAGTAATCAACTACATAACCAAATGAACGTCGTATTGGATATCCTGGGACAGTATCATCGCCATCTGTAACTTCTTGAACTCTTGACCACGATTGTGAATTTCCGGACAACCCGTGTATCCAATAGACCACTTTTGGGGTATTATCAGGTGCATTTGTGAGTGGCGAAATAGTGCCTTGGCCCGGGTCGAATTCCTCCCGATGAATGGAATCCGTGGTGAGTGTAAATTGTGCAGCTGCGCCGAACGACCAGCCGAGAATTAATAGTAGAATGTACTTCTTCATGACGGTCGATTTAAGATTTGGTAAAGGTTTGGGTATAGACGCCTTGCTGCGTGTAAACCACTGCAATTAGGACGCCCGAAGGATAGGTGGAAGCGTCAAGGACCATCACATCTCGCGACACTTGAGGTGAAACGTGAGTGGCTACAAGATTGCCCATGAAATCGTGAATGAGCACTTGAGACACTTGAGCGTCTGGAACACCTTTAAACACAACCTCGTACTCTCCTTGAACAGGAACTGGATAGATTTCTATCAAGGCTTTCTCCGTATACTTCGGTATTATGTTACCCTGATCTTCAATCACGTGATTCGAATATCCTTGAACGGTCTTAAACGTCACCGGATGGGGGATATCAGTTCGAGTTGATTCGGAATATCGATAACTAACGGCGTATCCATAAGGTGCGAACAAAGAGTAGCCTTCAACAATCTTTTCTATCCTATCCGCATGAATCAACTCACGAGTGATTTCCTTCAAATCGGGATCAATTGTGACCTCCTTATTAGCCCAAGAAAGTTTGAAAATACCATCGGATAATTCGGTTAGGATAGCTCCATCTTGAATCGCTTCGGAAACATACTTACTACGAAGTGTGGGGAAAAACATCAATAGGGGCTGAAAACCATCCGACATATTGGCGCTCGTTACATCGGCTATATCCTGGTTCTCAATTGCATTATTGGTGAAGTGATATTCAACTTCACCAGTCGCTGACAATCCATAGCTCCCAGTAGGCGTCAGCAAATTATAATGCGAAATACTCATCCAATCTTCGACGGTTGTTGCCTCGAAAGTTTCGATCTGGAAATACGGCTCATGCTGAGCGTTAACGCCTCTCGTCATTTTAAATCGACGGTACATAGGTTTGAGTAGATCTCGCTCCGAAAGATCGATTTGCTGAATCGAATCCAGATTGAGAATAGTAGCGACAGTATACTCCTCAACTTCGCATCTGTAACGCGCCGAAGTACTGTCATTAATTGGATTGAATTGTGCGGTAATCACACCACCGCTAATCACTCCTATCACCGTCAGCAATTGACGGCATAGGACTAACGTGCCATTTTTCATAGCTATTAGCTTAAGTTTTTGGTGGTAGGGGAACGGACAAGTGCAATGTAAAAAGACGAAAATTAAAAGGACGTCGTTTCGAGTACATAAATGCGACCAGCTGGTCGCGGGGCGTAATATTTTTCTTACAAATGGGTACTGGGTACTGGGTACAAACTAGCACGAGTTGAGGGTAGCTCGACTTAAGAGGCTAGGGAGTTCTGTAGGAATACTGGATGCCGGATACTCAATACTCACTTGGCGAGCTTTCGAGAATACATGTCCCCCTGCGTTCCTGGGTACATGAATACATGAGTACCTATGTAGACACTCAAGACCTTGAGCCCTTCGCATCATCAAGCAATTGTTTTGCAGCCGTCCGGGCAGCAATTGTGCGAGCTGGATCAGAAGCCAATTGTTGAAGTTCACTTTTGCTTCTACCTGCAAACTTATTTTTGAATCGCTGAACCGTCGCGTCCAAAACTTCATCGTCACTCACTTCTGAAGGGTTCGGCTGGAAAGGCTTCAGGAAGTCATGTCGGACCGATGGATTCCATTTGAGATGAAAAGCCAATATTATTAAAGGATAGACATGCACAATTCCAATTTGCAATGAAAAGGGAAGAAAGAAAGGCGTAAATGCCATGGCAATCAAAAAATAGCCGAAAAGAGTCTTCCAAATCTTAATCCTAAAGCGAATTAGAATCGCGAAGCAAAGTAAAACACCACTTAAAACATACGTTCCTAACGTTGGAACATAACTCTTACCTGTACTCACTGACATGCCAATAACTAGGAGATAGGCCACCACGTTAAGAGACACAAGAACAATGAATCCAATCTTTGATTTCATGAGCGAAGAATTGAACCACGAAGATAGTTAAGATGGATTTCCATGTTCCTTTCGTCGGGTTCCTAACCGACGCCAGCAAAAATGTTGTGCCTCGTAAACACGACTGCACATGAACAAGTAATTTCGCGAATACATGTCCCCCTGCGTTCCTGCGTTCCTGCGTTCCTGCGAACTTAAAAACTGAGTGAACCCCTCTCCCGCCCTTCCCGTTACTCGCCACCCCCTTCCTCTACCCGTGACTTTCTCCTTTATCTCCCTGAACCCTTTAAAACCCTGAATCCCTTAAAACCTATTTTACCCCCTTTTCATCGTACCTTACTCCAATCAACTGAACTAACCCATGGAAGAACCACAAGTACTCGACGATACCCCGATAGAGAAGAAATCACTTTTCGCTGCATTGCGCGATGCGATTCGCGGCACCGATGCAGATTACACTACTCTTGATTTGAAGAAGGCCATCTTTCTGTTGGCCGTTCCAATGATTTTGGAATTAGTCATGGAGTCTACTTTTGCAGTTGTCGATATATACTTTGTAGGCCAGCTGGGCTCATCGGCCGTCGCTACCGTTGGACTAACTGAAACCTATCTCTTTCTTCTGTATTCATTGGCCATGGGACTTGCTATGGCAGTGACCGCTATCATTGCGCGTCGAATTGGTGAGAAGAGAAAGGAGGATGCTGGAACTTCAGCGGTCCAAGCCATACTCCTATCCTTATTGATATCCCTTCCCTTTGCCATTGCGGGAATCTTCTATGCACCTGAGTTACTGGATTTGATGGGCGGCGATGCCTGGAGTCAGACGACCGGTTACCATTACACCCAATGGATGTTGGGCGCCAATGGCATTATCATTTTGCTATTTGTGATTAATGCGGTGTTCCGTGGTGCCGGCGATGCGTCCATCGCCATGTGGGTACTCATCATTGCGAATGGTCTCAATATGATTCTCGATCCGCTACTCATCTTCGGCTACGGCCCTATTCCAGCAATGGGTATTGAGGGAGCGGCGATTGCCACCACCACAGGAAGAGGAATTGCAGTGGCCGTTCAGCTCTATATCTTGGCCAAAGGAGGAAAGCACATTCGGGTCTTACTGAAAGACATATACTGGAATGGCGAGATGATGCTGAATATCATTAAAACCTCACTGGGAGGCATTGGACAAATGCTCATTGCCATGACCTCTTGGATCTTTGTGATGCGCATCTTGGCTGATGTTGGAAGTGAGGCTGTCGCTGGTGCAACCATCGGTCTACGCGTGATGCTCTTCACCTTGATGCCAGCTTGGGGCATGTCGAATGCCGCGGCGACGCTCGTGGGTCAGAACTTGGGCGCCGACCAACCCGATAGAGCCGAGGCCGCCGTATGGAAGATTGGGGTCTATAATATGTTCTTCCTGATCGCCGTATCGCTGGTTTATTACTTCTACAACGAAGAGCTCATTGCCATTTTCACAGACGATGCCCGCGTAATTCAGATAGGTGGTGAATGGTTACAAATTCTCGCCTATGGATACTGTATATACGGCTGGTGGATGGTAAGCGTTCAGGCTTTCAACGGCTCGGGCGATACGCGAACTCCAACCTTTATCAACTTGGTATTTTTCTGGATGATCCAAATACCACTCGCTTACCTGCTTGCCATCGAATACGACTGGGCCGAGTCGGGTGTTTTCTGGGCGGTATTCTTCTCTGAAGCAGCAGTGGGAATCTTCACACTATGGTTGTTTACTAGAGGAAAGTGGAAGACGGCGAAGGTGTGAGTGAAAAAAGTCGGCATAACATGTTGCACAGTCCATAATGCTGACTTACATTTGCACTCCCAATAACGAAGAGTTACTGTCTTGACAGTCTCAAACATATATCGCGGGGTGGAGCAGTTGGTAGCTCGTCGGGCTCATAACCCGAAGGTCGTAGGTTC
>JABXHW010000010.1 GCA_013373425.1 Flavobacteriia bacterium
ATGCACGACTTGACAACGGACCGTCAAGGATTCAACCCTATCTATATGATGTTGGATTCTGGAGCCCGTGGTTCTAAAGAGCAGATTCGTCAGCTATCAGGTATGCGTGGTTTGATGGCCAAGCCACAAAAATCTGGATCTAGCGGTGGAGAAATTATCGAGAACCCGATTATCTCAAACTTTAAGGAGGGACTATCGATTCTCGAGTACTTTATCTCTACGCACGGTGCACGTAAAGGTCTAGCGGATACCGCACTTAAGACGGCCGATGCGGGTTATTTGACTCGTCGTTTGGTTGACGTTGCACAGGACGTAATCGTTATGGAAGACGATTGTGGAACACTCCGTGGTCTCGAAGTACAAGCATTGAAGAAGAACGAGGAAACCGTTGAGTCTTTGTACGAGAGAATCGTTGGTCGTGTGGCTCTGAACAATGTGGTAGATCCACTTTCTGGTGAAGTTTACATCGAAGGAGGTAAAATCATCAGTGAAGAGATTGCACGAAGCATCGAGGAGTCTCCTATTGATATGGTTGAAGTACGTTCACCATTGACTTGTGAGAGCAAGCGCGGTATCTGTGCGAAGTGTTACGGTCGTAACCTCGCTACGCACAAAGAGGTACAAATGGGTGAAGCTGTTGGTGTAATCGCGGCACAGTCGATTGGTGAGCCAGGTACACAGCTTACACTACGTACATTCCACGTGGGTGGTACTGCAGGTAACATTGCAGAGGAAAACACACTCCGTGCGAAATTCGACGGTGTTATTGAATTTGATGATGTTCGTACCGTATCAGGTGAGGACGGAGATGGAAATAAAGTTGAGATCGTAATCGGCCGTACCGGTGAAGTTAAGGTCGTTGACCAAAAAACGGGTATTGCAGTTATGACGAGTAACGTTCCTTACGGTTCGAACCTCGTTGTTAAGGATGGTCAGAAAGTGAAGAAAGGCGACGAGATTTGTGCTTGGGACCCTTACAACGCTGTGATCATCGCCGAGCACCCAGGTAAGATTGGATACCAAGACATCGTTCAAGGTATCACTTACAAGGTTGAAATCGACGAGCAAACTGGATTCCAGGATAAGGTTATCGCTGATTCACGTAACAAGAAGCTCATCCCAACTATCCAAATTTTGGACAAGAAGGGTGAAGAGGTGAAGCACTACACTTTGCCAGTTGGAGCACACTTGATGGTGAACGAAGGCGAAGAAATCAAGTCGGGTAAGATTTTGGTTAAGATCCCACGTAAATCTGCGAAAGCGGGTGATATCACGGGTGGTCTTCCACGAGTTACTGAGCTCTTCGAAGCACGTAACCCATCTAACCCAGCTGTTGTGAGTGAAATCGACGGTACTGTAAGCTATGGTAAAATCAAGCGCGGTAACCGTGAGATCATCATCGAGTCTCGTACCGGTGAGCAACGCAAGTACTTGATCAACTTGTCTAAGCAGATTCTCGTTCAGGAGAATGACTACGTAAAGGCAGGTATGCCGTTGAGCGATGGTGCGATTACTCCTAGCGATATCTTGGCGATTCAAGGTCCAACTCGAGTTCAGGAGTACTTGGTGAACGAGGTTCAGGAAGTATACCGTCTCCAGGGTGTGAAAATCAACGATAAGCACTTCGAGGTGATTGTTCGCCAGATGATGCGTAAAGTTGACATTAAGGATCCGGGTGATACTAGCTTCTTGGAAGGTAACTTGATTCATGTAAGTGACTTCATCGAGGAGAACGACAGAATCTTTGATAAGAAGGTAGTAGAAGAGCCAGGCGATAGCGATACACTTCGTGCCGGTCAGATCATCAACGCACGTCAGTTGCGCGATGAGAACTCTCGCTTGAAGAGAGCTGATAAGGCCTTGGTTGTTGCACGTGATGCTAAGCCAGCTACTGCGGTAACCATCCTACAGGGTATCACAAGAGCTTCGTTGCAGACGAAGTCGTTCATGTCAGCTGCATCGTTCCAGGAGACTACTAAGGTCTTGAACGAAGCTGCAGTTGCAGGTAAGGTGGATACACTTGAAGGTTTGAAGGAGAATGTGATTGTAGGTCACAGAATCCCTGCCGGTACCGGTATCAAGCACTATTACAAGTCTGTTGTAGGTTCTAAAGAAGACTACGATAAGATGATGGCAAATAAAGACGTTGAAGTAGAAAGCGCAGAATAACACGCACTATGGAAGGAGGAGATCCAAAAGACCCGAAGCAGGGCAATCAGCTCAATATTGAGCTCACCCCAGAATCTGCGGATGGTACCTATAGCAATTTGGCTATTATCAACCACAGTCATTCGGAGTTCGTAGTGGATTTCGTTCAGGTGATGCCTGGACTTCCTAAGGCGCGAGTTAAATCTCGGGTTATTCTCACCCCTCAACACGCAAAGCGTCTCGCTAAGGCACTTGCAGAAAACGTAGCCCGCTACGAGCAAATGCACGGAGAGATACAAGAGGGGGAGCAGCCAGGAGTTCCTTTGAACTTCGGAGGACCAACTGGTCAGGCTTAACACTTCACGAGAGAAAATGAGAGTCCCGCTTCGGCGGGACTTTTTTTTGTCGGGACGTAGGTACGTGAGGGTGTATGTAGGGCTAGGGAATACTAGGTAACGAGGTCGCTAGCTCACTAGCTCACCAGCTCACCAGCTCATTCGTTCACCACCAACCCGGCTCACCATCAAAAAAACTTTCACCGTATTTCCACACTGACAGGCTTAGTTTTCAGCACGTTGAAAACAGCTTATATCTCCATTTGAATTCTTCCTCAAAATATCTTCTAGTAAAGCTTGTTTTAGGTGAAAACTTGTCCTTACATTTGCAGCCCTCTTACGGGGGAAGTTCATTGAGAAAAGGTGCTGAATAGTGGTGATGCGAATGATTGCTGAGCCTAGAAGGAGAGCGGGTTTTGGATGAAAAATATTTTTCAAAAAAAGCTTGGCTAGAGAGAAGATGAGTCAGTATCTTTGCCGTCCCTTTGCAACAGACGTTTCGAAGAAGTTCGAAGCCGAGTAAAGGGTTCTGAAATAATGAAAAAACTTTTTTGATTTTTTTAATCTCAAAAGTTGCGCAGGAGTGAAACGTGTTTTACTTTTGCCGCCCCTTACGAGTTAAACGGCTTTCGAGTTGTTAGCGAGAAAGGGTAAAAACAGAAAGAAGTTCTTTAACATATTGCGTACGAAGAAGAAAGGAAAAGCCAAACCCTGAGAGGACTTTAGAGAGATCCTTAAGGTAAAGAAGACGCCTGATGAATACAACAGTTTCAAACATCTTACAATGGAGAGTTTGATCCTGGCTCAG
>JABXHW010000036.1 GCA_013373425.1 Flavobacteriia bacterium
ACAATGACTTACTTGGCGGCTAAAACTTCAGGTCTTCCTAAAAACCGCGTAATCGGTATGGGTGGTATCCTTGATAGCGCTCGTTTCAAGTACCGCTTGGCTGAGGCTATGAACTGTAACCCGAACGATGTTCAAGGTGTAGTGATCGCTGGTCACGGTGATGCGACAATGCTTCCATTGACTCGCCTTGCACAGAAGAATTCTTCTCCTGTATCAAACTACCTTTCTGAAGATGAGATGAAGAAGGTAGCTGAAGAAACGATGGTAGGTGGTAAGACACTTACTGGTCTTCTTGGAACTTCTGCTTGGTATGCACCAGGTGCAGCTGGAGCAGCTTTGGTTGAAGCCATTGTCCGCGACCAGAAGAAAGTGATGCCATGTTCTGTGTACCTCGAAGGAGAGTACGGTCAGTCTGATCTTTGCCAAGGTGTTCCAGTTGTTATTGGACGCAACGGTTGGGAAGAGATTGTTGACTACAAGCTCAATGACGAAGAGCAAGCGCTATTCGATAAGAGTGCAGAGGCCGTTCGCGCAATGAACGACGCACTCGAGTTATAATCGATATAGTCATTTGATATAAGAAGCCCCTCCGGCATGTGCTAGAGGGGCTTTTCTATTTTTAGAAGAGGAATCGTGAACGCCATTTCACTGGCGGCATCGGGCAGGCGTCGTATTTGCCAAATAGCCGATATCTAATCTTGGCGATTCCACGATAGATCCAATCCCGAAGAAACTTCGGAACAATCCAAAAGATTTCAAATAGTCGCCAAAGTCCACCAGTGATGTGCACGACTCTTAGAACCGCGGATGAATGCGTGTAGATCCTTTCGTGATCCTTCAAAATGATACTGTCAATCTTTCGAAACTCCGGATTCGCATTAATAAAGCGCTCTCCAGTTTCACTTTGCAAAGCGGCAAAATGAAATCGCTGGCGTTTATCCCATCGAAGTATCCAGCTCACAGCTCCATTGCACAAGGCACAATATCCGTCGTAAAACAGAATTACCTCGGGATCTGTACCCTCCTTATTGTTTGATGATTTTTGCATAGCTGCTCTGTTGGTCTTGTACCACATGCAGAATATACACACCATTTGCCAAATCACTCAGATCGATGTCAGTTCTCGATTCGAACGAGCCAAAACGCTGAAGTCTACCGTTGAGATCATAAACGCGGTAATCAGCAGGTTCCGCATCATCTAGAACCACGGTGAAACGCCCCTGTGTAGGGTTCGGATAGATAGTGGCTTCAAGATGTGGGTTGATGGTTTCTTCTTCAATTCCAATACTCAGCTGCTGACCTTTCATTAATAAGAGACCACCATTAAATGTACCGATGATGGCTTCAGGATAATTGTCGTTATCCAAATCGGCAAAATCGGCATTCATGCGATGGTAACCTTCAAGAACGTTCCCTGCTGCCGGAGTAATCGGACGAACTGTGAAGCGCGTATTAGGGCGTAAGGATGAAACTCCTCCAAAAGGCATATTGCAGCCATTAGAAGTGTTGCTGTTCCAACCTGTGTAATCTCCATATACATTGGAATTAAATCCAACATCTGTGGCTTCCACTGGATTATCTACCAAAGGCAAGTTTCTGCTGAAGCAAATTTCAACGACAATGTTGGAAGTGCCATCCCAGATGAAAGGGGTAGAGAAGGTCACATCGTTCCAGCCTGGTGATACTGGCATATTGTAATCGTATACCGTAGTTAGACCGGTTTGGAACCCACTGATTTCAGTAGAATCTGTATTTGCGATTCGGATAGTAATACCGTTCGTGATGCTGTTAGAAGTGTTGGAGGTCGTTACGTTGAACTCAATCTTCTCAATTTGCCCATAGGTGAAACCTTGAGCCTGTAATTCAGACGCACGATAGAGGAATTGATTCCTTCCCGTGCGCTTGGTGGCCCCAAAAGGAGTCTCTTCTGAAGTTGTAGTGCTGGTGGTAGCCGTTCCGAATTGTGCTGTGTGCACAGAAGGTTGAGAAACGATGGATTGAGCAGAGTCGAATTGAGCAATACCCAAGTATTCACTTCCTACCATGAGTTGATCTCGACCATTGTAATCGTACATGCGCGGCATAGCGTATCCTTGCAACTGACCAAATCTATCGCGATTGATACCTCCGAAGTTTTCCGTGACGAGAGTGAAACCGCTACCGTTGTTTTGGTAGTAATTGACGTTCCCTGTTTTCTCGCCAATGAGTAGATCCATCTGACCGTCATTGTTCAAGTCGTATAGCTCCGGCGATGCATTTTGTCCGACGTCAATCCCTCCATAGTTTGGATTGACCAAGGTGAAGCTTGGGTTGATGAGTGAACCGGTATTCTCGTAATAGGCAAGCTTTCCATCCTCGAATCCAACGACCATATCATAGTCGCCATCATTATCCATATCGGCAAAAGTTGGAATAGGTGAGAGTGGATCTGAAATTCCGCTAAATGAAATGAAGTTCTCGGAGACTACTTCAAATGAGATAGTGTTGCCAACGGTGGTGTTCTTTAGGTACCAAAGCGCTGAGGTGTAGTTGCCTCCGCTCACCCATTCACCGCGGTTGCCGACAACGATATCCTGTAGACCGTCTCCATTGATATCAACGAAAGTTGGGAAAGCACCTTCGCCCATGTCAATCATAGACGACTGAAGGAAGCTGCTATCTCTGAACGCATATGTAGGGTTAGCGGTGGTGCCAGTGTTCTCGTACATCCAAACCTGACGAACGTTCTTGGAAGGCATGATGTTGGGCGCGGCTACCAAGTCCGGCACCCCATCAAAGGTTACATCCATATTATAAAGTGCAGGGAACACATACAGTTCAATAGGAACTTGTCCGTCAGGAGCCCAGTTGTTAAATTGAGTTCCAACATAAGCGCTATCTGGTGTTCCGGAGTTCGGTAGCATCACAGATTCTCCAAAAGATATATCTCCTAAGATGAGCTCTTCAAGTCCGTCGTTATCCAAGTCAATCGACAAGATGGTGGAACCTGCGTGCATTCCTGTTTCTGGTTCGAAAGGAGGAGCGGCCCCTGGAATACATGCGTCGATTTCAACTCCATTATTATTAGGGTCTTCTCGGAAACCACCCCAGCATTCTCTTTTTAGATAGAATTCGAGTCCGCAGTTATTAGAACTCGTGTTTTCGTAAAAGTTGATTTGAGTCCCTGAGAATTCGAAGGATAGAATATCGATGTCACCATCTCCATCTACATCATCAAAAACCGGAATATCCGTACTGAGAACGTACACTTGAGAAGTTTGACCATTTGCGAAAGTGCAGGTCAGAAGTGGGTCGGTACCAAGAGCCCAATCAAAAGAGAGCTTACCGTTGGTGCTGGTGTTCTCATAAACACCTACGCCGTTTACCACTTTGTAAAAGATATCGCGCTTACCATCGCAATTGAAATCCACCAAGTGGACAATGCTGATCATGTCTTGAGGGAAGGAGTCGATATACTCCGGTGCGAACTCATAATGAGTATTCGCTCCTGAGCCCACTGTTAAGTAGGGTAAAAGGATGTCGCCATCGCGGTCGAATACCAAGAGATCGTCTACCCCATCCAGGTCCATATCAATAGGACTAAACTGAGGGTTATTCATACCAACGGCGAAACCGTTTTGGAGCACTGAACCATTGCGAGTTACATCAGCATCTAAGTAGCTTTTGAACTCGAATTCACGCTGTCCGAAAAGGGTAACACTAAGTAGAGAGAGAGTAAAGAGAAAGTGTCTTTTCATGTTGTGTTTATTTTCCAACAAATAAAGGTAGGAAATCCCCTGTATTTACAGGCCTTCAATGAGTTAACGGAAGTTAGGAAAGTTGAAATTAAGTTGCATATATTTGCGCGTTATCAGAAAACCCATACGCTAAAAAAACGCTATCATGCAGAACAAAGGCGTGATCCGCTTATTTGCAATTGTATTCTCGTTGATCTGTATCTACGAGTTGTCCTTTACAGTGGTTTCAAACCGCGTAGCAGCAGACGCAGCAGAATATGCAAATGGCGATGCCGAAAGAGAACAGAATTATCTGGACTCTATGTTGACCCAGCCGGTGATTGATCTCGGTACGGAATCATTAACGTGGACCTATGCAGAAGTAAAAGAGGAAGAGATCAACCTTGGTCTTGACCTTAAAGGTGGTATGAACCTCATTCTCGAGGTTTCAGTTCGCGACATTCTTCTTGAGTTGGCCGACGGAACAGATGATCCTACTTTCCGCAGAGCTCTCGCAAATGCTGACGAAGCTTCAACAAACACAGACCGTGCTTACGCAGAAGTATTCTTCGAAGAGTTGGACAAGCTCATCGCCGAAGAAGGCAATAATCGCTTGTACAAGAACCCAGCGTTCTTCGGTACACGTAAGATGTCAGAACTTCTCGGTAGTCTAGATGCTACTAACGAAGAGTACAAAAACTACATCCTCGGTGAAGTTGACAAAGCGGTTGAGCAA
Source organism: Flavobacteriia bacterium (assembly GCA_013373425.1). Classification (GTDB taxonomy): domain Bacteria; phylum Bacteroidota; class Bacteroidia; order Flavobacteriales; family Schleiferiaceae; genus Phaeocystidibacter. The sequence continues at coordinate 4,453 of JABXHW010000036.1, forward strand.
GTTTATATCGTCCTAAAGGCACGTATCGACCAATTCGGTGTGGTTCAGCCTAACCTCCAACGTTTGGAAGGAACAGGTAGAATCTTGGTAGAGCTTCCAGGTGTAAAGAACCCGGATCGTATCAAGACCGGTATTACTCCAACAGCAGAGCTTAAGTTCTGGGGAGCGTTCAAGGGATACGAGGTTATTCCTTACATGGATCAAGTAAATACAGCGTTACGCGATATTGTTGACAATCCAAATGCAGTTGAAGAAGCTGAAGGCAACGAAGAGGTTGTTGATGCAGTTGCTGATCAAGTGGATGAGGTTGATAATGACGATTTCAACGTAGACGATTTCATGGGTGAGGAGCTTGAAAGCGATACTGCCGTTGCCTCTGCAGATACTACTACTGCTGACTCTGCTGCGATTGCTGCAGAGCAAGCATTCAACCCACTATACGATATCTTCCTTCCTAACTGGCGTCAGAATGCGAATCAGCAATTGCAGTTCGTTCCTGGTCCAGTTGTAGGTTTTGTGAAGCCTCAGGATACTGCCTTGTTGATGGACTACCTCCGCATTCCTCAAGTTGAGGCGTTGCGCGGTTCACAGCTTCGTTACGCGAAGTTCGTGTTTGGTCGCCCGGATGCAAACAACGGCTACCTCGCGATGTATGCGCTTCAAAGCGACCGCGATGGAAATGCACCAATGGATGGTGAGGTTGTTACAGATGCTCGTCCAGACTTTGAAAACGGTAACTCAGTAGTTACTTTGGCGATGAACGGGCGTGGTTCTGTTCAATGGGCAGAGCTTACACGTACACTTTCACAGCAGCCAGATCAATTCGATACACAAGAGTTCAACCCGGGTGGTGAGAACCCAGGCCGTAGAGGATATATCGCCATCACATTGGATGACGTGGTTTACTCTGCTCCTGGTGTAGACGAGGAGATTGCAGGTGGACGTACTTCTATCCGTGGTCAGTTTACTCCTGAAGAGGCAGACGACCTTTCTACAGTATTGAGAACAGGTAAGCTTCCAGTTCCAACGCGCATCGTTCAAAGTGACGTGATTGGACCAACCTTGGGTGCTGAGGCGATTAGCGCTTCTTTGAACTCATTTATGATTGCCTTCCTAGTAGTAATGATCTACATGATTCTTTACTACAGCTTTGCAGGTATCGCTGCTGATATCTCATTGTTGGTGAACATGCTCTTCATCTTTGGTGTACTTGCGAGTGCAGGGGTTGTCCTCACACTTCCAGGTATGGCAGGTATCGTATTGACCATCGGTATGGCGGTTGATGCGAACGTAATCATCTATGAGCGTATTCGAGAGGAATTGGCAAACGGTAAGGATACGCGCTTGGCGATCCGTGACGGTTACAAGTTCTCTTACAGCGCCATCATTGATGCGAACATTACTACGTTGTTGACTGCAATCGCCTTGGCCATCTTCGGAACAGGCCCTATCCGCGGTTTCGCAACGACTTTGATTATCGGTATTTTCTCTTCTGTATTTACAGCGATCTTCATCACTCGTTTGGTGTTTGAATGGAGATTGAGAAAGACTCAGAACATTCCGTTCTCTACTGGATTCTCTAAAGGAATTCTTCAGAAAGCAAACTTCAACTTCATCAACCGTCGCAAGGTGGCCTACATCATCAGTGGTCTTTTGATCGCTGTGTCCATCGGGTCATTGGCAACAAAGAGCTTGAACTTGGGTGTTGATTTCTTGGGAGGACGTAGTTACACGGTTCGTTTCGACCAGCCAGTTGAGGTGACAGGAATTGCAAGCAGCTTGAGCGAGCACTTCGTGAACGAAGAAGGTGAGCACTTTACACCAATCGTAAAAACATTGGGTGAGCCATCTCAGGTTGTGATTACCACAGAATACCGCTATGCACAATCTGGTGCAGATGTAGATATGTTGATTCAACAAGAGCTCTACGAAGGGGTGAAGGAGTTCTACGCCAATGAAGTGGACTTCGAAACATTCTTGAATCCGGATAACAATACGGGTATTGTACAATCTCGCCAAGTAGGTGCAACGATTGCAGATGACATTGAGCGTGCAGCGGTTTGGGCTGTATTCTTCTCATTGCTCGTAATCTTCGTGTATATCTTGGTTCGATTCAACAAGCCACAGTATTCATTCGGTGCAATCGCAGCGATTATCCACGACGTTGTAATCGTGTTTGGTATCTTCTCCATCTTCGACGGAATCTTGCCATTCCAGTTGGAAGTTGACCAAGCTTTCGTTGCGGCAATTCTAACCGTGATTGGTTACTCGTTGAACGATACGGTGGTTGTATTCGACCGTGTTCGTGAGTACTACTCTCACTATCACAAGAAGCGCAGCTTGGAGAGCATCTTGAACTCAGCGATGAACGGAACATTGAGCCGTACACTCAACACCTCTATGACTACCTTGGTAGTACTATTGATCATCTTGATCTTCGGTGGTGAATCAATCCGCGGATTTATCTTCGCCATCACAGTAGGTGTTCTCGTAGGTACATACTCTTCATTGTTCGTAGCAACTCCAATTGTTTACGATACAACGAAGGACAAAGGAGAAGACAACAAGTAAGTCTCCCTAATACATCATCAAAATCCCGGCAGTCTCAGATTGTCGGGATTTTTTTTGCTCTCCCTTCATAGAACTCACTACCCAACAGCCTTCAAGTCTGACAGTCTATAAGTCCATTTGTCTGATAGTCTATAAGTCTATGATTCCTCGTTTTACACCTTAAAGATTCCTACTTTTGTAGCTCTATTAATCCGTGTATGGGAATGTTACTTTTCATTGGCACTCAAGAGGTTTTTGTACTCCTCATTTTCGTCGTTATGTTCTTCGGAGCTAAGCGCATTCCTGAGATTGCGCGCGGACTCGGACAAGGCATAAAGTACGTACGAAACGCCACCAATGAGCTGAAGCAGGAAATCACACAGAGTGCTGATCAGAATGAAGATGTTAAGGATGCTAAGGACGCCTTAACCGAAGGCAAGCAAGCCCTTGATGATCTCAAAGATTCTGTGAGAAGATCAACACGCCTGTAATATGCAGAGCTTACTCTTTATTGTTCTCGGACTAGTGTTGCTCGTTGCAGGAGGGGAGTTCCTCGTGCGCGGTGCC
>JABXHW010000041.1 GCA_013373425.1 Flavobacteriia bacterium
GCAGGTATTTACATGATTCAGATTGAATCTGGAAATGCACAGAAGACGATGAGAGTCGTGCTTCAGTAGGCGTTGAACAACGGATATATGAGAGCCGCCCTGGGAAACTGGGGCGGCTTTTTTGTTGGTGGAAGTGGAGAGAACAGGAGGTTGACTTGACACTAGTTCCCGGGGCCGCCAACCTCCTCCCCAACATTAAGTTACGATATCTCCCACGGCTAGTCGGATGGTAAACGTCTACAATCGGCTAGTTAAGAACAGTTGAAGTTTAAAAATTGCGGGATGAGATTCCTGTCAGTTCGGATAGGATTTCCGAACTTGAGACTGGGCGGGGCTGAGAAGCCCCAAGTCAGAACATCATTCGCTCTCATGAGAATATTCACCCTTCTATTGGTAGTCATAGGTCTGCTTGCCAGTTGTGCAAGTATAACCTCGAACCGCCGTGTTGAACTGTCCGAGCCACAGGCATTCATCCTTCGTGGTGTTGACACGTTAGAAGACGGCAATATGGTGCTCACAGCAGATATGTGTGGCACATCTGTTAAGATTTCTTGCATAACAAGTATTTGCCCATACGAAGAAGCCGATACGGGTAAAGTGTTCTTCGATTATCTCGTTATGGGCTTGATGAACGATTCACTTATTGCGGAGTACGAAAAGGAGTTCGATTTAGAACTGTCCGCTAAACAGAAGAGAGTATTTCAAGTGCGATATCACTTAGATTCCGTATTGGTGCAGAGTGATTTTGATGATTTTCAGTTTATGTATCGAGTAGATGAAGCACGTTATTCCGGGCTTGTATTTGACATCGATTGCACGACCTTCATCGTGAAGGATATAGGGTATTGGCCTTTAGACTGTGAATAAGATTTCCGAACTTGAGACTGGGCGGGGCTGAGAAGCCCCCACAAAAAAACCGCCCCAATTCACATCGAGGCGGTTTACTTTATTTCGACACGTAGTTCTCTAGTTCACTACAATATTCACAATCCTTCCTGGAACCACAATCACTTTGCGAACTGTCAAGCCTTCAATCCACTTGGCGCTGCGCTCGTCGGCCATTACGGCTTCTTCGATTCCCTTTCGGTCGAGGTCGGCTGGAACAGCGATGTTAAAGCGCGTCTTGCCGTTGAATTGCACTGGATACTCAATGGAAGATTCCACCAAATAGTCTTTGTTGTGCGTCGGGAATTCCTGGGTGGTAACGCTTGGCGCATGACCCAATTTCTCCCACAACTCCTCAGCGGTATGTGGAGCAAATGGCGAAAGAAGGATGGTCAAAGGTTCTAAGATGGCTCTCTTGCTACACTTTTGCTCGGTGAGCTCGTTCACACAAATCATGAAGGCACTCACGGAAGTATTGAAAGAGAAGTTCTCAATATCCTCGTTGATCTTCTTGATGCACTTGTGCAAAGATTTCAATTCATCGGCAGTTGGCTCGTCGTTGGAGAGGTTCTCAAACAAACGCGACATCTTGCGCAAGAAGTTCGAAACTCCTGTTATGCCCTTGGTGTCCCATGGTTTGGCGTGCTCAATCGGACCGAGGAACATTTCGTACATGCGAAGAACGTCGGCGCCGTATTGTTCAACAATCTGGTCAGGGGTTCTTACATTGTACTTTGATTTGGACATCTTCTCAACTTCTGGAGTTGTTATGAACTCAGAATTTTCAAGAATGAAGTGGCAATTGTCACCTAAGAGACGAGGGTCTTCAACCTTTGCTCTGTCACTATCAAGAACATGATTTGGACTAACGTATTCAACATTCATATTGAATGGAATAGTCAGAGTCTTACTGCCTAGACTGAGACTTCCCTTTATTTCAGGGTTCAGTTCTTTTTGGCGATTCGTCTCCTTTTGTAGAATCTCGTTGATAGTATCAAAAATAGGTGTCAAATCACCGTCCGACTGTCCGTTGATTATTTCACCCCAACTTTTTGAAACGAATATTTGTATTGCTGAAGGGTCAGGTAGTTGATCTTTATCTCCTCCACCAGGTAGTTTTGCTATAATCAAGAGCTTCGCAGCTATTTCGCTTTGTCCCTGAATCATACCCTGATTCACCAATTTCTTAAACGGCTCCTGAGTGGTTACAAAACCACGGTCGGCCAAGAACTTGTGCCAGAAACGAGCATACAACAAGTGCCCGGTAGCGTGCTCGGAACCGCCTACGTATAAATCAACGTTCTGCCAGTAGGCGACTTTTTCTTTGCCAACGAACTCGGTTACATTGCCCGCATCCATGTAGCGCAAGAAATACCACGAGCTACCCGCCCAACCCGGCATGGTGGTCGTTTCCAAAGGATGTCCCTCCGGAGTGTGCCACTCGTTCGCACGAGCCAATGGAGGCTCGCCGTCTTCCGTTGGCAAGTATTTATCTACTTCGGGAAGTGTAAGCGGCAACTTGTCTTCCGAAAGGGTCTTCGGAATGCCGTTCTCGTAATACACCGGAATGGGTTCGCCCCAGTAACGCTGTCTTCCGAAGATCGCATCACGCAAGCGGTAGTTCACCTGACCTGCACCAATGCCTCTATTTTCTATTTCTGAAATCGCCTTTGCGATGGCTTCCTTCACGTCCAATCCGTTCAAGAAGTCGCTGTTCATCATCTTGCCTTCCTTGGCGTCTACAGCAGCTTCGGCAACATCGCCACCTTCCACTACTTGCACAATTGGCAACTCAAACTTCGAAGCAAAGGCATGGTCGCGGCTATCGTGACCCGGTACGGCCATAACAGCGCCAGTACCATATCCAGCCAAGACATAATCGCCAATCCAAACGGGTACTTTCTCCCCGCTAAATGGATGAACTACATACGCTCCAGTGAATGCACCGGTAACCGTCTTCGTGTCCATCATTCTGTCGCGCTCACTCTTACGCGCTGCTGCTTCTTGATAGGCAGTAATCTCTTCGCGTTGAGCATCCGTGGTAATCTGATTTACCAACTCGTGCTCTGGAGCCAATACCATGAAGGTCACCCCAAAAATGGTATCAGGGCGAGTGGTGAATACTTCGATTTGCTCATCGTGTCCGTCGAGCTGGAAGTGAACACTGGCTCCTTTAGATTTACCAATCCAGTTGCGCTGTGTTTCCTTGAGCGCATCCGACCAATCAATATCATTTAGGCCTTGAAGCAATCGCTCTGCATAGGCAGAAATACGCATGCTCCACTGCATCATCTTCTTTTGAACTACAGGATATCCACCGCGTTCCGATACTCCGTCTTTCACTTCGTCGTTGGCGAGAACGGTACCTAAATCTGGACACCAGTTCACCATGCTTTCAGAACGGTAAGCCAAGCGATAATTCAACAGGATGTCGCTTTGCTTTTTTTCAGAATAACCCGACCAATCTTCAGCGGTGAAGTCCATCTCCTCTCCACAATGCGTATTGAGCTTCGCGGTTCCGAAGGCGTTGAAGTGATCCACCAAATCGTCGATGGAACGCGCCTTATCCGCATCCTTGTCGTACCAAGAACTGAAGAGCTGGATGAAAATCCATTGTGTCCATTTGTAAAAATCTGGATTGCTCGTTCTCACCTCGCGGTTCCAGTCGAAGCTAAACCCAATCTGGTCGAGCTGCTGACGGTAGCGCGTGATGTTGTTCTCGGTGGTTATCGCGGGATGTTGACCGGTTTGAATGGCGTACTGCTCGGCAGGAAGTCCGAACGAGTCGTATCCCATCGGGTGCAATACGTTGAATCCTTTATGGCGCTTGTAACGCGCAAAGATGTCGCTCGCAATATACCCCAGTGGGTGTCCAACGTGCAGGCCAGCCCCCGATGGATACGGGAACATGTCCAATACGTAAAACTTGGGCTTGTCGCTGTTTTCCTCAGCGGCATACGTGTTATTCGCAGCCCAATACTGCTGCCATTTCTGGTCTATTTCGCGATGATTCTCCATTTCGGTCATTTACTGACCGCGAAAATAGGTCTTTCTTCACGTTTGCTCAAGTAGATGCGGCCTTATCGCAAGTCGCGTTTCGTTGTGAGCAATGCATTGAAATAGAAGATTAAGCCGGTCCAAATCAAAGCGACGTAAACCCGTGTAGCATCCAAGTGCGGTGCCACATACATCATCAAGTACTTTTGGAATGGAATGGATGGCACGGCTCTCCATGATGCCTCGAGAGGGAAGAAGTGCGTGTAATTCACCCAATCGTTCTCGTGATGCATGTACAGGAAGAACCCGCCCAAAATAAGCGGCTCGAAGATGTACATATAGGCCATGAACAGCAGCACCGTCAATCCCACTTTTCGGAACACATTGATGAACAACATGGCTACCGATAGATGGAGGAATAAGTGCAAGCTGTACCCGAAAAGGAAATCGATATTGCCCGTGATGGCCGACCAAGACATATCCTGTTCTGTAGTGGCTGCGAGAATCATCCCGAGTATAAAGAGAAGCAGTGTACTGATGATAGTGAACCCAACGAGAAGGAGGGTCTTCGACATGAAGTACTCCATTCTACTCATGCCGTCAATCACATTCTGACGGATGGTTTTCTCCTCCCATTCTTGCCCCACATTCACAATGACGATGATGCACAAGAAGACCGTGGTCAGTTTGTACACGTAGGCCAAGTTGTGCCAAATGTCAGAGAAGTGGAAGATGGGAAAGGCTGATGGGGAGATGTTCAGCTCATTTTGCATGAAATCCCCATTCCGTTCTAGGAAGTCCAAGAATTGGTCGACACCAAGTGGAACGATGAGGAAGGTGAGCAACCAAGCGCCCATCATCCATTTGAAGTATCTCGACCTCGAAACTTTGAGCCATTCGATGTAGAAGAGGCGCATCATTGGTTTGTCTTTAAGAGTTCGAGGAACTTCTGTTCCAATGTATTTTGAGATGGCGAAAGCTCGGAAAGGACAATGCCCTTATCCATAAACGCGTTGTTGAGATCCGATCCAGGGATGGAATTTTCAGGCTTCACGATGAGCACGTTTCCGTCCTTGCTTACTGATTTGAAAATCGACATTTCTTGAGCCGTTTTTTGAAGGAGGTCGAGATCATTGCTCTTGATTCTCCATCCGCCATCGCCCAGCAAATCGGATTCCACATTGCCCTTGTGAATGCACTTTCCCTTCTTTAAGACCGCGTAATCGGAACAGACCTTTTGAACTTCATCGAGTAGGTGAGAAGCCAATACAATGGTCTTACCGGTTTGAGCGATTCGAACAATCAAGTCGCGCATATCGTGGATACCTTCCGGATCTAGGCCGTTCGTCGGTTCATCGAGTATGAGCACGTCAGGATCTGCAACTAGAGCGGAAGCGATGGCAAGTCGCTGCTTCATCCCAAGTGAATACGCCTTGAAAGGGTCTTTTTTCCGTTCGTGCAACCCAACGAATTCCAGCACTTGATGGATGTCCGATTTCCCCTTGCGCTTAATTTCAGCGCTGATCTTCAAATTCTGCTCACCGGATAGGTGAGGGTAGAATACGGGGTGTTCGAGGATGGCGCCGATTCTTCTTCGAAGGTGCGGTGAGTTACCCGTTCCGAACCATTTGAATTGTCCTGCAGACGGACGGATAGCGCCGAGGACCATTCCGAGTGTGGTGGTTTTTCCGCTGCCATTCGGGCCGAGTAGCCCGAAGACCGTCCCTTGCGGAATGGATAGGTCGAGTTCATTTACGGCGGTAAGCTTGCCGTACTTTTTAGTGAGCTTTTCGGTTTCAAGTATCATGGGCGGAAGAATGGGATATCGAGATTACCACCGCTCAACATGGCCTGCATCATGAGTTGTGAAACTGTTTTTTGAAGGGAGTCGCCTCGAACTTCATAGACTGAAACTCCAGGGTTTTGATCGATGGCTACCATCACGTAATTGAGGTTGCCGTTGTCGTTATGTCCAAGCACGCGAATCGTTGAAGAATCTTGTTTGATTGTTGGAAGGATAGGAGATAGTCCCAGGCTGTCAATATCGTCGAAGAACTTCATGCACATTGGTTTGTACACGTATTCATCTTCCATTTCCGGCTTGATGGTGAAGATCGCAAAGTCGTGTACTCTGCTGAGAAGCTTGCCATATCGACCTGATTCGTCGAGAGCAATGCCAGCGTCCACCATGCTCGGTGAGAAATATTGCAGGGAGGCTCGGTTCATGTCTTTTTTCCATTGCACCGATTGAAGCTCTGGGTAAGAGTCGGAACATGAAATACAAAAGACGATTAGGAACGCTCCGAGAAGCGCTGAGCTAATTCGATTGTACATAGGTAGTTGGGTTGTTACAACTAATATCTGAAAAAATCAGTTGTGGCAGAAGGGTGATACCGAAACGCAATGTATATCTTTCTGGTATGAGTTGGAATGGCAAACAAGAAAAATTGATTCGGAAGCTCAGCAGTCCGTTTCTCTTTCGAATGTACACACGAAAGATGGTTCCGGCAGCCTCACACGCCGGGGTACGATTTGTGTCGCTCAACGATACCGAGTGCATCATCAAAATGCCTTACCGACGAAGAAACAAGAACCCATTTAGAAGCATGTACTTTGCGGTACAGAGCATGGCCGCTGAGATGAGTACGGCATTGCCCGCTATGATTCACTTGGCCGGACACGATGTTTCTATCGCATGGATTGTGCTCGATTTCGAAGCTTCATTTCCAAAGAAAGCCACTGGGGATGTCACCTTTACCTGCAGTCAGGTGGCTGAGATTAAGGATGTGGTGAATAAGGCCGCCGCATCGGGAAATGCCGAAACACTCAAGATTGAAACCGTGGGAAGAATGGCGGATGGTACCGAGGTGAGTCGGTTTGTATTCCATTGGTCGTTTAAGCGGAGATCGCGCTAATTATTCCTTCGTAAAGTAGAGGTGGGTCACACCGCTGATGGAAGTCCTTCCTTTATCATACACATGATGTTGAATGAGGTGAAGGGATGAATCGTTCACTTCTTTCAGTTCGAATTCCATACTCACATTGCTTTCGGCTAATCGCAATTCGAGTTGAGATTTCTCCAACGTGTATATGGCTTCGAGAAAATATGCGCCGTCCTCAATAATGTATGTACAAGAAGAATCCGCTCTAAAAACTAAAGTCGACTTTCTGTGACGGTCGACATTAGATGCCAAGCTATTCACGCTAGGAGCTGTTGAAGATGGCTCAGGTTCATATCGATACTCGGAACCATTCCATGTGCCTTCAATGTTCAGAAGCTTTTCTGGAGATGGAGCGCAAGATGTAAGAATTGCAAGTCCGAATACTACGAACAGGGAGTAGACGTTGCCCAAATCAATCCAATCTTTCGAAGTAACTGTGCATTACGAATTGTTCACCGTCTTGCCCCGGAATGTCGATGATCTGAGTCAGTTTCAAAGTCTTTCCTGTAATCGACCATTCGTATGCCGTTGTGTCGAATGGTGAGAAGATCTTTAATTCAGACCCATTAGCTTGAAACGAAGATGTATCCGACATCATCATGCTACTCACTTGAATGATACTGCTATGGTCAGATTTGAATTCCAATGTGGAGTTTTCATGTAGTTCTTGACCACCTTCCAAAAGCGCAGGATTGATGGTCTCTGATTCTACAACTAGTGTGGTTCCTTTCCAAGTTCCGTATAAGTCGGATTCACTTGGGCTAGAGCATGAAATAAAGATAGAAGAGGAGAGAAGGAATAGAGCTAAGTTTTTCATTCTGCTTCGAGTTCAGTTTTATTGGCAAGTTGTCCGCAGGCCGCGTCGATATCCTGTCCGCGACTTTGGCGTACTTTGGCAATTACGCCTACTTCGTCCAAAGCTTGAATATACGCATCCACTTTTTCTTGAGAGGCTTGGGTATAATCCCCGTTTTCAATGGGGTTATATTGAATGATATTCACCTTCGAAGGCACTTTCTTTACAAAGCACACCAAAGCTTGAATTTCTTCCGGGGTGTCGTTCACACCTCTCCAAACCACAAACTCAAATGTCACTTTACGCCCGGTATGCTTGTACCAATATTGAAGTGATTCCAGTAATTCATCAAGATGATTCTTAGAAGCAAGGGGCATGATGCGTTCACGGGTGCTCTGAATAGCAGAGTGCAGCGATACGGCAAGGTTGAAACGGACGCCATCGTCTGCCAATTTCTTGATCAGCTTGGGAATGCCTACGGTACTCAAGGTGATACGACGAGCGGCCATACCTAGCCCTTCAGGAGAGGTGACTTTGTCTAGTGCCTCAATAACGTTCTTGTAGTTGAGCAAAGGTTCCCCCATGCCCATCATAACGATATTGGTCAATGGGCGGTCGAAGTACTTCTCTGCCTCTTGCTTGATGGCAACAACTTGATCGTAAATCTCGTCGGGGTTAAGGTTGCGCATGCGCTTCAAACTGGCTGTGGCGCAGAAGTCGCAATCCAAGCTGCAACCTACTTGTGAAGAGACACAAGCCGTTATGCGCTTTTCAGTAGGGATAAGCACAGACTCAACGATTTTCCCATCGTGTAATCGGACGGCATTTTTGATGGTGCCATCCGTGCTGCGTTGCATTTGGTCTACTTCGATATGGTTGATGGCGAAGTGCTGGTCGAGTTCTTCGCGGAGGTCTTTGGAGAGATTCGACATCTCATCAAACTTGATGTGCGATTTGTTCCACAGCCAGTCATACACCTGATTTGCTCTGAATGCAGGGTGACCGTGTTCCGTAAACCATTCTCTCAACTCCTCACGGGAAAGTGCTCGGATGTCTTGTTTCGCCATGCGGCAAAGGTACAAAGAGTTAGATGTGAAGAAGGCGCTTTGCGAATATCCTTGTGCGTCTAACGGTATCCTTTCATCCCTGACCAAGTCTGACAGGTTCGTCCGCACATGACATACCGGCTTATGGCCACCATCCCCGGCTCACAAGTGCCAAACGCTTCTCCATAGTAGGTGCCTTCATAAAAGGATCCTCTAAAAGTTCCAGCAGTGTCGATGTTGCATTCTACCGACCACTGGCCAGCAAGGGTGTCTGGAGCTACAGTAAATACAATGCAGCTGTCGCATGTTCCTTTAGAAAGGATCAAAGTGGCATTATCATAAGCTACTCCAGTATATGTCCCCCATGTGACGCTGTCGATTTGATAGGGATATGAGATGGTTGTTGAGAAGAGTCCGGTATAGGTGCCTAGGTATTCATTCCTGTAATCATTATTGTCGTCTACAGGTACAATATCATCCTTACAAGCAGTAAGTATGATAATGGATAAGAGGAAGAGTGCATGTGGCTTCATGAGAGAGTAGTTTGTTAGAAGGTACGGAGAATTAAAGATTGGTGGGCAACTTTTCTTTTTAAAATGCCGTAAGGACTCATAGAAGTAGGCGTCTACAGCGACGGTCACCTTCAACAAAATGACATGAAAAAACTTCTACTTTCTCTTCTCGCATTGATGGCTGTTGATACAGCAGCTCAGGTTCCACGTGCTATCGTGGTGGAGCACTTCACCAATTCGAGATGTTCTATTTGTGCGAATCGCAATCCTTCGCTCTTCAGCAATTTGGACAACAACCCAAATGTGATGCACATCGCTTATCACCCGTCTTCTCCCTACTCAACGTGCATTTTTAGTCAGCACAATTCTTCGGAGAACGACCTACGCACTAATTTTTATGGGATTTATGGAGGTACACCGCGCATCGTTATCAACGGCGATGTAACGAACAAGAACTTCGGGGATCAAACCCTCTTTGATAATTATCAGAATCAAACTTCGGCATTCGACATTCGAATGAGTCATACGGCCACAATGGACAGTGTCTTCATTCGTGTAGTCGTAGAAAAAGTTTCAAGTGGAGATAATCAGTACGCCTTAACCGTGGGTTTGGCAGAAGACACCATCCACTACAATGCGCCAAATGGCGAAGACCTACACCGCAATGTATTCCGTGAGTTCGCCGTTCACAATCAAACTGAAACTGCAGCCAGTGTTGGCGACTCAGTAGTTTACAATTATGCGCTTGAGCGACGTGGAGCGTGGAACGAGAATGCACTCTATGCATACACTCTTCTTCAAGATCCAACATCAGACGACTTGCTTCAAGCGAGTCGATCTAACAAACAGTCTAATTCAGTAGGCATGGGTGAAATGACTGCGGATAACTTCCGTGCCTATCCCATCCCAGCAAAGAGCACCGTCACCTTCGATAAATTCGTTCACTATCGCCTCATCGACCTATCGGGAAGAGTTTCCTTGGAAGGCTTCAGCGATCACATGGACGTTTCAAGCATCCCGAACGGGATTTATCTGTTAAACGTAAACATCGAAGGCGTGCAAAGAACACTGCGTTTGCCCGTAGTGCATTGATTCGCGAGAATTGAGAGAGAGAGAGGAACCTCGGCAGAAATGTCGGGGTTTTTTTGTGTGTGGACGGGCGGACGTGTGGACGTAGGGAGGTGCGGAAGTACGGAAGCGTTGAGGTATAGGTAGTGGACAGTTCAAGTTCCATCCACTAGCTCACAAGGTCACCAGCTAATCAGTTCACCTGGAATTTACCCACATCCGCACGCCCCTACGTACCTACCTCCACTAAAAAACCCCCACCGATTTCTCGGCAGGGGTAGAAGATTCTAGTGCGGAAGTGTGGAGGTGTTGAAGTGCGGAAGTATGTTTAGAAGGCAGGTCTCCTACCACATATTAGCTCACAAGGTCACTAGCTAACCAGCTCACCTAGAACTCATCCACGTCCCTACTTAAATCACCATAATCGCGTCGCCGTAACAAAGGAACTTATAGCCCTCTTTGATGGCCACGTCGTACGCGTGCATTGTGAGTTCGTGACCCGCAAATGCAGAGGTCATCATCAACAATGTGCTTTGTGGTGGGTGGAAGTTTGTAATCAAGCTGTTCCCTACCTGGAAGTCGAATGGAGGGAATATGAATCGATTGGTCCATCCTTCATACGCCTTCAACTTACCGTCGGTGGTTACGCTTGACTCCATCGCGCGCATTACAGTAGTGCCAACAGCACAAATGCGTTTCTTGCCTTCGATGGCCTTGTTTACCTTCTCAACCGTGTCATCGTAAATCCAGTATTGCTCGCTGTCCATTTTGTGCTTGCTGAGGTCTTCTACCTCAACTGGACGGAACGTACCAAGACCTACGTGCAAGGTCAATTCAGGAAACTCAATGCCTTTGATTTCCAAACGCTTCATCAACTGCTTGGAGAAGTGAAGTCCAGCTACTGGAGCAGCAACTGCACCTTCTACACTCGCAAAAATCGACTGGTAGCGCTCAGCGTCTTCTGGACGAGGCTCACGATCGATGTACTTTGGAAGCGGAGTTTCACCCAACTCGTTGAGCTTTGCGCGGAACTCGTCGTAGCTACCGTCGTAAAGGAAACGAAGGGTACGGCCACGGCTTGTTGTATTGTCGATTACCTCAGCTACCAAGCTGTCGTCTTCACCGAAGTACAGCTTGTTGCCAATTCTAATCTTGCGTGCAGGATCTACGAGAACGTCCCACAATCTTGATTCGGAGTTCAATTCGCGAAGGAGGAATACCTCGATGCGCGCTCCAGTTTTTTCCTTGTTACCCCATAGACGAGCAGGAAATACTTTGGTGTTGTTGAGCACCATGGCATCGCCATCGTCGAAGTAATCAATAATCTCGTTGAATTTTTTGTGCTCGATTTCACCGGTATCTCTGTGGACTACCATCAATCGTGAATCGTCACGGTGCACAGGAGGCTCCTGCGCAATGAGCTCTTTGGGAAGCTCATAACTGAAGTTCGATAACTTCATTTTCATAGCTTACGGGCTTTGAAAGTGGAACAAAAAAGAACGGCGAATATAGGAATTATTCTCTTGCCATTCTGGAATCATACGTAGTCGGCAATCATTTTGAAAAATCCACAACCGCTTGAACATTAGGAAGTGTTTATTGGTTCTCAGTATATTGAAGTGTGATTTGAAATGACAAGGATTATGATGCAGGTCAACTTACCCACCGCCCTCAAGAAAATCAGAAGAAAGTCGAAGGATTACAGAGAGGTAGATATCCTCGAAGCATATCGCGAAATGATTGCGCAGGACGGACAAATGGAAGGTGAATTGAAGAGCGCTCTATCATCTGTGCCTTCTGGAGAAGCCCCTCGGCTGGATGCTTCTCAACTCGATGAAGAACACGTGTTTCACCTGGCCCACATCAAGGAGTTGGCAACTACTTACCGACTTCGCTTCCTGGATGCACATCTCTTCAAAGGAGAGATTCCAGATGAGGCATTGTCGAAATTGAAAGCCGTACAACGCCGTCAATCCAAAGATCTGACACACTTCAAAATCATGGCTCCTGCAGAGCTTTTCAAACTTTCTTATCAAGATAAAGATCCAATGCTCTTCGTGCCGATTGGCAAGAATCTCTATTACCTCGTTCACCAATGGGGAAACGATATGAGTATGTGGAGAAAGTTGTTGGTCTACCCATTTAGAAATGTAGGCACGCTGATCCGCACCATGCTCATTGTAGCATTCGTTTTCCAAATGGCCATTCCAACAAGTATCATGAATGGTGGATTCGAAGGTCAATCGCTGACCATCCGCATTTGGATGACTTTGCACACCTTCATCGCATTGGCTGGGATGATTGCACTCTTTGGATATCCGAGTTTGAAGAATTTCAACTCGGTTCTCTGGAACAGTAAATACTCGGATTAATCGGCCTGGCGAATCGCCTCGCAGATATCGTCGACTTGCAACGCGTCGGCCACATTCCAATCTCCGATTTCGGTTCTTCGAAGCTCTAGTAAGTAGGCGCCGCTATTTAACGCCTTACCGATGTCGTGCGCCAATGAGCGGATATACGTTCCCTTTCCACATTTCACGTCTATCGTGAGAATGTCGTTTTCCAGCGAAAGTATGTCGATGCTATGAATGGTGATAGGCCGAGCGCTGACCTCTACTTCCTTTCCAGCTCTTGCCATTTCGTACAGACGCTTTCCATCTTTCTTCAAAGCCGAAAAAATCGGTGGTACTTGCTGAATCTCACCGATGAACTGCGGAAGAATATTTTCCACACTTTCCATTGTGATATGGTCGGTTGGGAATTGTTGATCCGGTTCCGATTCGGTATCGTAACTCGGGGTAGTTTCGCCTAATTTGATGGTAGCTACATAGCGTTTAGCTTGCCCCATCAGTTCGGGAATTGTCTTCGTTGCTCTGCCGATGCAAATGATGAGAAGTCCAGTGGCTCGTGGATCGAGTGTGCCCGCGTGACCAACTTTGAACTTTTTGATTTTGTGCTGTCTACGAATCGTCAGCTTGATCTTGTTCACTGCATCAAACGACGTCCAATCCAATGGTTTATCTACCGGAAGGACCTTTCCTTCGCGCATACCTTCGAGCGACCAATCCGACATTAGAAATTGAAGTAAACAGACCCAAGGGCGATAAGGCCTGCGATGAAGCAATAGATGGCGAAGTACGTGAGCTTAGCTCTTTTCACGAGAGCAATCATCCACTTACAAGCGAACAGACCCACCACGAAAGCTGCGATAAATCCGGCGATAAGCGATACCTGAGAAGTTTCAGCAACTACAATATCACCGCTGAAAATGTCCTTTAAATCGATGAGCATTTTGCCCAAAATGAGCGGCACAACCATCAAGAATGAGAAACGAGCCGCTTTATCGCGATCGATTCCCAAAAGCACAGAGGTGCTAATTGTCGCCCCTGACCTTGAAACGCCTGGAGCGATTGCAATCGCCTGAGCAACTCCAATTACAATTGCTTCAAATCCAGAAACTTTTTTGTGCGTCTTTTTGGCTCTGTCGGCCAAGACCAGAAGAAGGCTGGTCACAATAAGCATCAACCCAACTAATGTCAGGTTTGTTTCAAAAATGCCATCAATTTGATCTTCGAAAAAGAGGCCGACGATAGCAGCTGGAATCATGGAAAGGACGATGAATAGTGCAAACTTCGTTTCATCATTCCACTTGAACGCTAGGAGTCCTTTGAAAATACCAGCGATGTCTTTTCTGAAAATAACGATGGTGGAAAGTGCCGTTGCGCCGTGAAGAAAGACCAAGAAGAGCTTGTTATCTTCTGGGTTCAATTCCCCTTCCATGAGTGCTTCCGCAAGAATAAAGTGACCGCTTGAGCTCACCGGAAGGAACTCCGTTAAGCCTTGAACGATACCAAGGATGATGGCCTCTAAAATGCCCATTTAAGTGCAGTTAGTGTGATACTAGTTGTCTTGCTCTGCAGCTTCACGTACCGACTTTGGGTGGTACATGATGGCGAAAATTTCAACCACAAATCCCAAAACGAGAAGGATAGGAGCAACGCCAATTCTCTGTTTGCTAAAGATCTCTTCGTTGAATACAGCAGGATCGTCTGAACCACCGCCAATCATCAAGATATAACCCAATGCAATGAGGGCTAGACCCACGAAAAGGAGGATGTAATTAATTCGACCAAACAGGAAAGTTGCCGTCTTCATAACTCAATAATATAATTCGTCAGTTTTCAATTTGAGGTAGCGCTTCACAGCTACAAATGTGCAGCTCCACGCCAGGAAGGTGCCAAATAAAATGATGGCTCCGCTAATCATCAACATGAGTTCCATGTCGATAGTAAGTTCTTCTGTAGTAAATCCTTTGCTATTGGAATAGTACGCCATGCCGGTCAAGATAGCCGAGGCGATTAAGCCACCCACTGCTCCGAGAACAGCGCTTTGCTTCATGAAAGGACGTTGAATAAAGGTCTTTGTTGCGCCTACCAATTGCATTGTCTTGATGGTAAATCGCTTGGAGTAAATCGATAGACGTATGCTGGAGTTGATCAGTGCAATGGAGATAAAGATCATCACAATCCATACAATCAAGGTGATGGTGCCATAGCGTTTCACGAATGCGTTTACGCTATCCAATACATTTGGATCGTAGGCGATATCAGAAACTACACCGCTTTCGAGAAGTTCATTTTTGAAGCTCTCCACGTCGTTGGTGTTAACGAAGTTGTACTTCATGCGGATTTCGATGGCATCGCTCAATGGGTTGTAGCCGAGGAAATCCACGAAGTCTTCTCCGAGTGTTTCCTGAAATTCATTCGCCGCTTCTTCTTTAGTGATGAACTCGGTTGAGATTACCTGATCGGATAAATCGAGTTGCTTTTGAAATTGACGAACATCTGCTTCTGGAGCATCGTTTTTCAACATCACGGTGAAGGCATATTCTTCGAGGAGTTTCTTGGTGATGTCATCGAGTTTCAAACCCATAACACCCACAGCTCCAAGCATAAGCAGAACCGCTGTGATGCTCATCACAACGGAGAGATAAGAAGAGCGCAATCGGCTCTTGTGGAATTTCTCTTCTGTTTTCACCATATCGACGGCTAATGTACGGAATGGTATCCTAAGGGTGAATGTAAGGGAAAGTTAAATTGAGGTCGCTTTTTGTAGGAAGATTCGAGCTGTCGAATCTACTTTGGCAATCGTAAAATGACTTCAAGAACAAATCTGTTCCTCACAGGTTGAACTTTTTAAAAGGGTTTTAACCCTGATAGACCCGCTCGATATATGGGGTCTCGAAAGGGGCCGTGATGTCTGAGTCTGAGGTCTATTTCATACCTTTGCGTAACTATATTTGAAGCACATCAATGAAGTACGATAAAGCGCAGATTTACAAGAGTTTGCAAGAGGTTCAAGCCACAGAAGGAGACCAGAATTTGATCGAGGCTGGACACGTTAGAAATATTCAAATTTTTGGGGATGAAGTTGAGTTGGACGTGATTAGCATGAATCCAACGCTTCAAGCGAAGAAGAAACTCGAGGTTTCTATTATGAAGGCGGTTCACGACCACGCGTACCCAAAAGCCAAAGTGAAAGTAAATATTACCGTTCCAGAAGAAGTGAAGGAGCGTGCTGCTGCTCAACAGCAACTGAAAGGCGAGGAGCTTCCTGGGGTGAAGAATATCATTGCCGTTGCCTCTGGTAAAGGTGGTGTTGGTAAGAGCACAATTACATCAAACCTAGCTGTTGCCCTTGCGAAAATGGGCTTCAAAGTAGGATTGGTAGATGCCGATATTTACGGACCTTCAGCGCACATCATGTTTGACGTTCAGCATGAGAAGCCGGGCAGCATTGAAGTGAACGGGAAGAAGTTGATGGACCCCGTTGAGAACTACGGAGTGAAATTGCTTTCAATCGGATTCTTCGCAGGTGTCGATCAAGCTGTGGTTTGGAGAGGTCCAATGGCGACAAAGGCTTTGAATCAGCTGATTCGCGACGCGCACTGGGGAGAGCTTGATTTCCTTCTAATCGACTTGCCTCCGGGGACAGGTGATATCCACTTGAGCTTGGTTCAAGCGGCTCCGGTTACAGGCGCAGTTGTAGTGAGTACGCCACAGGCAATCGCATTATCGGACGCCAGAAAAGGAGTTGCCATGTTCAACATGGACGCTATCAATGTTCCGGTATTGGGTATTGTTGAGAATATGAGCTACTTCACTCCTGACGAGCTTCCTGATAACAAATACTATATCTTCGGAAAGTCGGGTGCAAGAAACCTGACCGAAGAATTGAATGTGCCTTTCTTGGGCGAGATTCCACTCGTCCAATCGGTACGCGAAGCAGGCGACATTGGCCGTCCAGCTGTCCTGCAAGAGAACACTCCAATTGCGGAGTCTTTCAAAGAGATGGCGAAGAATGTTGTGGCCTCTTTGGTAGAGAGAAATGATAATCTTCCTCCAACTGAAGCGGTTCGAATTACCACAATGGCCGGATGTTCGCCTAAACAAGAGAAGACAGTATGAGCAATCAAATCATGATCGATAAAATCCACGTTGCACTTGAGGAAATCAGACCTTTTCTCAAGTCGGATGGCGGGGATATCTCATTTGTAGAGTTGACCGACGAGAACGTTGTTCGCGTTCAGTTACACGGTGCATGCACAGGTTGTTCTGTCAACCAGATGACTTTGAAGTCTGGCGTTGAAATGACCATCAAGAAGCACGTGCCTGAAGTTGTTCGTGTAGAACAAGCGGAAAGTTCACAAGTCAGTGCCTCATGAACGCCCAAGAACTCTCCAAAGTAACCATACTTTTTTCTGGAGATTCAGGCGATGGGATTCAATTAACGGGTTCTGAATTTTCACATACTGCGGCGTTGTACGGCAACGACCTAAGTACGTTTCCAGATTTCCCAGCAGAGATTCGCGCTCCGCAAGGAACGGTTGCTGGTGTGTCCGGATTCAAACTCAACTTTGGTAGTGATGCCATTCACACTCCTGGCGGACGCGTGGATGTGTTGGTGGTGATGAATGCTGCCGCCCTCAAGAAAAATCTTCGTGAGCTCAAGGAGACAGGATTCATCGTTGCAAACACTTCCGGCTTTGACAAGCGAAACTTGAAATTGGCAGGTTATGATGAATCTGTCGATCTCCTCGCTGAAATCAAGTCGAAATATCGAGTGATTGAAATCGATATCACAAAACTGACTCGCGAAGCATTGAAGGAAACTTCCCTTGGAACCAAGGACAAGGATCGTTCAAAGAACATGTTCGTGCTTGGATTCCTGTACTGGCTTTATGGTCGTTCATTGGAGCGCACGAGTGCATTTTTGGAGACTAAGTTTGCTAAGAAGCCGGAAATCGCAGAAGCAAACGTATCCGTATTGAAAGCCGGATATCATTACGGCGAGACAGTAGAAGCTAGTTTGCCTCGCTATGAGGTAAAGCCAGCTAAACTTCCAAAGGGTACATATCGAAATATATCGGGTAACCAAGGTTTGGCCATGGGGCTTATTGCAGCTGGACGACAGTCTGGTTTGGAGGTCTTCTATGGTTCCTATCCAATTACACCCGCAAGTGACATTCTTCACGAGCTTGCAAAGCAGAAGAATTTCAACATCAAAACCTTCCAAGCAGAAGACGAAATCGCTGCTGTAACAAGCGCTATAGGAGCAAGCTTCGGTGGCTCTTTAGGAGTTACGGCTTCGTCCGGACCTGGCATTGCACTAAAAACCGAAGCCATCGGATTGGCGGTTATTCTTGAATTGCCATTGGTGATTGTGAATGTGCAGCGAGGAGGTCCATCTACAGGACTTCCAACTAAAACTGAACAAGCTGATTTGCTTCAGGCTATTTACGGTAGAAACGGAGAGGCGCCTTTACCAGTAATCGCGGCCAAAAGTCCTTCCGATGCATTCGATGCTGCTCTTGAAGCGTCGAAAATTGCAGTGGAGCACATGACTCCGGTAATACTATTAAGCGATGGCTACATAGCCAACGGCTCTGAGCCTTGGAGATTCCCTATGTCTTCTGAACTCGCAAGTATAACTCCTCCAATGGTATCCGGTGAAGGAGAAGAGTACTTGCCTTACAAGAGAGATGAGAAGGGCGTTCGCGAATGGGCTATTCCAGGTCAAGCTGGATTCGAGCACCGTGTAGGCGGTTTGGAAAAGGAGAAGGACACCGGAAATGTTTCCTACAGTCCTGAGAACCATGAGTACATGGTGAAAGTGCGCGCTGAGCGAATTGAACAGGTGGCAGATGGCTATGCCCCGCTTTCTATGGAGGAAGGAGAGATGAGTGGTGATGTATTGCTGCTCGGCTGGGGTTCAACTTTCGGAGCGCTAAAAGTGGCGGCTCAGGAATTACGACTTCGCGGTGAAAAAGTAAGTCACTTGCACCTTAGAAATTTGAATCCGTTGCCAAAGGATTTAGGTGAGATTCTGTCCAATTTCGGAACGGTTATCATCCCAGAATTGAACAACGGTCAGCTTGTGAAGTTGATTCGCGACAAATACTTAGTGGATGCACAATCCATCACTAAGATTCAAGGTCAGCCTTTCAAATCGGAAGAGCTGGTGAATCAGGTGGAGTCAATCCTACAAAAATCAACGAATTAAGATGGAGGAGAATCAGAGCTATACGGCCAAAGATTTCGCCACCGATCAAGATGTTCGTTGGTGTCCGGGGTGTGGAGATTACTCCATCCTCAAGCAGGTTCAAACGGTAATGCCAGATCTTGGTTTGCCGAGAGAAGACATTGTGTTCATCAGTGGAATTGGGTGCTCTTCACGCTTCCCGTACTACATGAACACTTACGGGATGCACAGCATTCACGGCAGAGCGACGAGTGTGGCTACTGGATTGAAGGCTGCACGCCCTGAGTTGAGTGTTTGGATTGTTACTGGCGACGGCGATGGATTGTCGATTGGTGGCAATCATCTCATTCACTTGCTCCGGAGAAACTTAGACGTGAACATTCTCTTGTTCAACAATGAGATTTACGGTCTGACGAAGGGACAATATTCACCTACCTCTCCTGAAGGTCAGGTGACTAAGTCGAGTCCGATGGGCGCCATTGATCATCCATTCAATCCGTTGGCGCTTGCCATGGGGTCGGATGCCAGCTTCATCGCCCGCACTGCCGATAGAGATCCGCTGCATCAGCGAGAGATGCTCAAGCGTTCTCATCAACATAAAGGAGCGAGTTTCTTGGAGATTTATCAGAATTGCAACGTCTTCAATGATGGCGCATTCGAGATGATGACCGACAAGAAGGGGAAGCCATTCCATACGCTCTATCTCGAGCATGGTAAGCCGCTTGTATTCGCCAATGGAGAGAAGGGGATTATTCTGGATGGCTTGCAGCCTAAGGTTGTTGAGATAGGGACAGATTACTCTGAATCTGATCTCTGGATTCACGATGAGCACGATGGAATGAAGGCATATATTCTCACGCGAATGTTCGACAATCCAGCAGATGGACTACCCAGACCATTCGGTGTGATTTATTCGGCAGATCGACCAACTTATGAAGACCTTATGGAGGGGCAAATTGCTGCTGCTCAAGAGATCAAAGGGGAGGGTGATTTGGACGAGTTGATCGCTGGCAGAAATACGTGGGTTGTAGAGTGATTACTCGACTGGACTTACCCAAATATTCAGGTTGAGTGTATCAATATCTACTTCCTGAACAATGTCGTTGATGAAACCGGGAAGAATTCGAACAATTCTCTGTTCGATAACACCTTCCACTTCTCGTTCCTGACCTACGATATGGTCGCCCGTCATGCCTTTGCGGACATACAGTACTTTCTTGGTTTCCCAACCATCGATTTTGGCTGCCGGGTCGAAGTTGTCTTTCATCCAGAGAACGAAAAGCGTGCATACGACTGCGGTGACTGCGATAAGAAGAAACTGTGAACGGGCTTTCATGTCTTGAAGAGTTGTAGAAAGTTTGAATCTAACTGGACATCAAAGGTAGCAACTACAAAGGAGGCTTTCATGTTTAAATACGATGCCTTGTATTCTTTGATATTGAACTTCCTAGGATAGGAAATTGTAGTAGTTTAGACTTCTTAAGATTTCATTTTGAATAGACTAAAAATTCTCTACCGCGATCCGCGCAGAAAGCAACCTCTTTCGGTACTCGTTGGTGCGGTTGTACTTCATATCGTTTTGCTCATCCCAATCTTGATGCTTTATCAATCGGAATGGATGGCTGAGAATTTCTACGATATAAATGATAGTCAGATTATGGAGGTAGCCCGGATTATTCCCGCGGGTTGGCTCTTTATATTGATGGCAGTTGCAGCGCCCCTGTGGGAAGAGACTGTTTTTCGTCTTTGGATGGGCCTTCGAGGTAGAGCACTGCCCGTGTTCACTACCGGCGCCACCATTGTCACGTTCTTGAATTATTCCATGCCTCTTGCCTTGGGCGGTGGTGTTCTGGTTTTGATCCTTACGTATACCAATCTTCATCGACTTAAACATCACATGGATATTCATTTCAGGTGGTGGTTCTATGGTTCTGTCTTCCTTTTTGGATTGGCACACTTGGGCAATTTTGAATTGACGATTTGGGCGCTACCCTTAATCATGCCGCAATTGCTTTTGGGGTTGGCCATCTCATTTATCCGAGTTCAGCGAGGATTTTGGATGGGAGTGCTTTTTCATGCTGGGTGGAATGGAGCCCTTGGACTGATAATTATCGTACCCTACTTGTTCGCCAGCGAAGGGAGTTTCGAGAATAATACACATAAAGCCAATTGGGAAGTTGGGAACGCATGGTCGAATTCGACCTCTATGACTTCATCGGATACTGCGGTACAATTCTCAAATGCCGACGTTGGTCGAGTACTCAGATGGATGATCCATCAATATGAAGGCTATGCGTTAGTCGATGCCAACGAAGTAATTACTACACGCGTAGATTTCGATCTTAGAGGACCTCTCGCATCCGATTTGTCAGAAGTGGTGTTGGCTTTCAGTTCAGACTTCGGTCTTCGAATTGACACCGTTAATGAGTTAGAATTGAGCTACGAATTAAGTATAGATACGGCTTGTTCGCCTCTCGGAGTAACACGAGAAGACAAGACAATCAATGAGTTCCTTGGTCTGTATTACGGCAATCAGAATATGGATCAAGTAGCTTCAATTCTGCAATCGGAGTACGGCATTCGGTTCAGCAGCCCCATGAATGAAAGTGACGATCGTTTTAACTTCTTCTTGTCTCCCGACGGGATTGAGGAGACTTTCCGCTTGCTTCATTTGAAGAACTGTATTCGGGTCGATACGGTGGAGCGTGAAGTTCTTCGCTATCAAATCTCAGCGGATTCCTTCTAGCTATTTAGAGAGATTCGCTACTTGAGAAATTGACCAAATCAAACTTATCTTTGTCAAAATTAAGCACACACTATGGGACGCGCGTTTGAATATCGCAAGGCAAGAAAGATGAAGCGTTGGGCATCGATGTCCAAAACGTTTACTCGCATTACAAAAGATATCATCATGGCAGTGAAGGAGGGGGGCGACAGTCCGGAATCCAACTACCGCTTAAAGATGTTGATGCAGAACGCCCGCGATGCAAACATGCCGAAAGACAACGTCGAGAGAGCCATTAAAAAGGCGATGTCGAAAGACCAGCAGGACTACAAAGAAGTAGTTTTTGAAGGCTACGCTCCACATGGTATTGCTGTGTTGGTTGAAACAGCTACCGACAACAATACGCGTACAGTAGCGAATGTGCGCTCTTACTTCAACAAGCACAACGGTAGCTTAGGCGTGAGTGGCTCGGTTGATTTTATGTTCGAGCACAAGTGCCACTTTAAGATTGCGGCAGAAGGAATCGATATCGAGGAATTCGAGCTTGAGATGATCGATTACGGCGTTGAGGAGATTTTCGCAGATCACGACGAGGAGAAGGAGCAAGATATCATCATGCTCTATGGAGCTTTTGCCGATTATGGAAACATCGCTAGTGGTCTTGATGAAAAAGGAATCGAAGTACTGTCCTCAGGATTTGAACGTATTCCTATGGATCACAAGGAGCTCAGCGACGAGCAGCGTGAAGAGGTGGATAAGCTCATTGAGCGCATTGAGGAAGATGATGACGTTCAAGCGGTGTATACGAATATGGCTTGATACCAACAGAAATAGAATATTGAAGAGCGCTCGGTATTACCGGGCGTTTTTTTTGTGGAGGGCTGGAAGGTTGGAGAGCTTGGGCACTGGAAAACTGGAGGACTGGAGGACTGGAGAGTTGGATGAGTGGATGACTGGATTTTCGGACAGCTGGACAATTGGACAACTGGAGAATTGGAGAATTGGAGAGCTGGAGAGCTGGAGGATTGGAGAGTTAGATGGTGGCAGGTGTGGATAAATGGAAAGTTGGTGAGGGTTGAATGGAAGAACGAATATGGAATTGGGTTGAATGGTGGTGTTTTCGGGAGTTTATACCATTGGGAAAACCCCCAACCCCCTTGGAACAAGGTACTGATTCACTCTCGGAGAAAGCGAATTCTCACTTAGTGATTTATTAGATTAATCGGTTAGAAACTAGCCGTTTGTAAACGTTTTATTTACGGCTTACATGATAAGTTTTGTGCAATTTCGCCCCATGGAGTGGGCGGAGTGGGCCCCATACCTTTATATAGCCTACCCCCGGGAGCAAGCCATAATTTAAGTTCTCTTTCCAAGCCCACTTCCTTTTTCGAACGCCATCTTCAAGAAAGTGATTTCCATCACCTTTTAACCGCTCACGTTTTCCTACCTTTTTTCAAAATTCAACCTCATGGAAAAGAAGGAAGTAACGGTAGATTATACCGATGGGATGGCCTTCAACGGAAAGGTCGCTCAATTTGATATCCACATGGATGCGAAACCTGAAGTGGGAGGACTTGATAAAGGGCCAACGCCAAAGCCATTATTGCTTGTTTCTCTAGGAGGATGCACCGGTATGGATGTGGTGAGTCTTTTGAAAAAGATGCGACAAGAGTACGACTCGTACAAGATGAAAATTAGCGGGGAGCAAACCGATGAGCATCCAAAGCACTATCACAAGATTCATGTGGAGTATATCTTTGAAGGGGAATCACTCGACGAAGGCAAGGTTAAAAAGGCGGTAGACCTTAGTCAGGAGAAATATTGTGGAGTAAGCTATATGCTCAAGCAGGCCGCTGAGCTGACTTATTCAATCACCATTAACGGATCAACGATTTAATACTGCATTCAGTTCGACCCAAAGTGCTTCCGGGTAGTCAACAGGTACTTCCGAACCTGAAGGGTCTTCGCCGAGGCGGACGACTACAAGCTTGAGAGATGGCACGACCATCATCAGCTGACTGTTCAAACCGATAGCGGCATACATATCGGCCGGCGCAGAGGGAGTGAGTGAGCCGTTGAACTGTAGTTGAGAACCAGGAAGTCGGAACGATGATTTACCATTGAGCCAATAGAGATAGCCGTAACTTTCATTGAGCGACTGACTGCTGGTGACTAAGGTGCTGTGATTCGCCGCCGATAAAATCTCCTCTCCATTCCATGTTCCTTCAGATAGGTTGAGCAGTCCAAAGCGTGCCATGGAGCGAGCCGAGCTAAAGTACACGTGATTATCTCCGAGCCAGAACCAAGTGCCAGCCACTCCAATCTTTCCCATGATTGAATCTTGAACAAACCCTTCGAAGGACGCGCCAATGGCATTGGAAATCACGTCGTGCGATAATGTGTATGGCGCATTGTGATAGGCCCAGCGAGTGCCAGGGTCTGCTAGATATTCCAAACAGCTCGGGTCGGTACAGTCAGAGTTGGCCACACCATCATCCAATCCAGAGGTCATGGTGAGCAAGTGTCGGACGAGAATATTGTTTTCTTGCTGACTAGAAGCAGATGTCCAGCCACTGCCCAAGTAGTTGGCTACGGGCTGTTCGTAGTCAAGTAACCCATGCTCTTCTGCGACTGCTGCAGCAAAGCCGGCCAAGGATTTACCTGCAGACGCCCAGTACCAGTTGGAACCTCTGTCGAAAGGTTGACCATTTAGTTGATTGCCATTGTAGTGTTCCAAAGCGATTTCCCCATTGTGTAGTACAACGAATCCTCTTGTATTACTGCTGTCTAGGAAGTTGTATAAGTCGGAGATTGCGCCTGTATTCCAGCCTAGTTCCTGGGGGTCGACTTCCTCCCAACCTCCTGTCCAATTCTGTGGAAAGTAGGTAGCCTCAGGACGAGGTTCCGGTTCAGGATCTTCTTTTTTGCAAGAAATCACTACGAGCAAGATGGAAAAAAGGGCCGCGTACTTCATATCAATCTTCATTGAGAGTTCTCTCTTGTACTACGTTGCTCAAGGCATGATTGGGGAAAACTAGGGCAAAAGTTGTTTCGATATCCGGTGAGGATTGAACAGTGATATTACCTTGATGAATCTTCATGATATTCTTGCTCAAACTTAAGCCAATCCCCGTGCCGTCTCGTTTAGTACTATAGAATGGAATGAAAATTCGCTCAAGTTTCTCCTTTTCAACTCCCGCTCCATTGTCTGTTACATTAAGGATTATTCGATTTTCTGTCACTATGTTGTGCAGACGAATTACGGGGTTGTCGGTATTTTTGAGAGCTGCGAAACTGTTTGTGATGAGGTTAATCATCACTTGTTCTACAAGCTTTCTATCACACCGAATGACCAAGTTTTTGTTTTTGCAGTGAACGTCCATGGTGATCCCACGTCGTTCTGCTTCAGATTGTAGCAGTGAGTGGATGTCGCCAAAGAGATCACAGACGCGAACAATCTCAAACGTGGGAGCAGGAATCTTCGTCAATTTTCTGTAATCATTGACAAATTCGAGCATACCGACACTTCTTCTATGGATAGTGTTGAGTGCCAACAATACATCACCTACCGTTTCATCGTCGAGCTGCGAGGCTTCCACCTGTTTGCCGTCTTCACCCTGAAGGAGGCTTTTCATGGTTTCGGTCAATGACGTAACTGGCGTAATCGAATTCATAATCTCATGGGTCAAGATTCGAATCAATTTATGCCAAGCTTCAATTTCCTTTTGTTCAATTTCATCCTTAATATCCTGGAAAGCGATGATGTAATGTGTGGTTCCCGTGAGTCGAACTGGATTCACATCCACCGAAACCTCCTTGAGACCAGTTAAGTCTTCAATTTGAATCAACTTTCTACCTCCGTACTTCAGTTCATCCACAGCTGAGCAGAACTCTGGATGACGAACTCTCAATCTATCCCACTGCTGAACTTGTGGAGTATTTAGCAAAGCTCCGGCAGCTTGATTGATAATTCCAATCTGACCTGATTCATCTAAAGTGATGATGCCAATATTGATTTTCTCAAGAATGAGTTTGAAGAGTTGATACTGACTCTCTTTCTCAATTCGCGCATGCTTGAACTTCTCGATTATCTCGTTGAATGTCTTGTTCAAGTCGGTAAAGCTCCTGCCCATCTTTGGGTCTGAGAAGCTCACCGAATAGTCTTCGTACTTCACCGCATAAAGGAACTTTGTCAGCTCACGATTGGTGCGATTGACGTAGTGTACAATCTCGTAAATCTGTATAAAGAGCAAGATGAGCACACTGGCAGACGTGAACCAGAAATTGCCATCGCTGATGAGCAGTGCTAGCAAGACCAGGTTCAACAACATGAGAACCAGCCGAACGATGAGGAAGATGTTGAACCGACTAAATTCCATGTTTCTCTATTCTTCTATATAGCGCAGCGCGGGTCAAACCTAAATCTGAAGCTGCCTTACTAATGTTGCCTTTGTGCTTTCTCATGGCTTTATCGATGAGGAATTTCTCCATCTCATCCAGATTCAGTGTATCGATTGCGTCGTCTCCTGTGCTAGAGTTGAAGTTGACCATATCCAGCGTTAAGTGCGAGGAGTCGGAAAGAATGATCATTCGCTCTATGGCATGCTCGAGTTCACGAATGTTTCCTGGCCAGTGATAATCCATCAAGCTGTTGAGTACTTCTGGTGCTACGGTTAAGTCGAACTTGTTGTACTTCTTCCCATAGCGCTGAAGGAAGTGGTCGACCAAGATTGGGATGTCTTCCACGCGTTCGCGGAGTGGTGGAATAATCAACTCTACGGTATTGACGCGGTAAAGGAGGTCTTGTCGGAAGTCACCTTTACCTACCATTTCATGGATGGGCATGTTGGTTGCGCAAATCAATCGGACATCAAAGCTGAATTCCTTCGTGTCGCCAAGGCGAGTTAATCTTCTATTTTGGAGTACGGTGAGCATTTTAGCTTGAAGGTGAAGTGGCAAGTTGCCAATCTCATCCAGGAAAAGTGTGCCACTGTCTGCCAATTCGAATCGACCTGCACGATCTTGATGCGCATCGGTGAAGGCGCCTTTCTTATGACCGAAGAGTTCACTTTCAAATAAGTTCTCGTTTAGCGCACCTAAGTCGACATGTATAAATGATTCATTCTTTCTTAAGGATGCTCTATGAAGCGCGCGAGCTACAAGTGTTTTACCTGTACCGTTTTCACCGAGGATGAGAACATTCGCGTCGGTGTTACCTACCTTGTCAATTGTCTTCATGAGGTTTAGCATCGCCTGACTCTCACCGATGAAATCGCCCAGGGCCAAATCGCGATCTTCTTCCATGCTCTTGCGAGTAGCCTCGAGTTTAGTGGCCTTCTTGTTCGATTGCTGCAGTTGAAGTGCAGAGTTTATTGTGGCCAGCAATTTCTCATTCTTCCATGGCTTCAACACGAAATCGGTTGCACCGCGCTTGATAGCACTCACGGCCAATTCCACATCTCCGTATGCTGTCATTAATATAACGAGCGTGTTGGGAGATACCTCTTTAATATGGTTGAGCCAGTAGATTCCTTCTCGTCCATCATTGTCACCCTTGGTGAAGTTCATGTCGAGGAGTATAAGGTCTACTTCTGATTTACTCAATGCCGTATTGAGTTCGCGCGGGTGTTTTTCTCCATCCACCTGTGTGAAGTGGTGCTTTAAAAAGAGTCTTGCACTAGTGAGTACATCTGGATCGTCATCTATGATGAGGATATGAGCTTCGGTTTTCTTCATTCTGATAGGGGCTTTCCTATCCGTTAATGTACGGAATCGGACGCCATAGTGTTCGTATCCGAACAGTTTTAAATAAAGTAGCAGAAGTGGAAAAATCGTAAATACCTAAAAATCAGGTCTTTAACATTTTGGCACGGGGTGATTAGGGTAGCGGCACACCGATTGACTAATACTTGGCATCAACAACAAAACACAGTGCTCGGGAAGGCCTCGGGGACAAAAATGAAAAAACTAACTGAAATGAAAAATTTGCGCCACCTTCTTATGATTGGAGCTTTTATGGCAGGTTCATTTGCTTCTTATGCAGATGCTGCTCCACGCCCAATCCGTCAAGTCAACCAGTTGAAAACAACTATGTTGCAGAAAGTTTCAGAGCTCAGCCTTGATGCTTATGATATCGACGAAGTCGAGCTTCAAGTATCGTACGTTGTCAGCCCAACCGGGGAAGTAGAAGTAACTGAAGTATCAGGTTCAAGCTGCTTCGTGAACGAATACGTTCGCATGATGATTGAAAAAGATGAGGTTCGTGTAGACGACTCTCTTATCGGTCAGGAAGTGACCATGAACATCAAATACGCTCGAATCTAATACGAGATACTTTGAGAGTCGTGATCACTAATGAGCAATAAAATTTAATTCGAACAGCCCTAGAAACTGGCTAGTCAGCGTTCTTCAAGCCAAGTATAACAGTCAGTTCAAGTAGCAGAACATTAGGGTTTTGACGTCGGTTTCGACGGGCCGTTTCGAGTTAAAGATCACGATACAAAAGAGCTCCGACTATCACGGATGCGTCCACCTTCAGTAATCAACACGGGTAAATTTTGTGTTAAACGTGCTTCATTCACCCGAAGAGATCAATGAAAACTACAGACGCTCTTCAATCCAAGATAGCGGGGCTTTTTCTTTTGTTAGGTGATTGAGTAGGGAATGGGTGTAGAGTCAATTCTACGTTCCTTATTTTCGAAATGACAAACCCTAACGCAGATGATAGAGCTAAACAAGCTTTCTAAAACCTACCGTTCGAACTCAGTCGAAACGGTTGCCCTTCATAACGTGTCCATCTCCATCCAACAGGGAGAATTTGTCTCCATCATGGGGCCATCCGGATGCGGCAAGTCCACCCTACTCAATCTGATGGGGATGCTGGACAATCCTACCGACGGGAGCTATACCTTTAATGGTACGAACGTCTTCTCATTGAAAGAAGCAGATCGCGTCGCCTTGCGAAAGGAAAACATCGGATTTGTATTCCAAAGTTTTAATCTGATTGATGAACTCACAGTAGCTGAGAACGTCGAACTGCCACTAGTATACCTCAAACGCCCAAGTAGCGAGCGCAAGAAGCTGGTTGCAGAAATGCTCGAGCGAATGGGAATGATGCATAGAGCACAACACTTTCCGGGTGAATTGAGCGGCGGACAACAACAGCGCGTAGCTGTGGCGAGAGCAGTGATTTCCAATCCAAAAGTCATTCTAGCCGACGAACCCACAGGAAACTTGGATTCCGTTCACGGTAATGAAGTGATGGAACTGCTCAGTGAACTGAATAATCAAGGGACCACTATTGTGATGGTAACCCACAGTTCGCACGATGCGAGTTACTCAAAACGGGTAATCCGATTAATGGATGGTGAAGTAATCTCAGAAAACAACTTGATGCATGCTTAATACCTCCTGGCGGTTTTTTATTCGCGCGGTTTTTCAACACCGTGCGTATACGCTCCTGAATGTTCTGGGGCTGGCCGTAGGTTTGGCGGTAACGCTATTGGTAACATTGTATCTCAAGGCTGAGCTCACTTATGATGAGCACTATCCCGACTCTGACCGAATCTACCGATTGACGAGTCAGTTTTATTTTGAGAATGAACAGAATCACTATGCATGGACCGGACTAGGTCTTGCGCCGCTACTCCAAGAGGAAACCGATGCGATTCAGCAGTTCGTCCGCATCGGAAGGGCAGGTGATAATGTACTCTTAAAAACATCCACACAAGCCTTTTATGAAGATGAGATCTTCTACGCGGACACGACTTATTTTGAATTGTTTCCGGCCAAGTTCATTCAAGGTGATGCTCAGTCCGCTTTTAACTCTTCGAATAATATCATCCTCACGGAGTCTCTGGCTTGGACCCTCTTTGGAGAGGAGGATCCAATGGGGCAGACGATTCGAACAAACAATAATCAGTTCAAGGTTTCAGGGGTGATTGAAGATCTGCCTGAAAACAGTCATATTCGATTCAAAGCCCTGCTTCCAGCCTTCGTAAGCGATATACCTCGGGAGAAATTGATTGAAAGTTTGTGGGCAGCTTCAACCTACACCTACATCATGCTCAAGCCTAATCGCAAGGTGAATGAGGTTGAAGTGGCGTTTCAAACTTTGCACGACCGACACATGGTGAGCGTGGCAAGGGCTATCAATTCCGATTACGACATCAAAACAGAGGCGCTCACAAGTATTCATTACTCTTCAACCGCCGATTACGATTTACCTAAGGGGAAGACATCTTACCTCTATGTGTTTTCTGGAGTGGGTCTGTTGATTCTCTGCCTTGCCATGATCAATTACATCAACCTTTCTACGGCAAGGGCTTCAGGAAGAGCGAAGGAAATTGGCATGAGAAAAGTTCTGGGCAGTACGCGTCGAGATTTAATTTGGCAATTGATACTCGAGTCGGTACTTCTCACATTTATCGCCTTGTTCCTCTCGGTTATCATGGCAGAAATCATCACACAAACCTCCTTCTTCGAACAGCTGATTCAAAAGGATCTGTCGTTGAATATTCTGGCTGACCCATGGCTGATTTATGGAGGCATCCTCGTAACCTTTGTGGTAGGGGCCATTTCAGGTGTGTATCCTGCCTTCTGTTTGAGTAAAATTCCCGTAGCGAAGGCCTTGAAGGGGAGTTATAAAACGGGGTCGCGAAGCAAGAAGCTGCGTTCTTTCCTTGTCGGTACGCAGTTTACCATTAGTATTTCAGTAGTGGTCCTCGCCCTTTTGATGGCTGGCCAGATGGAATTTATGAGTGATCGTTACCTCGGGTTTAACAAGGAGGATATCATTCTCGTTCCCGTGCAGGACACTTCTCTCCAAGGTGACATCCCCAATTTGCTCGATGAAATTCAGTCTCAGAGTAAAGTCATTTCTGCCACCATCGCGAAGAACACTCCAGGTGGAGTGGTTGGAAGAACACTTATGTCGAACATGGCCGATGGCGCTACCGCAAAGCGTGAAGCAGTTGATTTCATGCATGTGGGATACAACTATTTTGAGACCATGGAAATGGAGTTCGTTCAAGGTGGAGATTTCCGTTTGGATAAGCACACCGATTCCACCACAAGCATCGTGGTCAATGAAAAATTAGTAGAGTTCTATGGGTTTGATGACCCTATAGGAAGCCGCTTGCATTGGGGGTTGAAAGAGTCTAGTGGCCTGCCTATGTCTGCCGAAATTGTCGGGGTTATAAAAGACGTGAATATCTCAAGCCTTCATTCCGAAGTCAAGCCTATGGTCTTCTTCAATTTTAATAAAGACGACGGGATGGGGTCGCTGCACATTCGTGTAGAGTCAGAAAACTTGAAGGGCGCTCTAGCTCAAATAGAAGAAGTGTGGAATCAATACAATGTAGGTCGACCTTTCGAATTCAGTTTCTTGGATAAAACCTTGGCTGAGCTCTACGCTGAGGATCGTCGACAAACGCGATTGATATCTACGTTTACCCTGGTCACGATACTCATATCCTCATTGGGTTTGTTAGGCCTCACTTCGTACACCACCCAGCAGCGATACAAAGAGATTGGCGTGAGAAAAGTACTTGGTGCTTCAGCGAAACAAATCGTTGGATTGCTCTTCAAAGATGTAGCCGTCTTGGTAACAATTGCGGTTCTCATCAGCATTCCTTTGAGCTACCTCGCCTATCAATCCTGGGTGAGCAACTTTGCCTATCTCGCCCCAATGCACTGGTCGGTGTTCTTTATCACGGGCATCTTCGCAGTAACCATCGCCTATACCATGGTGAGTCTACACTCTCTGAAAGCAGCTAAGACCAATCCTGTCCATTCCTTGAAGTACGAGTAGGATGTTACGGCACTACTTCAAAATAGCATGGAGAAATCTCACTCGTGATCGGGTGTATACCCTCGTGAATATTTTCGTTTTGGTCATTGGCATGGCTTCATTTCTTCTCATCGCCTTGTACATCAAGGATGAGATGAGCTACGATGAGTTCCATGAAAAAAGTGATCGAATCTATCGAGTATGGACAAATCTCGATGCATCCGGACCGGGCGAGCAAAGTGCTTCTTTGAGCTTTCCAGCGGGTCCTGCCCTCAAGGAAGATTTTCCAGACATGGTTGAACAGAGCGTTCGGTTCTTCAACATGCAAACGCCTTATGTTACGCTTAGCAAGGATAGCCTAAGATTTAACGAGCCTCATATTTACTTTACGGATGAAAGCGCATTGGACGTGTTCACCTTCAAGTTCTTGGTGGGTGGGCCGAAAGATGCATTGAACGATTCCACAGATATTATCCTGACTCGTTCTTTAGCAATGAAGTACTTCGGTGATATCGATGTGCTCGGCGAAGAAATGGCCGCGGAAACAGGCATTCCTCTAGTGGTTTCTGGAGTTATAGAAGATGTCCCTTCAGGTACGCATATGCCCATTGATGCGCTTATTGCACTACCTGCCATTTCGAATTTGTTCAGTGAATCGCTCACAACTTCGAACTGGGTTTGGAACCCGTGCTGGACCTACGTCTTGTTGAAGAATGAATCCTGCGCAATGGACCTGGAAGAGCAATTGCCGAGCTTCATTGCCGACCATTATCCGAGTATTATTGGAGGTAGGATGAATGCGCACTTGATGCCCTTGGAAGACATCCATCTGAATTCCCACCTGCAATATGAAATCAAAGCGAACGGTTACGTGGCAAATGTCAGACTGTTCAGCATTGTTGGCATATTTATATTAATCGTAGCCTGTATCAACTACACTAATTTGGCCACGTCCAGAGCTACACGGAATGCTCGTGAAGTGGGTGTGTCGAAAGTGCTTGGCGCCACCCGAAAGGAATTGATTTTTAGATTCCTCGGTGAGTCGGTTCTCACCAGTGTAATTTCGATTTTCGCATCCCTCGTTTTAGTGGAGGTCTTTCTTCCTGTTTTCAATCAACTCACAGGGAAAGACCTCGTGAGTGCAGCGCTGTTTGAACCTATCAACATTCTAGTCATCTTCACTGTAGCGATTGGCGTAGGCATTCTTGCAGGTATCTATCCGGCTTGGATGATGAGCAAGCTTTCACCGACGGTCATTCTGCGACCTTCTCGAAGAAACGCGGGTGGAGTCCGCGTTCGAAAGGCATTGGTACTCGTTCAGTTCTGCGTAGCGCTCGGATTGATAATCGGAACGAGCGTGGTAAACCAACAGTTCGATTATCTCCAAAGTCAGGATATAGGTTTTGAATCGGAGCACCTTGTTATGGCTCCGGTGAAGTGGAATGCTGCTCGATCATACCGAAGTATGCGCAGGGAGCTATTGGAGCACGACGCGATTGAGAACATGACCCGCATGAACGATGTAGTTGGAGTTCGCCATAACATGCATGAGTACAGTCATGAAGGCGTGAAGAACGGCGACTTCATGTATTTCGCCTCGCTGATTACAGATGAGCATTTCACTTCCACGATCGACCTTGAAATCGTGGCGGGAAGGACTTATGGTCGTCCAGGAGATGATACCACGGCTATGCTAGTGAACGAGACTTTAGTTCGTGATATGGGATGGGGCTCGCCGGAAGATGCACTGGGTAAGGAGTTTTCTACGCCAGCAGGAAGAGAGCGAGTAGTTGGCGTGGTGAAGGATTTTCACTTCGTTTCACTTTCAGAGCAGATTCAGCCCTTCGCTATCGATCTCGTTCAAGGAAATGCAGAAGTATTCTTCACCCGATATTTTTGCGTCAGACTCAAAGAAGGTAGAGTGGATGAGGGTTTGACCTTGTTCGAGAATACGTGGGCAGAATATTTCCCCAATCAGCCTTTAGATGATTTTTTCCTGAGTGATGCCATCAACGAAGCCTATGAAGCTCAGAATACGCTGAGGTACCTCATGGGTATCTTCTCGATTGTAGCCGTGGCCATCGCCTGCTTGGGACTGTTCGCGTTATCGGCTTTCACGGCCGAGCAGAAAACTCGAGAGCTAAGCATTCGTAGAATTATTGGTGCTTCAAACTCTGAGCTCTTCCGCGTTATCGCCATTGATTTCGTGCGAATGGCCATCTTCGGAATTCTTATAACTGCCCCAGTAGCCTACGCGATTCTTTACAACTGGCTTCAAGGCTTCGCCTACCATATCAGTTTGGATTGGGTGAACTTCGTGGCGGTCTCCTTGTTTGGTGGTACATTAGCGCTTCTCGCTGTTGCGTTTCAAGCGTGGAAAGCTGCCCGCCTGGATCCAATAGCCGCTCTTAGATACGAATAGTGTTATAATGAATCCTCAATTCATGAAGTACATTACTTTACTTGCGTTAGCACTGCCCATGTTCTCTTTTGGCCAGTTGCAACCGCTCACTCACGACGATTACGACCAGTGGGAATCCATTGCTGCTTATCCAACTACACACGACGGAAGTCTTATCGCTGTTCAAACGGATCCACAGGAAGGCGACTCGCATGTCGACTTGATACGAGTTCGAAACGGCAGACGAGTGGTTCGACTTGAACGTGCTTCCAAGCCTGCATTTACGAGTGACGGAGCTTGGCTTTTTGCTCAAGTTAGTCCGCCATACGCGGAGGTGCGTGAGCTCAAGCTCAAAGACACTGACAAAGAGGATATGCCGAAAAACCACCTCGTTCGTGTGAATACGAGGAATGGTGCGATTGATACAATTTTCAACGTGGCGCGGTTTGAAGTGCATCCATATTACTACGCTAACATAGCTATCCTTCTAGAAGATGAGCCCGAGGTTGAAGAAGAATCGGATTCAACTGAGGTGGAAGAGACGACAGACTTTGTTTGGGATGGTGAGGATGAACACGGCGAGGGTTACTACTCCAAAAATGCCAAGCGATTGGTGGTTTGGGATGTGTATCGCAATGTGTCTGATACTATAGAACGCGTCACTGATTTTAAGTGGGCCAAGCAAGTCAATACCATTGTTGGAATTCAGTCAGCAGGTGATTCTACAGAACCTGCGAGGTACTTTAGCTTCGATTTGTCGGCTATGAAAGTTCCATCGGATTGGATGGATGCCTATCAAGTTCTACAAGAGGGCTTTGAAGATATCGCTCAATTCAGCATCGACCGCCTCGCGTACAGAACGGCGTGGTTGGGCACTTCAGATTCAGATGATGCCGATGTGCGCTACTACGATTTGAATGTGAGTCACATGCAGGCTGGAAGCAGTCAACGTGTGTTTGAGCGAACTCGGCTACCGGAAGGGTGGATGATGTCGCCACACAACAGCCTGAACTTCTCCCAAGACTTGAAAGTGCTATACTTCGGAACGATGAAGGTTCCATTCGTGCCCGAAGAAGACACAACTATTTTAGACGAAGAGAAAGTAAGCTTGGATATTTGGTCGTGGACCGATGTCGAAATCCAGCCGATGCAACAGGTGAATGCCTCAAGTGAAAAGAAAAAGTCATTTGAAGCGCGTTGGGATTTAGAATTGAACACCTTCGTCCAAATTGAAGACGAAGATTTGGAAAGCGTGAGCATTAGCCCGAGATACACTCAGAAGTATGCGATTGGCTACCAAACACCAGATGAGGAGCAGTTGGCTATTAGCTGGTACTGGCCTCCCCGTCAGGATTTCTACATCGTGGATGTGACCAACGGAGATCGATCTAGAATTGCTAGCGGTGTGCGTTCTTTCCCTTCTTTGAGCCCGAATGAAAAGTACGCTTACTGGTGGGATGGAAGCACTCGTGAATGGAAGGGATATAATCTGGAAACAGGTCAGACTTACGTTCTGAGTGCGAACATTCCGAATCCGGTGTACGACGAAGAGCATGACACGCCAAGCGAGCCAGGTTCATATGGTATTGCAGGCTGGACCGAGAACGATGAGGCCATTTTGATTTATGATGCCTTCGATATCTGGAAAGTAACCCCAGGCGGTCGAGCAGTAAACATGACCAATAGAGGCCGAAGAGAGAATACGCGCTATCGCTATGAGAATGTGGTAGACTACGAACGAAACATTTCAGGAGAAGAGTGGATTCTATCTGCTTTCAACGAATCGGATAAGTCGATGGCTTACGTTGAGTACGACGTGGAAGATGCAGAATTCGAAGAGTTGGTAGGAGGTGATTATCGTCTGTCTAGCTTGCGAAGAGCTGACTCTGCGGACGTTTATTTCTACAGAATCTCTACGATCAGCGAGTACCCAGAAATCTACGGTGTGCGCGGAGATGATTTGGAGGATGCTAGAAAACTCACAGAGACCAATCCACAACAATCGCAGTACCGTTGGGGAACCAGTGAATTGGTGGAATGGACGAGTCCGAAGGGAATCGAACTTCAAGGCATCCTGTTAAAGCCTGAGGATTTCGACCCAAATAAGAAGTATCCGCTCTTGGTATATTTCTACGAGACTTACAGTGACTTACTCCACAACTATTGGAGTCCGCGTCCATCTGCGAGCACCATCAACTTCCCATACTTCTTAAGCAACGAATACATCATCTTCATTCCAGATATCGTGTATGAAGAAGGATACCCGGGAAGAAGCGCTGAGGAATGTATCATAAGCGGAACCCAACATGTTGCGCAGAACAATTGGATTGATGCGTCTAGAATGGCCATTCAAGGTCAGTCTTGGGGAGGTTACCAAGTGGCCCACCTCGTAACGCGTACAGATATTTATGCCTGCGCAATGGCAGGTGCGCCAGTGAGTAACATGACTTCTGCGTATGGCGGTATCCGTTGGGGCTCAGGAATGAGTCGAGAGTTCCAATACGAAAGAACTCAAAGTCGCATTGGCGGTACGCTTTGGGAAAGAACCGATTTGTATCTCGAGAATTCGCCAGTATTCTATGCCGACCAAGTGACCACTCCACTTTTGATGATGCACAATGATGGCGATGGAGCAGTGCCTTGGTATCAAGGAATTGAGTACTTCATGGCTCTGCGTCGACTTCAGAAGCCAACTTGGATGCTCGTATACAACGGCGAAGAACACAATCTAATGCAACGTCACAACCGAATGGATTTGAGCATTCGAATGGGACAATTTTTCGATCACTATCTCAAGGGTGCTCCTGCGCCAGCTTGGATGGTAAATGGACGACCTTATCTTCAAAAGGAATACAACCCAGCAACAGATCTAATAGATGAAAACGACACAAATGATTAGAAATACAATCGCCTTGGTGTTGCTATCGACGATGGCCTCCTATGCGCAGTTTCGTCCGATTCAACATTCCGACCGCTACCATGCCGAAGTGGATGTTGTGGATATGACCGATGATGAGGTAAGCGTTACCGTGGTGCCTCCGGTTCAAAATGAAAACGTGGCCACATTTGCCATGCCGAAGATCATCCCGGGAACGTATGACATCTCAGATTTCGGCCGATTCATCAAAAACTTCCATGCCTATGATTCGTACGGCAATGAATTGGAAGTGGAGCACACAGATGTAAACCGATGGGTCATTCAAAATGCAAAGTCGCTGTATCGTATTACTTATGATGCAATCGACACACAAGAGGAATACGACAAAGGTATCTTCCTTCCAGGTGGAACTGCGATTAGTGACAGCGCTTGTATGATGAATCTCTTTGGATTCGTGGGCTTCATGGAAGGGCAAGACGATATGCCTTTCGAACTTGAAGTGAAGAAATTCCCGGGTCTAAATGCGACAACCGCTTTGGATATCATGGATCAGCAAGACAAGCGCGACAAGTTCTACGCACAGGACTATTTCGAGCTTCACGACCGTCCTATTTTGTATTCAACTCAGGCCAATGCTAGCGTGATGGTCGCTGGGGCTGAGGTGATGGTGGGAACTTATTCTCCATCTGGAGCATTGGTTTCTGAGGATATTCTAGATGAAATCATGCCGGTTTTCACTGCAACTCGTGATTATCTCGGCGGAACACTTCCAACCGATCGATATGTAGTTCTCGTTTGGGGTAAGCAGCTTTCGGAGTTTGCTCGTGATGGATCTGCCGGTGCATTGGAGCACTTTACCAGTACCACTTTGGTTTGGCCAGATATGCGAGGTCAGGAGGAAG
Organism: Flavobacteriia bacterium; assembly: GCA_013373425.1. GTDB lineage: Bacteria > Bacteroidota > Bacteroidia > Flavobacteriales > Schleiferiaceae > Phaeocystidibacter. The sequence goes on from JABXHW010000041.1 coordinate 37,484, forward strand.
GCATCCGCCACGTGACAGCGCACGAGTTCTTCCATATCATCACACCGTTGAACATCCACAGTGAGCACATTCACAGTTATGATTTCATGAATCCACAAATGTCCAAGCACTTGTGGTTCTACGAAGGAGTAACCGAATACAACAGTTTGATTGCCCAAGTGAGAGGTGGAATCATGAGCGAGAGTGAGTTCATGAATGAGATGGTGGGCAAAATGAACGCCGCAGATAATTACGATGAGCACATTCCAATGACATTGAGAAGTGAGCACGCACTCGATATTTTCGCGGATCAATATGGCGATGTGTATCAGAAAGGTGCCTTGATCGGGATGGCCCTCGATATGCACCTCAGAAAGGAAACCAACGGTGAAGAAGGACTAGTCGATTTGCTCATCAAGCTAAAAGACATGTACGGTCCGGATACATTCTTCGTGGACAATAACTTCTTCGATATCATTGTAGATCACACACCTGCCGGTACAGAGGAATTCTTGTACAACTATATTGCAGGAACGCACCCACTGCCATTTGAAGAGCTTTTTGATGCCATGGGCTACTCCTACATGGAGTCTGTTCCTGAGTACGAAGTGAGGCGCCCAGATTGGTCGACCAGCTTCATCTCAAGTAGAAGTCGCTATTACTTCGTTTCTCGCGTGGATAACAGTGATCCCTTCACAGCGGAATTTGGTCTTCAGAATGGAGACTATATCAAAAGATGGAACGGAGAGCGCGTTCGTCAGGGCGAGCTAGCCGAGGTGTTGAATGAGTGGGCTGAAAATGCTACAATCGGAGGCGAAGTGACCATCGAAATTGAACGCGATGGAGAAGAACTGGAGTTGTCGAGTACCGTTACCCTTGAGGTCAATGAAGAGCGACACATTTTGAATAAAGATGAGAATCCGACAGCGGAAGAGCTACGCCTGTTGGCACAATGGCTCAACTTGTAATTAACACACATAGAAACATCCTCAGAACAATTTCTGGGGATTTTCTCTTTTTAGAACATTGCATTAAAATAACCGAGATATGAAAACAAATCGCCTACTACCGATTGGGTTATTAGCGGCTCTTGCAGCTTGTAAGTCGGAGTCAAAAGTGGATACTGGAGATCCTAACAGAGGATTTGAACTTGCTTCAATTGACAGCTCCTATGCACCCTGTAATGACTTTTTCCATTTCTCAGCTCAAGGCTGGTTGGATGCCAACCCAATTCCTGAAACAGAGACTTCCTGGGGGAGATTCAGCATCCTCGGACGTGAAAATGAAAAGCGTGTTCGTGCCATTTTTGACGAGCTTGTAAATGCAGAGGAGCCTTTTGCACAAGGCTCCGATGAGCAACTTGTAGGCGACTTGTACGTGTCGGGAATGGACTCCCTTCAGATTGAAGAGGCGAAGTTTGCTCCTGTTCAGGGAATGGTGAATGAAATGGCCCATGTTACTTCAGTGGATGAGTGGTTCAAGCTGGCATCACAGTATCAAAATTTGGGGGTCACGATGCCGATTAGCGCTCGTGTTTCATCTGATGACAAGAATGCCGGAATGAACATATTGCACATCGGTCAGAGTGGACTTGGCATGCCTGACCGTCAGTACTATGTAGCTGAAGATTCTATGTCTTTATTTATTCAACAGAAGTATCGTGAGCATATCGCTTCTATGCTGCATAGCTTAGGAGCTACAGAGGATTTAGCAAAGGCTTCGGCAGATGATATTTACGCCTTTGAAAAGTCACTTGCGATGTATCATTTAACGAGAGAGGAAAGACGCGATCCAGACACGACCTACAACAAAATGTCAATGGAAGAACTTAAAGCACTTGCTCCTGGGGTTCCATTCGACACTTATTTTGAGGCTAAGGGTATAAAACCTGAAGTTGTTATCGTCACTTCTATAGCCTATATCGATTATTTGGGTTCTGCTGTTCAAAATTGGGACCTCAAAACACTTGAGGCTTACTCGGTGTGGCAAATTATCAATAGCTACGCCTCTACACTTCATCATGAAGCCGTGATGGCTGATTTTAATTTCTTTGAAAAGACCCTTCAAGGTCGACAGAAAATGCAGCCCCGCTGGAGAAGAGTGCAAAACTCGATGAGAGGGTTGCAAGAGCAAATCGGTCACCTTTACGTGGACCGCTACTTCCCAGCAGAGCACAAGGCACGCATCGAAGGAATGGTAGAAGACTTGAGGTCGGCGTTCCGTGTTCGCATCAACAATCTAGAATGGATGTCGGGCGAAACCAAAGAAAAAGCTTTGGAGAAACTCGAGGCTTTCACGTACAAGATTGGTTACCCCGACGAGTGGAAAGATTGGAGCGACCTCGCTATCTCAAGAGAAGGCTATACGCAGAATATGATGACTTTGTCTCAGTACATGACCAATGAGAACCTAGCGAAAATGGACCAACCAGTAGACCGTGGTGAATGGTACATGGGCGCGCACATTGTGAATGCTTATTACAATCCGAACAACAACGAAGTCGTGTTCCCGGCGGGCATTCTTCAGCCTCCATTCTTTATGCCGGATGCCGATGACGCGATTAACTACGGTGCGATCGGTGGTGTAATTGGACACGAGTTCACGCACGGTTTCGACGATCAAGGTTCGAAGTACGACAAGGATGGAAACTTGAACAGCTGGTGGACCGATGAAGATAGAGCTCGGTTTGAAGAACTCACTCAAAGAGTGGTTGCTCAATACGACGGGTATGAAGCCTTGCCGGGTGAATATGTAAATGGCGGTTTGACCTTAGGGGAGAATATCGCTGACCTCGGTGGGTTGACATTGGCATATCATGCCTACTTGTTACATATGGAAGGTGAAGAGCGTCCAGCTCCGATTGGCGGCTTCACAGATGGCCAACGTGTATTCCTCGGTTGGGCACAAGTGTGGCAAGTCGACTACAGGGAAGAAGCGCTGAGATATCGACTGAACAATGATGTACACTCTCCAGGCATGTTCCGTGTGATCGGTCCTATGAGTAACATTCCGGAATTCTGGGAAGAGTTTGGATGTGGCGAAGGGGAAGAGATGCACTTGCCAGAGGATGAGCACGCCCTGATTTGGTAGACGTGGTTACGTGGGGACTTAGGGATGTAAAGCGGAAGTAGTCTCTGAATTAGTGGAAAGGCCTATGACTTAAGCCAAAACCCATACGCGCCCTCAAGCCCCTCGGCCCTCGTTCCGTGATGAAAGTCACGGAACAATTGAACGAGTCGCGCTTAATTTGCAGCGTAAATAGAAACACAAATCATTTAGATATGAACGAAATCATCAATCACCCTAACGCGACTATTGTAGACGTGCGAACAGAAGGGGAGTTTGCAGGAGGCAATGTACAAGGGTCAGTAAACATTCCTTTGGACCAAGTTCCACACCGTGTGGAGGAGTTCAAGAACATGAGTAAGCCATTGGTAGTTTGCTGTCTTTCAGGCGGACGCTCTGGTCAGGCAGTTGAGTTCTTGAAAGCTCAAGGTGTAGAAGACATTTACAACGGAGGCGGCTGGTCACAGGTTGCTGTTCACAAGATGTAATTATGGGATTGTTAGGAAAGATTTTCAATCGTTCAACACCCGACTACAACCAGTGGTTGGAAGAAGGAGGAGTTATTGTTGATGTGCGCACACGTGGCGAGTACAAGTCGGGCCACATCAAAGGAAGCAAGAACATTCCTTTGGATGAGATTGCACGAAGCATGCACAAACTCGACAAGAACAAGCCAGTCATCGTTTGCTGCCGAAGCGGTATGCGTAGCGCACAGGCTATGAACGTTCTTCGTCAGAATGGATTTGAGCGTGTACACAATGGAGGTGGCTGGGCCAACCTTCAGAACAAACTCGGATAATTCCGAATACTCGTTATAATTTTAAGATATGAGAACAACACTATTTGCTTTAGCGATATCAACATTCGCTTTCACTGCTTGCGCACAGAGTGAGAATTCAAGTTCAGAGACTACATCTGAATCCAATGAGATGACCACTACTCAGGAACAAGAAGCTGAGGCTACGGTTCAGTCTGTTGGTCCGGCAGACTTTGCTTCGATGATGGAGTCGAATCCAGGCGTACTGGTAGATGTACGTACTCCAGAAGAGTATGGCGCTGGTCATTTGGAGGGTTCACAACTCATCAACTACTATGAGTCTGACTTCGAAGCAAAAGTGAGTGAGCTAGATCGTGATGTTCCTGTATACGTTTACTGCCGTTCAGGTGGTAGAAGCGGACGTTCAGCCAGTCAGTTGCACGACATGGGTTTCAAGACTGTGATTGACCTCAGTGGAGGCATTATGGCTTGGGAGTCTGCCGGTAAGGAAACGGTTAAGTAAGCGTCCACTGCTTCATGAGCAAACTATTAGTCAATAGATATTTCTGGTGGGGCGTCGGTTTGTCCATCGGCGCCCTAGCTGGATACATTTACTATCTCGAAGTGGGGTGCGCTTCGGGTTCGTGTGCCATCACCTCAAACCCTTGGAGAAGTTCTCTGTATGGAGGCGCCATGGGTGTGTTGTTGTTTGATGGCTTGCACAAAAAGGATATGTGGAGAAAGAACAACTAGTTCTATTCGTCTCCCTTTCGGGTTCTTATCTTTGTAGGTAACCAACGATAATCGCTCGCTATGAAACGCCTACTTCTTCTTCTTTTTATCCCAGTTGTTATAACGTCTTGTCAGTGTTCTGAACAACCTTCGGAGTCGATTACCCCTGAGTCATCTTTTACCGAACAGGATGCAATGACTGAAGGTGCAAAGATTTCTGGTCAGAGTCAGTCGGTACTAGCCGGAGTACTTCAGCAAAAGATTCAGGAGAGCGGCTTCGAACATGCAGTCAATTTCTGCAATGTGAACGCGCGAGCACTTGCGGACAGTCTATCCTTGGAATACAACGCAACGGTAAGAAGAACGTCTTTCCGAGTTAGAAATTCGGAAAATACACCCGACTCACTCGACAGAGTGATGCTTGCCAAGTTCGAGTATGCTTTTGAAAATGATGAGAAGCCTGTTCAATCGGTTATTCAAGATGAACAAGGCAATTACAGATACTACAATCCAATTCTAATCGCACCGGTTTGCCTCAATTGTCATGGCATGCCAGGCGAAGAGTTATCCGCTGATCTCCACGCACTCATCTTGGAGAAGTATCCTGAAGACGATGCTGTGGAATATGAGCTGGGTGACTTAAGAGGAGCGTGGGTTGTAGAATTCGCAATCGCTGTTAACGATATTCAATGAGTTCGTTTAAAGAGATAATTGGAAAGGGAAATGTGTTGGTCGATTTTCACGCCACCTGGTGTGGGCCTTGTCATTCGCTCGCTCCTATTTTGCAGGAGTATGCAAAGGAGAACAGCGGTAAAGTCAAGGTGATAAAAATTGATATCGACAAGAACCAAGCACTAGCCGCGCAGCTCGGTATTCAAGGAGTGCCTACCATGATTTTGTACAAGGGTGGATCGCAGGTTTGGCGCAAGTCGGGTGTACTTCCAAAGCACATGCTTGAGGCGGAGCTCGCGCCGTTCGTGGATTGATTACTCTTCGCGAATATCCTGCGGACTTAAGCGATGCATGTCTTCCACATCGAGTCTATTCTCATCCTCCTCTTCATCTTCGGTTTCCGGTCCGATCAGTGCCGGTGGGGCAATGGCGGTCTTCACTACAAACGCACCTGGGAAGGTTTCTCTAATTTCATTCAATGCCGCTTCGGCTTCGAAAGCTGAGCGATAGTTGCCAATTTGAATCTTATAGTCTGGGGTTTCAAACACCACATTCACCTCCATGTCAGGTAGTGAACGAATTACTTGGGATTTGAATCGGTTAGCACCTTGTCCTGTTCCATTGAAAACTTGCACGCGATACCCTTCCAAGGTTCGTCTCTCATTCACGCGTAAATAGTTCTCATACGACCGCGTAAAAGCCGGATTGGCTCTTTGACGTAATTCCCCTTGATTTTGCCCATAAGTAGGCTGGAAAACGAGAAACGCAAGGGTGCAGAGAATGAGACGAATGACCTTCATGGGGTGCTAAATTTTTACAAAGATAAAGAACGTTCAATTGTCGATGCTATGCGGGAGAGAACACAATTTAGAACGAGTATAAATTAAGTTTTCGTGACCAGAAGTGATGCTTCGAGGCCTTCTGTGTGTTAAATTTGCCCACCGAAGTACGAAATCGTATCATTTGAGGTCCCTTATGAAAAATCTTTACCGATTTCACGTTCGCTTCATCCCATTGATGCTTAGCATTTTTGCGATGAGCTTTACAGCGAACTCCGCAGACATCGAAGGTGATGTTATGGCGGGAAAGGATAAATTCAAAACCTATTGTGCCGCTTGTCACAAACTGGATGCTAAGGCTGTTGGCCCTGCTCTGGGAGGCGTAACTGATCGCCGTGATGAGGAATGGCTGTATGCTTGGATTAAGAACAACGTTGAACTTAGAGCGTCTGGCGATGCTGATGCTATTGCCATTTTCGAAGAGTACAATGGTTCTGCAATGCCTGTGTTCCCGTACCTAACCGATCAGGACATTGCTAATATCTTGGCGTACACAGCGAATCCTCCGGTTCCAGCAGCTCCAGTAGGTGGAGGTGATGTAGCCGATGGTTCAGGCGCTGCAGCGGCTGACAATGACATGGCCCTTTGGATCATGATCATTCTCGGCGCAGTGTTGATTGCACTGATTGCTATCCTATCTACCGTTAGAAACACACTCAAAGTAGTTAAAGGCGAAGATCCATCTACCGTTTTGGAAGATGCATCTAAGTATACTCGCTTCCTTGCGAAGAATACCGGCTTTATGACCGTCTTCACTGCTGTAGTAGCGATTGCGTTCTTGAACGTAGCTTACTGGTGGATGATGGGTGTTGGTGTTGAAGAAGGGTATATGCCTGAGCACCCAAGCGCAGGTCAGGTAGCCGAGCACGGTGTACAACCTATTGCCTTCTCACACGAGTTGCACGCGGGTCAGAATGAAATCGACTGTAACTACTGCCACAGTAGCGCACGTCACAGTGCCACTTCAGGTATTCCATCAGCTAACGTTTGTATGAACTGTCACATGTATGTGAATGGTTCTGAAATCGTTGACCCAGCTACGAATCAGCCTAAGTACGGCGGTGAGCGTTCACCAGAGATTCAGAAAATCTACAACGCTGTAGGTTGGGATCCAGAAACCATGTCTTACATCGAGGATTACGAGGTGCAGCCAATCAAATGGGTGCGCATTCACAATCTACCTGATCTTGCATACTTCAACCACGCACAGCACGTAACTGCTGGCCAGATCGAGTGCCAAGAGTGTCACGGTCCGGTTGAAGAAATGGAAGTGATGTACCAATATAGCCCACTGACTATGGGATGGTGTATCAACTGTCACCGTGAAACTAAAGTCCAGTTGGGCAATGGTTTCTACGAAGACCAGCACGATGCATTGGTTGAAAAGTATCACGGAGAAGACATCACCGTTGAAGACATCGGAGGTCTCGAGTGCGGTAAGTGTCACTATTAATAACCCGGATCATTCATAATGGCTACGACTAAGAAATATTGGAAGAGCTTCGACGAACTGGCAGAAACACCTACTGCCCAGAAGCTCGCTCAAAATGAGTTTGCTGAAGAGATTCCGGTTGAGGATTTCCTCGGTAACGACAACCTATCGAATTCAAACACTACCCGTCGTGACTTCTTGAAGTACTTGGGCTTCACTACGGCTGCCGCTACATTGGCTGCTTGTGAATCTCCTGTGGTAGAATCTATCCCATACGTAGTAAAGCCTGACGAGATTACTCCAGGCATGCCTAACTACTATGCGTCTACGTATAGTGATGGCAACGACTACGCTAGCGTGTTGGTTAAAACACGTGAGGGTCGCCCTATCAAGATTGAACCGAACGACATGGCCGCTTTCAACGGTGGGACTAATGCACGTGTTCAAGCTTCAGTTCTATCCCTTTACGATTCTGCTCGCCTTCGTGAGCCGATGAAAGGAGAAGAGGCTGCTTCTTGGGGTGATGTTATCGCTTCTCTTCGCGACGAGTTGAAGAGCGCAGATAACGCTGGTAAAGATGTTGTTCTTTTGACTTCATCCATCATCAGCCCATCTACTAAGCAAATCATCGCTGAGCTTGCGGCTCAGTACACCAACTTCCGTCACGTTACTTACGATGCCGTTTCTTACTCCAACAAGTTGGACGTTTGGGCGAACATCATGGGTCAGCGTGCACTTCCACACTACAAGGTGGAGAATGCCGACTTGATTGTTGGCGTTGGTGCTGATTTCTTGGCGAACTACACAGGTCAGGATATGGCGAAGGCTTACGCTGATCGTCGCACTCCGGGCGAGGGTATGAACCGCCACATTCAAATTGAAACTCAATTGAGCCTTACCGGATCTAACGCCGATAAGCGCATCAAGGTAAAAGCTTCTCAGCACGGTGCCGTTTTGCTTCACCTTTACAATACCATCGCTTCTAAGATGGGCGAGGCTACCTTGGCTGGGTCGGAGCTTTCAGAAGAGCTTAAGACTACAGTTGCAGGTGTAGCTGAAGAGTTGATGAACGCCGCAGGCAAGTCGCTTGTACTAGCTGGTAACAACAACTTTGCTCAAGAAGCATTGGCTGCCGGTATCAACCGCATGTTGGGCAACTTTGGCTCAACCGTAGATACTTCAGTAGCTGTTTACCTGCGTTCAGGAAACGACAACGATGTTTCTGCATTGTTGAGCGACATGAACAGCGGTAAAGTAGGTGGTTTGATCACTTGGGGAGTTAACCCAGCGTACAGCTTGAACGGTTTTGCAGAAGCTGCCGCTAAAGTGGATACGACTGCAGCATTGACCGACAAGGTGGATGAGACTGCATCGGGTATGACTTACAAGCTTCCTGTGAATCACAACTTGGAGAGCTGGGGTGACTTCATGCCAACTTCAAATGTGTATTCAATCTCACAACCAACGATTCGTCCACTCTTCGACAGCATGCATGCTCAAGAGGTGTTGATCGCTCTCGCTGGTGGAGATCAGGATTACTACTCTTACTTGAAAGGATTCTTCGGTTCGAAGATTCAGATGAACGCTCCTTTGCTCTCTTGGAACAAAGTGGTTCACGATGGATCAGCTGAAGTGCCAAATATGTACAACGCTCCAGAAGCTATGGGTACCATCGACTGGGCCTCTTTAGCTGCTGCAGCTAACCAAGACGCAACATCTGCGGGTAGCATGGAAATCTTCTTCTACCAGAAAGCAGGTTTGGGTAACGGTAATCAGGCGAACAACCCATGGTTGCACGAACTTCCTGATCCAATTAGCCGTGTTTCTTGGGATAACTATGCTACTATCTCTTGGGCAGACGCTCAGAGCGAAGAAGATGGTGGTATGGGCCTTATGACAGATACAAACAGTGCAGGTGCTTACAACGGTAAGACTATCACCATCACTGTTGGAGATAAAGTATTGAAAGAAGTTCCCGTATTCGTTCAGCCAGGTCAGGCTCAAGGCACAATTGGTCTTGCAGTAGGTTACGGTAGAACAATGACGGGTAAGGCCGGAGACGATGTAGGTAAGAATGCTTACGAGTTGATGGACTTCGATCACTATGCTAACGACGTTGCTATTTCTGAAATCAGCAGCGGCCACCCACACGAGTTTGCCAGCATCCAGCTTGCACACACAATGATGGGTCGTAAGATTGTTAACGAAACAGATCTCAACACATTCCTCGGAGAAGATTCATCAGCATGGAACGAGCTTCCATTGTTTGCTTCTCACAAAGGAAAGTTGACTTCTGGTGAAGCTAATCTTTGGGAAGACCACGATCACGAGACCGGAAACATGTGGAACATGTCAATGGACTTGAACAAGTGTATCGGTTGTGGTGCCTGTGTGGTTGCTTGTCACCTTGAAAACAACGTTCCTGTAGTAGGTAAGGAAGAAGTGCGCAAGCACCGCGATATGCACTGGTTGCGTATCGACCGCTACTACAGCAGTGACATGACTGAAGAAGTTGCTGAAGAAGAAGGAATTGGCGCAATTGACAAGTTCAATGCCATGGAAGACCCGTCTGACAGCCCTTCTGTAGTATTCCAGCCAGTTATGTGTCAGCACTGTAACCACGCTCCTTGTGAGACTGTGTGTCCAGTAGGTGCTACCGTACACTCGAAGGAAGGTTTGAACCACATGGCGTACAACCGTTGTATCGGTACACGCTACTGTGCAAACAACTGTCCTTACAAAGTGCGTCGATTCAACTGGTTCAACTACCAGGGTAATGATGACTTCGCGAACGTGAATCCTGCTCAGGATGACTTCGGTCGCATGGTACTCAACCCAGACGTTACTGTACGTGCTCGTGGTGTGATGGAGAAGTGTTCTCTATGTATCCAGCGCATCCAGTACAACAAGTTGGAAGCCAAGAAAGCAGGTCACCCAATTGAAGATGGTCAGTTCACTACCGCTTGTGCTCAAGCATGTGGAACAGGAGCTATCACATTTGGAGACGTAAACAATACCGAGAGCGCCGTATATGCAGCGAAGCAAGATCCTCGCGCATACCACTTGCTCGAAGAGGTAGGTACACAGCCATCTGTGTTCTATCAAACTAAAGTAAGAAACAAATAACCTGACTAAAGGAGATCGCTGATGCATTACGAAGCGCCTATACGTGAGCCCCTTATTATAGGAGACAA
>JABXHW010000006.1 GCA_013373425.1 Flavobacteriia bacterium
AAGCTTGCTTTTAAGCGGAGCGATGAATCAAAAAACCAGGGCATGACGAAGGAATGCCCGTCGGTTTCAAGTTTTGCAGTACACCACCTCAGGGATGCCGCGAGCCGAGGCACGAGGCACAGCGGAATCCCGACCGAATTTCAGAAGCTCGCTTGAGCGAAAGTTTGTGCATTAAAAAACTAGGATGCTACGCAGGAGCAGTCGTTGTTTTCAAGTTTTGTAGGACTACCTCACTGGGATGCCGCGAGCCGAGGCACGAGGCATAGCGGAATCCCGACCGACAGCTCAACATATCCTCCCTACTCCTCTTACAAGAGTTGAGACATGAAAAAAGCCCGTAATGCGAAACGCAGTGGAGCATCAGGCTTATATTGTTTTGTAGAGCCTACGCCGGGGATCACAAGTGAAGCGAAGGTTGTAATCCCTTTCTCTCCGAGGCATCAATCAGCTGTAACATCAAAATGAAAAACCTCTCGCGTCTATTTGTGACAGGAGAGGCTCCGAATGGATTTGAAACAGTAAAAGAAGCGGCCAAAGCTTTTGATGTCGTGGCCATTGATTCTTGGCAAATGCTCGACATTCCAAACCAGCGATTTGATGAGCTTCGAAATGAGTTCCCTAATACTGTTTTTACTGTCATCTTCCAGCAGAATGGTGAAGGTGGAACTCGTGGTGGAGTTACCGCGGATTATGATGCCCCAGTTGCGATTAAAGTGCATCGAGTTGATGCGGATTTCAAGAATAATTATGCGGAAATGGTGAAGAATAGAGGAAACGAAATAGGATTACAATATCAAATTTGTAGAAATTCTATTTAAAGAACTCTCTTTTTGAAATTGGTCAGTATGTTATGCTATATATCCCTTGATCCGCATCATAAAACACGAAGGTAGTGTCGTGAGCAACAAAATCACTAAATCCTAAAGAAACTAATAATGAATCAGAATTATCTGCAGATGCGTTGGCAAGATACAGAGGAGCTGATGTCCCAGGAGATAGGTAGCCCATTCCAGTAGATTCTAGAGTGTCACCCAGGAATTCGCGATTGTTCAAATTTACCGAACCAATAACCAACGAGGTTCTACCATTCCCTAACAGGAATGTACTTGCTCCAATTTCTTGTGGCGAACGAACGGTGTACACCTGTAGATTTACCCAAAAATTAGGATAGTAGTAGACTTCATACTCATTTAACCCAAGCTTTGCGTCAAAGTCAACATTCTGAGAATAGAATGGGTTTGAGAATTCAAGTGGAAGATCTACCTGAGGCTCCTCAGTTTCCCTCAGCTCAATTGACACAGGATGAACTCCTTCATAGGTGAGCTTTCCTTCGAGCACATAGGGATCTGAATCACTTGGAGACAATTCGACAAGATCAAGCAAGCTGTACGTGCGATTAGCAAGTGGGCCGCTGTAAGCATACGCTTCGAATTGAGCTCCATCTGGAAAAGGAGAGATTCCAGGAAGCGAGACTATCCTGATGGTGGTCTCGCTCTTTCCAGTATTCATTCCATCATCCTTTTGACAAGCAGTCAGAATGAAGAATGCCAGAAGTACAATTAGAGAATTCTTCAGCACGATTTTAGATTTGGTGCAAATCGAGGGCAAAGGTACCGAAAACGTTCTAAGCAATTACATAATGCACCATTAACGGACTTCATGAGCCTGCTTCCAAGAACCTAGATATCTCATCAAGTTTAAAGTAGTTCTTATTCTTCACCCTCGAACACTTCAACTTCCCTTCACTCACATATTGTGTCACCGTCCTCCTACTCACCTTCAAGATTTTCATAACATCATAGGTATCCACCCATTCCGCTTGCATTCTCGAAACCGGATTGCGCAATTCCTCCAACCCTTCTTCGATCGAGTCTAGTTTTTTGAGTAGACGTTGAAACGCTTCCTTTTCAATTGTGATAACTTCCATTGTTCTGTGTTTTTCATGTTTACACAGCAAGATTATCGCGATTGAAAATTGGAAACTATGGACTCTATATAGACTCTATGCAGATTTATGCAAATCCGAGTTGGGATCCATCATTTCATCGAATTTCTGCACTAATCTGCTCAGAAACTTCGCATTTCCGAGCTTGCGGTACTTCATTTGGTGCAAGCTTTTCTCAGCATTATTGAGAGTAACCCCGAATGCGGATGAAAAGAAATCCCATAGCTGTTTTCGTGTTACATTTTCTCCAAACGCCTTGAGCTCATGAAGTGAAGCAATCAATTCTATGAGCTCGGATTTACTCCGCTTCCAAACGAGCATACTAGACTCGGACATACCAGAAAGTTGAGTATCAGGCGGCATGACGGATACATAGGGCCACTTCGTATCCTTGATAGACTTGACATGGGACTTCACCAAGCGTAGAGCTTCGCGCTGGGCATCAATAAACTTCATAATACTGCCAGTAATTGATTCTGGTCGGCAGGAAGAGTCGGAAGTCGATTTCACTTCAACCCTGGCCAATAACAGGTCCTCATTCTTGGGATTCAGTAAGATCTGAAGCTCACAAATTAGTCCCTTGATGTAACGAATAGTACGCTTTACTTTCTTCGATCCAGAAACGAGCGCATCCGAGAGAGCTGCCTTAAATCGAGAGTACAAATTCAGCAAGTGCTGAAAGTACTCTGAGAGAGAGTCGAATCCATTAAATGAAACGCCTCGAGTATCGGCCTCGAACAACTGATAAACTCCATTATCCAAAGAGTCTCCCTTTTCCACAAAAGAGACTTCTGACCGACGCAGCTCCTCGAATATTGCATTCAAGTCGCTGTTCTCCATTAGATGTTTCTTGAGTAGTTTTTTAGGTCGCCCGAATATCGGATTGAAATGGTTTCAAAGGAAACGGTTTAACGGGAGTTTAACAAGGACTCTATTCTCACCATAGACCGTGGAAGTAGTGATAACATCTTTGATGACATCTCATTATGAAGAAATGACTTACTCAATCTGTGAAGATTCTGAAACGCTTCACTAAGTCCATGCTCGAGAAATTTGTACCTTCAAATCCTCAATCAGCTCTCTCCATGTTGACAAATTCATTTCAGATATTTTCTTCACACCTCCCAGCGAAATGGGAAGAGACCTTGGCGGGTTGTGAAGTGTTCAAGCGGGTACCAGATGATGATTCACAAACCATAAAAGAATACCCGGTAATTTCTGGATCTATGCCGCCTAACGGCACACTTGTAGTCTTCAACCTAAATAAGGCGAAGGTATTTGGCAGTACTGATATGGCTGGAATCAGTTTGCAACCAGGAGAAAATTTTACAATACACATTGATGATTTAATACAATAAAATGAGACTTACCTGTATAGTTCTTTTTGGACTTTTAGAGTTTACAATAAACGCACAATCAGTAAATGTTGAAGGCATCACATCTATTAAGCAGTCAGATGTTTATTCAATTCAATCGCAAGATTTAGCCTTTGGCGGGTCAATCGCCTCAATAGGTGATGTCAATTCTGATGGAATTGGTGATCTAGTAGTTGGAGCCCTGATAGGGCCTACGAGTAATTATGGAGGGTTCTATGTCATCTGCCTTGATAGCAATGGATTAGCAATAGACACGATGAGAGTTGCCTTTGGTAGCTCGAACTTTTCTTCATCAATTGGTGTAAATAGCGGTTTCGGTTTCTCTGCTTGTTCTCTGGGGGATTTGAATAATGATGGTCTAACGGAAGTTGTAATAGGAGCTCATTCACTGGAAGTCGGAAATTCAGAACCAGGAGGAGTCTTTCTGATGTCCATTAACTGGAATTCTAAGCGAGTAGAAAATGTCGTTCTGATATCTAATAATAATGGAGGATTTACAGGCAGTATTTCTAATGATGAGGACTTTGGGTATAGTGTTACTTCAGTTGGAGATTTAGACAATGATGGTGTCAACGATTTGGCCGTTGGTGCACCAGGCAGATCAACATCTGGCAATAATGAAGGCGCCGTTTATATTTTATTTTTGAATGCAAACGGCACGGTAAAAGCATTTCAACTCATTGATAGAAATACAGAGCCTCAATTGAATATCGGCTCGGACTTCCAGTTTGGATTTGCAATTGAGAGTATTAAGGACCTGAACGCAGATGGCAAAAAAGAATTTATCGTGGGAGTCCCAGGAGGAAGAGAAATCAATGGACGTGACTTCGGGGAGCTTTGGGTACTGGATGTAACTTCCAATGTTCAGAGGCTTGCAAGATTAAACCACATTTCAAGCAACTTTTCTTCTGAGCTAGATTCACTTTCGAGCATAGGAAGTGGATTAGCAGTGCTTGGGGATATTGACGGTAACGGTATCGAGGATATCGCCATTTTTACAGATCAGGGTGAGATAACCTCGGCCACGACAAATCACGTTTCGATAATTTACTTGAGCTCAAGCATTGGAATAGATTCTATGCAAATACTCACAGGTCTCCCAGGATCGTTCAACTCTTTTAATAGTGTATTCGATTTATGCTCTCGACAGATGGCGGGAAATATAGACATTAATTCAGATGGTCAATTAGATATAATATTAGGAGCGCCTAATTATAACTCTGCCGAAGGCCAAATCAATTTCATTTTCCTAGATGGCATCTCCCACATATCAATCCCTGAATTCGAACAAATAGAAAACTGGGTGAGTATTTCGCCGAACCCTTCAGATGGACAAATTGCTATCGAGCAATTAGGCTCGGATGTAACAGCAGCTGAGATTGAAGTGCTAAATGTGAACGGTCAAGTTGTTCATACAGCTTCATTATCAGATCAAAGAACAACTCTTGAATTGGATGTTCCCTCGGGTAATTACTTTGTTCGGGTGATTGACGAAGTAAATGGGAAGTATCAACTAGAGAAGATAATAGTAGAATAAGAATTTGTCATGCACTTTCACAGGAAGGTGATAAGCGGAGATAAAGCGGCAATCACAATACAGCCGGGAGAGTGCTTTGCGATTCATTTTGATGACTTAATAAATTAATAATGAAGGTAAATGTGTTTCTCTGTGCATTTGGGCTGGTCGCCTACAATGCTTTTGCTCAGAACAATGAAGTTCTAGGGATATTTTCTATAACTCATACACAGATTGCAAATCCAATATCAGGAGAGCAAGCTTTCGGTATTGGGGTATCTGCGGTGGGGGATATTGATGGAAATGGCGTACAGGATTTGGCTGTAGGCGCACGGATTGGGCCGACAACCAATAGAGGAGGATTGTATATATTATTCTTAGATAGTTCCAATAACGTGATTGATACTTCAAGAATTGCTTATGGAGAATCAGGATTCAATCAGCAATTAGGACAAGCAAGTCGTTTTGGAAATTCAATTACTGGTTTAGGAGATTTAGATGGTGATGGTAATGTTGAAATTGCTGTAGGGGCGGATCAATATGTAGATTCAAGCGTCAAGACAGGCGCTATTTTTATTCTGTCAATTTCTAGCACTGGTTTAGTAACTAATGTTAATCGGATATCTTCAAACAGTTCTGGCTTTAATGCGTCACTTCCATCAGATGCTGACTTTGGAGTGAGTATTTCAGCCGCTCCTGATTTGGATGGCGATGGAGTGAATGATTTAATAGTAGGTGCTGAAGGTGTTTCGGTTGTTGATCCAGGCGAAGGGGCGCTCTACATTTTATATCTTAATACAAACGGGACTGTCAAATCATTTAAAGTACTTAACCGGAACTCTATTAACTTAAATCTGTCTCAAGGATTGAATTTTGGTCGATCACTTGCATGGATTGATGATTTGAATGGAGATAGTTTTGCTGATTTGATTGTAGGAGCTCCCGGCGGAAATACAATTAATGGTGTTAGCAGAGGATCATACTGGATATTATTCCTAAACGGCAATCAGGATGTAATTGGCACATCGATTATAGCTGATATTTCTTCGAACTATTCCCTCCAAATGGATAGTCTTGGCTTCATTGGTAATGATGTGACCTTTCTGGGGGATATAAGTGGTGACGGGAATGGCGATGTGGTTATATACGCAAGATCAGGATTTATAGATAGTAACCAAACCAATTACGCTGCAATTGTCCATCTAGATTCACAAGGGGGGATTTCTAATATGGAAATTCTAAAGTCTAATAGTAATGTTTTTATTGGATTTACTGATTTTAGATTCCTCTTTGGGTCATCCTTCGGTGGCATGGACTTCAACAATGATGGAAAGCACGATTTGATTTGTGGAGGTGCCAACTATAACTCCGGCGAAGGGCAAATCAACTTTATTTACCTCGATGGCATCTCCCACATATCGATTCCTGAATTCGAACAAGTCGAAAACTGGGTGAGTATTTCGCCGAACCCTTCAGATGGACAAATTGCAATCGAGCAATTAGGCTCGGATGTAACAGCAGCTGAGATTGAAGTGCTAAATGTGAACGGTCAAGTTGTTCATACAGCTTCATTATCAGGTCAAAGAACAACTCTTGATTTAGATGTTCCCTCGGGAAATTACTTTGTTCGGGT
>JABXHW010000035.1 GCA_013373425.1 Flavobacteriia bacterium
CCTCGGCTATCTTGCTCGATGTACTCGCCAAGCTTTTTACAGCTCTGTACCTTAACCAAATTTTTTACATCGGCTCCGCCAAAAGTTTCATTGATTTGTGTATCTAAATCTCGACGGTCAACGACAACTAACACGGTTGGGTTTTTCAAGTCATTATCAGCACGTAACATTTTTGCCGCATAGAGCATAAGCAAGGATTTACCAGAGCCTTGGAAGTGCCAAATCAAGCCTTTTTTCGGATAGCCGTTGCGAACGCGATCTACAATTTGTTTTGCTGCCTCAAATTGTGGATAGCGAGGTAAAATTTTAATGCGCTTGGGTGGGGTGTTTTTACCGGTTTTAACCGTTGAAAACAGCGCGAAGGATTCGAGCAGCTGTAACAAGGTTTTAGGGTTTAGTAAGCCTTCAGCGCTATCCAGCACCGACGCCATGCCGGGTAATATATCTTCTCGCTGGTCAGTGTGGTGCCATGGCCCCCAGTCTTTAACGCGTGCATTAATAGCACCATAAGCAAAGGTTTTTCCCTCGCTAGCAAAGCACAGTAAATTGGGTACAAAGTATGGCTCAACGTTTTTCCAGTAGTGTTTTTTGCCACCCATAAAATCAGCAGCGCCATCTTGCCAGGTAACACTGGGACGGGTAGCGGTCTTAACTTCACCGACTACTAACGGCAAACCATTTACATAGAGCACAATATCAAAATAGACTTCAGTAGTAGCGATATAGTTTACCTGTTGTGACACCACAAAGTGATTGTTTTCGATATTGTCGAAATCGATAAGGTTAATAGTGATATGGTCGCCGTTCTCACCAAAAGGTAAAGTCTTCTCAGCCATTAACCATTCATGAAAGTTTTCATTGGCTTTTACCAAACCTGTATGGCGTGACTCTAAAATTACACCGCGAAGTTGATAAATAACCTCATCTGCGTAATCAGGCTGTTTGGCAATATCAGGATTTAACGAACAAAGCGCATCTTTCAGCCACTCATCTACAAATATGTCCTGTGCTTTCTTAGGCAGGGCTTCACCGTGGCAAAAGTTCCATTTGACACCGCTTAAACTTTTTAAACGGTCGATAATTCCGTTTTCTGTGACGGTTTGTTCGTTAAACATCCAAATTCCTTAAGCAATCTGTTCAAAAACTGAAAGTAGGTTTTGTGATTTTTGAAGTAGTATCTCATGATTCATTTCAAGCTCATGAAATGCATTCGACAAACTCCTCTGAAGTTCAAATCCAGGTAAAATCACCTTTGCCTTTTTTAACTCCCCAACGCGGACATGACCAACTGTAGATCCATTGGCCAAAGTTAGAAGTTGACGTTGAAAAAATTTAGATAAACAAATACATCTAAGAAACTCAGAGGTTACCAAAGTCTTATTTGGTCTGAACAGCATCATTCGCTGTCCCATGCAAAGTTTTGTATTTTGCGGCACTAGGCAAACTTCACCAATGGGTGCTTCCCTAGTAATGATTACATCTCCAAACTGAGGTTCCCCACGTTCAGTCCAAATTTTATAGTCTTTTTCATCTGTAAACTTCATTTCATCCCATACGATTTTTCCTTCTCTGATATTGGAAGTACGTATTACAGGAATTCCTTCTTTATAAAAACTTGGGGTTCGGTTTTTACAGTCAATAATTAATTCACAGACATCTTTTAGCTCATAGATTTCCCATCCACTAGGAATTCGTCCATATTTTGAATCTTGATATTCTCCAGCTTTAGCATTCTTTATTTGAGATACAACATAATTATCAATAAAAGAGTCAATGAAATATCTACTTGAACTCAGCATGTCAGCAAGCCCATTATCAACCTCAGATAGTTTTGCACTTATATCCGCTATTGTTGCTTGATCTGACAAATTTACTAATGGTAGTTCGAATTCTCTTAATGATGAAAACTTGGTCCTTGGTGATAAAGAGCCAGATGAAGTCTTTACTGCAAAATCCCAGAATTTTCTGTTCTTAAAAATCAGATGAAAAACACTTGGGAGCATTCTATTTTGGATGGGGTCCATTACAATAATGTCACCTGAACAAATCCCATCAAACTCAGCAATCGCTGCCTTTTTTAGGTAAGGACGACGCTTACCAAACAAGATATGGCCTTTCTTGAACACGCGCGTAAAGCTTGGGTTATCTTCGGCAATCATTCCCCAGCGTTTGATCTTGAGTGAGCCGGAATCTAAGTGCTCCAAGCCGATGTAGCGCTCATAGCCATCGGCAATTGGATCTTTGGTAGTGAGTTTTACTTCGCGGCAAATATCACCAAATTTAACGGTTTGTTTATCAGTCATTGCGTTCTACCTCGAAACCCAACTGCGCGAGGCTCTGGAATAATTTATTGGTTTGTTTTTTCAGTTGTACCCGGCTAATTTTCCAGGCCTCGATGGCATGTTCAATATCGTGCACTTCACCATTGTTTTGCGCTAGCACATAAAGCGGTATTGAAAGGTTATAGAGGTTTTCTTTGATGGTTTCTATATCAACCAAGGCCGTGATACTGCTTTGGCTTTCTGGATTGCTCTTTGTTGAAAAGAAGGCATCACATAGAACTTCTAAGTCATCGTCTGACAATCGGCTATGAGCGCGCTCGCGAGTAACATGCTCTACACCATTGACAAATAGAACTTTGTTTTTGCGCTCAGCAGGTTTATTGCAATTAAGCACTACTACACAGGATTCCATCGGCGAGTTGTAAAATAGGTTTGGTCCCAGACCAATTACAGCCTCGATGATGTCTGACTCGATTACCTGTTTACGGATACTTTGCTCGGAATCACGGAACAATACTCCGTGAGGCCAGAGCATGGCGGCGCGGCCCGTGTCTGGCTTTAAACTCTTGATGATGTGTGTATAGAACGCATAGTCTGCACAACCTTGTGGTGGAACGCCGTAAAGGTTGCGACCAAAGGGATCGGCGGCAAACTTATCGCGGTTCCACTTTTTTATCGAATAAGGCGGGTTGGCAAAAATTACATCGAACTGTTTGAGCTGATCATTTTCGATAAACTTCGGCTCGGCGAGCGTGTCGCCACGTAGCACATCAAATTCTTCAATATCGTGCAAGAACATGTTCATTCGTGCGATGGCCGAGGTGAGTAGATTAACTTCTTGGCCATATAGATGAACGGATCGCCATTCTTCACCGCGTTCGCGCAGATCCATTACTGCATTGAGTAACATGCCTCCGGTACCGCA
>JABXHW010000021.1 GCA_013373425.1 Flavobacteriia bacterium
ATGCTGGAGAGCGCCATGAAACGCATGAATCTCTCGGCGCGCGCCTACGATCGCATCCTCAAGGTGGCAAGGACCATTGCCGACTTAGAAGCTAGTGAGGAGGTACAGCCAAGGCATTTGGCTGAGGCGATACAGTATCGGAGTTTGGATAGGGGGGATTGGGGGAAGTAATTTCACCGCTCCTGCCAGCCCTTGCCCTCCATAATTTTTGAAGTGAACTTTTCAATGCGATTCACACGTGTCTGAGATTGCTTGGCGCCGTTGAAGTGAATCAAGTACCCACGTTGTCGACCAGGAGTGAGCGCTTCGAAGGCGGTCTGGAACGCGGGGTCTTCATCGAACTTGGCGACGAGCTCTTCAGGGTAGTCGGACGAGTCGACTTTCACCGACTCTACCTTTAATCCGGCTTTTTCAATCTCAATCGCCTCGAAGATGTAAGCTTTAATAATAGGCTCAAGCTCCTCGATTTGTGTCATTTCAGTAAATCGAAACTGGCGCCACGCTTGAGAGTTTTTTCCGGGCGCTTCCAAGAGTTTGTCGTCGTCTTTGAGCAACGATCCCTTAAAGAAACTTAAGCTGCAGAATCCCTTGAATGCCGAGATGTTGAAGATGTTCGCGCCGTTGTAGGTGTAACATGGAACACCCCACTTGGATTCTTCAGTTACCCCACATTCATTGGCAATCCTTCGAAGTTGAACGAGCAGTTCACGCCAAGTATTCACCTTGCATTGCGGGGTGGCGTGTAAGGAGCATCTTCCACAGCCGACTTCCAGGTATTCATCTACATCTCGAACCATTGATCAGTCATTGTTGAGATGTGAAGATAGTTCTAATCAGGCAGGATTTGTCTTCATGAAGCGTTGAGAAGGAATAGGTACATTTACTATTTTAAAAACAAAACGGAGTTAATCATAAGGTTTCATTATGTATGGAATAACGATTATTTCCTCGGATTAACAGTGTTTTATGAACCTTTACTGGCGTCGCAATGTTATTTTTGCCTCAAACCATGAAACTCTTGGATGAAAACAAAAATCACCCCATTGGAGCGGTTATACCGTCTCCTCGTACAGGATAAAAGAGAAGTTTTCTACGTCCTCTTTTTCGCTGTATTGAATGGAGCGATTGGACTAGCACTGCCGTTGGGCTTTCAAGCGATTATCAATCTCGTAATGGGAGGTCGCCCGAGCGCTTCTTGGTGGGTCTTGGTAGGTGTTGTACTTGCAGCAATATTGTTCGCGGGCATTCTCCAGATCTTCCAAATGCAGATAACGGAATTACTCCAACAACGCATATTCGTACGTTCGGCCATTGAATTCAGTTACAGAATTCCGAGGCTTCACCCTAAAGGTCTTATCGGAGATCACCCGCCTGAGCTGGTCAATCGATTCTTTGATACGCTGACTGTCCAAAAGGCGGTCCCCAAAGTGCTCCTGGACGCCTCCACGAGTATACTTCAAATATTTTTCGGGCTCCTGCTCTTATCGATATACCATCCGCTCTTTGTAGTCGCTGGAGCAGTAGTAGTGGTTCTTGTTATCATCATCTTCCGAACCACGTGGAAGCGCGGATTGAGAACAAGCCTAGAAGAGAGCTCACACAAGTACGAAGTGGCGTATTGGCTCGAGCAGATGGCCAATGCAATGAACACATTCAAATTGGCTGGTCGTTCTATTTGGCCCGACCTTCAAACGAAAGCATTCACTGAGTCGTGGTTGGCTGCGAGAAAAGGACACTTCAAAATCCTTATCCTTCAATATGCACAGCTCGTAGGTTTTCGCTTTATCCTAACGGGGATGCTCCTCATCTTCGGGGGTATTTTGGTCTTTGAGAATCAGATGAGCATAGGACAATTCGTAGCGGTGGAAATCGTCTTCCTCTTGATTACGAACAGTGCGGATAAGCTCATCAAACTGGCTGAACCATTGTTCGATACCGTTACGGCCTTGGAGAAAATCGCTGGAGTATTAGAGCGTCCATTGGAAGGCACAGATGGCCGAAGCCTCAACTCCGTAGAGAAGTCATGGTCGGTTGAGGTGAAAATGTCCGATGGTCAAATTATCAAGGCTGAACCGGGAGAGCGACTTGCAATCTTAGGCTATTCGAATAGTGGTAGAACCAAGCTGCTGCGTTCAGTCGCTGGTCTCGATTATGAGAACATGGGTGAGGTCCTTGTGAGTGGCATTCAGCTCGATCATATCGACTTATTTAATTACCGATGTGCGCTTGGGGACAACCTGCGTCAAGAGGCGCTTTTTGAAGCTACCCTCAGAGACAATTTGATTGTCGGTTTCGAATTCAACCAAGACGATGATGTCTTGGAAGGCCTGAAGAAAGTGGGGCTTTACTCTTGGTACGAGAAGCTTCCTCTTGGACTGGATCAAATGATTTCTGACGACTCGAAGTACGTCACGCATTTCGTATCTCAGCGTCTCATTCTATTGCGTGCACTGTTGCGCAGAGCTAGAATCTTGTTGATTCACGATTACTTGGAGCATTGCGAACGTTCACTTCGTCAGCGACTACTAGATAGTATCTTTGAACAAGAGGGTACGATTTTGATCGCATCGAACCGAAAGGATGTAATTGACAAATGTGATAAAGTCGTGGTGCTCAACGACGGAGTGATTCAATATCAAGGTCCGGTTACAGAAATACCATCGAACTATAAAGAAGAACTCATTTTCTAGGTCATGTTAAACATCTCTGAAAATCCCATACGCGAGAAAGTTTCGCAGGAGGTGCTTAAGACCTTCGAGAAAACTTCGGTCAATAGAACCATAAAGCGATTCCTACGCTGGACCACGGTGCTGACAGTCGTAGTGCTCGTCCTTCTTTTCGTGCCTTGGACGCAGAACATCTCTGGCTACGGAAAGATTACGAATTATGATCCAGGCGTTCGTCCACAAGACGTTCAGTCGCCTATCCCTGGTAAAATCACTCAGTGGTTTGTACGAGAAGGCGATACGGTTCACGCAGGTGATACGCTGGCATATCTAGCAGAAGTTGATCCTTCCTACTTAGATCCTGAGCTTCTTCATCGAATCGATCAAGAGCTCGAGGCGAAACGATTAGCGGCTCAAGCGTATGCCGATAAGGCTCAGGCCCAGGCCAACCAGGTGACCGCTCTTCGTGCATCGCTCGTAATAAAGCGAAGAGAGCTCGATTTGAAAGTGCACACTGATAGTGCCGATCTTCAAGCAGCAGAAGTGAATCTTGAATTGGCACGTCGTCAGTACTTACGCGCAGACACCCTCTATCAGGAAGGAATCAAGAGCCGATACGAGTTGGAGCAGCGCCAGCAATCCTTCCAAGATGCACAGGCAAAGTTCACCAGCTCTCAGAATAACCTATCACAAAGTATAGCAGAAAGACAGCGACTTGAAGCAGACTATGCCGAGTATATAGCGAAAGCCGAGAGTGAGAGGTTTACTGCCATTTCGTCGCAAGAGGCGGCGCTTGCGGAAATCGCGAATCTTGAGAACCGAAGGGCTACAGTAGAAGTTCGACAGTCTTATCACACAGTGAGAGCTCCTCAAAGCGGGGTTGTGAGCCGAATCTACATTCGAGGTATCGGCGAGAACATCAAAGGAGGAACTCCTATCGCTGAGTTGTTCCCGATTTCAGACGACCGTGCTGTTGAGGTACATGTACGTCCTATGGATATGCCGCTCCTTCGTGAAGGTCATTTGGCACAAATCGAATTTGAAGGATTCCCAGCCTTAGCCATTTCAGGTGAGCCCGGAATGAACTTTGGAACTTACGAAGCACGCGTAGCCGTAATTAGTCAAACGCCTGAAAGTGGAGGCACTTTTAGAGTACTCCTTCGTCCAACAGAGCAATGGCCTGAGCGATTGCCTTTCGGGACGGGTGCTCGTGCCTACATCCTTCTGGATGAAGTTCCAGTTTGGTACGAAATCTGGCGTCAGATCAACGGATTCCCTGCGGAGACCTATCCTGCTCCTGACGCAGGAAAGACTTCAACGTCGATGGAAGAATCAAGTGATTCTGAGAAATGATGAGATTCAAGTTCACATTCGTATTTCTCCTAATCTCCTTCATTGGGACGGCACAAGACACCTTGAGCATTGATACGGTATTGGCTTGGGTCAATGACCATCACCCTGTAGTCCGTTCGCTCGCTTACCGAATGAACCGTGCGGAAGCGAATGAGATGGCCGCTAGAGGTGCATTCGACCCAAGTGTGATGTTCGACTTTGCCGAGAAGCAATTCGACGAACAGAACTATTATTCCTATGGAGAAGCGGGCGTGAAGCTTCCAACTTGGTTGGGAATAGATGTATATGCTGCCCGTGCGTTTGCAGATGGAGTTTATCTCAACCCGCGCCAGAATCTGCCTGCAGAAGGATTGTGGCGAATGGGAGTGGATGTGCCTATAGGAGGCGACCTCATTTGGGACGAACGCCGTGCAATGCTTCGCGATGCTCAATTGGTGATTCAGCGTACAGAGGCTGAACAGCGACTAGCTTACAGCGATGTAATCTATGAGACCAAACTTCGCTATCTGGAATGGGCACAAAAGGAAGCGGAACTTTCGATTTATCGAGAGGTCGCTCAATTGGCGGAGGAACGATTCCTACTTGTCAGAAGAGCGTTTCAATCGGGCGAGCGACGTGCTATGGATACAGTGGAAAGCCGTATTCAGTGGTATAACCGACTGCTCCTTGTGCAAGAAGCGAAGACCGCAGCCAATCAATCTAGAGCGAAGCTTTCGGCGATGCTTTGGGTCGATGACAATGTGCCGCTCGAAATCCCTGATAGTTTTCATCCCGATTTGAATGAATTGGATTTTATCATTCCTCCTGATTCAACAGAGATATTCAATCAACTTGCAACGCAGCCTACGGTGGCTTCACTTACCGTGGAGGTGGATCGTGCATTGAACCAGCGACGCTACTCTCGAATGCAATTGTGGCCTGATGTTTCCGTCCAGTACAACATACTTCGAGGGGTAGGTGAAGGAGAGCAGTGGAATATTCCAAGTCAGTATCAATGGGGCGTAGAATTGAACATTCCGCTTTTCTTGCGCAATGCGAGAGGTAAGGCCGAAGTTGCAGATATGTACTATCGCGAGGCGGAAATGAAGCGCATTGATGCGGTTCAGAAAGCCGAGGCTGAAATGAGGAGTTTGCAAACCGCTACGTACAACTTAGCGCAGCAGTGGGCACAATCCGAAGAGGTTTACGTGATGTCTGAGAGCCTCCTGCAAGCGGAAAGAAGGCGATTTATTCTCGGTGAGAGCTCCGTCTTTTTGGTCAACTCTCGTGAGAATGCAATGGTTCAAGCTGCACAGAAATGGATCAAAATCCGTACGGAGTATCTACTGACTATCGAAAGGCAGAGACGTCTCGTTGCGGATTACTGGCCAGACTAAATTACCTCCAGGTTCTATCTGAAGTATCAGGTCGATTGCGCGTCCACTCCAGCGGACCTTCGCATCGGATTTCCATGATAACACTGTTGGCGTCACTGAAGTAGGTAAACATCTTTTCGCGCCATTGGTCGTAGTAATCGTAGGAGTCCCAAGCGCACTCGTAGCTCAATACTACAATGTGATCTTCGTTGATGATTACCACCATTGGGTGGGCATATTGATAGCGACGTTTGTCACGGCCTGGGCGGACAGTTTGCCCATCGATGAAATCGCTTAGCCATTCTTTCATCGCATAATCTCGCTCAGTTTCATCGTAGTATCCATAGGCGTTTACATAGATTTTCTGATACTGATTGCGACCTAGTTCCGACTGTGAACGCTCTTCACTCTGGAGCATGAACTCTCGAAAATAAATGTGCTCCGTATCGTCGATATCACCAATATCAGGTGGACTCAAGTTGAACTCTTCCAATTCAAACCCTTCAGAATTGTCAGCAATGAAAGCGTCCAACCGTTGATTGAGTTCTTCGTGACCTTCGCCGTAATCTTGAGCGAGAAGGAATGTTGAACAAAGAAGGAATGTGGAGAGTAGTAACTTTTTCATAGTTCGAATATAGCAAATTGAATGCCGTAGAATCGATATAACGTGAGTGACGGGTGCTTCGTATCTTCGGGCAGTACGCACTTGATTGTCCGCTATGACAGCACCTGTTATTGAAAGTGAAAGACTTGCCTTTTACGACTGGTCGAATCCCGACCACGTTAAAGCTATGGTCTACATCAACAGCGACCCAGCGGTTATGGAATTCTTTCCAAGTACAATGGATAAGTCGCAAACGCTCGACTTTGTTCAAAGGAATCAGGCGCTCTTCGAAGAGAAAGGATACTGCTACTTTGCTTGCGTGGAGAAGGCGAGTTCTCAAATGATTGGATTCATCGGGATCTACGACCAGAACTACGAATCGGAGTTTACGCCCGCAACGGATATTGGGTGGCGGCTGACACCTTCCGCTCAAGGTAGAGGTTTGGCTACAGAAGGGGCACGTCGTTGTCTAGAATACGCCTTTGAAGAATTGAATTTCCGTCATATCATTGCCATGGCTCCTGAAGTCAATGCTCCGTCTCTTGCTGTTATGGAGCGATTGGGGATGGAGTATGTTGGTCCTTTTGATCATCCAAAGTTGCTTTCTGATGAAAGGCTTAAGAGGTGCAAATGCTATCAAATCATGAAAAACCACCTATGAAAAGATTTCTTGTTATTCTGGCCGTTCTCGCCACATTAACCGCTCAAGCTCAAGAGGGAATCATTGGATTATGGCTAGTGGATAATGTTTCTGTCGGAGAGATGAGCATGACTCCGAATGCAAAGTGGGTTCAGTTCAATAATGATGAGTCTACTATATCCGGGAATGGCTGGAGACGACACTCCTACGGTTCATTTATGTATGATGACGGCTTCCTGACGATTTACACGGAGAATGGAACAGACGATCAATTCGGTGGTTTCGATGTTGAGATTGATGACGATAAGATGACCTGGACTCGGGAGGAGATGGGCGAACAGGTTATCGTTTCATTATCGAGAATTGAAGAGCTTCCCATGGCTTACGCCGATGAGCTTTATGGTCTTTGGGAACTGAAGGAAGGCAATGGAGATTTCGAAGGATATGTGGCGCGTGGTGCAAAGTTCTATTTTGGTACGGATCGTATTCTTCGCATTCGCACGGAAGGAGGTATGAATCGCGGAGCTTACAGAATAGACGCGCACGGTAGAATGGTAGAGTGGTTTCCATACGATGAGTCTCTACCCCGCCGTCAGTTTGAATTTACCGATCCAGCGAATGGGACGCTCATCTTAACGAGTGAAGACGGCACACGCCTCGTGTTTGAACGCAGTCGCCAGTTTTGAGATTCCTACGTCGATTATTCGAACTTCCTCCTCAGCTGTATACTATCTTAACGGTATGGCTTGCTTGTACCCTTTGGGTGCTTACAGCCTCATTCAATTTGGATACCCCGGACTCATTAGCGCAAAGTGTGCTTATTAATGGTGAGGCAGGAGGGAGTCTTTCATTTCCGGGACTAAGATTCTCTGAATGGTTTGGTGTTCCGATGCTATTCTATCAAGGCTTTGGCGATAATGTCTCAGGTTTGATGTTCGTGCATGTCCTCCTGTGGTCGGGCGCTGCACTTTTAGCCATCAATATTATCTACAAGTGGAGAGGAAAGCTCAAGTTCTTTGATGCGTTAGTCCCCATTATATTTCTCAATCCATCAACGATTCAGACGGTTTCTGAGCAGTGGTTACATGTCGTGATTTGGGTTCTCTATACGCTGACATTGGTAACTGTGTCAAGAGGGTATTTGAAGCCTTGGAAAATGGTCGTGGCTTTTGTTGTCATTGGGATAGGAACATTCAGTCCGGGTGGTATTGCTGTTTCAATCGCCGCTCTCTTTTTCTATGGTGTCCACTGGATACGAACGAAGTGGTACACCTCAGCTTTTCTGAGTATTTGGATTTTGAGTGTGATTTCTGTCTACGCATTCATTGTTTTTCAGGAAGCACTCCCTGGTATTCATAGCGGTTTTCTGGATTATCCTCTCCAGAATATTCTCTTCAATTGGATGGAAATCTTCTACGGGCGTTGGGCTTATGCATTGATTTTTCACCCCATTGTTCATTTGCTGTTGCTTATCCTCAGTGTTATTATGTGTTACTGGTTGGTTCACCCTTGGATACGTCCTCGAAAAAGACCTAATCGAGAAAGAGATCTGTTATTGCTTATCGGGAGTTTAGCGCTTATTCTGATTGGTGGCATCTTCCTTACGCATTGGAATGGAAGTCTAGGCGGATATACTGCACTTACTTTATTCGCTTTGTATTGGTCTTCCCAGATTCAGAGAAGATGGCCTAAACAGACTTTTCGTTGGGTGTATGGACTTCTGGTCCTTATCCTCTTGGGAAGCTGGGTAGAATATCAATACTTCTTAGATCCTGAGTCGATTTACACCGCAATGTGGAATCTAGGCTTTAGCCACTTTAGACTGGGCTAAACCACCTCCGCCACCACGAAAGTAGATCCTCCGACAAAGATCATGTCTTCACTCTTGGCGATTGACTTGGCCGCTTCTAGGGCAGCGGAGACGCTCCCATGTACTTTTCCTTTCAGCTTGTGTTCTTGTGCCGACTTGTGCAGTGTTTCTACGGGTAGAGCTCGAGGAATATCTGGAGCACAGAAATAGTAGGTCGCCGATTTCGGTAACATTTCGAGAACAGCATTTAAGTCCTTGTCATTCACCATTCCCCAAACGATGTGTAGGTTCTCATGAGGGGTGTCTTCAATTTGAGCGAGGACATAGGTGAGTCCATCTTTGTTGTGGCCCGTATCGCAAATGACTAGAGGAGAAGTGCTCAATGTCTGCCATCTTCCCATGAGTCCCGTGTTCTTCACCACGTTTTGCAGTCCGAGATGAACGACCTCCTCT
Organism: Flavobacteriia bacterium; assembly: GCA_013373425.1. GTDB lineage: Bacteria > Bacteroidota > Bacteroidia > Flavobacteriales > Schleiferiaceae > Phaeocystidibacter. The sequence goes on from JABXHW010000021.1 coordinate 8,882, forward strand.
GGAATGGTAAACTCATTTTGTTGATGAATGGCGGCCACCGCGGTCTTGGTATTGTGGCGTTGATAGGAGCCTGTTAAGTCGGACGTATAATCGGTTCGAATGGCCTCATCTGCCCAAAGCACGGAGGTGTCCATTTCGGCCGCTTTCTTGAGGAAGACTGGAGTCGTTTCTTGCTGACGTTGTCCGATAACTACAGGAACTTGATACTTGATAATGCCCGCCTTTTCACCTGCAATGGTGGCAATGTCATTTCCCAAGAATGCTTGATGATCTAGGCCGATATTGGTAATAACACTGACGAGGGGAGTAATCACATTCGTACTGTCTAATCGACCACCCATTCCCACCTCCACAATGGCGATATCCACTTTGTGATTCCGGAAACAATGGAAGGCAAGGCCTACGGTCATCTCAAAAAAGCTCAGCTCTAATCGTTGAAATTCCGTTTTGAATTCATCGACGAATTCTACCACTTCTTCCGCGCTGATCATTTCACCATTGATTTTCACGCGCTCGCGAAAATCACGGAGATGCGGTGAGGTGTACAAACCAACTTTTAGTCCAGCTTCTTGGAAGATAGAGGCCAGCATGTGGGACACGGAACCTTTGCCGTTCGTGCCAGCCACATGGATGCTCTTGAAGGAGTGTTCAGGATTGCCAAGCAAGTCCATCAACCTATGCGTTTTGGCCAGGTCGATTTTATAATTGGCACCACCGCTGCGCTGGTAAACCGGAAGTTGATTAAAGAGCCAGTTTACCGTTTCGTCGTAGCGCATGTGGGTTAATTCTTTTGGAAGTTGTAGATGATGTAGCCTATCTGTTCTTCTGGAGCAGAGGAAGAACTCGACCAACGTGTTGCTCTTGCTGCGGCTTCCGCTTTCCCATACAGACAACTCGATGTTGTGGTGGTGGCAGGACCATTTGGAATGGCATCACCGGCTTCGGCTCGAGTAACAACACCGGAACGGTTTACGTAGACTTTCACGACAACCGTCCCTTCATCAGAACCACATTGATATTCTGGATCTGGTGTAACCGTGGCCACACGTCCTCCCAATCGGTAGTCTCCTCCATTGCCAGAAGCACTATTTCCGCTTCTTGAATCACTATTCGGATTTCCATTCGGATTACCCTGATCACCACCTCCGTCTGGGTCTTCGCCTTCGCCTTCACCTTGACCGTTGCGCGTTGAGCTCAATGCATCAGTAAGTCGAGAATCCGGTTGTCTCTGCTGTTGTTCCGTTTGCTGCTCGGAAGTCTGACTTTGTTCTGTAACTGCTGGAGCATCTGTGTTGGACTGTGTTACCACATCCGTATTTACATCCGTAGCTGGATTGTCTGTAGTTGTAGTCGGAGTCTGTTGAACCTCTTCTACTTGCTGTGCGGAAGAAGTAGTTCCACTGCCCACGGCATCGTAGCCAAAGTTAACCTCTACACCGAGTTCTGGTGGAGGATTTTGGTAGCTCAGTCCGAGGAATACTAAGGCCAATAGAAGCAAGGTCGTGAACAGGGCCGCTCCGAGCCTTCCGTTTCTCTTGTCTTTATCTGATTCTTTCATAGCCATTGGTATTAATCTACAATTCTTTTAACGAATTCTAGGCCTTATTCTGATTCATCCGTGACCACATTCACTTTTATCCCTTTCTGAAATGCTAGGTCCATAACTTCAACTATATAAGCTGTAGGTACTCTCTCGTCAGCATAAAGTAGGATAGAAGCATTATCATGCCCAGCTATTGCTTCAGAAATCTTCAAGTCGAGTTGATTGTTTGGAATCACCACACCGTTCACTGAATACGTAAATGCACCATCCTGAATGAATATTGCAACGGGAATTTCATGCATTTGTAGGTTCGCTTCTGGAGTGGACTCGGGCAGTAAAGTGGAAGGAATTGCAGCTGTGCATGCCGAAGCGGAAGTGAGAATCAGTAGAGACAAACAGAGAATTACAAACCCTCTACCTTCGCGCGTCCTACTTGATAGAATCCGTGACTTGCTCACTTGAATTACTTTTTCGGATCTGTCGCCACCACCATCTTGAGCTGGTTGCGCATGGCGATATCAAGAACTTCAACCGTAGTGCCTGTTGGAACCGAAGTTTCCACATAAAGCACGATGGTCGTTTCTTCTGCACCGGCAGCCGCCGCAAGAATGCGACTTTCCAATCCGCTGTGTGGAACAGTGACCCCGTCCACTGAGTATTCTAAATCCTTAGTAATAGCCACTGCAATATCCTGCCGTTTGACGGTCTGTGCATTGCTTTGAGGAAGAAGGAAGTCCACTCCTCGCGTGGTTACCAATGTGGAGGTCAGCATGAAGAAGATAAGTAGCAGGAAGACCAAGTCGGTCATCGAGCTCATTGCAAAATCTGCACTGACCTTTGATTTTCTATTAAAATTCATAGTCGTGCAAGATTATACGGGCTCGTGCAACAAATCCAAGAATTCGGTAGCGTGAAGCTCCATTTGGTATACGGCGTTCTCTACTCGAGTAGTGAGATAGTTGTACCCGAAATAGGCGATAATACCTACGAAGAGACCACCTACAGTTGTAATCATCGCTGTGTAAATACCTTCGGCCAAAAGGGATGGATCAACTTGTCCACCTGCGTTGGCCATTTCTTTAAAGGCGAGGATCATCCCGATTACGGTTCCCAAGAATCCAATCATTGGAGCACCCCCGGAAATCGTTGCCAAGTAAGGCAATCCTTTTTCCAAGCTCGATACTTCAATCTTACCTTGGTTTTCGATAGAGTCGGAAATGTCACTCATGCTCTTTCCGATACGGCTGACTCCTTTACCCACTAAACGAGCAACAGGAGTATCAGTGCTCTCACAAAGGGCTTGAGCAGCCTCCATCTTACCATTGCTCACGTGGTCCTTCAAGTTGTTCATGAAGTTCGGATCCACCTTGTTTGCACGCTTGATAGCGCCAAATCTCTCGAAGAAGATATAGGCAGCGATGATCGCCAAGACGAAGAGCATACCCATGATAATGATTCCTCCTAAGCCTCCATCGAGGATGAGTGATAGGAAAGAGTATGTTTCTTCGGTAGGTTCTCCAGTTCCTGTGGTATCGCCAGCAGGGACAATCTGGAGGAAATTAGAAGCGGTTAGCAACATGTCAATAGAAGTTATTCTGTGTTCGCAATGTTCCAACGCATCAAAGCATAGCTTTAGCGTGTTAGCTCAAACTTAGAACAAATACGCCCCGTCAATTGACGAGGCGTACAAAGGATATTAACAATCGGACGTTAATGGGCTTAGTGCATTAACGCGTGTTGTAAGATGTATGCTCCTGCTCCTGCGAGGTAACCGACGATCGCCAAAAGTGAAATACGCTTTAGGTACCATCCGAACGACATCTGCTCGAGTCCCATGACGGCCACACCAGCGGCAGATCCAATAATAAGCGCAGATCCACCGGTTCCGGCACAGTAGGCTAAGAACTCCCAGAACAAACCGTCCTGCGCAAAGAACCCAACAGTGGTAACGTCGTACATACCCATGGATGCTGCTACGAGTGGAACGTTATCGACGATTGCAGAGAGCAAGCCGATAATTACGCCGACACCGTACACTCCGCCTTCAGTATCTGTACCAATAGAGTTGTCGAGAATGTTTGCCATATCTGTAAGCTGACCTGCATTTTGCAAGCTGCCTACAGCGAGAAGGATACCCAAGAAGAACAACACACTCGGTGTGTCAATCTTCTTCAATACGCCAATTACACTGTGCTTAGATCGGAACGCAACGTTCTTTCTTCTGTGAAGAATGTCGGTCAACAACCAAAGTGAACCCAAGCTCAACATCATTCCCATAAAAGGAGGTAGGTGAGTGATGCTCTTGAAAATCGGTACGAACAGAAGTCCCGCTACACCGGCAATGAATACCACGTTTCTCTCGAATGGAGTGGTGGGGTCGAGGTAGTGGTCAGCTGATTCCTGACGAAGAGGTCTTTTTACGGTGCCTTTCGTGCGAAGCGATAGAATTCCAAGTGGAACGAGTAGACAAACCAAAGAAGGCAAGAACACACCGAGGATGATTTCAGCGGTCGTAATCTGACCTCCAATCCACAACATAGTAGTGGTTACGTCCCCAATAGGCGACCAGGCTCCACCGGCGTTTGCGGCAATGACAACCAGACCGGCAAAGAGCCATCGTGTCTGCTTATCATCGATGAGTTTCTTCAGCAAGGAAACCATCACAATCGAAGTGGTAAGGTTGTCCAATGCTGCACTGAAGAAGAAAGATAGAATGGCTACAATCCACATCAATTTCACCTTGCTGGTGGTGCGGATACGGTCGGTGATTACAGAGAATCCCTCGTGAGCGTCAACCAATTCTACGATGGTCATTGCACCAATTAAAAAGAAGAGAATACTCGCGATTTCCGAGAGCGACTCCAACATTTGATGGTGGGTGACGTACTCTAAGATTGCATGTTCCTGCGTCAGTTCCTCGACCGATCGTTCCGAAAGGATGGAGAGGACAGCATGGTCAATGCTGGAGAAGTCAACAATTTCGTAGGCGCCAAGGACGTAGAGCGTCCAACAAAGTACACCTGTGATCAGTGCGGAAGCCGCTTTGTCGATGTGAATCTGGTGTTCGAATGCAATGGCTGCATACCCCAGAATAAACACGACAATCATCGCTACATACATTATGCGATCGTTTTATTGATTATTAGTGAAGTTGATCGAGCGCAATGGAATACGCTGTCTTGGTGACATGAGTTTTGCTTGAACTGCGATCATGCACTTTCTGCAAAGCTTCGCGAATTACATTGCTTGTGTCGTTAAAGATAGCGGTATCCTTCACCTCTGCATCGTCTTGCATCAGATATCCAAACACGCGAGCCATGCCACAGTTCGAAATGAAGTCAGGAATTACCGCAGTTGATTTATCCGCATGTTCAGCCGTTGGGCCGTAGAAGATTTCTTTATCGGCAAATGGAACGTTTGCTCCGGAGCTGATTACTTCCAATCCGTTTGCAGTCATGCGCTCGAGTTGCTCATTCGTAATCAATCTAGATGCAGCAGCAGGGATGAACACTTCTGCTCCGATGTCCCAGATCTTGTGATTGAGTTCTTCGAAAGGAATCAAGTTATCAGCTACCAAGTAGTTGCCGGTCTTAGCCATCACGAGATCCTTGACCTCTTCGAACGAGAAGCCTTCTTCTTTGATGAGTCCACCCACTCTGTCTATGATACCCACAATCTTAGCTCCTGCCTGGCTTAAATAGTAAGCGGCTGGTGCCGCAACAACGCCCCATCCTTGGATGATTACGCGCTTCTGGCTCAAGTCGCCACCCCAAATGTCATAGAAATGACGAACGCTTTCTGCCACGCCATAACCTGTGATGAGGTCGCCTACTTTATCGTCGCCGTGCGGGTTAGGGGTAAGTGAGCTATCTGTAACCTGAAGACTCACGCCGTCTTGCAGCTGACGAATCTTCAATGCTTTTTCTTCGGTTGAAGGGTTGTAATGTCCTTGAAGCACACCTTCTTGAGGGTGAAGAATTCCCAACTCACGAGTAATTGGAATCACCTCACTTTTTTGGTCGACGTTTAAATCACCTCCAGTTCCGTAGTAGTTCTTGAGAAGCGGACGAACCGCCTTGTACCATCTGCGAAGCACTCCGTCTTTACGAGGATCGTTTGGGTCGAAATCAATGCCGCTCTTTGCACCCCCGATGGCTGGTCCCGCAACAGTGAATTTAATCTCCATGGTTTTGGCAAGCGAAAGCACTTCATGCTCTGTGAGTCCGGGACGCATTCTAGTGCCTCCTCCGGCTGCTCCGCCTCTAAGACTGTTGATGACAGTCCATCCTTTTGCTTCAGTTTCAGGGTCTTGCCAATGAAAAACTATCTCGGCTGGTTTGTTCTCGTACGCTTTTAAACGATCTTTCATATCAACAATTTTCTTCAAACGATCTGAAGGAGTCCTCCATGATCAGAACTCAATGGAGCCCAAAGGTAAGCCCTAGGCGTTAGATTGATGTTAAGCCGTGCTCACAAATCCAGAGTTTTGAAAATCAGAAACAAAAAAAGCCCCGAACCTTCGGAGCTTTATCAAGATGGAATCGAAATTTATTCAATCACCTTACCGCGAAGAACGAGGTGATAAGTGCCCACCTCGGTATTGGTGGTAACGGTCACGGATTTGCGGAAGTTCCCCAAAGTGCGAGCGTTGTATTGTGCTTTGATTTCCACCGTTTCGCCGGGCTCAATCGGACGACGAGGATAATCGGCTACTGTGCATCCACAACTTGGTTTTGCTTCTTGAATGATCAAGGGACCATCGCCCGTGTTGGTGAGTTCGAAAGTGGCTGTGGCAGGAACGTTGTGCTCGATTTCACCTAAGTTGATTTCAGTGGATGCCCAATCTGCAATAGCGGCTGAATCGACGAGGGTGAAGCTCATCAAAGCGACGGTCATGATTACTGTACCGAGTTTTTTCAAAGTTTTCATGATGGTAAAGAGTTTATGTGATACTGTGTGAGTCACAGCTTTGAAACAAATGTCATTGCTTCCATCCATCACCGGTCACAACGAACTGTGAACGCTTGTTAATGACTTGTTAACCGAATTCACGTGATAAAACCACAACCTGAGATTCCGTAAACTTGAGTTGTGAAATCGAGAACCATCCAATTCATTGTTATTGCCGGCTTCGTGGTGATTGCGGGTATATTAATCCTCCAGGGATTATGGCTGCGCAAGGCTATAGTCGCTGAACAAGATCGGTTGGACGAGGATATTCACATCGCACTGCTCGAGGTGGTTAAGGAGTTGTATCGCGATCAACCTCTTCCTGAGAACAATCCGGTAAAGCGAATTTCAGCGGATTACTATGCTGTGAATACCGAAGCAGAAATCGACGCACAACTGCTGGAATATTTCCTTCAAGTGGAATTGGAACGCCGACAGGTAAATCAAGATTTTGAATACGCGATTTATCAATGCGAAGATGATCAGATGGCCTACGGGCGCTATGTGTCTTCCGATGGAGAAACCGAGAGCGTGGGAGGATATTTCCCCAAACTCGATGATTACATCTATTACTTCGCTGTACGATTCCCAAACCGAACTCGATTCGTCGCATCATCCTTATCAGAATGGATACTTCTTACGGTGTTGATGGTGATCTTTCTGGGTATCTATAGCTACGCCGTCATGGCCTTTTCTCGTCAGAGACGCTTCTCTGAAATGCAGAGAGATTTCATCAACACTATGGCACATGAATTCAAAACGCCGCTGGCTTCGATTCAATTGGCTTCAAATTATTTGTCGAGTTACCCGGCCATAGAAGAGGATGAACGGGCGAAGAAATATGCGGCGGCCTTGGCGTCGTCATCCGATCGACTCAACAGCGAAGTAGAGCGCATCCTCGAGTTGGGTAAGGTGGAGTCGAATCGTCTTCCACTCAACTTGTCAACCGTGAAGGTAGCTCAAGCTGTGCATGAAGTTGTGAATGCCTTGTCGGTGAACTATCCCGAGGTAAATTGGCATAATCAAGTTGACGAGTCTTATCTCGTTGAAGCCGATGAGGTGCACTTCAAGAATATACTTTTCAATCTGTTAGACAACGCCGCAAAGTATGGTGGAAGCAAGGTGAGTATTCAAGCTAAAGGTCGATGTATGACTATATCGGACAACGGTCCGGGAATCTCGATTCAAGATCAAAAGCTGGTCTTCAAAAAGTTCTACCGTTCTAATGTGGCGAGCAAAGTATTGAAGGGCTTTGGATTAGGTCTCTACTACGTGAAACAAGTGGCAGATGCACATCATTGGAAGGTGAGTATTGTTTCTCCAGAGCTGGGAGGAACATCGATTCAAATTCAATTTACTCATGAAGGCTAGAGTACTCTACTTAGAGGATGATCCAACCTTGGGATTCCTTACTTCGGACAGTTTGCGAATGCACGGGTATGAGGTGGAATTGATTGAAGATGGAACAGCTGCCTTGGAGGCATTCAAGCAATCGAAATTCGACTTGTGCATTTTCGACATCGTGGTGCCTGGCTTAAATGGAGTGGAGCTTTCTAAGGAAATACGAAGTTTTAATCGCGATGTGCCCATTCTCTTTCTCTCTTCAAGGGGGCTCACTGAAGATAGAATTGAAGCCTTAAAGACGGGAGCAGATGACTATCTGGTTAAACCATTCAGAGTGGAAGAACTCATCTTAAAAATGGAAGTCTTCCTTCGACGCTCTGGAAAGGAACAGATTGAGAAGGAAGCGGATTTCAACTTTGGTCAGCTGCAATTCATCCCTTCCAAGTACACCTTAACTGCTGGAGCCGAGGTTCATAAACTCACCGCTCGAGAAACAGAATTGCTCGAATTTCTGTGGACAAGAGCCAATCAGGTAGTAAAGCGAGAGGAGATCTTGCTTCAAATTTGGGGAGATGATGATTACTTCATGGGTCGAAGCTTGGATGTATTCATCTCCAGATTGAGGAAGTACTTGAAATCAGAACCCGGCATTCAGATAGAGAATGTCCACGGAGTTGGGTTTGAGTTCAAAACGAATTAATCGTACAACACACCAGAGCAATGGTCGTGTTTCGCTCCGGTTACGTTCGACAGAACATTGTCTTCACCTAGATACCTGAGCAATCCCAAGAAACCAAAGATGAGCGCCTCCTTGTAATTGATGATATTCTCTTGCGGGATGGTAATTTTCGCTTTGGCCGTCTTTTCAATTTTTTCGATCAGGAATCGATTATAGCTTCCGCCACCTGTGCAGAGGATCTTTTCAGCATTTAAATCGTGGAGAGCGCGACCAATTTGAAATGCAGAATGACAAGTGAGAGTAGCAATGGCCGATTCAGGAGTGAGGTGTTCAACCAATGGTAAAACGTGATCTTCTACCCACTCTCGTCCGAGTGACTTAGGTGGAGATTCGTGGTAATAGGCTAAGCGATTCAATTGTTCCACAACCTGTTTATCAACTTCGGATTGAGCCGCAATTTGGCCTCCATCATCGAAGGGTAATCCCAATTTTTGGGTAAACGAATTTAAGGTGATGTTGACTGGGGCAATGTCCCATGCCAATCTATCCTTGCATACGCCGACGGACAAATTGGCGAAGCCTCCAAGGTTGAGACAAACGTCGTATTCATGAAACAACAACTCATCGCCAATTGGAACCAGCGGAGCGCCTTGGCCACCTAACTTAACATCAGCTACTCGAAAGTCGCAGGCCACGGGAAAAGGCAAATCTCCTTTAAGCTCTTCCTTATTTCCCAGCTGAAAGGTGATTCCTTTTTCGGGCTCATGGAATAAGGTATGTCCGTGTGAACCCATCAAGTCGATTTGCGTTGTATGGTTGGCGAGCAAATGAGCCTTGACGTTTTCCCTGATGAAGGTGGAATATTCCGTATCCAGCTTCTTCAATTCTTTCGGTGAAAGTCGATGTGCGGAGCTTAATTTACGATTCCATTCAGCAGAGTAGCCAATGGTTTCTGCCGAGTGAATTTCAAAGCTCCAGCCTTTCTTCGTCCGACTGAAGGTCGCCACGCAAATGTCCAGACCGTCCAAGGAGGTCCCAGACATGGTGCCGACAACAGTCCATTCACCAAGAGCGTCAGATGGGTAGGTAGATTTCACCCTATAAAAATGCCCGTAAAAAGCTACATTTGCAAACCTTGATGGGCTTTACCATCAAAATGAAAGGCTAATTGCAACTGGCATAACTGGCTCAAAAAACAGAGATATGCATTTTGAACTGACTGAAGAACACAAAATGATTCGCGACACGGCTCGCGATTTTGCACAGAACGAACTCCTTCCAGGTGTTATCGAGCGCGATACACACGAGAAATTCCCTGCAGAGCAGGTGAAGAAAATGGGTGAGCTCGGATTCATGGGAATGATGGTGGACACCAAGTACAATGGCAGTGGTATGGATACCATGAGCTATGTGTTGGCAATGGAGGAAATCTCTAAAATTGATGCTTCTGCATCAGTTGTGATGTCGGTGAACAACTCCTTGGTATGTTGGGGTCTCGAGAAGTTCGGTACTGAAGAGCAAAAGGAGAAGTACTTGAAGCCTTTGGCGTCAGGTGAAGTCATCGGTGCATTCTGTTTGTCTGAGCCAGAAGCAGGTTCAGATGCAACTTCACAGCGCACAACAGCAATCGATAATGGTGACCACTATATCTTGAACGGAACGAAGAACTGGATTACCAACGGTAATTCAGCATCGGTTTACCTCGTGATGGCACAAACCGACGTAGAGAAAGGTCACCGTGGAATCAACTGCCTAATCGTAGAGAAAGGCATGGAAGGATTCCAGGTAGGCAAGAAGGAAGAAAAGCTCGGTATTCGCGGATCAGATACGCACTCTTTGATGTTCACTGACGTGAAAGTTCCAAAGGAGAATCGCTTGGGTGAAGACGGATTTGGATTCAAATTCGCCATGAAAGTGTTGAGCGGTGGTCGTATCGGTATCGCAGCTCAAGCATTGGGTATCGCTAGCGGTTCTTTGGAATTCGCAACGAAGTACGCGAAAGAGAGAAAGGCATTCGGTAAGCCAATCATCGAGCACCAAGGTGTAGCTTTCAAACTAGCCGAGATGGCTACGAAGGTAGAAGCTGCTCGCCACCTTGTATTGAAAGCGGCTTGGTTGAAAGATCAAGGTATGCCATTCGACAAGGAGAGTGCAATGGCTAAGCTTTATGCTTCAGAAGTAGCAATGTATGCTTCAGTTGAAGCTGTTCAGATTCACGGTGGCTACGGTTACGTGAAAGAGTACCACGTTGAGCGCTTGATGCGTGATGCGAAAATTACTCAGATTTATGAGGGTACTTCAGAAATTCAGAAGATTGTGATTTCTCGTTTCCTCGCAAACGAATAAGGTCAATCGATTATAAATCGCAAACCCCGTTGACCAATATGTCAGCGGGGTTTTTTGTTGAATGCTAACAGAGAATAAGGTGTTCCATGAAGTGTTTAGTATCTTTCGATTACCAAACCATTAAAAGCTCTCTATGAAACCTTTAACTCAAACAGGTTTCAGCCCTTCTGCCTTCGAAGAAAAGGTGGAGAGGTTGATTCGTGTCAGCATTCAAAAGCCATTGCTTCCTGAAGAATTCGTTCCGTGGGAAGATCCGATGGATGAGGCGGATAAATATCTTCCTCAAACACTGACCTCTTTACATGGGCACCCCTTGTGGGACACACTTTCACCAGAAGCTCAAGTTGAGCTTGGGAAGATGGAAGTCGTTCAATCCATGTACTCCTATGCTTGGTCTGAAACATTGGCCTGTCTCTTTTTCAATCGACATCTTCTCACTCTTTCTCCAGATTCTGTGGAGCACCGCTTTTTGCTCCGCGAGTTGATCGAGGAGTGTCGACATCAAGAGATGTTTAGTCGAGCCATTCGAACATTGGGACTAAAGCCCGTTGAGCCTACGCGACTGCATCGGTTCTTTGGAAATCTTACCGTTCGATATCTCCCAGCACCCGCCGTATTCATGTCGGTGATGTCGATCGAGCTCATGGCTGATATTTATGCGAAACACATTCGCAAAGATCCTGAAGTGTACAGCGTCTTGAGGAAATGTTCCGAACTGCATCACATTGAAGAGGGAAGGCATATTGTTTACACAGAAATGTGGCTGGAGAAATTCACAGCGAAGGCTGGTTTCTTTCGATCTACCCTCTACAGTTTTGTCGTACTCTTCAACCTGTACTTCATGCGCACCTTGTATGTGAAGCAGGAGTTTTTTGAGCGACTTGGGGTAGAGAACCCTAAGGCATACCACAAGGCAGCTTCGGCTAACCTCGCGAAGAAGTTTCCAGATGTAGCGCTCACACATATCATCGAATTTGTGTCGAAATTCAATGGATTCAACTTCATTACTAAGCCGTTTTGGAGACGTATAATGAAGGTGAAGTTATGAATACCGCATACGTTAGGGGATTGGCGCATTACCTGCCCGAGCAGGTGGTGAACCACGACCATATAGAAAGCCAAGTGGCCTTCGACGACCTCCCTAAAGGTGCGCTGAAGAAGTACTTGGGAGAACACACACGACGATTTGCGGAGAAAGGCGTCCAGGTGAGCGACCTAGCCGTTCAAGCTGCAAAGAACCTGATGAAGAAGTACCAACGATTTGAGTTTGATCTACTCATTTTCGCGGCGGCTTCATCGGATTTGATTGAGCCTTCTACGGCCAGTATCATTCAGTCGAAATTAGGATTGAAATGTCCCGTTTTCGATTTAAAGAATGCCTGTAATGGGTTCACAAACGCCCTGCATGTGGCCACGTCTTTTATCCAAACAGGCGCATACAAGAACATCTTGATTGTCAATGGTGAGAAGTTGAGTGAAGTCATCAATTATGAGCCCGAGGATGCCAATCATCTCAAACGACTCCTTGCTGCCTACAGCCTTGGCGATGCAGGCGTGGCGATGTGGCTTTCCAACGACGGCGAGCATAGCTTGGGCTATCAAACCCTCGCGAGCCATGGTGAATATTGGGACTTGTGCAGTGTTCGTGGTGGAGGATCGATGGCCTTCCGTGACCCAAAGGCTTATTACTTTGAGTCTGATTCCGTGGCTTTGAGAAATGCATTCCGAGTCCACACCTTCGAATTCTTCGAGTCGGCCTTGAAAGCATCGGGATTTGATCGCCTAGATTTCAACAGAGTGATTTGTCACCAGATTACGAGTTCCACCATAAAGGAAGTCTCTAGCAATTTAGATATTCCTCTGGATCGATTCTATCAGGCATTTCCGCTATCCGGAAATGTGGCGGCCGGGACTGTCCCTCTCTCGTTGAGTATGGCGGAGGAAGAAAGTGCACTCAATTCAGGTGACCTGATTCTCCTCCTCGGTTTTGCTGCGGGAATTAGCCTATCCTTTCAAGTGATTCGTTGGTGATGCAGTTTTACAGTTCACCATTTGTGGAGGCACTTTGGTCTCGAACCAATGATGAAGTCGTTCTCTTTGAAAAGCAGGGTCATCGGACAGCCGGCGAGCTAAAGTCACATGCGGTGGCGATGGCTGCCGAACTTAGAGAATCCGGACTGCAAAACGGTGAGCGGGTGGTGCTTGCCATTGTGCCAGGATGGACCTTCTTGGTTGCGGTTTATGCTTTACTTCTCAATGGTGCCGAATTGGTTCTTATCGACCCGGAAATGGGAGAGGAGAACTACAGAGAGAAGTTGAAGCAGCTCGATGCGAAATGGGCCATTGCCGATCGGAGAATTCTCTTCGTGGATGAACATCCCATCATCAAATGGATCATTCGTAGGAAGGGGGTTGCGTTGCCGGCTATTCGAAAGTTTGAAGGATTCATCTTTTCCGTAGGACCGCGTATACCGCTTGTGAAGCGAGCGCGGCATCTGAAGCTGAAATCTGCGGAATTGGAATCCGTTGAACTGGTGATGAATGCTCCGGAGACTCCGACCTTCATAGTGTATACGAGTGGTACGGTAACTGCTCCGAAGGGGGTTTCTCACAGCTTGAGAAGTCTGGGAGAGAGTATCCGCCTATTGGGCGAATTGCTTCGTAGAGAAGGAGCCACTCACCTTGCTACCCACATGCCCCATTATCAGTTGTTGGGAGTCATTGCAGGTATTCGGGTAAGCACATGGAATCCGAGTCAGACGCCCGCTCAAAAGCTCCGATTCATACAAGAGAACCAAGTCACCACACTATTTGGGCCTCCAAGTGATTTTCTGCCCTTGATTCAATATCTCGAAGCAAACGAATTAGAATGGCCTTCGTCTTTAAAGCGGATTTACTTGGGCTCAGCACCAGTACATGTATCTTACTTAGAACGGTGGTTTTCCAGCCCGTCTGCTCCGGAGTGCACGTGTTTGTACGGCATGACTGAACATCTTATGGGAGCCTATGTAGATGGCAGAGAAAAATTACAAACCGAAGTGGATGGTGATTTACTTGGGCATCCTTTTCCAGGAGTGTCTTTTCGAGAAGGAGATGATGGAGAGCTAGAGATAAAATCAGATCAGATCTTCTTAGGGTATTTAGAAAGAGAACCACAATCAGGATGGCATCCAACAGGCGATTATGGTGCTGTGGATACCCAAGAGAGAGTCATTCTAAAAGGCCGAAAGAAAGACATGATCATCCGCGGCAACTTCAATATTTACCCGGCCCTCTATGAATCGACTATTGAAAAGATTCCAGGCGTGGACGAAGCGGTTTTGGTCGGTATATATGATGAAGGCAGAGCGGATGAAGTGGTTGGACTTATCGTACAAGGCAAGAAAGAGTTGAGTGAGAACGCGATTCTGACCGCGCTAAAGTCGGGTGCCACCTCAATTGACCGTGCCGCTTGGCCCGATAAGGTTTACTTTAGAGATATACCGCGCTCAGGTAGAAGTGGTAAAGTAGACAAAGAGAAACTTCGCAAATGGATGAAGACGCAACTGTAGTGAAGGTTCTAGTTACTGGGGCTTCTGGATTTATAGGAGGGGCCATCGTCGACGAACTGGCTAAATCCAATCGATATCACGTCACTGCAACTGGACGTTCCGCTGTGACTAAATGGGACGCTGCTGCAAACGTGCAGTATATATCAATGGATCTTTCAAAAAATCTGCATGTCCTTTCATTCGACATATGCGTGCATTGCGCAGGCTTGGCAGATGATAAATCGACAGAAGTGGAGCTGTACGATGCGAATGTTCGTGCGACCGAGAACTTATTGAACGCCTTGGAAGGCTGTCACACCTTCATCAATATTTCATCCGGCTCGGTTTATCAGTTTGGCTCTCCGAATCCTCTGAAAGAACATGAAGTACCATCTCTCGCCCCAAGTTTGTACGGCCAAAGTAAGCGTGAAGCCGAGAAGTGTGTGGAGTCGTCAGATTTAGAGCGAAGAATCAGCTTGCGACCGCGGGCAGTATATGGCCCAGGTGATAAAACGCTTTGGCCTCGGTTCTTGGCGCGAATTCGAAATGGGAATCTGGTCATGCCCGGACCATTGAGTCCAGCTGTGAGCATGACGCATGTGGACAATCTGGTTGGCGCGGTCATTCTGAGCATGGAAAAGGCCAAGCCAGGGTATGCGGTGTACAACATCGCCGATGCGCATGTGTATTCCCTCCGAGATATTTTTGAAAATATCCTCCGAATCGTATTCCAGGGAAAGGGCCGACATAAGGTGATCACCATCCCTCAGCATATTTTGCGCGGAGTTGTGCGAGTTGCTAAGTTGTTCAGGGTGCCCATTTCTTTATCTCATCAAGCTATCGACTATGTCACTCAGCCTGCGGTGATTAACATATCGGCTATTCAGAATGACCTGGGCTATTCAGGTGAGGTGAAAAAAGAAAATCGCCCGGATGTGGGCGATTTCATGTCTTGATCACTTGCTCAGATTCCCGATGACATTATCTGCTCCAGTGCCATCGTTGATGATGAAGTCTACTGTTGCTCCGTCTCCATCACTATTTATTTCGAAGCTTCCGGCCACGGTAAACCCATCTACAGTCTGATTGGGAATGATGAGGTCGTTATTGTACACGTTCGCATACAAGGTAAACGAGCTCCCTTGATTGTAGAGTCCGCTCAACTCAACCTCGTCGAGTTGTGTTCCTTCGTAAATCGTGATGGTATAGCTCTGCGGCGCAAAATCTCCTGCAGTTTCTTGACAGGTCCATGCACCGAGCCATTGCTGGCGGTCATCCACATCTATGATGTCGGTTTCACAGCTGCTGAGAAACAAAAAAGCGGCTAACCCAAGACTTTGGGCCAACCGCTTTGTAATCTTTTTGATCGTCAATTTCATTCTTCTGAATCGTTTCCTTTGAGTGGTGGATACATCTCATTCAAACGTCGTACCATTTCCATAGTTACGTCGGTAGTGGAGTCTGCATACACCATGCTGGTCTCGTATTGAAGAAGGTAATCGAAGCCCATATCCTTTTGCATTTCAGCAATTACGGCATCGTATCCAGCCTGAACGATCGCTTGAACAGAATCACGGTCGTCTTTCACCTTCGCTTGAATTGCTTGGTTGAGACGTACGTAGTTTTGCTCTTTCTGCATGTAGTCGTTGCGTGCATTGTTCAATGCGGCTTCATCTAGGGAAGGAGCGTATTGACGAAGAATTTGTTGCTCTTGCATGAGGTTGTCCTCCGCACGAGAAAGCCTTTCATTCTCAACTCTCATACGAGCTTGAAGATCGGCTGACAGTTCATTCTGGTAGTCCCAAAGTGTCATCAACGAATCCACATAGATGAATGCGATTTTCGGTCCGCCTTCTCCGTGCGAAGCCATTTGCATAGATCCACCTTTTGATGAACCCTTATCGCCGTCCATAAAGTGAAGAACAAACAAGGCTGCTACGGCAAGCCCGATTAGCGTTTGAAAAATGAGATTTCCGTTTTTCATGGAATAAAAGCTAGCTTATTAGAATTGTTGGTCGATGATAGAATCATCCGCAGAGTTTGGCAACGTCACTTTCAAATTTGGTGTGCGTTCCATCTCTCTCTTAATCGCGAATATAGCTTCTTTATTTCGAGCCCAACTTCTTCTTGCGATTCCATTGTTCACGTCGTAATGAAGCATGCGTTCCAATTTGGTATCGGCTTCCTCACTACCGTCGAGTAGCATGCCAAATCCACCATTGATTACCTCGCCCCAGCCAACGCCACCACCGTTGTGAATACTCACCCAGGTTGCGCCACGGAAGCTGTCTCCAATGACGTTTTGAATGGCCATGTCAGCGGTGAAGCTAGAGCCGTCATAAATATTTGAAGTTTCACGATACGGCGAATCCGTTCCGCTCACATCATGATGATCGCGACCTAAGACTATTGGTCCGATTTCGCCTTTGGCAATTGCGTCGTTGAATGCGCGCGCAATGGCAATTCGTCCTTCCGCATCTGCGTAGAGTATACGCGCTTGAGAACCAACAACCATCTTATTAGGTCCGGCTTGCTCAATCCAACGAATGTTATCCGCCATTTGCTGCTGAATCTCCTTTGGAGAGCGCTGCATGATATCTTGAAGAACTTGCATCGCAATAGCGTCTGTCTTCTCTAAATCGGCTGGATTTCCGCTTGCACATACCCAGCGGAAAGGTCCAAAGCCATAGTCGAAGCACATTGGCCCCATGATATCTTGAACGTAGCTCGGGTATTTAAAATCGATACCGTTTTCAGCCATGATATCTGCACCGGCTCTCGAAGCTTCTAGAAGAAACGCATTTCCGTAATCGAAGAAGTACATTCCTCTTTCCGAAAGGGTGTTCACGGCTGTCGCATGTCGACGCAAGGTCTCCTGAATGCGCTTTTTAAATTCTGACGGATTTTCGGCCATCATCGCATTGGCGTCCTCAAGAGACATGTCCACTGGATAATAGCCTCCAGCCCATGGGTTGTGCAATGAAGTTTGATCGGAACCAAGGTCAACTTTGATATTGCGCTCTACTAAGCGCTCCCATAAGCTTACAATGTTGCCCAAGTATGCGATACTATGCGCCTCGCCTTTTTTCTGGTATGCGATGGCCGCATCGATAGTAGCGTCTACATCTTCAATCACCTCGTCTACCCAACCTTGCTCATGGCGCTTGTAGGCAGCCTTAGGATTCACTTCAGCAGTGATGCTTACCACACCAGCAATGTTGCCCGCTTTTGGTTGAGCACCCGACATTCCGCCGAGACCTGCCGTGATGAACAGCTTTCCTGCAGTGGTGCCATCAGCGTCGATTTTGCGACAAGCATTCAGTACAGTAATGGTTGTGCCGTGTACGATGCCCTGTGGACCGATGTACATGTATGAACCGGCGGTCATCTGACCGTATTGAGTCACCCCCAAAGCGTTGAACTTCTCCCAATCATCTGGCTGAGAGTAGTTAGGAATCATCATTCCGTTGGTAACAATCACTCGAGGTGCTCCGGTGTGTGAAGGGAACAATCCCATTGGGTGACCACTATACATATGCAACGTTTGCTCGTCGGTCATTTGCGACAAGTACTGCATGGTGAGACGGTACTGTGCCCAGTTCTGGAACACGGCTCCGTTGCCACCGTAGGTGATGAGCTCATGCGGGTGTTGCGCCACAGCGTGATCCAAGTTGTTCTGGATCATTAACATGATCGCTGCTGCCTGCTTTGATTTAGCAGGATAGTCGGAAATAGGACGAGCTTTAATTTCGTAGCTCGGGCGATAGCGGTACATGTAAATGCGACCGTATTTTCTCAATTCTTCTGCGAACTCGGGAGCGAGCTCAGCGTGGAATTTCTCTGGGAAGTAGCGAAGCGCGTTTCTGAGTGCGAGCTTCTTTTCCTCTTGAGATAATATCTCTTTTCGAACCGGGGCATGGTTCACCTCAGTGTCGTATTCTGGCATCGGAGGAAGGTGATCCTGCGGAATGCCGACTTGAATCTCTTCAGCGAATGATAACGTAGCAGTGCTCATTTCACTTTTTTCTTATGGTTCCTGTGCGTTTATCGAATCCATACGGACAGTGTTTACAACCGCTTTGACAGCAATAGCCACGCTTGAGGTGGTACTTTTCTGTAAACACGATAAATCCCTCTGGACTTTTATAGAAGTCTTCTGGATCTAAATTGTTTGGCATTTCTTCGATTTGTGGCAAAGGTAAGTAAGCGCGCGGAGAGGAATCACCTGATTCTGCTGTTTTATAACCTAGTATGGGAGTGTTATGGATAAATCACTCTCATAATAGTCGCTTTAACTATCAACGATTCAAAGTGAATAAAATAGCTATACGCTATCTCCGTTCCATAAGCTATCATCGTAGCTTCCCAAAATGAAACGACTCACACTCATCGCCGTATTGGCGCTCATTTCCATTCCTTCCTTTGGCCAGCTTCTTCAGCGTCGGTTAGATTATATCGATGAATACAAGAACATTGCAATTCGTGAGATGAATGAATATGGAATCCCCGCTAGTATTACTCTAGCCCAGGGAATACTTGAGTCGGCAGATGGCCAAAGTGAATTGGCGCGTTTGGCCAATAATCACTTTGGAATTAAATGTCATTCCAGCTGGGAGGGAGAACGCGTTTATCACGATGACGATGAAGACAATGAGTGCTTTAGAAAATATGATAATGCAGAGGCTTCATACCGCGATCACAGTTTGTTCCTTAGGAATGGAAGAAGATATTCTAGCTTATTTGATCTCGATCCTTTCGACTATGAAGCATGGGCAAAAGGATTGAAAGATGCCGGATATGCAACGGATCGTCATTATCCCGATCGTCTCATCAAAATCATTGAAGATTACTCCTTGCATCAATACGATAACCTTCGCTACGACCCAGATGAAGACGCCATCGTTTCAGGTGAGCATGAAATTAGAATTCACCCTTCAGGTTTGGAGTACGTTGTGGTTCGCGCAGGAGATAATTGGAATCGCTTGTCGATTGAGGTGGATGTGGAAATCGATCGACTCGTGCGTTATAACGACTTCACTTGGGATACTCAACTCGAAGAGGGAATGACTATCTTCTTGGAAAGAAAGAACCGCAAAGGCTACACAGAATCGCATAGGGTAGGGGATGGCGAGACCATGCACTCTATTTCACAACGCTATGGGATGCGTTTGGAACAGCTCTATAGAAGAAATCACATGATGCCTGGACAAGAGCCGGTACCCGGAGAAGTGCTAGTTCTTCGCGGATATAGATAATGAAACAAGACGACCTATTTGGACGTGCAATGCACGATTACTGGACTGGACTCGGACTCCAGAAATTGCGCGTGCGAACGCAAGCCGTGAAGTGGGAAGACCTACCCGTCCACCATTTTTTCAGAACCTGGGAGGATTTTCCAGAGGTGGAACGCGAAGCGATTGTGCACTGTAAAGGCGATGTGCTGGATATGGGAGCAGGAGCGGGCGCTCACGCCCTGGAGCTGCAAGCGCGCGGACATAAAGTGGTTGCTGTGGATAACTCTGAAGGTGCGGTTGATGTGATGAAATCCAGAGGCGTAATCAACGCGCAACTTGCCAATTGGGAAGATTACCCCGCTTCGCAGTTCGACACGGTTCTCTTGCTGATGAACGGCATAGGCCTCGCTGGCACAATCGAAGGTTTAAAAGCTTTTACCGATCAATGGGAAAAATGGCTCAAACCAGGTGGACAAGTCATTTTTGAGTCTACCGACATTGCCTACGTCTACAGCTTCCCATCTGTCGGGGATCCTCGCGAACTCGTTCCCTACTACGGCGAGCAAACCTATGTCATGAAATACGGCACCACCGAAGTATCCTTCCCATGGCTCTTCGCCGATAAAATCACCCTCCAAGAAGAGCTCACAAAACTCGGTTGGAGCGTGGAGGTGTTGGTGGAAGATGGGGGTGGGAGTTTTTTGGTAAGAAGTACTAAGTTGTAGATACTCAATACTGAATACTGGGGAGCGAGTAAGTTAGTTCTTCTATTGGTTTGATTTTGTACTGTGAGATTCGGAGAAGTATCAAAAGAATGAGTTTTCTTTAGTCAAACCTCATTATCGATGGCTCTCCGAAGTTATACCCAAATGCAATGCTGGCAGGATTCGAGACTGTTATTCCGAGAGATGTATGTGTTATTTAAAGAGAGCTCAGCTCTCAAAAGCGAGTTCGCGCTGAAGGATCAGATGATACGGGCAAGTTTGTCTATCATGAATAACATAGCTGAAGGGTTTGGAAGATTTTCGAATAAAGAGTTCCTCAGATTCCTAAATATAGCCCGGGGAAGCTGCTATGAGGTGGAAAGCATGATTCACGCAATGCTAGAGGTGGAACTAATTAACCACACACAAAGCATAGTTCTTTTTGATCTGACCAATAAGATTCGACGTGGTCTGGGAGCTCTTACCAAAACCTTATATAACTCAATTTCTAAATGAACACTTCTCTTGGCTCACGGGCCGATCATCTAGTATTCAGTATCACATACTCGTTGCTACCTTCGGTATCCAGTATCTAGTATCCAGTATTTGTTCATCACAAAATCACCTCAATACTCGAGTATACTCCTACACGTGCTAGTTTCTACCTAATATTATTCCAACTTATAGTTGAGCAAATGCCCATCACTCGTCCCAACCACCAAATTCAAAATTCCACGTTGGCCGAACTCGCCGACTGTGAAGTTGGATGAGCCATAGAGTGGGAGGCCTGGGAGAGGTTCGCCTGTTGTTCCGAAGAGCCAAACTTGATCGAGGTTTTGTGCAACTACGCCATAAATCGGGGCATCGTTTTTAATGAAAAAGAATGGCTTAGAAAGGTCAGCGTCTAAGTCGCGCTCGAAGGGATGAAGCTCATCCTTGACATAGAATCTACCGTTCTGTGAGATGATGTAACGCCCATCCGCAAATAGGAATTCACCAGGGTCGTTCGCCAAATTGATATCGTTGGATTCAACGGTTCCATTCATATACAGAGAAAGCAATTCGCCATCCTCACCTAAAGTGATGATGCGTGTATCTTCTGTATTCGCTCCTATGGATAGGTACAGATCATTGTGGGTGTCCGGGAGACGATCTTCCACTGGGATTCGCGTTTCACCTCTGCGATTCACAAGGTGAACCAACCCGTTCTCCTCGCGAGCTACGATAAAGTCGCGCGTGCCAACAGTGAAATGCTGCGGCTGACGAAGAATAGGCGACTGAGTGGTTTCAAACACCCAGCCGTCGACTTGCTTACCGTCCTTCGAATAGTTCAACAAATCGTTGCCACATGGGATCACAAAGCGATAATTCCTCGCTCTATCATAGTCGAATACTGCCATAGGTGCCGTGCTCGGTTTTGGTAACGCTACTGGGAATGGCGACACATCATTTCCGTTTCTGTCGATGATGTAAATGAATCGCTCAGTATTCAAGGCGAGCTGCAACTTGTCATTTCTGAATAGGTCAACTTGAGTGACCTTTCCGAGAATAGGTCCGTCCAATTGGCGCTGCCATAGAATCTCTCCACCATGGTCGATTAGGTAGAGAATATTCGCTTCGTCTTGTACCAGCAGCTCATTCTTCTGGGTGTAGTGGTTGATCACAAATTGTGGTGTTCCTACAACCTGACCTTGGAGAGTCAGCGCCCAAAGTTGCTTCGCTTCAGGGGTGTATTCTTCCTGATGCTTCACGAAGAGCTGAGAATAGCTGGCATCGCCGTCTATGCGATACTGTGCAAAGGTCCATGCGACCTTCGACATCGCGTCGAAGTTGTCGTCGATGAGGTCGGTGTCTTCTGTATCTATCAATCTTCTCAATAGTCCGAGCGCGCCTGGGTTCTTGTGAATCACGCGAACGTGACCGGTTCCTGGAATTTCATCAATAGCATCGTTGAATGCCGATTGACCCGTCAAGGTTCTTCCGTCCATCAAGTCATTCAAGTACCCCTTCAAGGTGAGGAGGTTGTTTCCGAAAACCACGTAATCGCCATGGACTGCGTAGTAAGGAGAAATCATGTCTTTGAAGATTCTACCGTAGCCGAGCAGGAGCAAGTTTTTGGTGTTCGATTGACGAATAATGTATCCTCGGTGGTTTTCAATAAAGTCGGGATTGTTTTGTGGCGCGAGGCTTTCAACTGCTAGTTCTGCATCTCGCGTACGGATATAAGCGATGCGTGGCTGAGCCACAGCGTCAAGCGATGTTTCCAAAGAGATCAAGCCAAACTCTTCTCCTCCCCAAGAAAGAAGAACCTCCTCCATGTTGTATTCTAGCTGCTCGATTTGCGTGGAGAATAATCGCAGGCGGTCGGTTTTACGCAAGTACTCCTGATACTGGCGGTTGTACTCTACAAAACTTCCCACATTCACCATTACAGCTTGAGCCGTGTTGGTTGGGAGAATTTCTTGAGCATCAAAATCACCAGGACGAACGCCATTGAAGCAAGAAAGCCAACTGTTGGCACTATCCGGATTGAGGTGAACCCCGTTAAGCATCACCTGATCCACTTCCGTGGCCAAGTCGTAAGCCGCCCATGTCCCAAGATTTCCGATGAAGTTCAGCGGAGCATTTGGGAATATAGATTCCAACCAGTCCGACACTTCAGCATAGTTGATCATCAAGTTCAGATTGTCCTTGCTGTTGGTCGTCCGCAACGCTTTCATGAAATCGGAATCGGCTTCGAGTGTATGCTCGGTATCCAACTGGCGAATGGCTCCTTCAATCAATCTCTTGCTTTTTGAAAGCATCAACACCTGACGGTACGAACAGACATTCCATGTTAACTCCCCTTGTGTGGCCGAGTAGATGATGGTGTTGGCATACTCATGCGAAGTCCATTCAAGAGTGTCTGGCAGAACCAGTTTCTCCTTCAGCTCAGTAGCCAAGAGTACATCATAGATGTTGGCTCCACTGGTGTTCACTGCTCCCCAAATGACCTTCTTGCTCAAGCTTTCGGGCAAATAAGAAATCCAACTCTCGAAATCTTTGATGAACGAAAGTGTGTCGAGTTCTGCGATGATGGCGTTTCTACTCCATTCCATTTGGAGGTCTTCGGCGTCGTTTACCTTGAAGACAAGGGCGCTTCGAATCGGCAAGGCATTTAGGGCATCGCTCGAAGCCACTTTATCGTTATCACACGCCACAAAACTGAAGGCGAAGAGAAGGATAAATAGTCTTTTTGCTAGGCTTTTGAAGCTGTGCGCCATGGGGAGTGGATTTTCAATCAAAAGTAGGAAAAACGACCTCACGTTTTCAGGGCGCGAAACACGACTTATCTACACTCTATAGTGATGGATTTAAATGGGAAACGGCCTTAAAGTTCCAGTTTTAATTGTCGTGGTAAGAGTTGGAAACTCTTGCGGTGAATTGGACTCGGACCGTGCTTTGCGATTCCGGCTCTATGTTCAACGGTGGGGTAGCCTACGTTTTTATCCCAACGGTAGTGTGGCCATTTTTCATGTGCTTCCCGCATGATTTTATCCCGTTCTGTTTTTGCCAAGATTGAGGCAGCTGCAATAGAAAGGAATTTTCCATCTCCTTTAATGACGCATTCGTGAGGAGTCTCGCCGTAGGGAGTAAACTTATTGCCGTCGATGAGTAGAAATTCCGGTGCTTCTTTAAGCTTATGAATAGCTCGATGCATCGCTTCAAAGGAAGCCTTGAGGATGTTCATTTCATCGATTTCCTCATGGGAGCAACTTCCAATCGCCCATGCAATAGCCTGATCCATGATGAGACCCCTGAGCTCGTCGCGCCGTTTTTCATTGAGCTTTTTGGAGTCGTTGAGGTGAGGCAGGTCCACATTGTCTGGTAGGATCACAGCTGCAGCCACAACAGGCCCTGCTAGGCAACCTCTTCCCACTTCGTCACAACCGGCTTCGAGACGACCTTTAACAATGTTACCTTCAAGAGCCATGAATGGTCTGTTCAATGTTCTTCCAAAGTACTTCAGCCGATTTGTCCCAGTTGAAGAATTTGGCGCGGTCAAGTCCTTTTTGAACCCACTTCTCGCGATTTTCCGAAACCTCAATTTTTTGCATTTCATCCGCCCAAGCATCGGTGTCGTGTGGAGATAATAGGATTCCTCCAGAACCTACGATTTCAGGCATGCAGGATGCATTGGAAGAAATAACGGGGGTTCCTGCCGACATTGCTTCAATGAGTGGAATTCCAAATCCTTCAAAAAGACTCGGGAAGAGAAGAGCCGATGAGTTAGAAAGTATAGCGTTGAGCTCTTCGCCTTGACGGCGGCCCACGAAGTGAATTTTATCGGTATAAGGCGACTCTTCCAATACTCGGTCGAGCTCCTCGTCATTGTGCATATGAGTGCCAACAAGAACTAATTCCGATATTCCGCCTTGCAGACGATACTTGGAAAAAGCGCGAAGGGCCGTTGAAAGGTTCTTTCGCGGGTTGATTGCGCCGAGGCATACAAAGTAAGAACCTCTAATTCCTTCTAAATGATGTGGCGCAGAAGTGGGCGTGTAGTTACTTTGGGGAGCATTGTAAACGATGTCCATTTTTGAAGCGGGGACACCCCATGTCCTTTGGACGTCTTCCATGGTGGTTCTACTCACGCACACAATTCGATTCGCCAACCTCGCGTACTGAACCATGTGCTTCTGGTACCATTCCGCTACATGTTTTGGAATCCATTCCGGATGATGCTCGAAGTTGAGATCGTGAACAGTGATTAACTGCTTGCCCTTCCATCCTTTGGCAGCCATTCCGTCTGGAGAGAAGTAGAGGTCCGGCTTTATTCGTTTCAGTCGACGCGGTACAGCAACGTGATTCCAAAACGACCAGAGGCGAGGATGTCTCGCAGAAGGAATGACGCGGTGAAATCTCACGTTTTCGCCATACTTGAAACTAGGGTCGGGCTTTCTGTCGAAAATGAAATGAAACTCCACATCGGGGTGGTTTTCCACCAACCGCTTGAGGAGAGAATGGGTGTACCATCCCATGCCTTCCAAGCTGTCCTTCAGTAACCAACGCGTATTTACTGCGATTCTCATCGTTCAAAAGTATTAAAATCTCGTTCCCGTCGTTTGGTCGCTATCCTTACTTTTGTTTCGGATGAACGACAAGATCAAGAAGCGCGTGGCGCAGCTTTCGGAAGACGGGCGATTGATGGAATTGCTCCGAGGCTCTAGTTTCGTGCTGCTCTTTAAAATCTTGGGAGCCCTGAGCGGTTATGCGTTTACGATTCTGGTTTTTCGTTGGGCAGGTAAAGGAGGGTATGGAGTTTTTGAGCTTGCCTTCACAGCACTTACATTAATCACAGTTCTTGCTCGACTCGGGCTCGAAAGCGCCATAGTCAAGTATATATCCGGTTACATGGTGACCAAGGAATATGGTAAAGCAGTCCGGATCTATCAGTTTTCATTCTGGATAATTCTCGCTTTAAGCATTGCCTTAGGTGCTGGGCTGTTCTTTTTTGCTACGCCCTTGTCTTCGTTTTTCGACGGTCAGGATTTGAGTGAGGCATTCCAATGGGCTGCCTTAGCAATCCCTGCCTATTCCATATTACAGCTCAATGGCGAAACGCTCAGAGGACTGAAGAGAATGAAAGAGTTCTCTTATTTACAGAATGGCACGCTCATGCTAATGGCAACCATGGTTTTTTGGTTATGGTTTGATAGAGATTTAGCGAATGGTGTAGCGGCTGTGAAGGCTTATGTTGGAGCGGTGTATTTCTTGACGATTTTCAGTTTCTATTACCTGAGGACGGCCTATGTGAAAGATCTGGGATCGCCTGCAATATTACCGGTCGGTAGAAGAGGGGTTATTTCTTCTGCAATCCCAATGATGATATCCGGAAGTATGTTCTTGGTGATGAGCTGGACGGATACCTTGATGATTGGTCACTTTATGACCGATGCCGATGTGGGACTCTATCGATTTGTATTCAAGATGGCTACATTAATCACCTTCGCTCAGTTTGCCATCAATAGTATTGTTGCTCCTATGATTAGCGGCTTTATGGCCGACAAGAATATTCCAGGGTTAAGAAGAATTATCCATCAGATTGGATTGATAAACTTGGTGATGAGCCTACCCATCTTCCTCATTTTTGCACTCTTTCCTGAGTGGATTTTAAATACAGCGGGAGATGGTGATATGAGCGACGGCGTGACCGTTTTTGTCATCTTGGCAATAGGTCAAGTTGTGAACGCGTTATGTGGACCAGTGATGTACACTCTCAATATGTCTGGCCACGAGAAGGTAAGCCAGAGAATTATGCTCTGGACGGCCACCTTGAACTTGGTGGCAAACTTGCTCCTTATTCCAAGGTATGGGATTTTGGGAGCCGCCGTTGCAACCACTGTATCTATGATGATATGGAATATCGTTGCAAGCTTTAAGGTGTATCAATTTTTCCAGGTAGTAACATTGCCAATACCATGGAAGTGGAGAAGAAAGTAAAAGGGAATAGAGTGTTCTTGATCGGTGCCGCAAAATGCGGCACTACGACAGTCGACCAAATGCTTCGACAGCATCCGCAGGTCTTTATGAGTCCGATTAAAGAGCCCAACTATTTCTCCACCGATATCAATCCGGCGAAATTCCGACCATTATATAAGGAGCAATCGCTTCACGACTTAGAAGCTTATTTCAAAGAAAGCCCGCTCCCAGAATTGCATTTGGACTTCGTTCGAGAAGCGAGACATTATGAACTGCTCTTCGCAGGTGCAAATGGAGCTGCCTGGTTAGGGGAGAGTAGTACCTCTTACCTAGTCAGTGAGGAGGCGCCACAAAACATTGCCGGCACTTTCCCGGATGCCAAATACGTCGTGTGCTTGAGGAATCCCGTTCATCGTCTGATTTCACACTTGAAGATGGCTCTTCAAGGCGGAAACGTCTCTGAAGTAAGCGATGAAATGATTGAAGTGGATTGGTCTCGGCCAGATGCGGCGTGGGGCGTGAGCGAAATGTTCTTGGAGTTAGGATTGTATGGACAGCAGCTCGAACGCTGGTTCGGCCACGTCCCCAAGGAGCAATTTCACATCGTGTTCTTCGAAGACTTGATTGACAATCAACAAAAAGTGTTCGAGGACCTCTGTGCTTTTTTGAATGTTTCGATATTTGCGCTCGAATCGACCGTGCATGCAAATGCAAGCGGAGTTCCTCGATTCCCTAAGCTAAATGCTTACTTGAAAGGTTCTAAGCGAGTAAAGGGATTGAAAGATAAGATGCCCGAGAAATGGGTGAATCGAATCAAAGCACAATGGCACGACGATTCTGCTGAAATAGACATTGATGAGACGCGATGGCGCGCGTTCTATAAGGAGGATATTGAAAAGCTTGAATCCTTACTGAGCCGTTCGCTGGAGCACTGGAAATAAAGACGACAACTACACCTATGGAGTATCAATCTACCAATCTACTTACGTTTCTGTACAAGTGGCGTAAGCCCTTGATTATCCTTCCACTCGTTTCGGCGATTGCTGCAGCGATATTATCAGGACCATCATTCATCACTCCGAAATACCAGTCGACTGTGGTAGTTTACGCGACCACTACGAACTCTATTTCTAAAGCGATTCTTCCACAAACGGGTTTTGCGGATGAGGATGTCTTGGAGTTTGGTGATGAAGAACGCGCCGAGCAACTGCTCCAAATTTTGAATACAGATGAGATTCGCGATTCCATTGTTGTCAAGTACAACTTGATGGAGCACTACGATATCGATCCTGAATCTCCTTACAAGCGCACTGAGCTTCGCGAGACTTTCTCAGACAATGTTGAGTTCAGAAGAACTGAATTCTCTTCTGTTGAGATTTCTGTTCTCGATGAAGATCCACAAATGGCTGCGGATATCGCCAATGATATTAGTCGATTGTTGAATATGGTGAAAAACCGCATTCAACGCGAGCGTGCAGGCTTAGCATTGAACATTGTAGAAAACTCGTACAAGCAAATACGTGCGGAAGAGCGCAGCTTGGAAGATGCATTGAGAAAGCTCCGTGTAGAGAAAGGAGTTCACGATTACGAAGCACAAGCGGCTGTATACTCTGAGCAAATCGCCATGGCAACTGTTGAGCTTGGTCCTGATCATGCCAGAACACGCGCCTTGCGTGAGTCGTTGGACACTATCGCGAAATATGGCGGTCGATATGTTGATATGCGAGAGGAACTCCAGCTTTTGAAGGAGGAAGAAATCAAGATTAAGACAAAGTTGGATCAAGCGAGAGTGGATTTCAATCAATCCCTACCGGCTGCCTTCGAAATCAACTCTGCATTCCCGGCTGAGAAGAAAACTTATCCTATTCGTTCGCTGATTGTTCTCATTTCTATGATGGGAACCTTCATCGCAACGCTTGTTATCATTCTTGTGGTTTCCGCATACAACGATGTGCGCAAGAAGGTATCGTGAGTAAACAGCTAACAAACGGGCTTATCTATGGAGGAGGAGTACTCTTTCTCCTGATCAACGCTGTGGCCATCGTCACGGAGACCTATCTCTTGATGGCAGTCCCATTTGCCTTGGCGGCAGTCGCGGCAGCCTTCCTGCATCTGGATAAGCTCATGTTCTTTGTTGTTTTTGCTACACCACTTTCAGTTACCATCACCGATAAATCCTTTAATCTCGGGCTAAGCCTTCCCACAGAGCCGCTCTTGGCCGGGATTACTGCCTTGCTCTTTTTTCGATTTATACAAAAGGGAGAGGTAGACCTAAAGGTGCTTCGTCACCCTATTACGGTTTCAATTTTAGCTACCATTACCTGGATGGTCATTACCACTATATACAGTGAGCGTCCAGATGTGTCTATTAAATATGTTGTAGCTCGAATCTGGTTTGTTGTTCCATTCTTCTATGTCTTATCGCAGATGTTCAAGAAAGAGCGGAACATTCGATTGTTTTATTGGCTGTTCTTGATTCCATTATGTGTCGCTGGATTGTACACCATGTATCAGCACGCTGGAAATGGCTTCTCAAAAGAATCATCTGTTTGGGTGATGTATCCATTGTTTAAGGAGCACACGAGTTACGGAGCCGTGCTAGCCATGTTCTTCCCCATCTCTGTTTATCTCGTCTTGCGTAAGGCTGAGGTTTGGGTTCGAGCATCGGCGCTGTTCTTATTTGTGGTTCTTACAGCAGCCATCGTACTTTCATTTACCCGTGCTGCATGGATCAGTATCGCTGGTGCGGGTGTAGTTTGGTTGTTGATCCGATATCGCGTCAATTTCACGGCTTTGGTAATTGCTGCTCTAATAGGATTGAGCATGCTTTATGGATACCGCGAACAGTTATTCATGAAGTTGGAGAAGAACGAGCAGGTTTCATCGGATGATATCGGTGAACACGTACAGTCGATTTCCAACGTGAGTACCGATGCGTCCAACTTGGAACGGATTAATCGCTGGACGTCTGCCTATAGAATGTGGAGTGAGCGTCCACATGTAGGGTGGGGGCCAGGTGTATATATGTTTGAATACGCTCCTTTTCAAAAGCCACACGAGAAAACCATTATTTCCACAAATGCAGGAAATAGGGGGAACGCGCACAGTGAATATATAGGTCCACTTGCCGAACAAGGGTGGCCAGGATTGTTGCTCGTCATCGTTTTTGTGACATTTTTGATGGTTTGGGGCATCCGCGCCTACCGTCGAGCTATCAATAATGACCTTGGATATTTGGCCATTTGTGCCACTTTAGGCCTTGTTACATATTTCACACACGGCTTTTTGAACAATTTTCTCGACATGGATAAGGCTGCCGCTCCTGTATTTGGCTTTACCGCGGTCATCGTATCTATTGATCTGTTTTTCAGACATCCTAGCGGGTTGCGTCAACGTTAAGTTAGGCATGCCCAAGGGTTATAAATGCATCATAAGAGGGAATCTCTGTTGACATTTTAACGCTCTCTCTTGTCAAGATCGTTGCATTTGTAATTTTTTCTCCCCAATTTACGGTCACGTTTAACACAAAATTTACCTACATGAAAAGCAATGCTACACTGTTTAGTGTGCTGCTTTTGATGCTATTCTCGTTCGCTGGCTATGCCCAGACAAGCGTGAGTGGTATTGTAAAGTCAGCTGAGACGGGAGAACCCCTGCCGTCAGTTATGGTGACCGAGGTTGGTACCGACAATGTGGTGGCTACTAATTTTGACGGTGCTTTCGAGATTTCCGTTGGAAGTAATGCCTCACTTGAATTCAAAGTCTTCGGTAGCGAGCCTAAAACGGTTGCTGTTGGGAACAATGACTTCCTAGTTGTAGAACTAGAAGTGAACTCCAGCACCATCGATGAAGTAGTTGTAACCGGTCAGGGTATCGGTATCAACAAGCGTCGTATCTCTACGACGATTTCTTCAATTGATGCTGCAGACATCGAACGCTCACCAGCGGTTCAATTGGATCAGTTGATTCAATCAAAATTGCCAAATGCTCAGATTCGTTTGAGCTCGGGACAGCCTGGTACAGCGTCTATCATTCGATCAAGAGGTCCGGTTTCGGCCTTGATCAACACTACTCCGGTAATCTTTATCGATGGTGTTCGTGTGGACAACCTGAACTCTAACCCAGAATTGGGTATTAGCTCTGGTGGTGCACAATCATCTGCAATTGCAGATATCCCGATGGAATCAATCGAGCGTATCGAGTACATTCCTGGTGGTGCAGCAACTACACTATATGGTGCGGATGCGGCAAACGGTGTTCTTCAAATCTTTACCAAGCGCGGTAGCGGTGGTCAGAACACAGTGAACTTCGAAGCTCAAATCGGATCTATTCAAGGTACGACTGACTTCCTCAAGTTCGATCGTACAGCGGACGCTCTATTCGAGCCAGGTTTGATGCAGCAGTATCGAATCGGTTTCGGTGGCGGTACTCGCAACTTCAACTACCAGTTTAGCGGTAGTATTTATGAAGACGATGGTTTCAATGACTTGAACACTCAAGTGCGCCGAAATCTTCGTCTTTCTGTTTTTTCACAGGTTAATACTCGTTTGAGCTACAGCGGTTCAGTTGCTTACTCAAACTTGGAGTTCAACCGTGATTACAACGCGAACACGTCTTATGCACGTTTCGGTAACTTGGAAGGTGGACAGTTTGGTGACATTGATGCAATGGACGATTCAACGTTCAATGCCTTGGTTGATCAGATTCGTCTCGAAGGTGAGTTGACCAACTTCACTGAGAACATCAACCGTTTCCAGTTCTCGAACAACTTTAAGTATAACATTACTTCAAACTTAGTTGCGGCACTAGACCTTGGTTTGGACTACCGTAACTCGACACAGCGTGAAGTTGGAACTAACGCGATGCAAATTGCGAAAGGTTTCTTCCCTGTAGGAACAACTGATCAAGGTTATATCATCGACTCTGACCGTAATTTTGCGGTATTGTCTGGTAACTTGAATATTCAGCACACTGCTGAAGCAGGTGACTTCTCATTCTTGACGCTTGTAGGTGGTCAATTCTTCCGCCAGCAGGATGTGCAACAAGCAATTACTGCACTTCAAGTAGTTGATGGTTCAGTAAGCATTAACAACTCATCTAGTCAGCAGGCTGAAGATTTCTACTCTGTACTTACTTCTTATGGTATGTACGTAAACGAGAACATCGGTTTCAGAGATCGTTTCTTCTTGGATGTGGGTCTTCGTCTCGACGGAAACTCTGCATTTGGTGAGTCTGTAGGCTTGATTCCACTACCAAAGGTGGGAGCTTCTTACATTGTTTCTGAAGAGTCTTTCTGGAAGAACACTTTCAGCCAGAGCTCTTGGAGCACATTGAAGCTTCGTGCTAACTACGGTCAGGCTTCTGTATTCCCAACAGCTTTCGCAAACTTGTTGACATTCGCAGCTCCTGCTTACCTAGGGTCATCTTCATTTGACTTTGACAATCCTGGTGATGACGAGTTGAGATCAGAAATTACTTCTACTTGGGAAGTTGGCGCTGACGTTGGATTCTTTAAGAACCGTGTATACGGTGGTATTACTTATTACAACACCACTACTAACGGCGCACTCTTCACTCCACCAGCAAACCCATCTTCTGGACAGCGTTCACAACTACAGAACGTTGGTGAAATCAGCAACAAGGGTTGGGAGATCAGCTTGGGTGCTGAAGTGATTCGTACTGAAAAGCACCGCTTGTCTGTTAATGCAAGCTACAACTACAACGAGAACGTAGTAGTATCTACTGGTGGTACTCCAGAATTCGCTGTTGGTGGATTTACATTCCTTGGTGCATTCGTTAAAGAAGGTCAGCCATTGGGTTACCTCCGCGGAACCCAGGGTACTATCAACGGTGACGGAACGGTAACATTTACTCAGAATGCATTCTTGGGTACGACTTTCGCTCCTACATTCGGTACTTTCTCAATGAGCTACACTTACGATAACAAGTTGACTGTGTCTGTTGCTGGTGACTATCAGCAAGGCGGTCAAGGTGTAAACGTTGATGACGTATTGCGCTTCTTCGGTGGCGTAAACGACGAAGGACGTCTTCCAGCTGAGGCAGTAGCTGAAGCAGGTAGCTTCTTTGACCTTGCAGGTTACTGGGTAGAGGATGCGAACTACGTTAAGATTCGTAACATCTCTGCAACTTACCAGCTTGGTGACTTGTTCGACGGAACTTTGACTCGTGCTTCTGTAGGAGTTAGCTTGATCAACCCACTCAACTTTGTATCTAGCTCATTCGACCCTGATGTAACAGGTGCGGGTATTGCTGATCAAGGTGGATTTGGTGGAGGTGGTTTCGCATTCGGAACCCAGTCTGCTCCAAGAATGTATGTATTGACTTTGAAATTCGGACTGTAATACCACGTATCATATGAAACTAGCATATAAATCAGGTCTGTTCGCAATCGCTCTAGCATTGGCTAGCTGCGAGGCCGCAGATCCATTTGAGACAGTAAACCCGAACATCGGGGAAAGTGATGTTATTGGTGTTGCTAACTCTTCTTTAGCCTGGAAGGCTGGTTTGGATCGTCAAATGGCGATTACCTTTAATCAGATTGCAGTGCTTTCGGAGATCGCATCCGATAACTACGACAACACGAACACGTTCTTTAACCAGTTCGTGGACGATTTCAACATCCAGTGGCAAGACAACGATGTAAACGTTGCACACCGCGGTATTGGTCGTCTTCGTGAAAAGGCCCTCTTCGGTTTGAACGAAGTTGGTCCTAACGATCCAGCAGGATATTCAGACGCTACACGAGCAGAGTACAATTTCTACTTGGGTATCGCTTACCTCTACGCTGGTGAGTACTACAACGCTCTTCCACAGGAGAATAAA
Source organism: Flavobacteriia bacterium (assembly GCA_013373425.1). Taxonomy (GTDB): domain Bacteria; phylum Bacteroidota; class Bacteroidia; order Flavobacteriales; family Schleiferiaceae; genus Phaeocystidibacter. The sequence goes on from JABXHW010000021.1 coordinate 42,517, forward strand.
GGTCCTTTGGTGAGCAAGTCTGATAACTTGAATGCTGCAGTGAACGCATTTACAGCCGCTTTGGCTGCAGATCCTTCGCACGTAGGCGCAATGCTCGGTAGAGCTCGTGCTTACTACCGATTGGGAGATGATGTAAATGCTGTATCTGATGCGAACGCTGCTTTGGCAGCAGACGACGACTACGTTCGTTTTGTTCAGTTCGACCCTGTTAACAGCTCGGGTAATAACAACGGATTCGATTACACGAAGAACAACATGCAGTTGGCACTTCAGGAAAGAGGTGGTTTCGACGACCTTCAACCTTTACCAACGCTCGACTTCTTGGATCCTAAGGTTTACTCTATTTCAGGTTCACAAGATTCAGACATTCCATTGTTGAAAGCTGAGGAAGCTCACTTGATCATCGCGGAAGCTGCTATTGCAAACAACAACTTGCCAGGCGCTGCTACTGCTATGAACAACTTGCTTGCTCTTATCGCAACGCGTCCAAGCAACACGTTCGATGATTCAACTGAGGATAGATCACAAAGAGATCCAGGTGGACGTCCAGATACTTCTGCTGTAACGGTGAATGGCCGTGCTGGATTGGTTCTCGACCGTAAGGCGGGTCCAGTTACAGTTCCTGCTATCTCTGGTACTTCTGCAGATGCTGCTGAGATTACTGCAGCAGTTACCGCTGGTGAAGATGCAATGCTGACTTTGCTTTACCGCATGCGTCAGGAAATCTTCATCGCAGAAGGACGTCGCTTTGCTGACATCGGTTTGAGCTATGTGATTTCAGAAGTGGAAGCACTTCAGAATGAAAACATCGGCGCAGGTCACCCATCAACTATCAGTAGCTTGCCAGCTTTCTTGACGGCAATCGCTACCGAGGCGGATGAATTCGACTACGATGCGGCTGCATTTACTTGTACTGTAACGCACGATTTGAACGCAATTATTGTTGCGAACAAAGCAGACGACGCAGTATGCCCATTCCACTGATGAGCAATTGGTCTGAATAGACTAAATGCCATTCCAACAAGGCCGTTCCATCTCGGGGAGCGGCCTTTTTTTATTTGGGGACGTAGGGGCGTGTGGACGTGCGTACGTATCAAGTAATTCCCAATCAAGGAAGTCCAACTCATGCCCGCACGCTCTCACGCACCCGCATCCTATTGCTTAAGCTTCGCTATGATTTCTGGTAGCACACGAATAGAAGCCATTTCCTTGTACTTCTTACGTGCTTCCTCAGCAGGGTAGCCAAAATATGTTTTGCCGCCTTCAAGGGGCTTGGAGACCCCTGATTGTGCGAGCACGACGCATCCTGCACCAATTGTGATGCCGCTGGTGATTCCGACCTGACCCCATAGGGTCACATTGTCCTCAATAATGACGCAGCCGGCAATGCCCACCTGAGAGGCGAAGAGACAATTCTTGCCTATCTGAGTGTCGTGACCCACATGTACATTATTGTCGAGTTTGCTTCCCTCTCCAATAATCGTGGTTCCACTAACACCTTTGTCTATCGTGCATGACGCTCCTAGTTCTACACGGTTGTCGATGCGGATATCACCGCCTGAAATGAGTGGGTCATATCCCTCTGGACGCTTCTTGTAATAGAATGCACTACTGCCGAGCACGGTGCCTGAGTGGATGATAACGTCATCGCCTATTACGCAATCTCCGTAAATGGAGACGTTGGCGTGGATGATAGTGTTCTTGCCAATTTTTACATTTGAACCGATGAAGCAGCCAGGTTGAATGACTGTTCCTTCACCCACCTCTAAATCATCAGCTATGGCTTTAGAGGTTGCTGCGAAAGGCTTATAGAACTTCGTAATCTTGTTGAAATCTCGAAAAGGATCATCCGAAACGATGAGCCCCTTTCCTTTCGGTGCTTCAACTTCCTTGTTGATGAGAACTGTAGTGGCCGCAGAGTTCAACGCTTTGTCGTAGTACTTGGGGTGGTCTACAAAGACCAAATCACCGCTTTCTACAACGTGTATTTCATTGATGCCGGTTACCAAATGATTGGGGTCACCTACAAAAGTGCATCCCAACCAATCGGCGAGGTCGGATAGTGTTCTTGGTTCTGGGAAACGCATTATTCTTTCGCGCGCTCTTTATACGATCCAGTAGCTGTATCGATTACAATCTTCTCTCCTTGTTCGATGAATAATGGAACGCGTACTTCTGCTCCGGTTTCAACAGTTGCAGGCTTGGTTGCATTAGTGGCAGTATTGCCCTTAACACCTGGCTCACTGTAAGTGATCTCCAATACTACCGTCGCAGGTAGTTCACAACCCAATGGGCGCTCTTCGTCAGCGTGGTAAAGGATGCTGGTTTCCATACCATCTTTCAAGAACTCTGGCGCATTGATCAATTCCTTCTGAAGGGTAATTTGCTCATACGTTTCCATGTTCATGAAGTGATATCCATCCTGGTCGTTGTAAAGGAACTGGTAGTTGCGGTTTTCCACACGAATCTCCTCGAGCTTTGAACCAGCCGGGAAAGTGTGCTCCAACTGTCTACCCGTGTTCAAGTTGCGCATCTTTGTACGAACGAATGCGTTTCCTTTTCCCGGTTTAACGTGGAGGAATTCTACGATTTGAAATGGCTCATTGTTATAAGTGATGCACATTCCATTGCGGATATCTGAAGTACTTGCCATAATGTCAATTTGAAAAGCAAAAATAGAGCTTTTCAGCGGACGACAAATTACCACTCAATCTCAATCTAGAAGAGGAGGGATGTTGCTATTTGCGGAGACTAATTTCTCCAGTGCACAGTTCTGTTTCATAAGCTTCGTCGTTGGAGCCTATAAAGAGAATTCTCCCGTCAACGTTGGCCTCAAGAAGGCGACGGAACCATTGAATTGCCCGTTCGTCTAAGTTGGATGTCGGTTCGTCGAGAAGCAAGACCGGCGTATCTGCTAATATCGCGAGCGCTAAGCGCACCCGCTGACGCATTCCGGAAGAATAATTGGCCAATGGACGTTTGGATACTTTCTGAAGACGAGTGGCTTCAATTACATCCACATTGGACATGCCGTTTCTCCAAGTCCTGAATTTGGAAGTGAATTCAACAATCTCCTCCAAATTGTACTCGTCGATTAAGTCGGTATACGGACCCGCAAATGCGACACGTCGCATGTAGTCCTCCACTTTAACCGCTTTCCCTTGGTCGTGGATTATAAGCTCACCCTCTGTTGAAGTCATGCTTCCCGAGATGATCTTCAATAAGGTGCTTTTTCCGGAGCCATTGCCTCCGAGAATGGCTGTTTTATCTCCGGTTTTAAAGGAGTGAGTCACTCCGCGAAAGACGAAGTGACGTTCGAATTTTTTGCCGATGTCGATTAACTCAACCTCCATTTCGGTTGATGCTGAATCCCTTCATGATTCCTTGCTGAGAACTGCGCACGAAAGTGAGAATTTCGTCTCGCTCTTTCGTCGCCTCAAAGTCTGCTTCAATGATTTCAGCAGCCTGAGTAACGTTGTAGTTCTTCTGGAAGAGGATTCGGTAAATATTCTGAATCTCGTTGATCTTGTCGTTATCGTAACCTCTTCTTCTCAAGCCGATGCTGTTGATGCCGGCATAGGAGATAGGCTCTTTTGCGGCCTTGACAAAGGGAGGTACATCTTTTCTAACCAAAGAACCTCCACCAACAAAGGCATGAGCGCCGATTTTGGTGAACTGTTGAACTGCTGAAAGTCCGCCCAAGATGGCGTATTCGCCTACTTCAACGTGACCCGCGAGTGCAACGCCATTCACAATGATGGAATGGTCACCTACGATACAATCGTGTGCAATGTGGCAGTAAGCCTGTAGCAAACAGTGCTTTCCAACAACTGTTTTACCCGCTGCTTTTGTTCCTCGGTTGATGGTCACACACTCACGAACGATGGTTCCGTCGCCAACTTCGGCGGTAGTGTCTTCACCTTCAAACTTCAAATCTTGTGGAATGGCCGAAATAACAGCTCCCGGGAAAATTCGACAGTTTTTGCCGATTCTAGCCCCTTCCATGATGGTTACATTCGACCCAATCCAGGTTCCTTCACCGATCTCCACATTCTTGTGAATGGTGGTGAATGGCTCAATCACAACGGTATCTGCGATTTTTGCGGATGGATGTACGTATGCTAACGGTTGATTCATCTTACTTCTCTTTTGTGATTTGAGCCATCAATTCAGCTTCAGTCACCAAGTGATCGCCGACAAAAGCTTGTCCTTTCATCTGTACGATTCCTCGGCGAATCGGTTGCGTGAGCTCCAAACGGAATGTGAGCGTGTCGCCAGGCATCACTTTTTGCTTGAACTTCACACCGTCGATTTTCAAGAAGAAAGTCAAGTAGTTCTCTGGGTCGGGTACAGTGCTCAATGCGAGAATACCCCCAACCTGAGCCATCGCTTCAACCTGAAGTACACCCGGCATTACCGGTGCTCCAGGGAAGTGACCCACAAAGAATGGTTCATTCATGGTTACGGCTTTCATTCCTACCACATGAGATTCGGAAATCTCTAAAATACGGTCCACCAACAAGAACGGCGGACGGTGTGGAAGGCGAGCCATGATATCTGTAACCTCGTATACTGGAGGTACGCTGTAATCTACTTTAGGGGCCTTTGGCTTAGAGTCGTTTTTCTTGATGATGTTCTGCAACATCTTCGCGAACTCTGTGTTGGCCTTGTGACCAGGTTTGGTGGCGATGATTCTTCCTCGGATTGAGCGTCCTGCTAATGCCAAATCGCCAATTACATCGAGCAATTTGTGGCGTGCAGCCTCATTTGGGAAGTGCAAATCGAGGTTATCCAAAATGCCATTTGGCTTCACTTTCACTGAGTCCTTGTCAAAGGCCTTGCGAAGTTTTGCCATGGTGTCATCATTCACTTCTTTGTCGACATAAACAATCGCATTGTTCAAATCGCCCCCTTGAATCAAGCCATTGTCGAGCAAGAATTCAAGTTCGTGAAGGAATGAGAATGTACGAGCTGGTGCAATTTCAGTAGCAAACTCGTTGATATGATCGATATGAGCATTTTGGCTGCCCAATACCTTAGTTTGATAATCCACCATCACCGTTACCTGATACTCCTCAGCTGGCAACGCGATGATTTCAATATCCTCTTCTTCGTTGTAGTAGCGAATCACCTCGTCGATGACGAACTCATTCTTAGCAGCCTCCTGTGCTTCAACGCCCACCTTGTTGATGGCGTCGATGAAAGGCTTGGATGAACCGTCTAAGATTGGCGTCTCAGGAGCATTAAGTTGAATGAGGGCGTTATCAATACCCAAACCTACCAATGCTGCGAGAACGTGCTCGGTGGTAAACACCTTGGCTTCGCCTTTGGTGAGTGTAGTTCCTCTATCGGTGCTAACCACATTTGTGGCGAGTGCATCGATGATAGGCTCACCCTCCATGTCGACGCGCTGGAACTTGAATCCGTGGTCAACAGGAGCGGGAAGAATAACCAATTCTACGTCAACGCCGGTATGCAAACCGACGCCCTTGATGTGAACTGGGCCTTTTAGAGTGTGTTGTTGATTCATGACTCCAGGTTTTTCTTGATCTGGTGAATGTCTTTTGCCATGTCCGGTAGTCGACGGAACATCGCATATGATTTGTTGTAGTCGACGTATTCAAAGGCAGGTGACCCTTGAACTACGGCGTTATCCTTTAGGTTCTTTCCGATGCCACTCTGAGCGGCAATCTTAACCCCATCTCCAATTTGAAGGTGACCGACGATGCCAACCTGTCCTCCAATCATGCAGTTCTTGCCAATCTTGGTAGACCCAGCAACGCCCGTCTGCGCAGCAATCACGGTGTTTTCACCAATCTCTACGTTGTGAGCAATTTGAATGAGGTTGTCGAGCTTGACCCCCTTACGGATGATGGTTGAACCCAGGGTGGCTCTATCGATGGAAGTATTTGCTCCTATCTCCACGTGGTCTTCAATAATCACGTTTCCAATTTGTGGAACCTTGTCGTAGCTGTTCTCACTATTCGGCGCAAAACCGAAGCCGTCAGATCCAATCACAGTTCCTGCGTGAACGGTTACGTTATCGCCAATTACACAGTCGTGATAGATTTTAACGCCAGCATAAAAGATGCAATTCTTACCCACCTGCACATTGTCGCCAATGTAAACGTGACCGTAAATTTTAGTCCCTTCACCGATTGAGCTGTGCTCGCCGATAGAAGCAAATGCCGCGAGGTAGTATTCCTCTGGCAATTGAGCGCTCTCAGCAACGTATGAAGGTTCTTCTTTACCTGTTTTGTTGCCTCGAAGCTGATTGTACATTTCTAGGAGTTGCGCGAATGCACCATATGCATCTGGCACACGAAGAAGTGTTGCGCTGATGTCGCCCGTCGGTTTAAAGTCATCCGAAACGATAACAATACTCGCCGTTGTGCTGTAAATATGCTTCTCGTATGCTGGGTTGGCAAGGAATGAAAGAGAACCTTCGCCTCCTTCTTCGATCTTGGACAATCGACTCACCATTGCGTCCGGATTGCCCTCAATCTTTCCATTTAGGACTTCCGCCAGTTGTTGTGCGCTAAATTCCATCCGGGCAAAAGTATGAAAAATCGCCTTTGCTTTTTGGCCACCTCAATATTCGGAAATGACAGGATTTTCGGGCTATTTCTTAGGGTTCCAGACTTCCTTCGGATAGCAAATAAAGTGTCGAGTAACAGCAGTTTGAAGGGCTTTCAAATTGAGCTGATCCGCCGCTTCGGCAACATCACTAACGGTTCCATCTTTGAACAAGAGACGGATTTGCGCATCGCCTGCACGGTAAATGTCATTCGACATGGACTTTTCAATCATGTAGTAAGAGGCCTCTTCCGTTGAGAACCCGAATGTCGATTGAATCTTCTGTCGAATGTCATCTACATAATCAGTATCGAGTTCTTCTTTTTGAAGTTCAATTCTGAAAAGACGACGGTTCACAAGACGGCGACTCAAATCGCTCAGAACACGGTCTTCGTGATTGCACCAATCTTTAATGGCCGCCATGATATCGGCATCATCGAGGTGTGCAAACGTATCGAGAAGGGTAGGGCTGCTGTTGAAGTCTTCCCAAGTTGGATCTTCATATAAGAAGGTTCGAAGTCCTTGTGTGCCCGGAATTTCGACACCTTCAGAAGAGAGTTCTTTGGCACGTTGAAGCACGTTCACCAACATAAACTCGGCGCTGAGAACGGTTTTGTGAAGATAAACTTGCCAATACATCAAGCTTCTAGCTACGATGAACTTCTCCACCGAATAAATGCCTTTGGCGTCCACCACCAATCGATCGTCTGCTACATTGAGCATGGTCAGCAATCGTTCAGAGTTGATGGCTCCTTCTGTTACTCCTGTGTAAAAGCTGTCTCTCCGGAGGTAATCCAATCGGTCCATGTCGAGTTGCGAACTGATGAGTTCGTACAGATATCGCTTGGTGTACTGATTCCTGAAAATCTGAATCGCCAACGTCAACTTGCCATCGAATTCCTGGTTTAATCGCTCCATGAAGAGCGTGGATAGCTGCTCGTGGTCGACATTGCGAACTAAGGTGTGTTCTAGAGCGTGGGAAAAAGGCCCATGACCAATGTCGTGAAGCAAGATGGCCACATAAACCGCTTCTTCCTCCTCATCTGTGATTTCATGGCCTTTGCTGCGAAGCACGCCTACCGCTCGCTGCATCAAGTGCATCGCACCAATCGCGTGATGGAATCGGGTGTGATACGCACCTGGATAAACGAGATAGGTGAGTCCGAGCTGAGTAATCCGACGAAGTCGCTGGAAATACGGATGTTCGATTAAGTCGAAAATCAATTCACTTGGAATTGAAATGAATCCGTAAATCGGGTCGTTCAAGATTTTGAACTTGTTCGTAAAGTTTGCCTCAAAGGCCATAGGCGATTCCTTGGTTCTGCAAAGATTTCGAACAAGTTCGGATTTTCCATCTAACTTCATCAAATATTCAAAAGGTTCCTTCCGTTGGAGGTGCTACATTGCAACAAATAACCGCACACATGGAGAATACAACCCGCATTCTTTGGGTCGATGACGAAATAGATATGTTGAAGCCGCACATCCTCTTTCTTGAGCAGAAAGGATATGCCGTGGATACCACGAATAATGGAGATGAAGCTTTGGATAAGGTCAGGGAAACCATCTATGATATCGTTTTTCTCGACGAGAATATGCCGGGGTTGAGTGGGTTGGAAACACTACAAAGACTAAAGGAAATCCGCGAATCGCTTCCCGTGGTAATGATTACCAAAAGTGAAGAAGAGCGAATCATGGAAGATGCGATTGGCGAACAAATTGCTGATTATCTCATCAAACCGGTGAATCCGAATCAGATACTTCTATCGCTAAAGAAATCGCTTCAATCCAGACGATTTGTAACCGAAAGAACTACCTCAAACTACCAACAAGAATTCCGCAAGATCAGTATGGAGCTAGCGGAAGTGAGAACTTGGAAAGATTGGGCGCAGCTCTACAAGAAGTTGATTTATTGGGAGATGGCCTTGGAGAAACTAGAAGATGAAGGTCTTCAGCAAATCCTCATCTCTCAGAAAGGAGAAGCAAATAATCTCTTTTCTCGATTTGTAGAATCTGAATATCGCGACTGGATCGAAGATGCAGAGGATGCACCGCTTTTATCTCATCGGCTCATCAAACAAGAAGTGGCTCCTGTGCTTCGAAACGGAGAGCGCGTGATGATGGTGGTTATTGATAACCTCAGATATGATCAGTGGAAGGTGATTCAGCCGATGGTAGAGGAGTACTTCAGAGTAGAATCGGAAGACACTTTCTACAGCATCCTTCCTACGGCTACTCAGTTTGCTCGGAACGCGCTATTCGCGGGAATGATGCCCAACACTATCTTGAAGAAATTTCCGGATAAGTGGGTAGATGATACCGATGATGAAGGAAAGAACATGCACGAAGAGTTCTTTTTGAGAGCTCAAATGGAACTCCTAGGGTTAAAGGATAAGAAGGTCAACTACACAAAGGTGACGAACCACCAAAGTGGCAAGAAGTTATCTGATAGTTTCGCGAATACCCGCAATTTCGATTTGAATGTGGTGGTCTATAATTTCGTTGATATGCTATCGCACTCCAAAACAGAAATGGAGGTAATCAAGGAATTGGCCGATGACGATAGAGGATATCGAAGCCTGACCGAAAGCTGGTTCAAGAACTCGCCACTATTGGCATTGATGCGCCAGATTGCAGAGACGAATGATCGCGTGATGATTACCACCGATCACGGGACAATCAATGTAACCGAACCTTCGAAGTTGGTGGGGCAGCGCGACTTGAGTACTAACCTTCGTTATAAGGCTGGTAGGAACATGAGCTACGAAAAGCGAGATGTGTTTGCCATGGAAGATCCAGAGAAATTTGGTCTACCCAAGCGCAATTTGAGCGATGAGTACGTCTTTGCCAAGAGCGACAAATTCTTCGCCTATCCCAATAACTATAACCACTACGTGAAGTATTTCCGCAACACCTACCAGCACGGAGGTTTGAGCATGGAGGAGATGATTATTCCTTTTGTGTGGATGAGAGGGAAGGGGTAGTGTATTAAGTCGTAAATTCCCAGCTATTCTAAAAAAGCTCTCTCATGGGATTAAGTCTCGCTGGCTCTATAATTAAGGGCAATTTAGGTGGCGTTGAGGAACTTGCCTCCAAGCTAAACCTCAAATTCACTCCCAAATCTGAAACTGTTTACTCAGATAAGTATTTTGTGGATTATCATCTGGATGAAGACGATGTCGTCGTGATTCATAAAGACGGATGCTATCTGCTTTTTCATCATCTAGATTGGTTGGGCACAGATTCCGATGAGATGAAGTCTGTGTGTAAAGCTGCAGAAGAAGGCTGTATGTTCTTCATCAGTGAAACAGCGGGCGACTACCATGTTTTTTGGTATCGAGGAGGTGCGAGTGTTGGCCATGATCACTATATGGATAGCGCAGATCCAAAGGATTATCATGTCTCTGGACCTGCTATTCTTCAAGTGGATGAGTCTATGGATGTTATTGAGTCTTTAGTTGCGTATGGTGAAAGACAGGCAGGAGGAATACCGGAAGACTATCGAGTCCAGATTTACGCCTGTGAAGAGATTACAGCTACCTCTCCTTCAACATCAAAAGAAAATAAACAGAAAGCAGTTTCATCGGAGCCGATTTATCAGAAAAGAGGGTTGAGTGCAACCATTCAAAGTGATTCCAAAGATGAGTGGTTACGAGTTCGGTGCAAAGCGTTCATTGATGCAAGCCATACAGATGTAGTGGGAGAGTTGATCTCATTGTACCAAGAATCGGTCGCCCACTACAAGAAAGGGGGAAGGCCATCGCTTGGCCATTTTAAAGGAGGTGTGCTAGAGTCCAATCATCAGCCTTCACCAATCCAGCGTTACCATATGTTCCATCTGGTTAAGGGGCTGCTATTAACTAAAGGCTCACTTGTAGTTGGCTACAATGTTGCTGATTTTTCGAAGGTTATGGCCTATCATGTCGCTTCCAGCCTAGACATAAAACTGTTGATCGAAGAAGTGCAATCCGTCACGGAGAAAACTTTAAGAGACGAGCACATTCAATTGGTTGGCCAGCTTGAGAGTCTTGCCGGTACAAGCATGGCTGATCTGAAAAACAAATTCAATGACATTTACCCAAATATTGTTGAACTCTTCGTCAAGGGTGGCCTGAAGGAGAATCAAGCCTACAAGGAAGATTCAATTGCCGAGCTCAAAGTGTACCTCTACCTCAACGTTATTAATCGAACTAAGTCCGAAATATCATCTGCTGAACTTCGAGATGCAGTACTTCCTAGAGTGACTGAATTGCTCCGTAGAGGAGCCAAAATGAATGACTTGTTAGCTGGTGATTTCAATCCAGACGCACGTGAGAATAAGGTGAAGGGTCGAAAAGGTGAGTCCGTGAAAATTGGTGGAATTATCATTATTGCGATTGTATTTTTCAGAATCATCATCAAAATAATGCGTGCTGCGGGAGAGTAAAAATTGGTCGATTGATACCTACCTTTGCTCTCGTGAAACTCACCATTCATTCCATAGCTGAACTCGACGAAGCCGTTCGAGAGATTTTGGCTTCCATTCCAAAAGGAGTTGTGCTTTTTCAAGGTCCGATGGGCGCTGGAAAAACTACGACCATTAGCGCCATTTGCAGAGCGCTCGAAGTGGAAGACCACTTGAGCTCTCCGACCTTTTCTTTGGTGAATGAGTACCAAAGTGGAGAAGGAGAATCCATCTATCATTTTGATTTTTATCGCATAGAGGATGAAGCGGAAGCGATGGACATGGGATACGAAGATTACTTCTGGAGTGGTGACTGGTGTTTCGTGGAGTGGCCAGAAAAAATCCCTAACTTGCTACCTAGCCGTTTTACGTTGATTCGCCTTTCGGTTGAGAACGAGGTTCGAACCCTAGAAGTGAAGATTAAAGCGTAATCGGCAACGTCCAACTCGCTAATAACCAACCCTTGCGATGAGATATTTCGCAATGTGTATCAATGTGAATCTCACCTCTTGAGCTCCCATGTCTGAACCCAACTACTTCTCGTTTTCAAGTGCACAATTGCTTCCACAAGAAGAGCGCGTAGCCGTTGCTCGTAAGAAAGGAAAACTTCAAATTGGGGTTCCCAGGGAAACCTGCATGCAGGAGAATCGCGTGGCCTTGACGCCCGAAGGAGTTCACCTCCTCGTTTCTCATGGACATGAGGTGTTGGTGGAAACCAAGGCGGGTGAAGGAGCACTTTACAACGATAACGACTATTCAGAGGCAGGAGCGAAAATCGCCTATTCTCCTAAGGAAGTCTTCGAGTGTGATGTTGTCCTCAAAGTTGAGCCACCATCACTAGATGAGTTGAAGTTGATGAAGCAGAAGCAAACCCTGATTTCTGCACTTCAACTAAAAACCTGTACGAAAGAGTTTTTCCAAAAATTGATGGAGAAACGAGTTACGGCTATTTCTTACGAGAACATTCGGGATGAAGATCGTCAGATTCCCATCGTACGGAGCATGAGTGAAATTGCGGGCAACGCGAGTATTCTGATTGCAGCCGAATACTTGAGTAATGTCAACAACGGAAAAGGCTATCTCCTCGGTGGAGTGGTAGGAGTTCCTCCAACAGAAGTTGTGATTATCGGTGCTGGAACAGTTGGGACTTGCGCTGCGAGAACAGCCGTTGGAATGGGTGCGAATGTCAAAGTGTTTGATCGTTCACTAGCCCGTCTCAAGCGCCTTCAGCAAAACTTACCTTTCCCAGTCTATACCTGTGTGATTCAGCCTAAGATTCTTGAAAAGGCGTTGCGCAGATGCGATGTGGCTATTGGAGCCATGCGCGGTGACGGCGGAAGAACTCCTTGTGTGGTAACCGAAGACATGGTGACCAAAATGAAGGCCCGTTCCGTAATTGTTGATGTTTCTATCGATCAAGGCGGTTGCTTTGAAACCAGTGAACTGACTTCCCACGATAAACCTATTGTTGTAAAGCACGATGTGATACACTATGGCGTTCCGAATATCGCTTCGAGAGTATCGAGGACCGCATCCTTCTCCTTGAGTAATATCTTCGCTCAGCTTATGGTGACGTTCGGGGAAGAAGGTGGTATTGAAGATGTCCTTCGCTACCGTAAGGAAATCCGGGCAGGCATGTATCTGTACAACGGAGTCCTTACTAATAAAGCCATATCAGATTGGTTTGATTTGCCGTACTCCAATAGCGATTTACTTTTCGGATAAGGACCGCTACTTTAACGGTGTGGCAGTTATCTTTGCCGCATGAAACTCTTGAGACGTGTTGTTATGTTCCTGATTGGGGTAACGATTGGAACCATCTTGGTGATGTACATGTTCGGTGATCGTGAGATTGGTTGCTCGTACTTCCCAAATGACCGAGTCCTTTCTGATTTGTCTGAAAAGCAATTGCTCTTCACAGATCAAACACAGTGCATTTCAGATTGCATTGAAGCCTCAGGTGATTCCGCGTTTTACTCAAAGGTGCTCACAGCATCTGACGTAGATTTCTCTTTCAACGAAAGGGGAACCGACAAGAATTGCAACAACTACAAGCTGGATTTCACAGACGATAGAGGGACGTTCACACTCATCTTTAAGAACTGCAAAGATTCTACAGCTACGATTAAGGAAATTCTTCTTCCCGAAGGAATCGACTGCGACTGTGATCTATGATGGCAGAGTGGCAGGCTGATGTTTCTCCTGCTTTCTTCGGCGTAATTCTGCTTTAATCAAGCCTAACTCGCGACCAGTCTGACCACGGACAGATGTGTTTTCCTCCGCACGACGAATGAGGTAAGGCATCACATCCTTTACCGGCCCAAACGGCAGGTATTTTACTACGTTGTAGCCAGCAGCAGCGAGGTTGAAGCTGATATGGTCGCTCATTCCGTAGAGTTGAGCAAACCAAATTCGGCGATCACCCGGGTCAATTCCATACTCAGACATGAGTGAGACCAGAAGCTGAGATGAAGCTTCATTGTGTGTTCCACAAACGAAGTTGACACGTTGGATGTTCTCCATAAGAAGGCGGATGCCCGCATCATAATCTCTATCGCTTGAAGCTTTGTCGGGCTGAATAGGATCTGGATAACCCATTTCTTCAGCTCGTGCTCTTTCCTTTTCCATGTAGGCCCCACGAACAATCTTGACGCCCAAGAAGTAGCCGTTGTTCTCTGCGTGAACCAATGCCCGTTGGAGGTATTCTAAGCGATCGTGGCGATAGAATTGAATGGTGTTGAGAATGATGACGCGCTCTTTGTTGAACTCCATCATCAGCTGTTCCACCAAGTCGTCCACAGCCTGTTGAATCCACGACTCTTCTGCATCAACCATCACCGGGATGTTGAAGTCGTGTGCCGCTTGTGCGATTTCGCGGAATCGGCCTACCACGCGTTGCCACTCGGCTTGTTCCTTTTCATTCAGCTGATGGCCGAGGCTTTTCTTCTCCAGTAGAGCGAAGCGGCCCATGCCTGTTGGCTTGAATACCGCGAGCGGAACACCCGTTTTCTTTGAAGCGTATTCAATGGAATGAACCACTGTGTTTTTAGTCCGATCGAAATCATTCTCCGACTCTTTGCCTTCCACAGAATAATCAAGGATGCTCGCAACACCCACGCCGATAAGACCATCGATAGAGTCGCTGCAATCCTCGATGGATTCGCCGCCACAGAACTGATTGAAGACAGTACTCTTGATAAGGCCTTTGACAGGGAGGTGAGTTTTGAAGGCAAACTCAGACAATACTTTTCCGACTTGCACTACCCATGGTTTTGCAAGTGTGCTAAACAGCACGTAGCTCTTGCGCAACTCGAAATTCGATTTGTTGCGGAAAGCTGTAGCCGTATCAGAAAAATTAATCAGCATTCACAACCGACAGTTATTCGTTTAGCAAGCGGGCAAATATAATTCAGGAACTCTCAAAAAAACGTCACCTTTGTTACTCAAACGGCAAGATTCTTTGCGCTCAGAATTATTTTCAAAAATGGGTAAGAATTATTGGGACACCAAATTTGGACCGGTTTACGCCAATGAGCAGGCTCTGAATGAGTTAGATTCATTTCTTGGTGGTTACAAGAATCGCGGATCCAAAGTTTTCTTTCTAGTTGATGAGAATACCCATGAAAATTGCCTGGTTAGATTGGTTCCTGAGCTTCCTTCTCTTGGAGAATATGAAGTGCTCGAAGTGCCGCCTGGTGAAGAGTCGAAAAGTATTGAAATCGTATATCATCTGTGGAGTTCTCTTCTCGAGCTTGAAGCAGACCGTCATTCTGTATTGATCAATGTGGGGGGTGGAATGATTACCGACTTAGGCGGATTCGTGGCCTCCACGTATAAGCGCGGAATCGATTTCGCGAATGTGCCAACTTCACTATTGGCCATGGTTGATGCCGCCATAGGTGGGAAAACGGGAATTGACGTAGGTGGCGCAAAGAATGTCGTAGGTACTTTCTCTTCGTCAAAAGGTTTATTTCTGATTCCTGATTTCTTGGAAACCCTTCCCGAGCGTGAAACCATTTCAGGATTTGCCGAAATGGTAAAGCATGCATTGATTTCTGAAAACGCCTGGGAAACAATTTCGGGAATGTCTCCACTCGAGTTGTGGAACCGACCGGATGAGGTGAGAGCCTCTATGCAAATGAAGATTGACACGGTGGAAAGCGATCCGCTCGAATCAGGCCCACGCAAGTACTTGAACTTTGGTCATACTTTCGGCCACGCTATTGAGAGCCATTTTCTATCTACTCAACCCGAGTCGCCACTTTTGCACGGCGAAGCTATCGCCATAGGAATGTGGCTAGAAGTTGAGCTTTCGGTTAGTGCAGCTGGATTGGACCGCTCTATGGCATCGAAGATTCAAGAGTTTTTGGTGAATACTTTTCCGAAACCTGAACTACCGGAATCGAGCTGGAATGATCTCCTACAGTGGCTTTTGCACGATAAGAAGAACAAAGGCGGAATTCCTCAATTTGTATTGCTTCAAAACCTTGGAAAGCCGACGTTAGACCACGAACTTAGTAGTGATCAACTAAAGATGGCACTACGCGCCTGGAACACTCCATGAAAACGCTACGATACACCGAACGAAACGACGACCACACCCCAGAGGTGGAAGTTCCGCTTTCTAAAAGTGTAGCTAATCGTTGGCAAATCGTCAAGGCCTTATTCCCCGATAAGATTCTGAAAAATCAGCTTTCCGAAGCTAGAGATACTCGCATCCTACGTGAAGCACTGGCCTCGGATGAAGAGGATATCAACCTACACGATGCCGGAACAGCCATGCGTTTTGCCACGGCGTATTTCAGTGTGCAAAAGGGACGGAATGTCTACCTGCACGGTACGGATAGAATGCACAAACGACCGATTGAGCCGTTGGTGTCAGCGCTGAGAAGTCTGGGCGCAGAGATAAGTTATGATCAGGAAATAGGATATCCTCCGCTTCGCATTTACGGTAAAAAGCTAAGAGGCGGACAAGTCCACATTCCAGCGGATATGAGTAGTCAGTTTATTTCTGCTCTCATGCTTGTGGCTCCAGCTACCAACGACGGACTATTGATTCACCGAACCAGTAAGTCGGTTTCTCAACCCTATGTGAACATGACCGCCGATGTACTTCGCCAAGCGGGAATAACGGTGGAGGAAGATGGCATGCGCATTCACGTTCACGGAAGTCCTGCTAAACAAGTACAGATGCCTACAGAAGGCGATTGGAGTGCTGCCGCTACTTTCGTGTCTTGGACGGCCATCTCAGGCGCGCCATTACGTATTAAAGGGCTAGCGAAGCATTCCATTCAAGGCGACAAAGTTCTCATCGACTGGATAGAACAGCTCGGTATAGAGGCAGAATGGGAAAAGGATGTTTGGAGCATTCGGAGGACACATATTCCTGAAGAGGATTTAGTCTTAGACATGCTCGATTACCCAGACCTGGCTCCTTCAATCGTCATGGCTGCTTTTGGTCAGGGGAGATCTGGTAAGGTCACCGGACTTCAGACTTTGCGCATTAAGGAAACCGACCGGATTTCAGCACTTGTACGTACTATCGAACGAATGGGAGGAGATACCACCGACTTGAGCAGTTCACTTTATTGGGCACCTGCTCCAAAACTCGATTTCTCTGGAGAGCCATTCGACACTTTCGATGATCACAGAATGGCTATGGCCATTGCCCCAATGGCATTTTTCGGCGAATTGAAACTCAACGACGCATCGGTGGTTGAAAAGTCATTCCCCGGATATTGGAAACAAATGGAGCTGGCGGGGTTACATCTCAGCTAATTACCATTTCCAATGCATTTCTGCGGAAAGTGACCATTTAATTGAGCTTTCGATTTGCTCCATTCCTGAACCTCTGGTTTCTACTCCAAGTTGCTTGTCCAAACTGGCTTGTAGTTGCAGATTGAGCTTATCGCTATGGTTCCATGAGAATAGTGCATCTGCGCCCATTCCAGATTTGTACATCGATTGAATTTGCATTTGCAGTCGCGTAGTTGGTTGCATGAAGTATACGGGATGTCCATCACTGCCTACCCATTGCGCTCTTAAGCGTGTGGTCCATTGAAGTTGCCCCTCGCTTAATTTATGATCTAATGCTACACCTAGGGAGCCTTGAGGCAAGCTAGAAAAGTGTTGAATCAACCTGAAGCCCATCGTACCCACGCCAACGGATGTTGTCCAATGCGTTTGAAGATAATGCACCCCTGCATCTGTACCGGCAGTCCAACGATAGCGAGCCCTGAAAGTGGGGGTAAATCGACTATTGGTATAGGATACCTGAAAGCCTGATTTAGTTTGATTCTTCCAATCAAGACCGCGCTGCTGAGCAGAGAATAGCGTGGAACTCCAGTTATGATTGCCACGATTGTATGCGATGACGGTAGCCAAGGAGCGCTCTTCGCCTGAAGTGAAGAACCATCCACCGGCATCAAACTGGCCAGAGTGAAAATCGCTTTGACCGGCATATCCTCTAATGCCCATTTGCAGGTCGCCAAGATGTCGGGTCCAAAAGAACTGAACGGCGGAAGACAAGTCTAATCGGGAGGCCCACTCGAATTCGAGATAGTCCTCCCCATTGAGGTATTGAACATAAATGGAGTTGCCCGCCTCGAATGAATACGCTCCTTCAGCGATAGGCTTCACCCAATAATAGTCTTGTGCTGCTGCAAGAGTGAGGTTTGCGAATGAGCTAGATGCTTCCCAACCGAGATGATAGCCCAAAGCTGAATTCTGCTTTGTCCTTTCGGATTCTGTTCGATGCAGACCTGTCTGAATGAATCGAGCGACATGTCCGTTATCGATGGTCGCGTCTATGGATGCAGAGCCTGTTTGCAAGCTAAAGGTCCAATTCTGAAATCTCCCACTGATATTCACTCCTCGCCAAAGTCCGTGTTCCATGGCGCTCGCTGTACTCCTGGTCTGACTTGCTCTCGATTGAAGCGCGGCGATATCCGCTGGGATGCTTGACCCAAAGCTCGATCCGACATGCGTCCCTAAGAACCGCCCAAGTCTATAGTCAGCAAGTCCCACTTTAAAGTTGCGATGGGGATTCCAGGTGAAAGCAACAGACAAGTGGTCATAGCTCAGCCGTTCAAAAGATTTCCAGTTTTCACCTGCATCTCTCTGCCATCTTAGCCCGAGCGAATAGTTTCTTCCTTTCAAGCTAAATAGACCTTGGTCTTGAAAGGGAGGTCCTGAATACGATTGAGAGCTGTACCCTTCTTTACGTGGGTCATCGAGTTTGACTCCAAGCGATAATCGCACTTGTTGCCACTTTTCGAGCTGGAGCTTCCAGTCTGATTCAATCCGAGACAAACTGAGGAATCTCTTTCGATGCTCAATCCAGGCTTGATCAATTCCATACACATTATTCACTTCGCCCCAGTCGAAGAAATAGCCGGCCTCTTCTACATATTTGGCAATGTTGATGGCCTCTATCAAATTGATCAATGGATGGCGTTCAAGGTAGAGCGGGTCTGAAGATTGAATACTCATGGGGTTGATAGAATAGAAGAGGAGTTCTTCCTGAAGCGTCTCAAGTTGCTCTGCCGTAAATTGTGTTTCATCCAGCCAGGATAGGTCGATTTGCTGCGCGAGTAGGGGAAAGCTGAGGAGCAAAAAACTAATCTTCCACATGGTTTCCGAGGGCTAGATGAGGTTGCGAAGGTTTGCTCCAGCCCAGATTCAACCCGAAGGTGCAGTTCATGCGTTGGATTGGGAATGTGCTGATTAGTGTGATACTGCCATCGGTATAAACTGTAATCCGACCTCCCCAATTGGGGTAGTCTAGCTCACCCATCAAGGCAAGACGAAATTCTGAGAGTGCACTGCCCTCCAGTCGTATTCCTGTCCACCAATCTTCTGGATAGTGGTAAAGCGCCTCAATGCTGAAAGCAAGAGCATCCGATTCCCACTCTATAGCTGGATCGTATCCCAGCCAATCCAGTGCCCATAGACAACCTTTCCAATCCTCTGACTTATGAATGAATCCTGTCCCCCAGCGATGGTACGTCGATTTGGAACGTTCGCCACTAAGGATGTGAGTCCGTTGATAGGCAGCAATGCCGAGATGCTGCGACAATCGAATTCGAGCATCGAGTTGCACGGAAGCGGTGCTCCATTCTCCCCAGCCGCTCCACTCCAGTTTCAGACTAAAGTTGTTGGCGTACGACCTTCTACTGACTCTGGCTGCATGTACATACCAGCTGTCACTCAGGATGCCTGTAGAAAAGAGAGCCCAATTCCAGCGCACGGTTGCTGTTTGATTCAACTGAATCATCTCACTCGTTCCGTGACCGTACATGAGCAAACCCATGTCATGGACGGTACTGCGCAAGTCTTGAGCTCTCCCTAGGCATGAGAAAATCACAATCCCTAAAATTGTGTAGCAATTATTCACAGTTCAATTTGTGAAAACGGAGTGTAGATAGCCGGAGGGTAAACGTATATATACGTTTACAGACACTTACTCATTGAAAATGGGCGAAGGTCATTCGTGCGTAAGTCTATAGAAAGAGGTAGTCCTACACCTTCCGAAATCCCTTATCTTGGCTCGTCTATGCGGTGGACCTCTTTCATCACATTTGTAGTCCTGACCTTGGCGACAGTTCAAGTGCAGGCCCAGCAGTATTTCTTTCAAACCTTCGGGCAGAGAGAAGGAATTCCTGTTTCTACCATTAACGACATTGCGGAAGACCCTTTGGGGTTCATGTGGATTGCCACTGAAGGTGGTGGGCTTGCTCGATTCGATGGAGTTTCTTCCACCGTGTTCACCACAGAGAACGGGTTGCCTTCCAATTATGTCACCTCACTCAAGTCGGATGACGGCGACCTGTTGGTGGGCACCGACAAGGGCCTCACTGCCTATGATGGTTTCAATTTTCAGTCGCGCTGGGAGTTACCTTCCGAAAGAGTGGTAGCCATTACTCAATGGAATCAAGATTGGATCATCGTCTTTCGTCGCAGCCTTTGGCGAATAGATGAGAACGATAACATTCAACGACTTCAAATTCCAGGCGATCCTCAGTTGATGTCGGTTGATTATACCGACCAGAGCTTGTTTATTGGCGCATCCGATGGCCTTTGGAAATTCACAAACTCCGAATGGGTGAAGTGGTGGGACGGCTCCAATGCACGTTCCATTTTCATTATAGATAGAGAAGATGAAGAGTCTGGGGTCCAAGTAGGCGCTTCAGATGATGTATACCTGGTCCTCAGAAAAGGATTGGCGATTCCGAACCTCAGCACGAATGATGAACTAGGCGCCCACCCTGATGTGCGCGATATCGTTTTGGACAGTCGCGGCCGATGGTGGTACGGAAGCTATCAGCAAGGCCTTCGAAGATATGATTCTCGACTAGCTGAAGATTTCCGCGGCGTGAAAGTCGGAGAAGAAGAAGGTTTGGTAACCCCAAAGATTAGATGTCTACACGTTTCTTCTGATGGACGAATTTGGATTGGTGGATTAAGTGGGTTGAGCCGATTGGTCGAGCCAGATTTGTATCGATATACCTCAGATGATGGATTGATTGATGAACGAGTTCACGCAGTTACTGTCAGTTCTAGAGGGAATTGGTGGATGGGTGGATTGGCCGGCTTGTCAAGAAAGAACAAGTACGGAGTCATTGAGTCGTTTGACGAACAAAGCGGGCTTCCACGCGGATTGGTGTTCGATGTCGTTGAATCTACAAATGGCAGAATCTACGTGGCAACAGAAGCGGGTTTGGCACAATGGACCGGCTCTCGATTCAGAACCTACGGCGTGCATGCCGGCTTGGGCAATGCCTTCATTTTTGACTTAGAACCTTTAGCGAATGGTGAGCTAGCAGTGGCTACCACTTCAGGGATATACATTTTTGCAGATGGTCAGTTTGAAACGCTGGATGAGAACCTGAGCACAACCGCAATTCCACGTATTCAAGAGGATCAGAATGGAAGGCTGTGGGCCTTGGATATTGAAGGGAGAATTCTCTATCGCGATAATGGGAGTTGGGAATATGCTTTTGAGGAGTCTGAAATGCTTCGCATTGCACCTGCAACTTTTCAGGTGGATGCGGAAGGTACCCTGTGGATGGGAACCAACGGATTTGGACTTTGGAGGCTAAAGGAGGGTAGATTGGACTCGCTCTCTTCTAATGAGGGATTGCTTAGTGATAACGTTTGGTCGCTTGATGTGCTGAACAATGACGTTTGGATCGGAACTGAACGCGGCATACAGAACATCATTTGGAACAATGGATGGGAATTCGGAACACGAGTTTCTGATGCACGTGGTTTTGGCGAGTTGGAATGCAATCCGCATGCGGTAACTCGGGATGAAGAGTCGGTCATTTTCGGAACCAATCAAGGTGTGTTAGTGGCTCCATTGAGAAATGTAGAAGAGCGGCCATCTTTTGGGGTGATTGAAATCACTCGATTAGACCTTTACTTTGAGCAGCCTGAAAGCTGGGGGGATTGGAGCGACACTATTAAGCCGTGGAGCCAGGTTCCTCTCAATTTAAGTTTACCATACGACCAGAATTATCTGCGCTTCTCCTATTCGGCTTTGCAAGTAGCCGACCCGCTTGCGCTTCAGTACGAATATCGATTGAGTCCGCTCAATAAGGAATGGGTGGATGCCGAAGGCCGACGTGAAGCGATTTACACTAGCGTTCCTCCCGGGAAATATACCTTCCAAGTTCGCGGATTCGATCCGTTGAGTGGAAAGGTGATTGAATCAGAAGAGTACCATTTTGTCATACGTCGACCTTACTGGACTACTTGGTGGTTCTATCTCACTGTTTTCGTAGTGGTCGCTGGGTCGGTTTATCTATACTTCCGTTTGCGATTGAAGCGCATCCATCAGCGACTTGCTTTGGAGGAAGAACGAAACGATTTGGAGCGTCGAGCATTGCGCTTGCAAATGAATCCACACTTCGTCTTCAACGCACTCGATGCTATTTCAGGATTCATCTTCAAGAACGAGCCAAAAGAGGCTGTGAAGTACCTGAATAAGTTTGCCAAGCTCATGCGACTCATGCTGGAAAGTTCCAGAGAGCACATGATTCCACTTCACACCGAGATTCAGCTTTTGGAGAATTACTTGGCGCTTGAAAAGTTGAGGTTTTCAGGTGAATTCGACAGTGAGATTGTGTTGGATGAAGAAATAGACACCTACGGATTATCGTTACCTTCTATGATGATTCAACCCCACGTGGAGAATGCCATTTTGCACGGTCTACGTCCGAAAGGTGGAGGGAAAGTGACTATCACTTTTGAAATGACCGACAATGGAGTTCGATGCGTCGTTGAAGATGATGGTATTGGCAGGAAGAAGGCCGCCGAGATTCGAGAGAAGAGTGGCAGAAAGCACAGAAGTTTGGCTGGGGAAATCAGCCGAAGAAGAGTAGAGCTCTTTGAGAAGACTTACGGTGGAAGAAGTGCTGTAATCACAGAAGATCTTCATGATGAAAACGGAGAGGCGTCTGGTACGCGAGTGATTTTGCAATTGCCACTTCAGTCAACCGACGAATGGGATGATGATTAATCGCTAAATCGCGATAAGTTTTCGCACGCTCATTTAAGACGTGCACCTGAAAGAGATTAGTTAAGTTTGTAGTAACTGCAACCGCTACCCCCATGTTAAAAGCATTGATTATTGATGACGAAGAGAACAGCCGTGCGGCCCTCAAAGGTAAGCTCGACCTCTTTTGTCCAGATATCCGACCCATTCAAGAAGCTGGAGATATTGAATCTGCCATTGCTGAAATCGTAAGTGGGAAACCCGACGTAATGTTCCTCGATGTGAAGTTGGCCGGTGAAACCGGATTCGAGCTTCTCGAGCGCATTGATGCCGATGGAATCGATTGGAACGGTGAAGTGATTTTCACCACGGCGCACGACGAATTCGCGTTAAAGGCCATTAAGTTTTCCGCTTTGGATTACTTACTCAAGCCGATTGATGCGGAAGAGTTAGTGAAGGCCGTTCGCAAAGTTCAACAGATTAATTCGGTCGAGCCGAAAGCTGGAATCTCTGTGTTGTTGGAAAACTACCGTTCAACTACTGATTCGCCTAAGAAGATTGTCATTCCGAGCTCTGATGGAATGCACATCATCAAGGTAAGCGACATCCTACGTTGTGAATCTTCGAGTAACTACACTCAGTTTGTGTTGAGAACAGGAAAGAACCTCTTGGCAAGCAAAACACTCAAGGAATTTGACAACATGCTTTCTGACCACAACTTCGAGCGCATCCACAAAAGCCACTTGGTGAACATGGACTACGTGAAGCGCTACGTGCAATCGGATGGAGGATATGTGATTATGGAAGACGATTCACGCATTCCAGTGGCGAATAGGAAGAAAGAACATCTTATGACGCTATTGAAATCGCTGTAACGATTAGCTATAGAAACAAAGAAGCCCCGCACAATGCGGGGCTTTTTTTATGCTTGACCTTCCAGGTCCTCAGCTGATCTGAGTACTTTCTCTTTCAGCGATTCCTTATACTGAACGATGTTGTTTAGAATCTTTGGATCCGCACTTCCGACGATTTGTGCGGCTAGGATGCCCGCATTCTTAGCACCGTCTAAGGCTACGGTTGCAACAGGAACACCGCCCGGCATTTGAAGGATACTCAATACGCTATCCCATCCATCGATAGAATTGCGAGATTTCACCGGAACACCGATTACAGGAAGTGGACTCATGGAAGCCACCATTCCAGGGAGGTGAGCCGCTCCACCTGCACCAGCGATAATCGCCTTGATGCCTCGGGTGTGGGCATTCTTGGCATAATCATACATGCGCTCTGGAGTGCGGTGTGCGGAAACGATGGTGATCTCGTAATCAACACCCAACTCCTTCAAAATATCTGCGGCCTCTTGCATTACAGGTAGGTCGCTTTTGCTTCCCATGATGATTCCAATCATGACTTCTATTTTTTATAAAGATACTAGCTTCTAGAAATGACGCGGATGGAGTCTTTAGCTCTCTCAGCTGCTGCACGAGCTTCACTTCGATCCGTATGGGTAACGGTAACGTGTCCCATCTTTCTAAACGGACGAGTTGTGCTCTTTCCGTAAAGGTGAATGTAAACGCCCGGCATACTCAGCAGATTCTGGTAACCGTCGTACTGCACATTTCCTGAATGTCCATCTTCACCTACCAAGTTGGCCATGACCGCAGGCAGACGAAGTTGAGTGGAACCTAATGGCATTCCAGTTACCGAGCGAACGTGCTGTTCGAACTGCGAGGTGAAGTTGGATTCAATGGTTAGGTGGCCACTGTTGTGGGTACGTGGTGCTACTTCATTGATGTATACTTCGCCGTCTTTCGTTTGGAACATCTCAACGGCGAGAAGTCCAACAAGTCCGTAAGCTTCAATAGCTTGAACCGCTAGATTACGAGCCTTCTCTTCGATATCGGCATCTACCGTAGCCGGACAAAGAACGTATTCTACTTGGTTGGCAGTAGGGTGGAATTCCATTTCTACCACTGGGTAGGTCACTACGTCGCCGTGTTCATTTCGTGCAACGATAACCGCTAGCTCCTTCTCAAAGGGCACAAATGCTTCTACCAACCCAGGCTGATCTGGAAGTTCGTCGATTTGATCTGCTGTGCGAACGATGTTCACGCCGAATCCATCGTATCCGCCGGTTGCTGCCTTCCAAACGAATGGGGGTTCCCAATTTCCTTCTTTCAATCCTTCGAGCAATTCAGCCTTGTTGTTGAAGGTGAAAAACTTGGAAGTCGGTAGGCCGTTCTCTCCGTAAAAAGATTTTTGGGTGGCCTTATTTTGAATGATGCGAAGAGCGGATGGCTGTGGGAAAACTTTCAATCCTGATTTCTCAAGGTCTTCGAGCGCATCAACGTTCACATTTTCGATTTCTATGGTCAGTACATCCAGGCCTTGTGCGAACTTCATGACCGTGTCATAGTCGGTCAGTGAACCCTGTACAAACTCGTTTGCCGCCAATCGAGCTGGGGCGTCGGCTGCTGGATCCATTACTCGTGTGTAAATGTCGTATCGACGAGTTTCAGCTAACATCATTTTGCCAAGCTGTCCGCCGCCAAGTACGCCGAGTTTAAAGTCTGGATTTGAGAATATCTCTTTCATCTTTGGTGGTTCAAAGTTTGTACTTCTGCCAATGGATGGACGGCAAAGGTACGGCCTGTATCTAGCTCTTCACAGAGAAAACGTGTTCTTCGTTTCTTTCCCTTGCGCATGGGGCGTCTACCCGGGATTCTGAACAAGGCATCTTCTGGGAGGTCTTCTAGGATGAGGATGTGTGATTTGTTCTCATCTTCATTTCTCAACACCCTCAATAACTGGGTATCGGCAGAACATGAGGCCTTGGGTTTTGATAAATATCGACTGATTTCTGCAGCGATATGATCAGGGTAAATATCATCCTGAAGAATAGGAGCCATTAATTCTTGAAAAGTACTTTGCCACTCCTTTCCATGCGGACTCACTTTCATTCCAAACTGCTCATGCGTTTTCATGTGAGCAATCTCATGTACAAGAGTTAGCAGGAAATGATAGGGATGCAGGTCGCCATTCACGGTGAGTTGATGAGACGCCCCACGAAGACCTGGTCGGAAGTCGCCCAGCTTCGTCTTTCTAGGTCGCACCACCTTTAATTTGAAGGAATGAGGCTGCAGCATTTTTTCGATATGCTCACCCGCCCCTTCGGGAATAAATGGAAGGAGTTGTTGAATCACTTCACGTCTGGGTTTTCAATACTGCTGAATGCCGGACAGTCGCAGTCCTTGGCAGATCCACATGCCGTTATTGCTGCAAAAGACAGAATTAGGACAGCGGCGAAAATTGTACGTTGAATACCTTTCATAATCTTCCTTTGAGCCACAAAATTAAACTTATTTTAGCGGCATGATCTATCGTTTCTTTAACGGTATTGGCGACTATGCATTACTCATGGCTCGGGTATTTAGAAAACCCGAAAGCTGGAAGGAGATTCGCAAGTCATTTTGGAGGGAAGTCGATGGACTTGGCCTAGACTCCTTGTGGATTGTATCTATCATTTCACTCTTCATGGGGGCTGTAGTAACCATCCAAACGGCGCTCAACCTCGAAGATCCATTCATTCCTGATTACTACGTGGCTATTGCGGTGCGTGAATCCATCATCTTGGAGTTCTCACCAACCATGGTGAGCTTGATTCTCGCAGGAAAGGTCGGTTCGAACATCGCGTCCACGATTGGAACCATGCGAACCTCTGAGCAGATAGACGCTTTGGAAGTGATGGGTATAAACTCCGCGAACTTCCTCATCTTCCCAAAGATCACCGCATCGATGTTCTTCAATCCACTGCTGCTTGTAATCAGTGTTGCTCTCGGTTTGTATGGCGGTTACCTCGCTGGTGACTTTACCGGAATGGTGAGCTTCTCTGACTTTATCCTCGGTCTGCAAATGGGCTGGATTCCATTCTATATCACCTACGCCATTATCAAGATGGTGGTGTTTGCTTTCTTAATTGCGAGTATATCTGGATACTTTGGATATACGGTGAAAGGAGGAGCCGTTGAAGTAGGTCGTGCGAGTACTATCGCCGTTGTGAACTCCTGCTTGGCTATCATCGTCTTTAATTACATTCTTACTGATTTGTTGTTGAATTAAACCCTGACATGCGTTCGATCTTTTTCTCTCTCATAGGACGTTTTGCCATTCCGGTGCTCATCGTTGTTACTGCAATATGGAGTTTCATAGAGGCATATCCCGTGTTTTTTAAGTTTGAGTCCTCCTCAGCGCTCTGGGGAACTCACAATTATTACGGAAGTGAAAGCATAGATTATTTGCGTGATGTGGTCCCTTATGTTGTTTCCATAGGAATTATTATTCGTGTGGCTTTTTATCCCAAGCGATACCATCAGTTAGCGAACATTGAAGTCGATGTGTTGGACATAGATACAGTTTCTGCTGATACCTCACATGTTCGATTACGAATCGCCAGTGATATCTTGAAGTATATGCTCATCTGCACCATAACTTCCCTAATAGTTACTGCAGTAGTTGAACACTATTCAGGGAATGTTCCCTACGAGTATATGCTTGATGAGACCGTTGGTGGAAATTCTGAACATTGGCCTAACAACTTAATCTTGGTTGGTTTGCACACATTCTTGTCGGCGTCAGTAGTATTCCTATATCCTTTAGTATTTAAAGTTCTGAATAGAAGGATAGGGAAGAAGAACACGGCTCGGCTTGGGGCTGCTTCTGTGTTGATTATTGCAGCTCACCCTATTGCCTGGACATTGGAATGGCTATTTTGGGTTTTTTAGTCACAGCTTGACCTATGAAAGGCATTCGAACTTTGCGACCCGAGTATCTTGCCTATGTCCAGAGAGTTCCTTCGCTGGATGATTTTCACATTCTAATGTCTGACGAACATTCCATGTGATCGGTATTACAAATTCGAAAAGATGATAAAAGGAAAGAGAACGATCAAAACGTGGCACGTCGCAGCCATTATAGGTCTCTTGATAGGATTGCTGGAGTACTCCTATACTTCCGTGGTACTGGATGATCCTTTCATTCCATTCTACTATATCCTAGTGGTCGCCATCGAGAGAGCTTTGTTTGCACAACTGCCCGTTATCTTGACTGTAGTTCTTGTTTTGTCGGTAGTCCGACGAACAAAGCTTGGAGGTGGAAGTGCTTATCGAGATTCACAAACGGAAGAACTACTGGATAATTCAGAGGAGAAGAGGCGAGTCAATCAAGTTGACATCCCAACATTCTTTGTGATTTTGCTCAATTATGTTGCATCGTTCATCGCTCTATTACTGCCAACCGCTTTTATGCTTATGCTCTCATCGGGCTGGTCTGACTTTTGGGCAGATACTGGACTCATAACTGGGTCTTTCAAGTATTCCAATCTATCCATAGCTCTGATTCCTCTGGTTCTCCTTTGGCTCGTCTTTATAGTGTATAAGTGGATAATGATTCGGATTTCATTGCCAGATTATATCTATGTTCGAGCTCTGCTTGCTGTGTTGTTGATGGGAATTGTCTTTACTTTGATGTTTCCTATTGTTAACTGGCAATACTACTAATTCGATTCTCGGCTCCATTCATTATTAATGCAGTATGATTGAAGTAAAAGGACTTAAGAAGAGTTTTGGAGAACACGAAGTGCTCAAGGGCATCGACGTGAACTTTCAAAAGGGAAAGACCAACTTGATTATTGGTCGTTCTGGTTCTGGTAAAACCGTCTTCCTTAAATCCGTACTCGGACTTCATGATGTAGATGAAGGGAGTATCAAATACGATGGAAGAGATGTGGGTGCAATGTCGAAAGACGACCGCAAGCTTCTTCGCCAGGAGATAGGAATGGTGTTCCAAGGTGGAGCACTGTTCGATTCTCAAACTGTACTTGAGAACGTGATGTTCCCACTCAACTTCTTTACAGACATGAGTGAGAGTGAGAAGCGCGATAGAGCCGATTTCTGTTTATCACGTGTTCGTCTTGATGGTGCACACGACAAGTTTCCCGCGGAAATTTCAGGGGGAATGCAGAAGCGTGTGGCCATTGCTCGTGCCATCTCCATGAATCCAAAGTACCTTTTCTGTGATGAGCCAAACAGTGGTCTCGACCCGGAAACGGCGATTGTCATCGACAACCTCATTCAGGAGATTACGCACGAATTCGATATTACCACGGTGGTGAACACCCACGATATGAACTCCGTACTTGAAATCGGAGATCATATCATCCTCCTAAAAGAAGGTTACCGTGTTTGGGAGGGAGATAAAGACGAAATCTTACAGTCTGAAGATCAGGCGGTGCTCGACTTCGTCTTTAGTTCTGAGTTGTTCAAGAAAGTCCGTGCTGCATTCAAGCAGGGTTAGGACAATTCCAACATCTTTTCCATAATCTCATCGTCTTCCCATCGCTCTTCGATGTTCGGGATCGACATGATTTTGGCCATAATTGCATCTTGGCGTTCCCCTTCCTTCTTGGCTTCAGCATATGGAATGTGGCTGAAGGTAACCATGGAGTAGAGTGGAAGCCACTTCTCAGGGTGGAGGGTAGAGAACTTGCGCTCTATTTTTTTGCGAAGAAGGAATTCTGCATCACCAGTAAGGTCGCGCATCTCCACGAAATTACGCATGGCTAAATCGGCAATGGCATCTCCATTAGGCTTGCGTGAAATCTCATAGCGCTTCATCGCTTCAGGCCAATCTTCGTTGGTCTCATCTAGAATTTCGTCGAATACTGTACAATCTTCAAAGCCCGCATTCATTCCCTGACCGTAGAATGGAACGATAGCGTGGGAAGCGTCCCCCAGCAATGCCACCTTGCCATTTTTCGTCCATGGGAAACAGCGGATAATCACCAAACTGCTAGTTGGGTTCTCATGCCAATCTTCAAGGAGATTAGGCATCAGTTCGTAAGCATCCGGGAAAGTATTCTTAAAGAAAGAAACCACCTTCTCATCCGTATCCAAAGCATCGAATCCAACTTCACCACCGTAAGGGTGGAATAGTGTGCAGGTAAAGCTACCGTCCATATTTGGAAGGGCGATGAGCATAAACTCTCCGCGTGGCCAAATGTGTAGTGCGTTCTTTTCAATCTTGTGACTCCCATCTGGATTTGGGAGGATGCTGAGTTCCTTATATCCGTGCTCAATGTATTCCTGAGAATAAGTAAAGCGATCGGTGCGCTGCATGGTTTTGCGAACAGCGGAGAATGCTCCATCGGTGCCAAAGAGCAAACCTTCTGCAGAGGTGATTTTTTCCTTGGTATCGCGATTGACGAATGTGGCACTTCCTTTTTCAAGGTCAACCGATTGACACTTCTGTTCGAAGTGGATATTTACGTTACCCTCTTTCTCTGCAAGATTCATCAACACTTGATTCAACCCGCCTCGAGAAACACTGTAAATCGCTTGTCCTTCTTTGCCGTAGGGCTGATAGGTGAGAGATCCATCAACGGCGTGCATTACACGACGATGCATTGGTATGGCTACTTCGTGGATTTGCTCTTTCAACCCCACCTTTTCGAGGGCTTTCCAACCTCTGTCAGACAGTGCAAGGTTGATTGATCGGCCTGCAGAGAGTGAAGCTTTTCTCATGTCTGGACGAGCTTCGAATACGTCTACTTTGTATCCTCTTTTTGAAAGGTAAACGGCCCAAAGTGAGCCCACGAGGCCAGCGCCTACAACGGTTGCTTTTTTCATCTTATGCTTCTTCTAATGTGGCGAGAAGTGTTTCGCCAAATCGATATATGTCTTCAAATGAGCTGTACATAGGAACAGGTGCGAGTCGGATTACGTGCGGCTCGCGCCAATCTGCAATCACTCCTTTAGCTAAGAGCTTGTCGAATAAATCTTTCCCTAAACCTGGGAAGAGTACACTAACCTGACAACCGCTCTCCTTCTCGTTATTTGGAGTGATGATTTCAATCTCACGGTTTGTCAATTTTGCTACTTCGTGCAAGACTTCTCTCAAATAGTTGGAGAGTCTTCTGCCTCTTGCTCTCAATTCATCGAGAGATACTTCATCGAATAAGTCAAGTGATGCGCGGTGGGCCGCCATGGCTAATACTGGCACGTTGCTTAACTGCCAAGCTTCGGCAGTTGGAATCGGCTCAAATTGATCGGGCATGGCAAATCGGCTCGACTTATCGTGTCCCCACCATCCTTCAAAACGTGGAATATTTTTCTTGCCATGGTGCTTTTCATTGATGTATATACCAGCTATGGAGCCTGGTCCAGAGTTGAGGTATTTGTACGAACACCACGCAGCGAAATCAACGTTCCATTCGTTGAGTTTGAGTTCGATGTTTCCTACGCCATGGGCGAGGTCCCAGCCCACGAGAATGCCTTTGTCCTGTGCGATTTTAGTCAGCTTTTCCATATCGAACACCTGACCTGTGTAGTAGTTCACACCTCCGACCATCATCATAGCAATTTCGTCGCCGTGGTTCTCGATGGCTGAGATAAAATCTTCTTCACGAATGGTGTGCTCTCCTTCTCGAGGCGCAATTTCGATGATTGCATCCTTTGGGTCGAACCCGTGGAAACGAGCCTGACTCGCTAGAGCATATTGATCACTCGGGAAAGCCTTGGCTTCACACAGAATCTTATATCGCTTTTCAGTTGGGCGATAGAAGCTCACCATGAGCAAGTGAAGGTTGTTTGTAAGGGTACCAATGGCTACCACTTCAGATTCTTTGCCGCCTACAATTCGAGCGAGAGATTTGGTGAAGTTTTCATGGTAAGGCATCCATGGGCGACGAGCGTGTACGTGTCCTTCAACCCCAAGATTCTTCCAATCCTCCAACTCTTCCTCGATGTATTGCTTCGCTGCTTTTGGCTGAAGGCCGAGCGAGTTACCGGTAAAGTACATCACATCTTCACCTTCGTGTTGTGGGATGTGGAATCGTTCGCGGAGTTTTGATAGTGGGTCGTTTGCGTCTTGCGACACCGCAAATTCGCGAGATGACAGCTTACTCATGTGGGGAAATTTGGACCGCTAATTTAGCCCTAAAAGGAGGACGCTACAAATGCTGTTGCAATCGCTTGGGCCGCAAGTAGAATCGGTAATCCTTCAATGGCAAAACTAAAGTACATGTCAGGCAGGTCTTGGTGACTCCGATGCACTAAGTATCCGCCGAACAGGAAGACGGCCACTTCACCGTAAGGTATAGTTGGCAAATTGTACCCGGGATAGAATTGAAGGAGAATCACAAATGCCATAGCCGTGAGAGCAACGTTTCGCGCACCCATGATGCCGAGCCACATGGGCAATGTCAGCAAGTCAGTTGAATCCGTTTTGGTGTCGCGGATGTCAAAGGGGATGGTCAGTGCGATTACGAAGGCAAATCGCTCGATGTGAAAGAGAATAAGGTTTCTGTCTATTTCTACATGGGCAATCAAAGCCGGGATAGTCACCGTCACGGCGGTCCATACCAAGGCGATGTACACCAACTTTACGCCAGCTAGGTATCGAATTCCTCTCCGATTAAAGAGGGATGGCACAGTGTAGAGTCCGCTTAAGGCTCCGCAAATTGCATACACCCAACGTGGCGTTGAGGGAAGTTGAAACCAGAAATAGACCGCCGCGATGGCGCTTACAGTAGACAAGGCTAAGATGAGCGTTCGGTGGTGGATGGTCCAGGCTGCGATATGCTGCTCTGGTGTAGCGGTGAGATTGGTCGTTTCTACCCATCTAGCGTAGCCATAAAAGGCGATGGTGGAGAAGAGGCTGACGAAAATATACGAGGTATTCCAAACGTCGAAACGCAGCATGGATAGTGCGCTTAAGGAGGCTACGGCAAGCCCGACCCACAGGTTGCTGTAAACGAAAGCTCGGAAAAATGGTTTCAACATATCTAACAAAGTAAATGCAAAGAAACGAGAGGATGATATCTAGGTTAAAAACACCCTGTTAGATATTCGGACAAATGTCTTTCTCTGCGTAACTTTGCAGCCTTAATTTGAAGAGTACGGTTGATGCTAACACATTCATTTGCCCATCGTCACATTGGCCCTCGAGATCACGAGGTTGAAGAAATGCTAAATGTGATTGGAGTAAGCTCCATCGAAGAATTGATTGAACAGACGATTCCTGACGGGATTCGCATGAAGGAGAATTTGAATCTTTCAACCGCGATGACCGAGCAGGAATTTTTGGTTCATATCCAAGAACAAGCGAGGAAGAACCAAATCTTTCGATCGTATATCGGACTTGGATATCACAACACCATTCTTCCTGGTGTGATTCAGCGTAACATTTTGGAGAACCCAGGATGGTACACTGCATACACCCCATATCAAGCTGAAATCGCTCAAGGCCGTTTGGAAGCGCTCTTAAACTTCCAAACCATGGTTTCTGAGCTCACAGGTATGGAGTTGGCCAATGCTTCTCTTTTGGATGAGGCAACAGCTTGTGCTGAAGCGATGAGCATGATGTATGCCGCTCGCTCTCGCGACAAGGTGAAAGCAAACGCCAATAAGTTCTTTGTTTCAAAAGACTGTCTGCCTCAGAATATTGAGTTGCTGAAGACGCGTTCTGAGCCAATTGGCATTGAGCTCGTGATTGGTTCTCACCGTGATTTCACTTTTAGTGAAGATTTCTTCGGTGCTATTCTTCAGTATCCAGATGTTGTAGGTACTATTTTCGACTACAGCAATTTCGTGGATCGCGCACATGAGAGCGGAGTTCTCGTAGGTGTTGCCGCAGACATTATGAGTTTGGTTCTCCTCACCCCTCCAGGTGAGTGGGGCGCCGACGTGGTAGTAGGTTCAACTCAGCGCTTCGGGATTCCGTTGGGCTACGGTGGACCACACGCTGCTTTTTATGCCACTCGTGAAGAGTACAAGCGATTGATTCCAGGTCGAATTATTGGGCAGACTATCGACCGTGATGGCAATCCTGCATTGCGTATGGCATTGCAAACTCGCGAGCAACACATCAAGCGCGATAGAGCAACTTCGAACATTTGTACCGCTCAGGTATTGCTAGCTGTAATGGCAGGTATGTACGCTGTGTATCACGGTGAAGACGGGTTGAAGCGCATCGCAACGACCATCCACAGAGCGGCGGTAACCTTGAATGACGGTGTTGAGAAGTTGGGCTACGAGCAACTCAACAAAGATTTCTTCGACACGTTGGAGATTGAATTGGGAGATGTTGACCAAATCAACCTGAAGAGAATTGCGGAAGAGCACAAGATCAACTTCCGCTACATGTACAGCACGCGTATTGGTATCAGTTTGAATGAGCATACCAGCGTAGAGCACGTAAATGATATCCTCAATGTTTTGGCGCTGGCCAAAGAAACTGAGGCTCCAGAGTATACCGACTTTATCAAGGCAAGCAAATTGCCAGAATCGCTCGAGAGAAAGTCAGATTTCCTCAAGCACGAAGTATTCAATAAGTATCATTCTGAAACAGAAATGATGCGTTACTTGAAAAAGCTTGAGCGCAAAGACCTCTCCTTGAATCACAGCATGATTCCATTGGGAAGCTGCACGATGAAGTTGAATGCGGCGACAGAAATGTTGCCACTCAGTTGGCCAAGTTTCGGAAATATCCACCCATTCGTTCCATTGGAGCAGGCTGAGGGATACCAGTTCATCATTAATGAATTGGAGCGAGACTTAGCTGAGATCACCGGATTTGATGCGACATCGCTTCAACCAAACAGTGGTGCTCAAGGAGAGTATGCTGGATTGATGGTGATTCGTGCATACCACGCTTCACGAGGTGAAGATCATAGAAATGTGGCCATCATCCCATCTTCAGCACACGGAACGAACCCAGCGTCTGCTGTGATGGCGGGTATGAAGGTCGTGGTAGTAAAATGCGACGAGCGCGGTAACATCGACGTGGAAGATTTGAAAGCGAAAGCAGAGAAGCACGCTGAGAATTTGAGCTGTTTGATGATTACCTATCCTTCAACGCATGGTGTTTTCGAAGCCAGTGTGAAAGAAGTTACAGGAATCATTCATGAGCACGGCGGACAAGTTTATATGGACGGTGCGAATATGAATGCTCAAGTTGGCTTGACTTCTCCTGGATTGATCGGAGCAGATGTTTGTCACTTAAACCTGCACAAGACCTTTGCTATTCCTCACGGTGGTGGTGGGCCTGGCATGGGACCAATCTGTGTGAGAAAGCACTTGGCACCATTCCTTCCAAGCAATCCGGAGATTCGTACAGGTGGCTCTCAAGGCATTTCTTCAATCTCTGCAGCCCCATGGGGTTCTGGTTTGGTGTTGTTAATCAGCTACGCTTATGTGAAGATGTTGGGATCAAAAGGATTGGCGAATGCTACCCGCTACGCAATCTTGAACGCTAACTACATCAAGCAACGCCTCGAAGGTCACTATGCTGTACTTTACTCTGGTGAGAACGGAAGATGTGCACATGAGATGATTCTCGATTGCCGTCCGTTCAAGCGCGAAGCAAGTGTTGAAGTTGTGGATATTGCAAAGCGATTGATGGATTACGGCTATCACGCTCCAACCGTATCGTTCCCAGTAGCAGGTACATTGATGGTTGAGCCTACCGAAAGTGAAGGTAAAGAGGAGTTGGATCGATTCTGTGAAGCCTTGATTAGCATTCGTCGCGAAGTCGACGAGATTGTAAGCGAGCAGGTAGATGCTGAGAATAACGTATTAAAGAATGCACCTCACACGTTGAACATGACGGTTTCTGATACTTGGGACCTGCCTTATTCCCGAGAGAAAGCGGCTTACCCGTTAGAGTATATCCTAGACAACAAGTTTTGGCCATCTACTCGTCGAGTAGACGATGCCTATGGTGATAGAAACTTGGTTTGTACCTGTGCACCTATAGAAGAGTACATGGAATCCTAACAGGGTGTCAATATTGACAATCGATTAATAAATTTTTGAAGCCCCTTGCAAAACCTAGGGGCTTCTTCATTTGTAGTTATGTTAAATTTGGGTAATATTGCGTATTGCTCATTAGTGATTAACTAAAACATTTCTTAACATGAAGAAATTTACTCCGACTCTCTTGGGTCTGTTTGTAGCGTCTGCTGCATTCGGTCAGCAGCAAGAGAACACACTTCCAGCACAATTGGAAGTAGCGAATCCGGAGACCCAAGTTCGCGCAACTCCTTCTAGCGATTATCGTAATGCAAGTGAGACAATTTTGTGGTCTGAAGATTTCGCTAATGGTATCCCAGCAACTTGGTCAAATCAAGGTTTCGATGGAAACCTTCAGCCATTAACTGCTGCACAATGGGAGTACCGCGGTACATCTACTACTCCTGATAATTCAGAAGGCTCACGTGGTGCTTATTCAGGCGTATCTACTGGTGCTAACGCGCCTATCGCTTCTACCACGGTTGCTAACGGTTTTGTGATTTTTGACTCGGACTACCTTGATAACGGTGGTAACCCACAGAACCCAGGTGGTGGATCAGCTCCAGCACCACACGTAGGAACATTGACTACTGACGTAATCAACCTTACCGGTGAGCCTTACGTTATGTTGGAGATGGAGAACTATGCACGCGTTTTCTTCGCGAGCCTCGATGTTGCTCTTTCTATCGACGGTGGTACTACTTGGACTGACACAGTGAACATCTACTCAGAAGATGCTTCTTCTTTGGGTGTAAACGGTTCAAGTCCAAACGGTGAATTGGTTCAAGTGAACGTTTCTAGCCAAATCGGTGGTCAAAGCAACGTGAAATTGCGTTTCATCTTCGACGGTCGTCCAGGTAACGCCAACGGTAATGGTTACTACTTCTGGATGCTTGATGATATTCGTATCAGCGAGCTTCCACGCCATGCTATTCGCTTTACTCCATTCAATGGAGCACCTGAGCGTGATATGATCTTTGGTACTGCTTCAGGTGAAGGTAAGTATGGTATCATGACATTGAAGCAAGCTCGTTCAGTTGCATTCGACTGTAACGTACTTAACTTCGGTTGGGACCAGCAAACTAATGTAGGTCTTGATATCAACATCTACGATTCGGGCAGCAACTTGGTTCAGACATTGAGCTCTTCAACTGCTAATGCAGCTTCAGGAGCAATTGTTGACTTCACTGTATTGAACACGTTGGGTTGGACTCCATCTGCGGAAGACAACTACATCGTTGAGTGGGTTGCTACTTCTGATTCTATTCCTAGCGCAGCGGGTCCAAAAGACTCGGCTAGACTTTATGTTACTGACTCTATCTGGTCATTGGACTTCAATGTGTTCAGTAACCGTTTCGGTACAGGTAACATTGGTGACGACAACTCTGCAGTTGCTAGCCGTTTCGACCTCGTTAACGACGAGCGTCTATTCGGAGCTGACATCTGGTTGTCTGCTACTACTGTTCCGGGTGGATTGATTGAAGTTACTGTTTACGATACGACTGGTTTCGACTTCGTTAACGGTTTCCCAACTCAGCCATTGGCTTACTACCAGCACTCTATCACTCAAGCTGATGTTGATGCAGGTGTTATCCGCGCTGACCTTACAGATAATAATGGTTACCCAGCTTACTTGAACTCAACTAGCACTGGTGCATACTACATCGTTGTTACTATGTTCTCTAACGCAGGTGCTAACCCAGTTTACATCCGTAACGACCAGAGCTTCCCGCAGTCTCCAAGCGCGGCTATCATGTATTACACATTGGCTAGCCCACGTTGGTACACTGGATTCTCTAACAGCCTTTCTTTGAACGCTCCTCACATCCGTGCTATCGTATGTCCAGCAGCTACTGCAGCAGCTTGTATGTCAATTAGCATCGACGAAGTAGAATTGAGCGATCAAATCACTGTATACCCTAACCCAGCTGAGGATTACGTAAACCTCGAGTTCGGTGAAGGTTTGAACGGCGACGTAGACGTGAACATTGTTGACCTACAAGGTCGCACTGTTGTATCTACTTCAATGTACGCAGTAGAAGGAACAGCTCTTCCAGTTGCATTGAACGAACTTACTCCAGGTGTTTACATGATGAACATCGCTCAAGGAGATAAAGTGAGCACATTCAAGCTTACTGTGAAGTAATCCTGAAACACTTCTTACAGAAGGCCATTCCGGTTATCCGGAGTGGCCTTTTTTTATGCCTTCTTCACACGAGGTAAAGAACGTCTATACACCGTGCAAATGTTTTGAGCTTGTTGAGCTTGTCTAGCCGAAGTAAATTGTGATAACGCTAAAGGATGAGGTTTGGACGACCCGTATTCACCTTCAACAACCTGTCTAAACAACTGATTTTTTAGTGGGGATTTACAACCCAAACACAAATCAACGGCGGTGAAAATCATCGCTTAAAACTCAAAACACGAATCATGAAGAAGATTACTCTATCTCTTCTTGGTCTGGCTTTTGGCGCAACATCATTTGCTCAAACCGACCAAAATCAGCTGCCTGCTCAGCTGACGAAAATGGACCCCGAAGCAGTGGTCCGACGTACTCCTCAACTCTCACCTTCTAATGGTCCAGAAGCCATTATTTGGTCTGAAGATTTTTCCAATGGTATTCCAGCCACATGGTCGAATCAGGGATTTGACGGAAACATGCAACCATTGACTGCAGCTCAATGGGAGTATAGAGGGCCAAACACGACCCCGAATAATGGTACAGGATCTCGCGGAGCTTTTGCCAATGCCAATGACCCCATCCAATCCCCAACACGTGGGAACGGCTTTGTAATCTTCGATTCAGGCTTTCTTGACAATGCTGGTAATGCGCAAACTGCTGGTCAGGGTGCGGCTCCTGCACCTCACGTGGGCACTTTGACCACAGACACCATCGATTTGACAAACAACAGCCTTGTGATGCTCGAGTTCAGCAATTACGCACGAGTGTTCTTTGCAAACTTTCAAGTGGTGTTTTCTGCTGATGGTGGTCAGACTTGGAACGACACCATTCTAGTTTATTCCGATGGAACCTTGGGTATCAACATGGCTTCTGCAAATGCAGATCGTGTTCAATACAACGTGTCGCAGTATATCGGGGGCTCGGCCAATGCCATGATGCGATTCATTTTTGATGGTCGACCAGGCAACGCAAACGGCAATGGTTACTATTTCTGGTGTTTGGATGATATTCAACTCTTGGACCTTCCTGATCACGTACTACAGTTCGTAACCAATACGGATGGTGCGCCACCACATGATATGATTTTCGACAACGATGGTTCTAACTCGAAGTACGGTATCATGACCCTGAAGCAGGCTCGCCCGATTTCGTTTGATGGAAACATTCTGAACTTTGGTGGAATGACCCAAACCAATGTGCGTTTGGAGATTGACATCTTAGATGGAAATAACAACAATGTTCAGTCGCTTTCTTCAACTTCAGTGACATTGCCATCCGACAGTATCGCCGATTACACAGTGATGAACACAGTGAGCTGGACGCCTCAAACTACAGGTACCTACCGCGTAATCTATTCAGCACTCTCCGATTCTGTGAATGGAGTTGACTACGACGCACCAAGAGATACATTCACAATTTATGTGACGGATTCACTTTGGTCGCTTGACTTCAATGTATTTGATAACCGCTTCGGTACTGATGATATCGGTGCAGATAACTCAGCTCTCGCTGTTCGTCATGAATTGATGAACGATGAGCGTTTGTTTGGAGTGGATATCTGGCTGTCGGCTACTACCGTTGCTGGAGGTTTGGTGGAAGTTACCGTATACGATACGACTGGCTTTAGCTTCACAAATGGTTTTCCTACAAATGCTCTGGCATACTCACAACACACAGTGACTGGCCAAGATGTAGCAAGCAGAATGATGCGCGTTCCATTGTCTGATGCCAATGGAAATCCAATCTATTTGGATGCATCGAACACAGGAGCTTATTACATCGTAGTGACACTATTCTCAAATGCAGATGCGAATCCAATCAATATTCGTAATTCTCAGACCTTCGAAGAGCCGCCAGCTTCTGCTATTATGTATTACACCATTTCGAACCCTCGCTGGTACACTGGCTTTACCGGTTCATTGGATTTGAACGCTCCACATATCCGCGCCATTACTTGTCCGGCAAGTAACGCCGCAGCGTGTATGTCGATTTCAATTGATGAGATTGACTTGGCAAACGATATCCAATTGTATCCAAACCCAGCCAACGAATTCGTAAACATTGAGTTCGGTGATGTGAATGGTGAGATGGGTGTTCGTGTGGTTGATGTTCAAGGAAGAACCGTCCTAGAATCCAACGAAATGGCAGTGGAAGGCACTGTTCTCCCATACGACTTAAGCACGCTGAAGCCTGGTATTTATATTTTGACTTTAAGTCACGAAAATTCAGTTAGTTCGTTCCGATTGACTGTTGAGTAATTGGAAGAAGACTAATCCTTCGTTTTGCTACAGCCGCCCCAATCATTTCGGGGCGGCTTTTTTTTGTTCCAGCAAACTCTACAAGCCGGTTTCTCGTTATTGGGTATGTGGTCCATTGGAACATTGTGTACCTTTAATCCTCTATGCTAAAGCGCTATCGATTCCTGTTCTTTATTCTTTCCATGACCGTGGCTCCCGCGGTGTATGGTCAGTTTTATTATGGACTGCATCAAACCTTTGGCAAGAACCGCGTTCAGTATCAGAATTTCACTTGGTCGTTTTACCGCTATGAGCGCTTCGACGTGTTCCACTACCAGAACGGTCAGCACCTCGCGCAGCAAGTGGCGAGAATGGTGAGTCGCGAGATGCCTTTGATTGAACAAATGCTAGACGTGCCCCTGGATGAGCGAATTCAAGTAGTTGTGTTCAACACTCTTGGCGAACTCACTCAAAGCAATTTAAATGCATCCACAGAGGAAGCTTACAATACCGGTGGGGTGACCCACTTCTCCGGGACCCGCATGTTTGTGTACTTCAATGGAGATTACGCTCATTTGGAAGCGCAAGTCAGAGAAGGCCTGGCAGGGTTAGCAATGAATAGTTTGATGTATGGAGGCTTCACTCGAAGCTTGAGGAATAGCACACTCCTGAACTTGCCTGATTGGTACACCCAAGGATTGTTGGCTTACATATCGCAGCCTTACGATAGCGAAGTAGAAAGCCGCGTTTTGGATGCGATGGTTCACGATGATTTCGACCACATATATGGAATGACTGGAGTTCAAGCCCGAGCAGCTGGTCATAGTTTGTGGAACTACATCGCGCAGACTTACGGACGAAACGTTATTAAGGAAATCGTTTACACGACAGTAAGAGAACGAAGCATTGATCGTGGTCTCGAATACAACTTAGGGGTAGATTCTGATCGCCTTCTTGAAAACTGGAAACGCAGTTTCTTGAATCGATTAAATGAAGCCCATTCCGACGAAACCTTAGAAGAAGTCGAGATTTATAGGAGTAGGGAAGAGGGACGAATCTCAAGACCAACATTCTCGTCAAACGGGCAGTATATGGCCTTCGTATCCAACTACTTTGGTAAGTACAAAGTACATCTCGTGGATGTTGCCACTGGAGAGCGTGAAACCATTCTAAGAGGCGGTCATCTCATCGCTCAGAATGTCGACTATTCCTATCCGCTTTTGGCTTGGCACCCGAACGGGCGAATTCTGGCTATGCTCACCGAGGAAGAGGGAATCATTCGATTGAACTACTACGATCTTGAAACTGGAGAGACTGAACAAAGGAATCTCTACTCCATTCAAAAAGTAACCTCATTTACTTATAGCCAGGATGGACGTTCATTCCTGATTTCAGGCATTCGCGATAACAAATCAAACATTTACATCTACTCACTTTCAGGTAGAGGCGTTACTCCAATTACCAATGATGGTTATTCGGACATGGATCCGATTTTTATCAATAATGATCGCTTCATTGTGTTCCGGTCCAATCGCGATAACGATACACTGCGCGTAAATCAAGAAGTCTACAATCACTCTGAAGACTACAACTTATTCGTCTACAGAGTGGGCGACGGACCCGAGCAAGTGCTGTGGAGGTTAAATCCGGATGTGGATGTGAACGAAATCAATCTAGAAAAGATCGACGACACCCATTTTGCGTATCTAGATTTTCAGACTGGAGAAAAGCCGAAGCAGTATATCGTCACCCTGGATTCGAGTATTGCTTACGTGGATACCATCACTCATTACAACTACTTTACTCGTGAAGCGCTCATCGAAACACCTTACTATGGAACGATAGACTATGATATTCAGTCCACCATAGGTGCTGAAGCTAGAGTCTATATCCGAGACGGTCGGTTTAGAATGATGCTTTCGCGCGACTTTGTAATGCCATCTCAATTCTCGTCAAATCGATCTGAAACCGTGGCTTCACAAGAAGCAAATGTGGAGAGTGAGCTAACAGATCTACAACGAATGAGAAGAGAATCGGAGGTCAATATTGAAAATTACTCCTTCGATTCCCGAGTATTATCCGACGCTCAACCTCGGAGAAGAACAGTAGTTCAGCGAACAGAAGTAGACAATCTGGATAGCTTGTATGGCGAAGACTTCCCGATTCACACGGATCGCAATTACATCCTTTCCTTCTTGCGCGATGAGTTTACTGTTCAAGTAGACAATGTTTTTGATTATCCTCAATATCAGCCATTCACGGGAACGCCAAACGCGAGTTTGATCAATACGGGCTTCAACACCATGTTTAAGGTGGGCGCAATTGACATACTCGAGGATTATCGCATGGTGGCTGGTTTCAGAACAGATTTCCAACCTCTCCCTGGCGTATCGTTGAGTCCGAATAGTGAATTTCTCTTGGCTTTCCTCGATAAGAAGAGTCGATGGAATCACGAGGTCACCTTTTATCGTCGAAGTCAGGTTGCATTCCTTCCAAAGTATTTCTTAAACGCTCGATACCTCACCTACGAGGCGCATTCGAAGTGGTCATACCCGCTTAGCCAAGTGTCGGGCTTTCACTTCTCTGGAGGGTATCGAAACCAAAGACAAATCATTTTATTGGATAATGCCGGCGCTGTGACCCCTCCCGAAACTGACCCGGTCACTATCACAGATTACGGTATCCTCAAAGCGACGTATGTGTATGATGATACTCGAAAAAAGGGTATCAATCTTTATCATGGACTGCGTTACAAGGTGTTTACCGAGTTCTATGAAAACTTCTCGGCAAGTAACTCCGGACTGTTTACTGCGGGAATCGACCTTAGACATTACTTGCCAGTACATCGAGAGATTATCTGGGCGAATCGCTTCGCGTATGGCACTTCATTCGGCAATGAAAAGTTGTTGTACTTCCTTGGGGGTGTCGACAATGAGTTTAGTCCCCAGTTTGCCAATCAAACTCCATTTGCCACCAATGAGAATTATGTATTCCAAACCGTGGTGACCAATATGCGCGGGTTCTTCCAGAACATCCGAAACGGGAATAATTTCGCAGTCATCAATAGTGAATTGAGAATTCCGTTGGTGAAGTATCTCTATAACCGACCTATTCAAAATGATTTCCTAGCGAACTTCCAGGTCATTGGCTTCGGCGATATCGGAACGGCTTGGAATGGCCTACACCCATACGATGACGAGAATGCCATCAATACTAGAGTAGTGGACGCGTTGGGTTATCAGGTGGTTCTAGACACTCAACGTGAACCTATCGTTGGAGGGTTTGGAGTAGGTTTGAGAAGTAGGATTCTGGGTTACTTCTGTAGAGTAGATTGGGCGTGGGGAGTAGAAGATGGAGCGCTACTCGACAACGTGTTCTATTTCTCCTTAAGCACAGATTTCTAGATAGGGCCGTTCGCCTTTTCCCATTCCTTGATGACCGACTTTCTGCCAATCGTTTTGGTGATTTCGTCCTTTCTCAAATCCCATCCACGGGCCGGGCAATACTCACGACCATAGAAAATGATTTGAAGGTGGAGGCTGTTCCACTTTTCTTTCGGGAATAGTCGCTTTGCATCTCTCTCCGTCTGCACTACATTTTTACCATTGCTGAATCCCCATCGATACATCAATCTGTGGATGTGTGTGTCGACTGGGAAGGCGGGAACTCCAAAAGCTTGACTCATCACAACGGATGCGGTTTTATGCCCTACGGCAGGCAAGCTTTCCAAAGCCTCCATGTCTTCAGGAACCTCTCCATTGTACTTGTCGATCAGGATGCGCGAAAGGTTATAGATTCCTTTGGATTTCATTGGAGTGAGTCCGCACGGCCGGATGATATCTGCGATTTGCTCCAAACTCAACTTGGCCATGTCGTATGGATTGTCCGCTAGTGAGAACAGCGCAGGAGTCGTTTTATTCACTCGTTCATCGGTACACTGAGCAGAAAGAAGAACAGCGATGAGCAGTGTGTAAGAGTTGTGATGATCTAATGGAACAGGAGTCTCTGGGTAGAGTGATTCCAATTTTTCAATCACATAGGTTACCTTTTCCGTTTTGGTCATGCCATTCAAACTTTTAGATTCGTTGTTTGTTCCGCAAGTAGACCAAAAGAAGCAAATTCAAATGACACATTTAGAACCAGGAGACAAAGCTCCAGACTTTTCAGCGAAAGATCACAATGGTAACGACATATCCCTCAGCACTTTCAAGGGCAAAAAACTCGTCTTGTATTTTTATCCAAAAGATGACACCCCAGGGTGTACAGCAGAGGCATGCAGCTTCCGCGACGAGTACACACAGCTTCGTGAGCAGGGCTTTGAAATTCTAGGTGTTTCAGCAGATGACGAGAAGAAGCACAACAAGTTTGCTGATAAATACGACTTGCCATTCCCACTCATTCCAGATACCGACAAACAGATTATCAATGCTTACGGAGTTTGGGGTTTGAAGAAATTCATGGGTCGCGAGTACGATGGGATTCACCGTGAAACTTTCGTGATTGATGAGAATGGAAAAATCGATCAAGTCATCAAGAAAGTGAAGTCGAAAGAAGCGGCAAAACAGATTCTTGACCTGTACGCATAACCTGTCGATAACTTACCCGTTTTAAAACGCCTAGCCCATATTCTATGGGTTATATTTGTCTTTCCTCAAGCATAAAACAAGGTATTGATGAGTGATAATAAAGATGCCCGTCTGAAAGCCCTCAAGCTGACGATGGACAAGATGGATAAGACATACGGTAAAGGTGCCGTTATGCGCATGGGCGATGCT
The DNA here is from genome assembly GCA_013373425.1 of Flavobacteriia bacterium. Lineage (GTDB taxonomy): Bacteria > Bacteroidota > Bacteroidia > Flavobacteriales > Schleiferiaceae > Phaeocystidibacter. The sequence goes on from JABXHW010000021.1 coordinate 87,073, forward strand.
CCCGTGATTGAAGTAGATACCATTCCTTCAGGTTCACTTGGCTTGGACTTGGCTTTGGGCATAGGTGGATATCCACGAGGGAGAGTAGTTGAAATTTACGGACCTGAATCATCGGGTAAAACCACACTAACTCTTCACGCTATTGCAGAAGCTCAGCGCAACGGTGGTATTGCCGCCTTCGTTGACGCGGAACATGCTTTCGATAGAACCTATGCTGAGAAACTTGGAGTTAATACTGAGGAACTCATCATCTCACAACCAGATAATGGTGAGCAAGCACTCGAAATTGCCGATAACTTGATTCGTTCAGGGGCCATTGACATTTTGATTATTGACTCCGTGGCGGCATTGACCCCGAAGAGTGAAATCGAAGGCGAGATGGGTGACTCGAAAGTTGGTTTGCAAGCGCGATTGATGTCGCAAGCACTCCGAAAGCTTACGGGGACCATTTCAAAAACCAATTGTACATGCATCTTCATTAACCAGCTTCGTGAGAAGATCGGTGTGATGTTCGGGAACCCTGAAACCACTACGGGGGGTAATGCATTGAAGTTCTATTCTTCTGTACGTTTGGATATTCGCCGCAGTAGCCAGATTAAGAGCGCTGATGCCGTGATTGGTAACCGCGTTCGCGTGAAGGTGGTGAAGAACAAAGTAGCTCCTCCATTCCGTCAGGCTGAGTTTGATATCATGTACGGAGAGGGAATTTCTAAGGTAGGTGAACTCATCGATCTAGGTGTTGAGCGCGAAATCGTTCAGAAGAGTGGATCGTGGTTTAGCTACGATGGCACGAAACTCGGTCAGGGTCGCGATGCTGTGAAGCAGTTGTTGAAAGACAACCCAGAATTGGCCGAAGAAATCGAGAGCCGTATTCACGAGAAAGTAAAGGAAGAAGCGGGAGCTTGATTCCATTTTGCATATCATTTTGAAGAGGTCGCATTGCGACCTTTTCTTTTTTCCTAACCCTTTCGATACTTTCGCCGTTAATTCATTGAACGTTTCGCACATGCGAAGGTTATGTAGCTTTGTAGTATGAAAAGACTTCTTCCCATTTTCGCCATTCTTTTTATTTGGGCATGCGACTCAAGCAGTGGTGGTGCAGGCACATCCAACGTGGATTCAACCGCAGCAATGTTGGATACCTTGAATCCTGTCGAGGCCAATGCAGGTAACGATTCATTGAGTGAGTACGTGCGCAACAACCCGTTCGATGTGAACGGTTTTATCAATAGAGCGAAGTTTTACCTAGCCCAACAGAATGCACGTTATGCGGCCGCAGATGCTGCGATGGCAATGGAGCTAGATAGTGCCAATCCGGAAGTGTTACTTCTGTGGGGTGACGTGCACTACGTTCAAAACAAAACACGTGTCTCCAGAGATACTTGGAAGAAGTGTATTCAACAAAACCCAGACAATATCGAATGCCGATTGAAGTTGGCAGAACTCTACCTCGCTATCCAGAATTATAGAGAGAGTACAAAGTTGGTCAATGAAGTTATCGAGCTAGACCCTAGAAATGCAGTGGCCTACTTTATTAAAGCGACCAATGTGCGTGACCTGGCTGGAGACACTGCTTTGTCGCTTCGCTATGCGCAGCAGGCTATCGAATATGATCCAGATTACTTTGCGGCACTCGACTATGCCGCTACAATGTCCATTTATCTCAAGAATAGAGTGGGAGTCGGGTATTTTCAGCGAATGATTGAACTAGATCCAGATAACTCCGCCACCTATTACAAGAAGGGCATGTATCACATGGAGTTCGATGATTACAACGAGGCGATTCAGGCTTTCACACAAGCAACTCAGCTTCGTCCGACGGATGCGGAGAGCTACTTCAACTTGGGATACATTCACTTAGAGTTGGGATTAAATCGTGAAGCTCTCGCTTATTTCAATGCATCCATTGAAGCACGCCAAGTGAACCACCGAGCGTATTACGGACGTGGCTTCACGTATGAAAAAATGGGTGACCTATTGAGAGCACGTGAAGACTACGCCCAAGCGTTGGCTTACAACCCAGGACACTATGCTTCTAGAGTAGGTATGGAGCGTGTTGAGGGGCTTATCAACCGATAAGCAATTGTTTTACTTCGCGCTTTTTGTCAGCTTTTCGAGCATGTCCCATTCTTGTTCTGAAACAGCTTCAAGGAAGTTGAGCTGACCCGCATCTTGGAGCCATTCACCACCATCGAGGGTAACTACCTCGCCATTCATGTAGCGTGAGAACGGACTTACCATGTAAGCGGCCAAGTTGTTCAACTCTTGGTGCTCACCTGATCTTCTCAGTGGAATTTGATTCACCACGTTGAGCTTCTCCGAAGTGTCGCCAGGCAGCAATCTCGCCCAAGCCCCTTCCGTTGGGAATGGTCCCGGAGCAATCGCATTTGAGCGGATGCCATATTTGGCCCACTCAATCGCTAAACTTCTCGTCATTGCGAGTACACCGGCTTTGGCCATTGCTGAGGGAACTACATAGGACGAACCCGTCCAGGCATAAGTGGTGACGATGTTGAGGAAAACTCTATCCGTAGCTTTTTCAGCAATCCATTTCTTGCCAAAAGCCAATGTCACATTCTTGGTTCCTTTCAACACGATATCAATGATGGCATCGAATGCATTGGCAGAGAGGCGTTCGGTCGGACTGATGAAGTTACCAGCGGCGTTGTTTAAGACCACATCCGGTGAGCCCCATTTATCTTGAATGGCATCTCTCAAGGCTTCAACCTGAGCATAATCGCGGATGTCGCAAGCAAAAGGGAATACTTCATTGCCAGTTTCATCGCTGATCTCTTTCGCCGCCTTTTCCAAACGCTCCATCTTTCGACTGGAGATGGCCACCTTGGCTCCAAGCTTGGAGAAATAAGTAGTCATTGATTTACCCAATCCGCTTCCTCCTCCGGTTACGAGGATGATTTTGTCTTGAAGAGCGCCTTCAGGTAGCATTGGGGAGGTGTGAGATATAGCCATGAATCTGTGTATCTTGTTACTGGCAAAATACAACAAATACTCGCCCATGCAGTATCTCAATCTAACAGTTCTTAGCACCTTTGTGCTCCTTAGTTGTCAAAACCAGACCCAGAATATGATACAACAGCCTGATGCAAAGCAGATTCCGACGTCCTTAGAGATGCACGGAGATGTCAGAGTGGATGAATATTATTGGCTAAATCAAAGAGAAGATCCTGAGGTGATTGCATACCTCGAGGCTGAGAACACCTACCGCGAAGCCGTGATGAAAGAAACGGAAGGGCTTCAAAAGAAGCTCTATGATGAGATGGTGGGACGCATCAAACAAGATGACTCATCTGTGCCGTACGAACTTGACGGATACTTTTACTACACTCGCTATGAGGAGGGCGATCAATATCCTCTTTACTGCCGTAAACAAGGGAGTTTAGAGGCTCAAGAAGAGATTATTCTCAATGTGAATGAGATGGCAGAAGGCCATTCTTACTACCAGGTTTCAGGTATTTCCGTTCGCCCAGATTCGAAGATGATTGCTTTTGGCGTAGATACTGTCTCGCGCAGAAAGTACACCATCTATTTCAAGGATCTTGAGACAGGTGAGATTCTCGAAGAGAACATTCCAAATACGGGAGGCAGTTCTACCTGGGCTGAGGATAACAAGACCATCTTTTACGTGACCAAGGACGAAGAGACGCTACGTCAGGATAAGATCCACAAGCATGTTCTTGGAACGAGTCCGTCTGTGGATTCACTGGTGTATTATGAGGAAGATGAAACTTACATCACTTTTGTGTACAAGACTAAGAGTAAGAAGTTCGTGGTGATTGGTTCTCACAGCACACTTACTCATGAATATCGATACATACCAGCTGACCAGCCGAATGCAGAATTCGAGATTTTCCAAGAGCGAGTGAGAGGATTAGAATATGGCATTGCCCATTATGAAGATGCATGGTACATCCGCACTAATCACGATGGCGCTCAAAACTTCAAGTTGATGAAAACTTCTGTGAACGCAACAGGAGTTGAGAACTGGGTGGATGTAATTCCTCATCGAGAAGATGTGCTTCTCGAGAGCATCGAGATTTTTAAGGACTTCTTGGTTCTTGATGAGCGAACCAACGGCCTCAATCGCATTCACATCATGCCATGGGATGAGAGTGTAGAAGATCACTACTTGCCATTTGAAGAAGAGACTTACACCGCCTATATCGGTAATAACCCTCAATTTGATACTCCGGTATTGCGCTATGGCTACTCCTCATTGACCACTCCGAATTCTGTCATGGAATACAACATGGTCACCGGAGAGAATACGGTCTTGAAGGAACAGGAAGTAGTTGGCGGGTATGACAAGTCGATGTATGCCTCTGAGCGGGTTTGGGCTACGGCGGATGATGGTACACAAGTTCCTATTTCGCTAGTGTATCGCAAAGACATGAAGAGAGAAGGCGGCAATCCGTTGCTTCTTTATGGTTATGGATCCTATGGATACACGATTGATCCTTCGTTCTCTTCTGGCCGTCTGAGTTTACTAGATCGAGGGTTCATTTTTGCAATCGCGCATGTGCGCGGCGGACAGTATCTGGGTAGACAATGGTACGAGGATGGAAAGTACTTGAAGAAGAAGAACACCTTTACCGACTTCATTTCTTGTGGTAGACATTTGGCTGAGCAAGGCTATTCTTCGCCTGAGCATATGTATGCATTAGGCGGAAGCGCAGGAGGCTTGTTGATGGGAGCCGTTGTGAATATGGCACCTGAGCTCTTCAACGGAGTGATCGCCGCTGTTCCTTTTGTGGATGTTGTGACTACGATGTTAGATGAGAGTATACCGCTTACTACGGGTGAATACGACGAATGGGGGAATCCAAATGATCCAGAATATTATGAGTACATGCTCTCTTATTCTCCATACGATCAAGTGAAAAAGCAAGACTACCCCGCAATGTTGATTACGACCGGACTACATGATAGTCAGGTGCAATACTGGGAGCCGGCAAAGTGGATTGCTCGTTTAAGAGATAGAAGAACGAATCCAGATCGTCCGCTCTTGATGTACTGCAATATGGACACGGGACACTCGGGGGCTTCTGGACGATTTGAGTCCTTTAAGGAGACGGCCATGGAGTACGCCTTCTTCCTAGATCTTGAAGGAATAAGCGAATAGGGGTCTAGAGTTGCTCAGAGAGAAGTTTAGCCGTTTTGGCACTTGCTCCTGTGTTCGACATTACGAATTGATAAGCCAATGCACCGGCTTCGGAACGCACAGTTTCGGAGTCGGTCATTTTTTTAAGGAGACTACTCAGGTCTTCCACGCTGTTGACTTCAAAACCCCCACCGGCACGAATGAGTGCTTCTGCTTCCCAGAATTTTTCGTGCTGCGGCCCAAAGAAAACGGGCTGCTCATAGACCGCTGGCTCTAAAATGTTGTGAAGTCCTGTTTTGTAACCACCCCCCACAAAGGCGAAAGAACCAAGTCGGTAAGCACGGCTCAACAGTCCGATGGAGTCGATGATTAGCACCCGAATGTCTTCGAGATTCGTTTCTGAACTTACTTCGCTGAGTTTTACAAAGGGTGCGGGAATTCGATTCGCTAGTCGGTGCACATTGCCTTCACTCACATCGTGTGGTGCTAAAACGAAATTCAGGTACGGGTGGCGCATGATCTGAGGGAGAATCATTTCTTCATCTTCCTCCCAAATACTACCACCAAAAAAAGTCTGACGTTCGCTGCAAAATGCTTTGAGATACTCGTTTTCAAACTCTCCTTTCGACAATTGGCTCACATTATCGAACCGACCATCTCCAGTAAGTTCCACGTTCGTGAATCCCTTGCTTAGGAGTAGTTCCTTCGACCTGCTATCCTGAACTGCGATTAAGTCGAATTGATGCAATAGCTTGCGAATCGATAAGCCTAGGCTGGAGAAAACGAATTGTTTTTTCCTGAAGGTCGCCGAGATTACAGAAGTGGGGATGCGTTTGGTGATGCACTCTTTCAGGAGCGTCGGCCAGAAGTCGTACTTGATGAATACGGCCATTTCGGGATTAACCAAATTCAGAAAATCTTGAACCTGTTTTGTTGTGTCGTGTGGGAGATAGCAGGCGAAATCATGTGTGGAGTCGTCCTTTTTGTGGAGGTATCCACTAGGAGAAAAGAAAGTGACAAGCAGTTTCTTTTCCGGAAAGGCTTCTTTCAACTTGATCATGGTGGGTTTCCCCATCTCATATTCACCTAAGCTGGCGGCATGAAACCACAGAATAGAGTGTGATTCAATTCCTTTAAGGTCTTCACGAATACGACTTCTACCCCGTGACCATTCCTTCGCCTTTGGATTGAAGGGTGATACCAATCGGATGGCAAGGGCGTAGAGACGATAGGTAATTCGGAAGAGGGGAAGCATTAGTAATAGAAAAACTTCTGAGCGTTCTCGTCGTAAATTGGAAGGAACCAAGAGAAGCGCACTCCGTAGTACAGGTCGAGCTTACTATCCGTGTCGAATGCTCGAGTGTTGTAGTTGTACCCGCGGTTGTTAGAGTTGAACCCCTGCATGAATTCAAGACCCACGGTGAAGTTTATCGTTCTGCGATTTCCTGCGTGAAAATAGCCAATGAACTGGCGTGTCATAAAACCTTGCGTATATCGATCGTATCCGCGGAGGTATTCATCTTGAATTTGTGGAGTATTGTCGAGTTGATTTCTCACATCAATCCAATGTGCGTTGAAACCTGCACCGACAGATACCATCGCTCCGGAATTTACATTGTGACCGAGACCGTTGTAGATGTAGCTCAAATCCAACGAAGTGTTCCAACCTCTTTCTCTGAATGTGACTGGGGCGTATTCTCCGTTTAGGCCAAGTACTTCATTTCTACTTGTGATGATGTCTCCAAAAATGGCTTGGGCATCTTTCACCTGGTCGGCAAAATGGTATCGTCCACCGAAAGACAAAATCAAGTTCGATTTGAACTTGTATTGAATATCCCCGCCGATAGTGAAATTTGGTCCCAGGTACTCCGCAAAATCACCTCCCTTGAGCATGTAGGATGTGGAAATGTTGAAGAGCCAGCCTTGAGCGAGCGAATCTCTCACATTCACTTGTGCAAAGCTTGGGATGCTTAGAAGAGCTAGGGTGCAGAAAATCAATTTGCGCATACCGCGAAATTAGGGTTTTTAAGAGATATCGTCTCATAGAGGAAACGAATCAATTCAGTACTCCGTTTGGTCTGTGTTCCTTACTTTTGGCTGAAATTAAGACACACTTCCATGAAAGAAATTCGGATGGTTGATTTGGTGACTCAATATGAGAATATCCAAGAAGAAATTGACAGTGCAGTTTTGGACGTGATTCGTTCAAGTGCTTATATCAACGGACCGGAGGTTCGCTCTTTCCAAGAAGAGCTTGAATCTTACTTAGGAGTAAAGCACGTTATTCCTTGCGCGAATGGAACAGATGCTCTTCAAGTAGCAATGATGGGTTTGGGCTTGAAGCCTGGTGATGAGGTGATTACTGCCACATTTACTTACGTAGCAACGGCTGAGGTTATTGCACTGCTTCAATTGACACCTGTCCTAGTTGATGTTGATCCGAATACTTTCCTTATCGATTTGGAGGCAGTAGAAGCAGCTATCACTCCAAAGACTAAGGCTATCGTTCCTGTGCACCTGTTCGGGCAGGTAGCTAATATGGATGGCTTGATGAAAATCGCTAAAAAGCACAATCTGAAAGTTGTTGAAGATACCGCTCAAGCAATTGGTGCAGATTATACTTTCTCAGACGGAACCACGCAAAAGGCGGGAACCATTGGAGATGTCGGTTGTACTTCGTTCTTCCCATCTAAGAACCTTGGTTGTATGGGAGACGGAGGAGCTATCTTTACCAATGATGACGAGCTCGCTGCAGAGATGAGAATGGTCGTTAACCACGGTCAGTCGAAACGATACTACCACGACAGAATTGGAGTGAATTCTCGTCTCGATAGTCTCCAAGCGGCAATTTTGCGTGTCAAATTGAGAAAGTTGGATAATTATTCCAATTCGAGAAAGGCAGTTGCAGAATACTATGATAAAGCCTTTGCATCTTGCGAGCAGTTAGTAACACCTGTGAGAGCGGAGGGAAGTACACACGTCTTCCACCAATACACAATGATGGTAAAGAATGGAAAGCGAGATGAACTACAATCGGCTTTGGCTGAGAAAGGAATTCCAAGCATGATTTATTATCCGGTAGCGTTGCATATGCAAGAAGCTTACAAGGATGATAGATATCCAAACGGTCATTTTCCTGTAACGGAAAGATTGGTTGACGAAGTGATTTCACTTCCGATGCATACCGAGATGGATGATGAGCAGCTAGAATACATCGCGAGTTCCGTTTTGGAATTTATAAATAAGGACTAAGATCAGTCTATCATGAACATTGCAATTGTAGGTACAGGATACGTTGGGTTGGTAACAGGCGCTTGTTTGAGCGAAGTGGGAATCAATGTAACTTGTATTGACATCGATGAAAAGAAAATCGAAAACCTCAAAAATGGGATTCTTCCTATTTACGAACCCGGTCTTGAGGAAATTGTAAAGCGCAATTACACCAAAGGTAGGTTGAAGTTTTCTACAGACCTTGGATCGAGTATTCAAGGTGCTGAGGCAGCTTTTATCGCCGTAGGAACGCCTCCGGGTGAAGATGGGTCTGCCGACTTGAAATACGTTCTTCAGGTTGCTAAGGGCATCGGTGAGAATATGACCGACTACCTCGTGGTGGTTACCAAGTCGACCGTTCCTGTGGGCACGGCGGAGAAAGTTCGCAACCAACTTAAAGAATCACTCGACGCGAGAGGTTCTGACTTGACGTTTGATGTGGCTTCAAACCCTGAGTTCCTAAAAGAAGGAGCTGCTGTTGATGACTTCATGAAGCCAGATAGAATCGTTGTCGGAGTTGAAAGTGATCGTTCTAAAGAAATTATGGAGCGCCTCTACCGTCCGTTTACATTGAACGGTCACCCTGTGATTTTCATGGATATCCCATCGGCTGAGATGACCAAGTACGCTGCAAATGCGATGCTTGCAACCAAGATTAGCTTCATGAACGACATCGCAAACCTCTGCGAAATCATGGGGGCAGATGTGAATTCAGTACGTAACGGTATTGGCAGCGATCCAAGAATTGGAAATAAATTCATTTACCCAGGTATTGGCTACGGAGGTAGTTGCTTCCCGAAAGATGTAAAAGCATTAATTCGCACAGCTCGTGAAAACGGACACGACATGCGCATCTTGGAAGCGGTTGAAAATGTAAACGAAGATCAAAAGAGCGTGATGTTCTCCAAGCTCGAGAGCCACTTTGGTGATTTGAGCGGCAAGAAGTTCGCCGTTTGGGGGTTGAGCTTCAAGCCTCAAACTGACGATATGCGTGAAGCGCCAAGCGTGGTGATCATCAATCAAATTCTGAAGGCTGGAGGAACCGTTTCTGCATACGACCCAGTGGCGATGGAAGAAGCTAAACACCTTCACTTAGGCGATACTATTCACTATGCTCAAGACGAGTATGAGGCATTAGACGGTGCGGATGCACTCTTGCTAATTACGGAATGGGCAGAATTCCGCGTTCCAGATTGGAATAGGGTTAAAGGTAGCTTGAACGCTCCTGTGATATTTGATGGACGTAACCTTTACAACCGTCAGAAGTTGAGAGAAGCAGGATTTACATACTTCGGAATCGGAGTACAATAAAAAGACGAAATGGGAAGAGCGTTAGTAACAGGAGCGGCCGGTTTTTTGGGTTCGCATTTATGCGACAGATTGATTGCTGAAGGACACGAAGTGATTGGTATGGATAACCTCATCACAGGTGATCTCAAGAATATTGAGCATTTGTTCAAGAATGAGAAATTCACTTTTTATAATCACGACGTTTCGAACTTCATCCATGTTCCTGGTGACCTTGATTACATCTTGCACTTCGCTTCACCTGCAAGTCCAATTGACTACCTTAAGATTCCCATTCAAACACTAAAAGTTGGATCTCTAGGAACGCACAACTGCTTGGGTTTAGCTTTAGCAAAGGGGGCACGAATTCTTGTGGCTAGTACCAGCGAGATTTATGGAGATCCGCACGTACATCCACAGACGGAAGATTACTGGGGCAACGTGAATCCAGTTGGTCCACGTGGTGTTTACGACGAAGCCAAGCGCTTTCAAGAAGCGATGACGATGGCCTATCATACCTATCACGGTTTGGAAACACGTATTGTCCGCATCTTCAATACTTATGGGCCACGCATGAGACTCAATGACGGTCGAGTTCTACCTGCCTTTATTGGTCAGGCTCTACGCGGAGAAGACCTTACCATCTTTGGAGATGGAAGCCAGACAAGATCCTTCTGTTACGTAGATGATTTGATTGAAGGTATTTACCGTCTCTTGCTGAGTGACCATGCTCAGCCGGTGAACATTGGGAATCCTGATGAAATTTCAATTGGCGATTTCGCCGAAGAGATTATCAAACTTACTGGCACAGATCAGAAGGTAGTGTACAAAGAGCTTCCTGTTGATGATCCAACTCAACGTCGACCAGATATTACAAAGGCTCAAAATATTCTCGGCTGGGAACCCAAGGTGAATAGAGCTGAAGGATTGAAGATTACCTACGAGTACTTCAAGAGTCTCCCAAGCGAAGAACTTTACAAGAAGGAGCACAAAGACTTTAGTCAGTACGCTCGCAAGAACAAATGAGCAAGAAGGTATTAGTCACTGGCGGACTTGGCTACATAGGCAGCCATACAGTAGTTGAACTACTCGACTCTGGCTATACCCCTATTGTTCTGGATAACCTGAGCACCTCAGACCTTGAGGTCATGGATAGAATCGAACACATTAGCGGTCAGAGACCCATTTTCGAAGAGGTCAACATGTGCGATGCAGTCGCATTGAGAAAGGTGTTCGAGAAGCACCCCGACTTAAGCGGTGTGATTCACTTCGCGGCCTACTTGCTCGTAGATGAATCCGTACATCAACCTTTGAAGTACTATCAGAATAACTTGGTTTCCACGATGAATTTACTCGAGTTGATGAGCGAGTTCAAAGTGAAATCGATGGTTTTCAGTTCTTCTTGTACGGTGTATGGAATTCCAGACACTCTTCCTGTAAATGAGGCGGAATCTGTGAAGGAAGCCGAGTCGCCTTACGGGAATACAAAGCGCATTGGCGAAGAAATCATCCGTGATGCCACTCGATCTGAAGAATTGAAAACGATATCGCTTCGTTATTTCAATCCTATTGGAGCGCATCACAGTGGTATCCTTGGAGAGTTTCAAGAAGGTGTTCCACACCACTTGGTGCCGTACATCACTGAAACCGCAATTGGAAAGAGAAGCGGATTGAAAGTCTTCGGTGGAGATTATGACACCCGAGATGGCACTTGCATTCGCGACTATATCCACGTTGTAGATATCGCCAAAGCTCACATCTCGGCGCTTGAAGTGGCTACTGAGATGGAGCCTGGAGTGAATGACATCATCAATCTGGGTTCTGGAGAAGGCTCTACTGTGCTCGAGATGATTCACGCCTTCCAAAATGCTACAGGCATAAACATTCCACATGAAGTTGTGGCGAGAAGACCTGGAGATGTTCCTGCTGTTTATGCAGATATCTCAAAAGCCAAGAAAGTGCTCAATTGGGAGCCCGTTCACAGCCTTGAAGAAATGCTTGCTTCCGCCTGGAAGTTCGAGCAAACATTGAATAAATGAAGGAATTCAGACCTCAGCAATTAGCTAACCGTCCAATCTTTTTGATTGCTTTCACATTGTTGGGAGCGGGATACACCGTTTGGCTAGTTTACGATTACATCGTTCTAAAGAGCCCAGTGAATTGGTACGCCATTGCATTTGTCCTTGGAGTTATTGCACTGCAGTGGTACTCTAGATTGGCAAAATCGTACTTCGTGAGATTGAAGGATGATCGAATTGAGTGGAAGAACTCCACCAAACCAAAATCCATCCTTCTCACAGCTGAAATAAAGGAAATCGTAGAGCAATCGTACGGTGTTGATTTTCTAGTAGAGAAAGATTGGAAAGAATTGTCACTCGACATTTTCTCTAGTCAGCAAGAGCAACGCACAATTGTGGAAGAGGTGAAGAAATGGGCAGAGGCTCATTCAATTGCATTCGAACCCAAAGGATAGAAATGATGAAAACTATATTGATTACAGGAGGCGCTGGTTTTATTGGTTCACATGTAGTGCGTCGATTTGTGAAACGCTACTCTGATTATCGTATCATCAATGTTGATGCGCTGACCTATGCAGGGAACTTGGAAAACCTCAAGGACATCGATCAGCGACCCAACTATCAGTTCGAGAAAGTAGACATCGTTGATGCGAATGCCGTGAATGCGCTCTTCGAAAAGTACAATCCCGAAGGAGTAATTCATCTTGCCGCTGAGAGCCATGTGGATAGATCCATCACAGACCCACTAGCATTTGTCCGCACTAACGTGCTCGGTACTGTCAATCTCCTAAACGCCGCCAAAGCGAATTGGGCAGACAATTTGGGAAACAAGCGGTTCTATCACATTTCTACGGATGAGGTGTACGGAACGCTCGGAGAAGAAGGCCTCTTTATGGAGACCACCGCTTATCAGCCGAACTCACCATACTCGGCATCAAAAGCGAGTTCCGATCATTTTGTGAGAGCCTATGGTGAGACGTATGAACTACCTTATGTAGTGACCAACTGTAGTAATAACTACGGACCAAATCACTTCCCTGAGAAGCTCATCCCGCTCTTCATCAACAACATCGTGAATATGAAGCCACTGCCAGTGTACGGGGATGGCAACTACACACGCGATTGGCTCTATGTTATTGACCATGCACGTGCAATCGACTTAGTGTATCACGAAGGGTTGAACGGAGAAACCTACAACATCGGTGGCTTCAACGAGTGGAAGAATATCGATTTGGTCAAGGTGCTTTGTAAGCTCATGGATGAGAAACTAGGTCGCCCAGAAGGTACAAGTTTAGGCTTGATTACCTACGTTAAGGATCGCCCTGGACACGATCGCCGCTATGCGATTGACGCTACCAAAATCAACGAAGAGTTGGGGTGGGAGCCAAGCGTGACTTTTGAAGAAGGGCTCGCGGAAACCATCGACTGGTATCTCAGTAACGATGAGTGGTTGCAGAACGTCACTAGCGGTGAATATCAACAATACTACAACGACCAATACGGCAAGTAATGGACCCGCTCTACGTACGTGCCCTCCATATCATCTTTGTTATAACCTGGTTCGCGGGCTTGTTTTACATGCCTCGCTTATTCGTGTATGCCGCAGAGGCACATGAATCAGGTTCCGTAGAAGGAAAGGTGCTCCTCAAGCAATTTGCCATCATGAAGCGCCGCCTTTGGTTCGGGATTACTTGGCCATCGGCAATCATTACTTTGATTTTCGGGCTTTGGATGTTAGACACCCTCAATTGGTATATCCAAGAATGGCTTTGGGTGAAGCTGGGCTTTGTAGTTGGACTTTACCTCTATCACTTCAGTCTGCATTACATCTACAAGCTACAGGCGAGAGGCGATTTCCGGTTCTCCGGGAATCAAATGAGAATGTGGAATGAAGTGGCCACTATCTTCCTTTTTGCCATCGTGTTCTTGGTGGAGCTCAGGAATACTGTGGATATGCTCTGGGGTCTAGTAGGTCTCGTCGCTTTAGTTGTTGTGCTATTGCTCGCGATGCGGATATACAAGTCGCTTCGGAAATCCTAAATTTACTCCCCACCACTCCTTAAAGACCTCTTGAAATTGACCGCGGACGTAGTACACGGCATCCGCAGTTCTATTATTACTCTTTCCAGTACAATAACGTACTTGGTAAGTGTTAATTCCTTCATTTTCCCCAGTTGCATCAGTGATATGCATGGACATCCATTCGTAGAAAACCAGAGGTTCATCTACGAAGGATAATACATATTTCGGCCCCTTATCTGAAGTGGTTGTATCAATCGTCCTGAAATCATTTGATGGGACTCTAGCAATGAATTCACCTAGGTCCATGTGTGTTTTGATGATGAAAGATGCATGTTCAACCGCTATTCCTGCCTCTGGACCGTGATAATAGGCAGTATCGCCTTGCTGCGAAAACAACGCAGCAGGCAAAAGCGTAGTTAGGATAAGTGGCTTGATTTTCATGTAGTTACAAAATCAAGAACTTGGCCATCTCCCCATTTTACCTGATTGATAATCTTGAATGGCTTTTTCGATTTCGTCGTAGGTGTTCATCACAAATGGACCATGTGCGGCGATGGGTTCATTGAACGGCAATCCAAACCCGTACAAGATGACCGCGTCCTCCGATGCTCTTACTTCAATATAACCTCCATCTCTTTCAAACTGAACCAAACTTCGCTTTTTAATAGTCTTTCCGTTTACCTCAACATCCCCGCTTACCACATAGAATAGCGTTTCGTTGCGATCGGGAACTTCCAATGAAATCTCACTTCCCGCTTTCATTTCAAGCCATGACATGGTGAGATTGGTAATAGAATCGATAGGGCCGGTTTCACCGTAGAGATTGCCGCTTAACAAGTGCAACTTCACGCCTTCTTTCGGTTCAAGATGAACGAGGTCTTCAGCTTGTAGTCCTGTATAGTCCGGCTTGGCCATTTTAAGTCGACTTGGCAGATTAAGCCACAACTGGATCAGTTCCACTTCTCCACCTTTCTTCAAGAACTCTTCTGAAGACGTCTCAGAGTGAAGCAATCCACTTCCAGCCGTCATCCACTGAACGCCGCCTTCTGTAATGCGACTTTTATATCCTGTAGTGTCCTGATGCACGAGCTCACCTTTCAGGATGTAGGTGAGTGTTTCGAAACCACGGTGTGGGTGAGGTCCGAATGGTAACCCTCGGTTAAATGGAGGGAAGTGGTCTGGACCGTGATGGTTCAAGAATAGGAATGGATCCAGCCATTCAATATGTTGAGTAGGCATCGCTCGCCACGTGCTCAATCCTGGCATGTGAGCGGCAATAGCGGGATGGATGTTCTTTATCGTCTTAAGTTTCATGGTGTGCTTTTAGGAGAAAACGTCTCTGCTCCCAATAAAGTTTAATGATGAAAGGACGGAGCTTTAACTCCCGCGCGAATGGGAATGATCAACAGGTTTTCTTCTGGAATTCTCGGACAAGAATAAGGTCCACCATACGCACAGTAGGGATTGTAGCACTGGTTGAAATCAATATATATATCATCTCCATCTGGAATGCGCAGGTCGAGATACCGACCCCCGCCATAACTTGATCCGCCATTGGTGCCGTCTCCAAAAGGCAAGAAAAGATAGTCTTCATAACCCGGACGATTCAGAAGTCGGATACTTTGATAAATCGCTAGTCGTACTACGGTGTCTTCCGCCTCAAACTCCAGCCAAGCAAACTGACGATAGACAGGTCGACGATCGGTGGTGGTGGCCATCTCAAACGGCTTGGCATCTGGAGTGCGAATCACTTTGGCCGTTACCATCCAATTAGTATCGATTGGGAAGTACTCATGTCCATTAAAGGAAGCTAAATCCTCCTCAAGCAAGGGCGAGTGCTCGGCATCTGCATAGGCGCTGTCCAACTCTGCCTGTGCTTCTAATGCGTCTCTCATCCTGTCGTTCACGGAGCTGTGCTGTGCGTGTAGTCCTGCTGAAACGAGAAATAAGGGAAGAATCCATCGATACATCATGCTTATTTTTTTAGAAAGATAAGCTGAAAATCGGGGAGTCGAAAGGATTGAAGGACGACCTAAACCGCCTTGCTAAAGATGCCTTCTTTGATCACATTCATGTCAGGGTCGAACGCCGCGCAAATGACACGCACAATGTTCTTTCCTTTTGGTGTCACTTCCATTCCATCCACACCAATTCGAATCAAGCCATCCTTTGCGAAGGTGAAGAGCTTTTCATTCAAACTAGGGTCGACTTGAAGTGCTTGGATAAGATCCGATTCATGAAGTTTGAAATAGCAAGAAATATTCAAAATACGCTGTCGAATCTGTCCTTGGATATTCGAAACATTGTGGCCTTTGAAAATCGGGAATTCGCCGGATTTTATGCGCTTCGCCCAGTCTTCTACCACTTTTTCATTCTGCCAATACGCGGATCCAGAGTCGGAAATGGAAGACACACCAAGACCGAGCTGTAGGGTTTCTCTATCGTGCGTGTATCCCATGAAATTGCGGTGCAAATGACGCGTTTCACGTGCAGTGAACAGTTCGTCGCCAGGCAACACAAAGTGATCCATTCCCACATCAACATAACCAGCCTTGTTCAAAATCGAGCAGCCCAACGCATAGAGGTATGCCTTTTCGCTCGGAGAAGGTAGATCGTTCTCATCGTAGGCGCGCTGACTTTTACTCACCCAAGGCACGTGTGCATAGGAGTAGAAGGCAATACGATCTGGGCGCATCTTCGTCACTTCCGTAAACGTGTTCTCCAATCCTTCTGGAGTTTGGAAAGGCAGACCATAAATCAAATCGAAATTGACGCTGTCATAGCCCTCATCTCGAGCTGCATCTACACAGGTTTGAACCTGCTCTACCGACTGCCAGCGGTGAATGGCTTTCTGAACCACAGGGTCGAAATCTTGAACCCCCAAGCTCATTCGCTTGAAGCCTACAGAACTTAGAGTGTGTAAATGCTCAGTGGTGGTATTGGCGGGGTGCCCTTCAAAACTGAAGGAGTAATTCTCGGAGAGTTGTTGCTCGTTGAGTAGCCCTTTAATCAGTTTTCTGAGGTTTTCTGCACCAAAGAACGTGGGGGTTCCTCCGCCTAAGTGTATCGCCGAAATTCTATAATCCACTCCTTTCAGCAGCTCCACATACATGGCCCACTCACGAAGGATGTTCTCGAGGTAGGGTGTCTCCACTGCGTGGTTTTTGGTGATGCGTTTGTTGCATCCGCAGTAGGTGCAAAGCGATTCGCAGAAGGGAAGGTGCAAATACAAACTCAGCTCACCTTTTCTTCGAACTTCATCGACAAAAGATTGATGGGCTTTTGCCAGATTGAACGCATCCGTATTCCAATGAGGAACTGGAGGATAGCTCGTATACCTTGGTACAGCTAGATTGTATTTACTGGTGTTCATCGTCTTTGCTTTGCGACAAAGTTCGATGCACCTGGCCTACTAAAAAATGCGATTTGTCAGGTTTTGCGCTTAAAGCACACGCGCCGCCATCAAGCCATCTCGAACAGGGAGCAATACGTTTTCAACACGAGAATCTTCGAGAATAGCTTTGTTCAAAGCGCGTAAAGTGGCGGTTTCCTCGTCGGTTTCGTTTTCATCTACCACTTTGCCACTCCAAAGGACATTGTCGCATAGAATCAATCCGCCTGGATTCATGCGATCGATGATCATGTTGTAGTAGTTGAGGTAATTCTCTTTATCGGCATCGATAAACACCAAATCCCATTTCTCGTCAAGGTTGGGAATGATTTCCATTGCATTGCCAATGTGCTGAATGATCTTATCGGAATGGCCACTGCGTTCCACGTACTTCTTCACGAAATCTTCGAGTTCCTCATTGATATCGATGGTGTGGAGCTGAGAACCTTCGGGCATTCCTTCGGCCAGGCAAAGAGCAGAATAGCCAGTGTAGGTACCGATTTCCAATACGCGCTTTGGCTTCATCAAATGAGAGAACATAGAAAGTACTCGTCCTTGCAAATGACCACTGAGCATCCTTGGGATGAGAATCTTAGCCCAGGTTTCACGATTGAGGTCGGCTAATAGTTCACTTTCTGGTGAAGTGTGATTGTGAACGTATTGATCTATGCTTTCAGGTAGAAATTCCATGTGCGCGTATTTTGCTCGAAGTTACAAAGCGAAACGCGACGATGGAAGAGCTGGAATAGGATTCTATCTCGCCTTGTAAATGAGTGTACTCAACTGATTGGGGTCGAATACCTCGTTGGCTACACGAAGTAGGGCATCCGATGAGATACTTTCGATGCGCTTTGCAATGTCTTCGAATGTTTCAATTCGATTGTAGTGAAGTAGTGTGCGACCCTGACCTATACTCGCGCTGGAGTTGTTCTCTTGTCCAAGTGCAATCTGACCCAGAATTTGCTGCTTAGCCTTTTTCAATTGAACCACCCCTAGTTTCTTCTCGCGAAGTAGTTTCAATTCGCGTTGAACCAATCGAAGGGTACGATCGATGGTGCCTTTATCAGTTCCCACATATACGCCAATTACTCCGGTATCTGTGTACGGCGTAAAGAACGATTCGATGTTGTAAGCGAATCCGTACTTCTCTCGAATGTTGAGGTTCAATCTGGAATTCATACCAGGTCCACCCAACAGGTTGTTGAGGAGAATGAGTGCCGATAAATCGGGATGATGCATACCGTATGCACGGTTGCCAATGATTGCATGCGTTTGATACGTCTCCTTGGCCTCTGATTGATACTTCGGAGTGTATTCGTTGATAGGTCTGCGGTGGTAGCGGGCATCTCCCGTTCTTACCTCAAGCGCGTATTTGTCAATCCACTTTCGGATGTCCTTCAGGGAGAAATTACCCACCGTGCTAAAGACCATCCTTTCGGGCGAGTAGTGCTTGTTGATCCAGTCGAGCAAACGCTCTCTATTGATGGCTTCCAAGCTTTCTGGTGTTCCGAGAATGTTTCTACCAATCGGGTGACCCGCATAAATCAACTCTTCGAAATCATCGAAGATGAGCTCACTAGGGGAGTCGAGGTAGGAGCTGATTTCATCATTGATTACATCGCGTTCTTTGTTTACCTCCTTTTCGGGGAGAGTAGACTGAAAAGCGATTTCAAAGATGAGTTCAATGGCACGTGGAAGATGTCGCTCCAATACTGAAGCATAGAGGACCGTTTCTTCCTTCGAGGTATACGCATTCAGTTCACCACCGATGTCTTCAAGACGACTCAAGACGTGATATGCCTTGCGTTTTTTCGTCCCTTTAAACAGCACGTGCTCCATGAAGTGCGCCATTCCTTGCTCATTGTCATTCTCGTCTCTGGAGCCTGCATCAATAACCAAGGCGCAGTGCGCAACCGGACTATTCACTTGTCGGTGAACAATGCGGATTCCGCTGGAGTGCGTGAATATTTCGAATGGTGTTTCCATTGGGGCGCGAAGGTACGGAAAAGGGGGTAAGGGAGTTAAAGGTTTTTAAGGGGCTCAGGGGGAGGGGAGGTGTTAAAGTGTTGAGGTAGGTAAAGTCTATCTCTTGGGGTACTTACTCCTTCAATTCACAACCTCCTCGAGTTTGAAGTGCTTGCGCAGGATAATCTCCACATTCTTTACGGCATCCTTAGTGAAGAAGCGCATGAATAGCCCGCTTAAAGGAAGGAAGATGAAGATGAGGGCGAGTCCCAGTATGAGCTTTTCGGAGGCCAAGCCTATTCCAACGAAAACAAACAGTGCAGCTAGAAGTAGCGCAAAGGCTCCAAAGATAGAATGAGGAGCTATGTGTAAGGTTACTCTTCCGTCTTCAATTTCCCCATCTACCTCAATGTACCGTTCGACAGAGTTGAAAAGCACATCGACGAAAGCATAGCTAAGCTTTAATTTGAAGGTGTTTTCGCCGAGATGAAAATTCTCCTTAATACCAATATCCTCCGCAGTGTTGATGTGTGCGAGGAGTTCTGACTGCGCTTCCTCGTTCGAGTGATACGTCTTCTCCCATCTGAAGCTCTTTTTGATAAACAGTTTCTCTAGCATAGAAAAAACAAACCCCGAGATTGCTCTCGGGGTTGTAGTCTTAGTCTTGTAAATGTGTCCTTAGCCAACCGAAGAATTCAGTGTGCCAAACGAGTCCGTTTTGAGGACTAAGCACCCAGTGACCTTCATTGGGGAAGTAGAGGAACTTACTCTCCACACCGCGAATCTGAGCAGCTTGGAAGGCTTCCATCCCTTGGTTTTCTGGAACGCGGAAGTCCTTACCTCCGTGAATCACCAAAATTGGTGTATCCCAGTTTTGCACAAACTTCGCTGGGTTATAGTCGGTGTAGCTCGCCGGCTGTGGGTCTTGCCAATACGGTCCGCCGAGGTCCCAGTTGGCGAAGAACAACTCTTCTGTAGAGCCATACCAGCTTTCCATGTTGAAGAGTCCACAGTGACTGATGAAGGCGCTGAATCGTCCTTCGTGAATACCTGCCAACATATACACACTGTAGCCGCCGTAAGAGGCACCTACTGCACCGAGGTTGTCGGTATCCACATAAGGCTCTTGGGCTACGTCATCAATGGCAGCCAAATAATCGCGCATGGCTTGCCCGCCCCAGTCTTGTGAGATTTGCTCGTTCCATTCAGAGCCGAAGCCTTGAACACCGCGACGGTTAGGCGCTACCACGATGTACCCTTGTGCAGCCATGAGCTGGAAGTTCCAACGATAGCTGTAGAATTGTGAAACCGGACTCTGTGGTCCACCTTGACAATAAAGTAGAGTCGGGTACTTCTTCGTTGGGTCGAAGTCTGGAGGGTAAATCACCCATGTCAACATCTCTTTGCCATCTGAAGTAGTCACCATTCGTTTTTCCACATTGCTCAAGCCGATGGCCTGATAAATCTGGTCGTTTACGTGAGTCAACGCCACCACTTCTCCCTCGCGAACTTGGAAGATTTCAGTGGCGTGGTTCATATCCTGACGTTCTGCGAATAGGTTGCCATCCGCATATTTGAAGCCATTGTAGTTGTAATCACCTGAGGTGAGGAAGTCGAAGTCATACTCAATACGCTCTCCTTCGCGAACTCTGCCGATCTCCAATTCAGCCAGTTGTTGAGTAGCGCCGGTTGGAACGTTCACAATCATTTCATCATTCGAAATCCACTGGAAGTCGTTGATGTACTCAACAGTTTGGTCTTCAACAGTACCTACGATTGAGGTAAAACCTCTTCGAAGATCATAAATCGCTAGTCGGCTTTCATCCGATTCATACCCATTGCGCGCCATTGAAGTGAATGCCAATAATCGGTTATTCGGAGAGAACTGTGGATGTGCATCGTAGCCTTCTTGCCCTGGTACTTCTGTGGTTTCGCCGGTCTCTGTATTGTAGAGATAGATAGCGCTGTTGGTGCTCTGTGCGAATTCAAGTCCAGTTGCGCGCTTGGTGTTGTAAGCTACGTATTTTCCATCTGAGCTCATGGTAAAGCTCTCGCTCCCGTTGAATGGAGGAATCGGGCAATGATACGGTTCACCCTTCATAAGGTGAGTATAGTCGTCTCCTTCTGTTTCAAGCAAATTAGCACCGGTCAAGTCGAGTGCACCGAATGCTGGATGGTTCACGTACTCATCGGTCCAGTGATCCCAGTGACGGTACATCAAATCGTCAATTACACGGAATTCAGCTTGATCCAATCCAGGGTAGAGGTCGCTTGAAGTTGGGAACACTTTCTCGCGAACACTGAAGAGGAGCTGCCAAGAGCCGTCGTTCATTTGAACAGGCTTGAAATTGCCAGAGCCCTCTGGGAGATTTGTCAATTTCACGGGGGCAGATCCGAATTCAACTTTCCAATACTGACCATCCTTAGCGTAGCCTACCGTGCTTTCGTTGAAGAAAACGGCGCTGCTTTCGGAGCCAGGAATGTCGATTACGAGTTGAGGAACCCCAGTGGAGAGGTCGTATACATACAAATCTCTTTCTCCGCTGTTCGCTTCGATGGAGTATCTGGAAACGCCATAGAGAACTCTTTCTCCTGAGGTAGAAACATCTTCGAGGGATACTCGGCCTAATTGCCAGAGTAATTCGGGAGTCATACCCGCAGGTTGTGCTTGTGCAGTTAGCATTGAGCCCATGGCTATCAAACTAAAGATTAGCTTCTTCATTTACTGTGAATTTTGGGAAGTGTGAAGATAAGGAAGTTCGACGGAGAACGGGTTAAATCCTTCTTGCAACAAAACTCTTCACGCGCTGGGTGTCTCTACCTCCGGTTTTTTCATGCACACTGATGTCCTGAGCGGTATCAGATGTGAGTACTTCGTCGAGCGACTTGACAATTCCCAAGGGGACTTTCTCCTCAGTACAGACTTTGGCCAATTTTCCACTTTCCCATTTTGAAGTGTATTGAGAGAGTTCGGCGATGAGTGCGGTTCTGTTGGTCACACGATCAACATTGCTTCTAAATCTCAAATCCTCTGCGAGAACCGAGCATTCCAATAACATGCAAAATCGCACGAATTGAGACTGACTGCCAATTGCCGGTACCGCCCACTTCTTATCCGCTGTTGGCAAGAGGTCGCCATACGGAGCAATGTTCGGATGCGCCGTTCCAATGGGTTGAGCCACATGTTGATTCATCCAAAAATTCGTGGCTTGATTGGCAAGGCCAGAAAGTGAGGATTCTTCTAAGGTTACTTCCCAGCACGATCCTCGGCCTGTTCTTTCGCGTTCAAGCAAGGCCAACAACAGCGCTTCTTTAAGTTGATGGGCAGCCATCACATCTACCATGGCCACAGGCAACTTCGACAAGTGTTTCTCAGAAGTGCCTGTCATGCTGATCCAGCCTGTTTCGGCTTGTAGTACAACATCAAAGGCGGGTCGATTCGGATCAGAAGCAAAACCTCTAATTCGGCCCCAAATCAATTTTGGATTTAAAGTGCGAAGTTCCTCTGGATTCAGTCCAAACGCTTCTTCATCGGAAGGCTTGAAATTGGATAGAAGGATGTCCGCGTCCGATAAGAGCTCTTTGAGCATTCGCCGTCCATCCTCGGATTTTAAATCGAGTTGCTCGTAGCTCTTTTCAGCATTAACTGCAGCAAAGTAAGCGGATATGGAGGAAGTTCTGTCTTCGTTCGCGAGTCGCCATCCCCGCGTAACATCCCCGGCAGGCGGTTCATACTTCACCACCGTTGCACCGAGCTCGGCCAAAAACCGACCCACTTCTGGTCCGGCAAGTACGGTTGCCAGCTCTACGACTTTGATGCCTTCGAGTGGGCGCATTAGTCGAGACGTTCAGCGGTGAATTCTGCTACCACTTCCATGATGGTTCGGAAGGCTACGGTTTTGTTCTCGAACTTCTTCTTGTGTTCAGCTTGAAGGCCTTCGGCGTACATCTCTTGGTAGATGCGGAATGCCTCCATGTCTTTGAGCTTGTATTGAATGGCGAAGGTCGTTCCAGATTCTTCTTCAACCATCAGTTTTGAAAATGCAGCACCCACGAACAGTCCCGTCTGAAGCACATCTGGAATATGTGTTTCCCTCATCCACTCGAGCCAAGTCTCGAGCACATCATCATCTACATTAACAGTTACGTTGTACAAGTACATAGTTATGAATTCAAGTCACCGCGCAATTTGCGGTATTCGTTTCTGGCTTCTTCAGCATAAACGCTGTTGCCGTGTTCGAGTACAATTTTCTCGTATAGCTCCTTGGCTTTATCGAGATTGTACAATTGATATTGATAAATTCTCGCTGCTCGAATAAGCGATTCATCCGCGAGTAAGTCCTTCCCGAAGGTGGATTCAACAGCAATGTAAAGCTCCGCTGCACTGTCGAGCTGACCCAAGTTTTCCAAGTTCCTAGCGCGAGAGTACATCGCCTCATCGAGCAAAGGATGATCAGGGGAGAATTGAAGCATGGCATCCAGTGAGTCTAGTTCAACCAGTGCCAAATCGTACCTATGCTGAGCTTGCTTCATCAGCGCTTGGGCATAGAGTTCGAGCATGATGTATGTTGTGTCCAATGCCGCATTATCCTTGATGAGCAAACTCAATCTCAATGCGTCGTTCGCAATGAGTTTGGATGTCGACTGCTTCAAAACATCGAACTGAATCAAAGCAAATTCAAAATCACCTACGTAGAATGCGATACGCGCCTTTCTGAATCGAGCTTCCTGACCTAGAATTCCTCCTTCGTACTCCGTTTCGACCTGAGCGTATGTGAGTAGAGCGTCGTACGGCTGACCTTGTGTGAGTTCAATATCGCCTTTGAGGAGTTTTGCTTCAGCGGCTACCTTTGGCTGACTAGAAGCAGAGTTGATGCATGCCTCAATTGTGGTCAATGCATTCACCGGTTGGTTGAGGTATAGATATTCGGTTTCGGCCTGAAGCAAGAGGAGGTTGCTACGGGTGGAATTTCCTCTAAGCAGATCACTGGCATTCACCATTTCTTGATGAAGTGCAGTGAATTCTTCCATGCCGCCGTTCTCTTCTACGAGCTGAGCATGCGTGGCTTCGATTTTCCCGAAGACCGCATCAGCATAAAACGGGGTAGCTGACTCTTCCTCAATCAAGAACTCATAAATGTAAATCGCAGAGGAGAAGTCGCCAGCTTGCTTCGCATTGACAGCCAGTTGAAAAATCTCATACGGTTCTGCTAGTGTTCTGCGGTAAAGTGCAGACAATTGGCGGAACGCTTGTCGATACTGGCCTTCCTGAGTGAGTGTCCAAATCAATAGCTGATTAAAGACGATGTCGTCGGTTTCCTGAATGCGGAGTACAATTTCGCGCTTGAGCACCTCTGCAAGTGGGATTTCTCCATCCCGGTTGGTGTTGAAACGAATCACGTTTTTCAGGCTCGGTAGGAAGTTTGGATTCTTCTCGAGCACTTCCAAGTAGGAGATGTACATTTCCTCGAGCATTCCCATTTCCGCATAGAGCATGGCTTTTTGCTGATCGAAAGCCATTCGTGGATTGCTGCGTTCCGCAGTTTCAAGCGCACCCAAGGCGAATTGAAAGATGCCGAGTTTTTTAAAGCGTTCGCTGTATTGATAGGCCAATCCAGGCTGACGATATATGGCTTCTAGAACCGTGTTGAACCGGTCTTCTGCTTCTGTGGTATCTCGTTGCAATAGCGAGATATACCCAAGGTCAATTCGGTAAAGATCCTGCCGATTCTGCGCTTTGTCGATGTGATCCTCGATAAAGTCTTCAGCATCTTCGAGTTCTTCCAGTTGGATGAAACAATCGACAATCTGTTCGTAGTAGAAATCGGAGCCGTCCGACTTATACAAGTCCTGCCAATCGCTCAATGCCTCTTCATACTTACCTTCATCCATGGCTTGTTGGGCCATCTGTCTCTTTACCTGTCCGAATGTTGTCAGGGAGAAGCTAAAGGTCAATATGTAGATGAAGAAGTATTTAGGCATTAAAGATTGGGGAATATAGAATCGAGTCTTGTTTGCATTGAATCTACACCGTCGGAGTAGTAGAGAATTTCACCCCCACGAGCGCTAATCTCATCGAGCATTCCCTGAATAACAGAGCGCTCCTGTTCGATGTAAGTGGAAACCTGCTCTGATTCGAGCAAGTCGTATTGAATGTCGTGTTTGAGGTTATCCAATCTTGATAACGCTTCATCGAGCTGAACCGTATGCATGCGGTACTTGCCTCTCCACTTACCCAAAGCGCGCTGGTATCGATCAAGCCAAGTTAGGTCATGGATGTACACATCCGCAAGAGAGCTGTCGAAATCAGATGAGCTCAAATAGAGGTAATAGGGCTTCACCTTGTTGAAGGTTGTCCAAATGGAATTGCTGTCCAACAAAGTATTTAGACTATCGGCATATTCCACTTCGCTGTGAAGCGTACTGAACTCGCTTGGAACAGGGTGGTTTCCGTTGCAAGCTGTGAGGAAAATCGAAAGAATTGCAAGTGCCGTTAGCTTTCTCATTTTGTAATCTTTTGAAATCCTGTATACGTGTGAAGTACTTTCGGGATACGAATTCCATCTTCTTCTTGATGGTTTTCCAATAGTGCAGCAACGATTCTCGGAAGCGCCAATGCTGAACCGTTCAAGGTATGACAAAGATGCTTCTTCTTGTCTTCTCCTTGATAGCGCAACTTGAGGCGGTTAGCCTGGAATGTCTCGAAATTTGAAACGCTACTCACTTCGAGCCAACGCTCTTGTGCGGCACTCCAAACTTCAAAGTCGTAAGTCAATGCACTTGTGAATCCCATATCTCCACCGCATAAACGAAGAATACGGTAAGGAAGTTCTAGCTCTTCGAGGAGGTTTGCAACGTGAGCCACCATTTCGTCGAGTTGAGCATAAGAATTCTCTGGACTGGTAATATTCACAATCTCCACCTTATCGAATTGGTGAAGTCGGTTTAGACCACGAACATCTTTGCCATAAGATCCTGCTTCGCGACGGAAACAAGGAGTATATGCTGTGCTTTTGATTGGGAAGTCGTCTGCGCTTACAATCTGATCGCGGAACATATTCGTGATTGGAACTTCTGCAGTTGGGATGGCGTAGAGATTATCTTCACCCATGTGGTACATCTGGCCTTCTTTATCAGGAAGCTGACCCGTCCCATATCCACTCTCTTCATTCACGAAGAAAGGCGGGATGAATTCTCTGTATCCAGCGGCGGTGTTCTTGTCGAGGAAGTAGTTGATCAGCGCGCGTTGAAGGCGAGCTCCACGATTGGTGTATACCGGGAAACCAGCGCCTGTTACCTTAACTCCTAGTTCGAAATCAATCAGGTCGTATTCTGTGGTGAGCTCCCAGTGTGGCTTGGCATCTGCAGGAAGAGTAGGGAAGTCGCCAACGCGCTTCACTTCAACGTTATCATCTGCATGTGCACCTTTCACCACGCTCTCATGCGGTGTGTTCGGCAAGGTGAGAAGCAATTCGGTTTGCTTTTCACTGGCGGTGTTCAAGGCCTCTTGTAGCTCTTTGCTCTTTGTTTTGAGGTCAGCTGTTTTCGCTTTGGCGGCTTCAGCTTCTTCTCTTTTGCCGGATTTGAAGAGCTCACCGATTTCTTTAGCAAGTCGGTTAGACTCTGCCAAGGTGTTATCGAGTTCCACTTGAGTGTGTCGGCGGTCTTCATCAGCTTGAAGGATCGCTTCGATAGTCTCGGTAGCATCGATGTTGCGCTTGTCAAGTGCAGCGATAACTCGATCTTTATCTTCTCGGATTTTGTGTATTTCGAGCATGATTGTGTTCCAGCGTTTTAGAAGTCTTCAAAAGTACATTAAGGCCTCATTCCTCGCAAGGATGATGCGCCCCAACAGGATGAGTGCTCTTCGGAGTTTGGAGCAAAAAAAAAAGGCCATCCAATGGACGGCCTTTTTATCTTTTTAAAATATCGATTTAGGCCTCAGCAGGCTGAATCGATACAACTGACTTGTTGTCTTTCTTCTTAGAGAAAACAACAGTTCCGTCAACAAGGGCAAAGAGCGTGTGATCTTTACCGATACCTACGTTTTTACCTGGGTGGTGCTTAGTTCCACGCTGGCGAACAATAATGTTTCCGGCAATCGCGTCTTGGCCACCGAAAATTTTCACGCCAAGGCGTTTACTTTCTGATTCGCGTCCGTTCTTGGAACTACCAACCCCTTTTTTGTGTGCCATGGTTGATTGACTTTATTCGTTATTCTTCAGATTTCTTATCGTCAGCCTTCTTTGCTGTAGTCTTCTTCGCTGCTGGTTTCTTAGCAGTAGTTGACTTCTTAGCGGCTGTAGTTTTCTTTGCTGCTGGCTTAGCGTCAGTCTTAGCTTCAGAAGCCTTCTTAGTAGTAGTCTTCTTCGCTGCTGGCTTCTTCGCTTCAGCCTTTGGAGCTTCTTCAGTCTTCGCTGCTGCTTCCTTCTTAGGAGCGGCTTTCTTAGCGGCAGGCTTACCGAAACCAGTGATTTCGATAGATGTGATGGCCTGACGGTGACCGTTCTTCTTCTTGTAGCCTTTGCGACGTTTCTTTTTGAAAACGATCACTTTATCAGCCTTCAAGTGCTCAAGGATAGTTGCATTAACTGCAACACCTTCTATAACCGGGGCGCCAACTTCTACCTTACCGTTATCATCGGTCAAAAGAACGCGGTCGAAAGTCAATTTCGCACCTGCTTCTCCTTCGAGACGATTAACGTAGAGGCGTTGGTCTTTTTGTACTTTGTACTGATGCCCTGCTATCTCTACAATTGCGTACATACGTTCGTACTAATTATTAAACAATCCAGAATTGGGGCTGCAAATGTAATCGAAATTATTGAATGAGAGGAAACTGTGCTGCAAATATTTCATAGAAATGGGCCTGTGTATCGGAGCGAACCTTGGGACTCCACCGAATAAAGGTTACTTTTGGGCCTTGCTGCTTGAATTTCAGTATCAATTTTAATCCTCCTGTGATGAAACAGATCACTCTTGGAGCCCTTCTTTGTGCTACCACATTGACGGCCCAAGCTCAACGAAATGCCATCGAATTTACGGAGTTTGACCTAGACAATGGTCTACATGTGATTCTTCACGAAGATCACTCTACTCCTATCGTGGCGGTTACCGTACTTTACCATGTAGGCTCTAAAGATGAAGTAGAAGGAAGAACTGGTTTTGCCCACTTCTTTGAGCACCTACTCTTCGAAGGAACAGAAAACATCGGTAGAGGTGAATACTCAAAAATCGTTCAATCGAACGGTGGTGCACTCAATGCGAATACCACTCAAGATCGTACCTTCTATTACGAAATCCTTCCAGCAAATCAACTTGAACTCGGCCTATGGCTTGAGTCAGAGAGAATGCTTCACGCCAACATCGACATCGATGGTGTGGAAACACAGCGCGAGGTAGTTAAGGAAGAGAAGCGCATGCGTATCGACAATCAGCCTTATGGAAGCTTCCAGGCTGAAATGTTCGGTCGCGTTTTCACCAATCACCCTTATACCTGGACTCCAATTGGGTCTATGGATGATTTGAATGCCGCGCAATTGCCTGAGTTTATGGATTTCTACTCGAAGTTCTACATCCCAAACAATGCTACATTGAGCATCGCGGGCGACTTCGATCCGGAAGAGGCGCGCGAAATGATCGAGCGCTTCTTCGAGGATATTCCTTCCGGAGAAGAAGTAGTTCATCCTACTGTTCAGGAGGATCCACTCCAAGGTCCTATTGTTGATACAATTTATGACAACATCCAGATTCCAGGTGTCTTTGTGGGTTACCGTATGCCAGGCCAAACTTCAGATGACGCTTATGCATTGGATATGCTGAACACAGTTCTCTCTAGAGGCGGTTCTTCTATCCTTCCTAAGAGAATGGTGGATCAAGAGCAAACTGCTATCCAAGTAGTGAGCTTCCCTTATACTTTGGAAGACTATGGAATCTTCATCACCCTCGCTTTGGCGAATGGTGATAATTCTACAGATGTGTTGATGACCAGCATGGATGAGGAGATTGCAAAGCTTCAAGCTGAACTCATCGATGAAGAGAGCTTTACACGAGCACTGAACCAAATCGAGAGTACATTCATTCAGAGCAATTCGAGTATGGCCGGTATCGCGGAAAGCTTGGCGAATTACCACGTGTACTACGGTGATGCGAACTTGGTGAATACCGAAATCGAGCGTTATCGCAATCTTACCCGTGAGGATATCCAGCGCGTAGCTCGTGAGTACCTCACGGAAGACAATAGAGTAGTGCTTCACTACTTGCCGATGTCAATGCAAGAATCAAACTAATCGACACAGCTAAAGAAGTAAGAAATGAAACGTTTATTATTCTCCATATTGACTTTAGTTGTGGTGACTACAGCGTGTAAACTCGACCGTTCGGTGATGCCGGAGCCAGGTCCAGCACGTGAGCCAGTCATCGCTAGCTTTGAAGAATTCACACTAGAAAATGGTCTGACGGTTATTGTTGTTGAAGACCATAAGCTTCCTCGTATTTCGGTTCAGCTCTCTGTAGACATGGGGCCACAACTCGAAGGTGATTACGCAGGATTGGCGAGCATGACGGGCGACCTCATGCGTGAAGGAACTGAGAACAGAAGCAAAGAGCAGCTCGATGAGGAAATCGACTTCATGGGAGCGCGTTTGTCTACTTTCTCAAGTGGTGCCTTCGTGTCGGGCTTGTCGAAGTACGACGAAAGCATGATGGAAATTCTAGCCGATGTGGTTCTCAACCCAAGCTTCACTAACGAAGCTTTCGACAAAGTTCAGCAGCAGACACTCACTGGTATTCGTTCAAATGCTGACGACCCAGGTGCGTTAATGTCTGACCTCTACAGCTCACGTATTTATGGTCTCGATCATGCCTATGGTGAGTTGGTGACAGAAGAGACAGTAGAAAACTTGTCTCCTTCGGCTTGCCGCATGTTCCATGAAACGCACTTCACACCACACTTGTCTTACATGGCTATTGTTGGTGATATCACGCTTGAAGAAGCACGTGCTTTGGTAGAGAAGAATTTTGGTAGCTGGGCACAAAAGCGCTTGACTCCTTCTACGGCGTCCGTTCCAGAACTTCCAGCAGAGACATACGTAGCATTGCTCGATCGTCCAGCTTCAGTTCAAAGTGAGATTCGCGTGGGTAACCGCGTTCACTTGCCACGTGATGCAGAAGACGCTGAAGCGGCAGCATTGGCAAATATGATTCTCGGTGGCGGCTCATTGGCTCGTCTCTACTTGAACCTTCGTGAAGACAAGTCGTACACTTACGGTTCGTATTCTAGCTTGGGTACTAACCGCTATGTTTCCGCTTTCACTGCTCAAGCGGCCGTGAGAAACGAAGTGACCGATAGCGCGATTGCTGAGATGCTCTACGAGATTAATCGTATTCGCACTGAGTTGGTCAGTGAGGATGAGCTTCAAGCTGCGAAAAATTACTTGGCGGGTTCATTCGGACGGTCATTGGAAAGTCCTCAAACCGTGGCCAGCTTCGCTTTGAACATCAAGCGTGAAGGACTCGATCCAGATCACTACAACAATTACCTACAGCGCCTTCAAGCTGTAACAGCAGAGGAAGTTCGCGCAGCAGCACAGAAGTACTTTGCAGAAGATAACTTAACGATTGCCGTAGTTGGCAAGGCTTCTGAAGTTGAAGAAGGTCTCGCCCAATTCGGCGAAGTAGTTCGCTACGGACGCGATGGTATGCCAGCCGGAGATGCTGAATTGGTGGGGGATATCACAGCGGTTGACGTGATGAACAACTACTATGAAGCAATCGGTGGTCGTGAGGCTTTGAACGGCGTGAGCAGCTACATCATGGAAGCTGAAGCAAACTTTAACGGAATGGCAATCACGGTTTCAGAAGTGTGGATGTCGCCAGACAAATACAGCCAATCTTTGAACTCTCCAATGGGAGGTCAGAAGAGCATTGTAAACGGCGATGCAGTAAGAATTGAAGCAGGAGGCCAGGTTCAAAACTTGGAAGGAGAGCAAGCGGCTGAAGTGAAGGCGGGTGCATTCATCTTTGAACTTCGCAATTACGATGTAAGCGAGTTGAACCTTCTACCTGAATTTGCTGATGTGAATGGTGAGAAAGCGTATGCGGTTGAAGCAACTGTGTCGGGCAACACGGTTACACATTATTTCAGCGCCGAAACAGGCTTGAGAATTCGTTCATCACAAACTGCACAGGGTCCAGGAGGTCAGAGCATGACGCTCAATCAAGATTTCTCAGATTACCAAGCTACGGAGAGCGGCATTTTGGCTCCGCGAATGATGACTATCCCATTGGGGCCACAGTCACTCGAAGCTAAGATTACACGTGTAGAGTACAATCCATCAGACGTATCTGCTTCGGATTTCTAAACGTACACTCCAAGAGAATAGTAGAAGGTCGCCTTATTGGGCGGCCTTTTTCATTTTACGGGCATTCACCAAATAGACACCACTTAGAATGGCGATGATACCGATGATATGTCCAGCAGTCACTTCCTCGCCGACAGTTACACCCCAGCCCAATGCGACAATGGGCACCACGTAGGTGATGCTAACTGCAAACATCTGTGAAGCTTTCTTGATGAGGTAATTGAAGAGAATAATGGCAAAACCGGTTCCCATCACACCAAGAATAGCAATGAAGCCGATGGCATTCAAAGCCTGAGGGTCCTCTGAAATTACCGTGGTGAAGTCTGTGAAGAGGAACAGGCTGAGTATCGCCAGCGGACCAACAATCGTAAGGGCTAGTGCCGTAATGGTGATTGAATCGTAGTGCTGTAATTTCGCGCTTATCGTATTCACACCAAAGGCGTACATCATGGAAGCTCCAATGGTCAAAAGGGCGTACGGCCAATTCTCCCCTAGAGCGGCATTGTTCGCTGGGTCGATCATGTAATAGGTTCCAAAAAGACCTAATGCGATACCAGCGAGTTGAAGCGGTCGGATTCTGATTTTGTAGAGCACGGCGCCCACAACCAAAGTGAACAGGGGAGTGAGCGAGTTGGTAATTCCACCAATGGAGGAATCGATGTGCATCAAACCCCAGGCAAAGAGGATGTAAGGGAAACCATTTCCAAGAAAGCCCACGATCATGATGGCCGGCAAATCCTTCTTTTGAAAGTTCTTCAACTTTCGCCAACCAATCGCTAGGATAAATAGCAATGCAAAACAGATACGCAATAGCGCTACCTGAACACCGTCAAACGACTCAAGTCCTTTCTTCATCAAGATGAATGAACTACCCCAAGTAAGGGCGAGGAGGGCGAAGATGCCTATGTTGAGTGCTTGTTGATTCCCTTTCATGGGGCAAAAGTAGTTCGAATACTCAGAGTAATATCGATGTGCATATAACTTAACTTGATGAGGTCTACGTCATCGGTTGAACCTGTGGGATGACAGGATTGTTAGATGTGCGGTGTATCTTTGGGGGCGTGGCGACGTGCGGATGTGGGGAAGTGTTGAGGTGTCGAAGTACGGAGGTCAGCAGGTCTATTTGTCCATTAGTCTAAAAATCTAATTCTCTGATAGTCTAACAGTCCAAGAGTCTAATTGTCTATTAGTCTAAATATCTATCCATCTGATAGTCTATAAGTCTACTTTCACATGAAAGAATTATGGTTTCGCCGTCTCGTGCGAATTGAATTGCTGCTCATCTTTTTGGTCATACTCGCTGGATCGGTGGTTCGAATGACCGGTTCTGGAATGGGTTGTCCGGATTGGCCGCAGTGTTTTGGATACATGATTCCACCAACAGAAGAGTCGCAGGTTCTTTGGACAGCAGGGAAAGAGTATAGTGATGGGCAAATGATTGTTCATGCCGATGCGATGTATTCGGCAAACGGTGATTTCACATCTGGGGATGAGTACAATCCTGAAAACTGGACGAAGTACACCAAGCACGACTATGCCATTTTCAATCCTACGCACACTTGGGTGGAGTACATCAATCGCTTGCTCGGAGCGTTGAGCGGGCTGCCGATGGTGCTGCTGCTCGTTCTGAGTCTGACGGAGATTCGCAGAAAACCTAGCTATACTTTGTATTCGGCCATCGGATTATTCCTTCTGGGGTTTGAAGCCTGGTTAGGCAAAGAAGTGGTGGATGGAAACTTGATTCCCGGACAGATCACCTATCACATGTTGGGTGCATTCGCCATTGTGATGGTGCTCGCTTTGTTCTTGAATACGCTAAGAGGTGGAAAGTTGAAACAGCTTCCAATTCCACGCGGATTGATCTTTATCGCATTGGTGCTGATGCTCATTCAAACCGTGTTGGGCACGCAGGTGAGAGAGCAAGTAGATGGATTGACCAAAATGTTTGGAGATGATGCAAGCCGAGATGGTTGGATCTCTAAACTCGACTTCATGATTTACGTCCACCGCTCGGCATCTTTGGTGGTTACCGGTTTGATTTTCTACCTCTGGTACAAAACGAAGAAAGCTGGACAGTTCCTCAAGTTCATGAATGGTGCCTTTGCGATGGTTATGCTGTCGACCTTGACAGGTGCTATCTTGTTTTATTTTGATATTCCCAAGGTTTTGCAACCGGTTCACTTGTTATTGTCTGCAGGGATTATCGGTACGCTAATGTTCGGGTTGACGCTCAGAGAAAAAGACGCCTGATTCCATATATTTAGGGAAACGTTTGTCATCATGGTACGCCTCTCTCTGTTCGCATTGGTCATTCTGTTCTCTATGAAAAGCCTAGGGCAATCCGAGGAGACTGCATCGATTATTAGAGTAGAATTTTCACCGAATACCCCAGACCCTGTTGATCTTGCTAAGCGAGACATTAGCGAAGGTCGGATTAAGTTATACTGTGGTGGAAATGTTCAAGAAAGTCAATGGGTTGTTGACGTTTCTGAAGATGATAGAATCGTAGCGAATGATATTGGGATTGAGTATATCACTCCGTCTTGTATTGATCCCTACCGTTATAGCGATGCTGGAAAAGCTAAGTACAACGCTGTAATACTATCCTACCTGAAAGAAACTATGGAAATCGAGGATCTGGATAAACTTCGTGCAGACGTGCACGGGCTGACAGAGTGGATTGAATCGGCTGAGGAAATGCCTTAAAGATGCATTCGCTCTTCTTCACCGAAGTCGAGGTCGGCTAGAACTGCATAAGCGTGTTCTCGTGCCTCTTTTGGTACTCTGATTTGAATTCCACTAAACATGACTCCCCCTCCGAAAACGTTTGAAGCAGGCGTGATAACGATGCATGGGATACCTTCAGATTCAAGTTTTGACCGAGCAATATGGGCTCGACTGAAGTCTGAGTATTCCGCAATCGTTACTTGTTGTTCCATTGAGTGGTGCGCATGATGTGCTTCACTTCTTCGGCCATGTAATTACTGGCTGGACGAAGGGAGTCTGCATTCGGTGCAGCATAAAAGTAAACAACTCCACGTAGAAAATGGGTGGTGCTATCCGTTAAGAAGAACTGGGTGGTTGTAGCTGCGTCACCCTTGAATCGATACAAAATGCCGTACACCTCATTCTCCGGCATGCGGAAAGCTTCTGGAACGATTCCATCTGCTCGAACAGTGTGATTGTAAGCTAAACCGTGTGCCTCTTCTGTCAATTGTTGAAGATTATCTTCCACCGGTTTATACGTCACCTGAACAGTGGCCAAAATGGATGGGTACTCGATATCTATCCACCCAAAACCATCGCGCACAGGTTTCCAGCTCGCGTTCTCGTTGATCTCGAAGTTGTACGGGTAAACCGAATCCAGTTCTGCGTTTTCATAGACTTGCTCTGGGAGCTCAATTCTAGGATAGGCATAAGGGCGAGGAGAGGCTTCTTCTCCACAACTCGCTATGATTAGCGTAACAACTGCAAGCACTGCGATCTTAGCGATCTTCATCTTCCTGTATCTCTTCTGGGTTGATAGTGACCTTAATACGCTTAATTCGGCGTTGATCTACGGCCTCTACTTTAAAGGTGAATTCTGCAAAAGTCTCTGTGTGCCCCTTTTCAGGGAACTGTCCAGATAACTCCAACAACATGCCTGCTAGTGTGTCTGCTTCCCCTTTTACTTTTTCAAACGGCTCATCGTTCCTGTCCAGTACCCGATAGAAATCGGTAATCTGAGTCTTTCCTTCGAATACATAGTTGAAATCATCCAACTTGGAATACACGAGTTCTTCCACATCGAATTCATCGGAGATATCCCCAACAATTTCTTCAATCACATCCTCCAGAGTGACAATTCCGTCCGTTCCACCAAACTCGTCTACTACAACGGCAAGGTGAATTTTCTTGTCTTGAAACTCCTTGAGTAGATCGTCGATTTTCTTGCTTCCAGGCACGAAGAATGGATCTCTGAGAAGTTCTTGCCATGCAAAGTCGGCCGGTGCATCGATGTGTGGGAGCAGGTCTTTGATGTATAGTACACCGACAATTACATCTGAGCTTTCTCGGTAGACCGGAATACGGGAATAACCGCACTCCAAGAGCTCCTTCATCACTTCCGGATAGCTCTCGTTAATGTCGAATGCAATGATATCCGTTCGAGGTTTCATGATTTGCTTTACCGTCGTAGAGCCAAATCGAACAATTCCTCTTAGAATTTTCTGTTCATCTGAATTCGTGGCTTCGTCATCGGTAAGGTCGAGCGCTTGTTCCAACTCATCCATGGAGATGTTGCCCGCTTTTCTCGGTTTGGAGAACAGTCGACCTGTTCTCGTGAGAATGAAGATCAACGGCTTGAGTCCACGTCTAGTAGCGAACATCGGGCGCGCCATGAGTCGGGCAAAGCCCAAGTTGTTGGTGTTGGCGTACACCTTTGGGAGGATTTCGCCAAAGAGCAAAATCAAGAAAGTGATGCCGATAAGTTCAATGGCTATTCCAAGCTCTTCGTATCCGGTGAAATCGAAAATTTCGTCTGTTAGGAACGTAGAAAGAAGGATGATTCCAATATTAATGAAGTTGTTGTTGATCAAGATGGAAGCCAGCAATTCTTCCGGTTGGTCGAGCAACTTCAGTATAACTTGATCACGCGAATCGTCACTTTCGTTCAAGGCTTGCTTATCGCCAGGCGTGAGTGAAAAGAATGCGACCTCAGATCCGGAAACCAAGGCAGAACCAATCAATAGGAGTCCCAAAATGATCAATGGGATGATCAATTGGGCTTCGAAATTCATCGAAATAAGAAATAGGGAGGAACTCGGGTCAGGGTCCAATACTTTGGAGTTTGGTTAACAATAGGAATCAGAATGGAAGATCATCGTCATCTGATCCCGGATTGAAATCACCACCTCCTGAATCGACAGGAGTAGTAGGTTGTGGATTGCTCGCAGGTTGTTGAGCCGCTGGTGCAGCCTGGTAGGAGCTACCGCTATTGCTTTCTCCTTTTGGAGTAAGCATGGTCATATTGTCGGCTTGAATCTCAGTAGCGTAACGCGTTTGTCCTTCTTGGTCTTGCCAAGAGCGCGTTTTGATACGTCCTTCGATGTAGACTTTATCTCCTTTGTTCAGGTATTTCTCGCAAACTTCAGCTAGACCTCGGCGGCCTACTACGATGTTGTGCCATTCGGTAGACTCTACCTTTTGACCTTCTCTGTTCTTGTAGCTTTCTGT
The DNA here is from genome assembly GCA_013373425.1 of Flavobacteriia bacterium. Classification (GTDB taxonomy): domain Bacteria; phylum Bacteroidota; class Bacteroidia; order Flavobacteriales; family Schleiferiaceae; genus Phaeocystidibacter. The sequence goes on from JABXHW010000021.1 coordinate 123,721, forward strand.
AGTTGCAATCGGAAATTTCACAAGCATTCCGCCGCCTTCAAAGTGCTTTGCTTCAGGATCTTTTCCAAGATTTCCGATGAGCATTACTTTGTTGAGTGAACCTGACATAGTTGATTTTCAATCTGTTTCTATCAAAGGTAGTAAATCAACCTTCGAAATCATCATGCAAAGGTAGGAGTTTCTCATCGAGCCAACCGCGTAATGGTTTAGGAAAAGCGAGCTGCTCAATCTCCTTCCACCGGTAGAGTTTCAAACCTGAAAGTTCATCCGGTTCGTCACCTTCTAATTCTATGGAGTGAATGGTGATGTTCAGCTTTCTGTGAGAGAGTAGGTGAGTCACTTTGAAGGTCTCATTGCGGATGCTGTTGGCCACATCTACATCGATTTGCTCTGGCTCTGTTGGGTGAACCTCGTAAAGCCCGCCCCAGATGCCGTCGGTAGATCGCTGCTGAACGTACATGCCCCGTTGTCCGTATACGGCGGTGTAGCTCATCCCCACTTCCTTCACCTTCGTTTTTTTGAGCTTGATGGGATACTTCAATTGTGTACCTGTTGCAAATGCTTCGCACTGATTTGCCCAAGGACATTTCTCGCACTTGGGCGCTTTTGGGGTGCAAACCAGAGCGCCGAGTTCCATAATTGCTTGGTTGTGTTCGGCTGCAGGTTCATCTTTGATGAGCTCATCGGCAATCCCTTGAATCAATTTATGTCCGATCGCAGTGTTGACGGGCTCTTCCACTCGATACACACGGGATAGTACTCTGTGTACATTTCCATCGACCACCGCTACGTTTTCATCTAGAGCAAATGAGGCAACTGCCGCGGCGGTATACGGACCCACACCGGGAACTTTCAACCACTCTTCAAAATTTTTTGGCAAGCCGTTTTCCGAGATGTACTTCGCTCCTTTATGAAGGTTCCGCGCACGGCTATAATACCCCAATCCTTCCCAAAGTTTTAGCACTTCATCCAGGTCTGCTGTAGCGAGATCATCGACGGTTGGGTAGGCTTCAATGAACCGCTCGAAGTAGGGTAGGCCTTGGTTTACGCGGGTTTGTTGAAGAATGATCTCCGATAGCCAGATGGCATACGCATCCCTTGTCGACCTCCAGGGCAAGTTTCTCGCAATTCGCTTGTACCATTGTCTTAAGTCGTGTGATCTACTCACGGAAATTATTGGAATTTAAGAAGTTACGCTTCCGAAAAAAGCTAAACGAGGTTTAGGATTTAGAAAAAAAGGGGCTATATTTGCGCCCTCAAATTTATGCAGTAAAACTGTCTCTAATCATTTAATTCACAGGAACGATGACGAAGGCGGATATCGTTGGACGAATCTCCGATAAGACCGGAATGGAAAAAGCTGATGTTCAAGCTGTTGTAGAAGGCTTCATGCGCGAAGTAAAAACAGGTCTTGAATCTGGAGACAACGTATACCTGCGCGGTTTTGGTAGCTTCATTATTAAGAAGCGTGCCAAGAAGACGGGTCGTAACATCTCTAAGAACACCACTTTGGTAATTCCAGCACACTACATCCCAGCATTTAAGCCTGCAAAGGTTTTCGCTGAGAGTGTTAAGGATAAGGTTCCTGTACAAGACTAATATTGTTTGATGAAGGTTGGACCAATCATAGCCATTGCTTGTGCTGTAGGTGTTACAGCTGGGCTTTACTTCGCAAATCGCACACCTAGCGAGGAGAAGTTAGCCGCTGACCGCATGCGTGAAGCTGAGCAGGAAATGGTGGAACAACAATCTTCGTTAGATGATAAAGTTGCACAAGCAGTAGAAATCATCCAAGGAGGGGAACAACCTCCAATGGTAGCTATTGGCTTACTTCGTGAAGTGTTGGCGGAAGATCCGCAGCATCATGAAGCGTTGATGTGGATGGGCGAATTCTCCGTAATGTCAGGTCAGTATGAAAAGGCCGTCGACCGTTACAATGAGATTCTGACCTATTACCCTACGGATGAGGTCGCTTTGAATAAGTTGGTGGGAGTGCATCTCGCTATCAGCCAAAACGATGAGGCCGTAACTGCTATGCAGGACTTTTTGAACGAGAATCAAAATCATCCGAAAAGACAGGAGCTTGAAGAACTCCTCGGTCGAATTCGGGAACAATAATTCATTAAAATATTTTCAGCTATGCCAAGCGGAAAGAAAAGAAAGCGTCATAAGATGGCAACGCACAAGCGTAAGAAGCGCTTGCGTAAGAACCGTCACAAGAAGAAGTAATCCTCTTCTTTACATCTAGCCGTGAGCACCGCAAATGCTGGTGCTTTCGGCGTTTCATGTCATTCCGATTTTCCGGGATGACTAGTTTGGTCTTAAAACATTACAGAAGTGCGTAATGAATTAGTAATTCACTCTCGTGAAAACGAGGCAGTGATCGCACTTCTCCAAGACGGTAAACTCACGGAACTCCATACGGAGAGCGACGATGATCGTTTCTCAGTGGGGGATATCTACGTGGGTCGTGTTCGCAAACTCGCAAAGGGTTTGAATGCGGCGTTCGTTGACGTGGGATATGAAAAGGATGCGTTTCTTCATTATCACGACTTAGGTCCACAGGTAAACTCGTGGCTGTCGTTTTTGAAGCGTACCCAGACAGGCAAGCAGCAGAATAACATCACCAACTTCCAGTTTCAACCACTGATTGATAAGAATGGAAGTGTGGATGACGTGCTGAAGCCAGGACAAAACATAGTCGTTCAGATAGCGAAAGAACCTATCTCAACGAAAGGACCGCGCATTACATCGGAGATTTCCCTAGCGGGAAGATTCATCGTTCTAGTGCCGTTCACCAACCGCGTTTCTGTTAGTCAGAAAATACGCGACCGTAAGGAGAAGGACAGGCTTAAGAAGCTTGCGATAAACATCCTGCCAAAGGGGTTTGGACTCATAGTTCGCACCGTTGCCGAAGGGCGTACGACTGCGGAGCTAGAAGCCGACCTGAAGAGCTTGCTCAAGAAGTGGCGAACAATGCATCGTCAGCTTAAGAAGGCAAAGGCTCCTGCTAGAGCATTGAGCGAAATGGACCGTGCTAGCGCGTTCCTTCGCGATGTATTTAACGATTCTTATGAGCGCATCGTCGTCGACGATCAAGAGCTCTTCCAAGAAATCAAAGACTACATCGAATCGATTGCTCCAGACAAAGTCGACTTGGTTAAATACTTCGGAGGGAAGACTCCTATCTTCCAACAGTTCGGAGTAGATCGTCAAATCAAATCGAGTTTTGGTCGCTCTGTGTCTATGACCAAGGGTACATACCTTATCATCGAACACACCGAGGCCATGCACGTTATCGATGTCAATAGTGGTAACCGTTCAAATCAAGGCGAGTCTCAAGAAGACAATGCCCTTGCCGTGAACTTGATTGCTGCCGAAGAAATCGCCCGACAATTGCGCTTGCGCGACATGGGGGGAATCATCGTGATTGACTTCATCGATATGCACAAAGGCGAGAATCGAAAGATCTTGCACGAGAAGCTCAAGGAGATTATGAAATCGGATCGAGCAAAGCACAAGATTTTGCCTCCTTCACGTTTCGGATTGGTTGAAATTACTCGCCAACGTGTTCGTCCAGAGATGAACATCCCAACGCGTGAAGAAGATCCAGATTCATTGGTAGAAGCACCAATCTTGCTCATCAACGATATTGAGCATGAACTTCAGCGCATCGCCAATAAAGGAATCAAACAAGTATTCTTGCACGTTCACCCATTTATCGCGGCATATCTCACTTCCACAAAAGGAAGATGGATTTCAATCCGCAGAAGATGGCAGCGTGAGTACAAAGTGAAACTTCGTGTTATCGAAAGAGATGCTCACAAGACCTTGGAGTATCACTTCTTCGACGCGGACGATAAAGAAATTCGACTCAAGAAGTAGTCGTCTACTTGACTGAACCCTCAGCCCTCTGCCTTTCGGTAGGGGGCTTTTTGTTTCTGACATCCGCCGAATTGCCATCGAGATAAATACCTTTGAATCCATGCAAGACTCCGGTAAGGTATACGACCTCGATAAAGCGCGTGAAGTGATTCGCAAGTTCTGCGCTTACCAGGAGAGAAGCCAGAAGCAAGTCCGTCAGCGACTTCAAAAGATGGGCTTGATTGAAGAGGCCGTTGATCTGCTCATTTCAGAATGCATTCAAGATAACTTCCTCAATGAAGAGCGCTTCGCAAAGGCGTTTGTTCGAGGGAAGCACTCCATCAAAGGGTGGGGGCGCAAACGACTCGAGCGCGAACTGAAAATGAACGAGGTCAGCGAATATTGCATCCGAAAGGCCATAGAGCAACTAGACGATGAGGCTTATTCAGAAAAATTAGAAGACCTCGCGCGAAAGAAATGGCTCCAAACCAAAGAGCCCAATCGATTCAAGCGAGGGAAGAAAGTGGTAGACCATCTTCTCCGCAGAGGGTACGAATCCGATGCAGTATGGACCATCGTCCGTGACTTTATCAATCAATCGCCTGAAGAAGATTAACTGCTAGAAGACAAAATACTGATAGCCGACGTTTAGTTGGGATATCCGTCTTTCAATATCGTTCGCATGGCGCTCACTTGACAGGACTTGATGCTCGTAATTCAAGGATAAGAATAGCTGAGAATTCCTTGTTAGGAAGTAGGCCAATTTTATTCCACTGCTCCAGCTGCGGCTTGATTCGTTGAGCGAATTGAAATACTGAACGAAATCACCATTGGAGTAACTCATATTTCCGCACTGACCCTTCAACGAAACCTGCACAAATAGTCTTGGGTTAATCTGTAGACTTGATAGCATGCCAAATCGGATTCCCGTTTGTTTTTCGTTGGGAGGTAGGTAGCTCGAATCTGTGAAGTGAACGGCTTTATGCTGAAGCACTTCGCGTTGATAAAGCTCAAAGCTGGGATACAAACTGATTGAAGAACTTAGTCGTATTCCACCCATGTAGCCAGCTCTTAATTCATAAGACAAAGGGGCTGCATCCACCAAAGAAGCTGTGCCCAATAGGGGGTCTCCCACAATAGGGGAGGTCATTCCAACATGAACTAGAGTAGAGTTGTAAGTTTCTGAATTAATGTGGATTAGGTACTTCGCGTCGATTGAGGCATTGTCGAAAACACTGAGTGCATTTCTGTCTTCGTTGTTTGAGCCAGGAAGAGAGAAGTCCACCTGAAAGTGTTCCGACAATCGTACTTTACCTGATAAATCGAATTGCCAGGAAAGCTCGCCTTTGTACCAGAGTCCGTCTGGATGACTACCCAAGATAAATTTCTCGTCAGGTCTATTCAATCCAGCCGCTACGTTTACCGAGGAGTACAACTGGGTAGGGTCGTAGTTCCTTGGATAATCGGTCGAGTTATCAGCATTTTGAGCGTAAGTCGCATTGCATCCGAAGATGACAAAGCATGAGAGAGCTAGTCTGTGCATGGTTAGATATTTATCAGAAAACGTCGCAAGCAAATAGATTGATATACTGGTATGGTCTTTTAAAACAGGGATTAATCAATCGCCTGAATCCTCCGAATAACTTCCTCAATATCGGCGTCGTTGATATCGTGATGGGTGACCATTCTCAAATCTGTTGCGCTCATAGCAATAATGGAGATTTCTTGCTTGGCCAACTCTTCCATCCAAGCTTTAGCATCGTAGCCCTCTTTTAGCTTGAAAATGACAATGTTGGTTTCTACAGGCTTTATAGCGGCAACAGCTTTGTGATTCGATAATGCGTCTTCCAATCGACGAGCTCGAGCATGATCTTCCGCCAATCGCTCCACATGATGATCCAACGCGTAAATACCAGCGGCAGCTAGATATCCCGCCTGACGCATTCCACCGCCAAAGCGCTTTCGCACGCGATTAGCAGCTACAATGAAATCGTGAGAACCGAGAAGGAGCGAACCAACGGGGCAGCCTAGTCCTTTGGATAAGCAAATGGAAATACTGTCGAAAAGCTGACCGTAATCTTTTGGACTTTCATTATTGGCGACAAGCGCATTGAACAAGCGAGCACCATCCATGTGATAGGGTAATCCGTTTTCAGAAGCAAGCTGACCAATAGCTTTGAGCTCGTTCAGATCCATACACGTTCCACCACCTTTGTTGCTGGTGTTCTCCATAGAAATTAGACCAGTTGGACATGCATGAACATCTCCCCATCCATTGATGAGGGGTTTGATTTCTTCTGCGGTAATATGCCCGTAATCGTTGCCAGCCGTACGAATTTGCAAGCCCGAATTAAACGCCGCACCTCCACCTTCGTAATTGTAGATATGAGCGTGTCGATGACATATTACTTCGTTGCCTGGAACGGTATGAACATTCAGCGCAATCTGATTGGTCATGGTGCCAGATGGACAAAAAAGTGCATCCTCCATTCCAAACATTTCTGCGGCTTTCAGCTCTAATTTTCGAACTGTTGGATCGTGCTCAAGTACATTGTCGCCAACTTCTGCATTAAACATAGCCTCGAGCATTGCTTTCGTAGGCTTGGTAACAGTATCGCTTCTAAGATCAATCATGGTGGGAAGGTAGGAAAAGGTTGGGAAGTGCTGAGATTGGGACGACTGGATAAATGGAGGACTGGAGCTCCGGACGACAGGAGGGCTGGATGGTCCAAATGTCTGATGGTCTAAAATCTATTGGTCTGACAGTCTAATAGTCTATTAATCCGATAGTCCAACCGTCTGACAGTCTATTAATCTGATAGTCTAAAAATCTGATAGTCTATGAGTCTTATTATTTACTTTTGCCGCTATGGTTGGAACGGAACAGCTCAAAACACTGCAGGAGCGATTGAAGTCGCTCAAGGGCTACTTGAAGCTAGAAGAGAAACGCATTCAAATTGCGAATGAAGAGGAGCGCACAGGCGATCCAAGCTTCTGGGATGATCCCAAGGAGGCAGAGAAGACCATGCGCTATATCCGCGAGCTCAAGTTTTGGGTGGAAGGCTATGAGAAGGTTTCCAACCTCGTGGATGAGCTCGAGCTCGGCATCGAATTCGCCAAGGAAGGCGGAATGTCAGAAGAAGAGGTAGAAGATATCTATAACAAGGCGATGGATCAACTCGAAGATCTCGAGTTTAGAAACATGCTTTCAGGAGAAGAAGATAAACTATCGGCGGTTCTGCAGATTACTGCCGGTGCAGGTGGTACCGAGTCGTGCGACTGGGCCGGGATGCTCATGCGTATGTACCTTCGTTGGGCGGAGAGAAGCGGACACAAGGTTCGTGAACTCAATTTCCAAGAAGGAGATGTTGCAGGAGTTAAAACCGTGACCCTCGAAATCGATGGTGAATATGCTTTTGGCTACCTCAAAGGCGAGAATGGCGTTCACCGTTTGGTGCGTATTTCTCCATTTGATTCCAATAACCGTCGTCACACGTCTTTCGTTTCTGTTTATGTATACCCGTTGGTGGACGATAGTATCGAAATTGACGTGAATCCATCTGATATCAGTTGGGATACTTTCCGTTCGTCTGGAGCAGGTGGTCAGAACGTAAACAAGGTAGAAACTGGTGTTCGTCTACACCACGGTCCATCGGGAATCGTGATTGAGAACACCGAAACTCGTTCTCAGCACCAGAACCGCGAAAAGGCAATACAATTGCTCAAGTCGAGATTGTATGAAAAAGAGGTGGAAGAACGCAATGCGAAACGTTCTGAAATCGAAGCCGGTAAAAAGAAAATCGAGTGGGGATCTCAAATCCGAAACTACGTCTTGCACCCATACAAATTGGTGAAGGATGTGCGTACAGCGGTAGAGACTTCTCAGGTAGATCACGTACTGGACGGAGATATCGACAAATTCCTCAAGGCATTCCTCATGGCAGAAGGTCAAGGGGTAGATGTTGACGAAGACGCGATGGGATAGGCCGTTCTATCATTCAAGCCATCCATGAGCCAAGTCTATTCGTATATTGGTTGTAACGATGAAGACCATGGTTCGAATCTATATTCGAGAGTCTCTTTTATTTCTATTTGTTATCCTATGCTCACATGTCAGTATGGGACAGCATTACTTTGTCCCAAATGAAGGACAATGGGGGGATGACTATGCCTTTAAAACCCAATTCGGGAATACGACTTTCACTATAGGGTCTGACCATTTTGGCTTCATTCAGACACAATATGAAGATGAACCGGAAGGCGGACATAGCCACGGGCATTTCGCGGGTGGACACTTTTACAAGATGAACTTCATTGGCGCTCAGGTGCCGAGCTTTGAAAGTGTTGGTGAAGCGCCTTATTACGAGAACTATTTTATAGGGGATAAGAAGTTCTGGCGCGATGGAATTCAGCCTGTCGAGGAAGTGTACATGCGACAGCTCTATCCGGATGTGGATGTTCGCGTTTACACGCAGTACGGTCAATTGAAATACGACCTTCTCGCCCCTTCAGCGGATGACATTCAGCAAGTTGCGATTTACTATGACGGAGTTGAATCGATTCAAGTGAAAGATGGGCGACTGCACGTGACCACTAGCATTGGCGAAAATGTTGAAATACGGCCTTACGTCTATCACCCCGATTCTAAGCGCGCCATTGAAGCGTCATATGTGCTTTCAGGAGACACATTGAGATTCCAAATCGATGAGGAATACCATGGGCCGGTCGTTGTAGATCCAACTTTCATTTTCTCGACCTACACTGGATCTTCAAAAGACAACTGGGGCTACAGTGCCACCTTTGATCCTTCCGATAGTTCGGTTTACGTAGCTGGAATTGTTCGTCAAGCTGCGGGGAATTACCCCACCACACCGGGTGCTTTCGATTCTACCTATAATGGCGGTCCGGATGTTTCGATTTCCAAGTTTTCGAGTGATGGAACAACCTTGCTTTATTCTACCTACTTAGGAGCAGCTCAACCAGATCAGCCTACGAGTATAATTGCAGATGCTCAAGGTCGACTTGTAATTATTGGCTCTACGGGGTCTGCAAGTTTCCCTGTTGATTCCATGGGTTACGACACTTCATTCGGTGGTGGGAATTCGGTGACATCTGGGTCTTTCACTTTTAGTACGGGATGTGACTTGTTTGTCACTGTGATGAACCCGGATGGAAGGAGTTTGTATGGTAGCACTTTCATGGGTGGGGCGGCTACAGATGGCATTAATCAAGGATTGATCAACAACTACGGAGATAAGGTTCGTGGGGAGGTTATCTTATCGCCTTGGAATACTATTCTCATAGCCACATCGAGCTCAAGCTTGGACATTCCTCTAGTGAATAGCACAAGTACTGGGAATGCCGGAAAGCAAGACGCCTGGGTCATGGAGCTCTCACTGGATTGCCGACAGTTGCTGTGGAGTACAACTTTCGGAGGAAGTGAACTGGAAAGTGGCTTCTCCATTCGGGTAAATGAAACCACGGGAGATATTGTGGTTGCAGGCTCCACGGAAAGTGCACTCTTGCCTCAATCTGCGAATGGAGCCTTTACAAATTCGCATGGTCAGAGAGATGGATATATCACCATTTTTGATAGCGTGACAAGAGCGCCTTTGGCCACCACATTTACGGGGACTGCATCCGATGATATGAACTTCCTCATCGATCTGGATGAGCAAGATAATGTCTATGTACTAGGACAAACTGAAGAAGGAAGTTATCCGACATCGCCCAACGCAATTTCTGAGATAAACCCTTCCGTGTTCGTGCATCAGTTCTCGCCCGACTTAAGCGTGAGCATGCGGAGTTTGGCTTTCGGTAACAAGCAGTTTGGATCTATGGCCATTTCGCCAACAGCATTCTTGGTGGACAAATGTGGAGATGTGTATATCTCAGGCTGGGGTGGAGTAGTTGGCAACAGTACGAGCAATACTCGAAACATGCACATTACAAAAGATGCCTTCCAGAGCACGACTGATGGAAGTGACCTGTATTTTGCAGTGATTGATGCAAGTTTCAGGAAGTTCAATTACGCTACCTACTTTGGTGCGAATGGGGTGGAAGAGCACGTAGATGGAGGTACTTCTAGATTTGATAATAACGGGGTGATGTATCAGGCGATTTGCGCTGGATGTGGAGGCTTCGATACGTATCCTACTTTCCCGAATAACGTTTACAGCAGGAACAATGGAAGTGGAAACTGCAACTTGGCGGTAACTGTTATCGCATTTGAACAGCAAGATGCCACCGTAAATATCAGCGCGCCCGACACGGTGTGCTCTCCTTTCAATCTTGTGATTTACGACACAATTACAGGAGCAGACGTTGTTATCTGGGACATGGGCAATGGTGATATTGATACCAGTTTGACCGTCCCTCAGCGACAATACAACACCCCTGGGACATACAACATCCAAGTGATTGCATTGGACACGAATTGTAATACTTCCGATACGGCAGAGATTACTTTTACAGTTGTCAATGCGACTGTAGATGCCAATGTGGGTGTGTCCTACGATCCTTGTGATCCATCTCGTACCGTCAATTTCATTACCCCGAATAACAATGGCTCGGCGTACTACTGGGACTTTGGAGACGGGACAAAGGATACCACTTTCGGCAACACCTCCCACACCTATATCACCATAGGTCAATATACCGTAACCGTTATCGCACAAGCATCGAACTGCTTCGGTTCTGCTATCGATACCATGACGACCACTATTGGTTTTTATAATGCTCCAAGTGATCCGAGGATATCGTTCCTATACGATGGATGTAACAATCAGGGTGAAGCTAGATTTTCGACACAAACACCGAATTGGCACATCTTCGAATGGGAGTTTGATGACGGAAGACGCTATAATGGAAATTCCATTGTGGTTGATGTTGAGCCAGGCTTTATTACCGTGACGCTGACGGTTACAGATACATTCTGTAACAGGACTGTGACCGTTTCAGAGACCTTTGAGGCTCGACCATTGAGCTATGCTTTTGGAGGTCTTGTCCCGAACGCCTTTAGTCCGGATGGCGATGGGCAAAACGACTTTTTCCAACTTCAAGAGGGCTTTACAGCTCCAACCAATATCGGGTTCAATATTAAGGTGTACGACCGCTGGGGTCAGTTGTTATTTGAAAGTGGCACAGCCGATTTTAAGTGGGATGGAACTGTAGATGGTAAACCATTGACAGAAGGTGTGTACTTTTGGATCGTCGAAGCCTCGTCAGATTGTGGCGCAGGTGCCGAGGAAAATGGTGTAGTACACATAATGAAGACTCCAGAATGATTCGAGTATATCACAACCCACGTTGCACAAAATCAAGAGAAGCCGTTCAATACCTAGAGGATAAAGGCGAGAAGGCGGAAATAATCGAGTATATGAAGGACCCTCTAACTCCCAATGAGCTAGAGATTATCCTTGATGCCCTGGATATGGTTCCAATGGAATTGATTCGAACGAATGAGGCAGAGTGGAAGTCGGAATTCAAGGAGAAAGAGCTCGATGACTATGAGTTAATCCTCGCCATGATTGAATTCCCGAAGCTCATGCAGCGCCCAATCGTCATGAAAGGAGATAAGGCGGTGATTGCCCGTCCTGCTACGGAAATAGACAAACTTCTCTAGAAGATTTGTATATAGAAAAGCCCCCAAGTTCAATCGAGCTTGGGGGCTTTTACTTTAGGGCGAATCTGTAGCTTACTTCATGCTACCTACCATGTTTTCTGGGCGAACCCACTCGTCGAATTGCTCACTGGTGAGTAGTCCGAGTTCAACGGCTGCCTCGCGAAGTGTCTTGCCTTCCTTGTGTGCTGTCTTGGCAATCTTCGCTGCATTTTCATAGCCAATGTGCGTGTTCAACGCAGTAACCAGCATCAAGCTGTTCTCCAAGTGTTGTTGGATGATCGGCTCGTTCGGAAGAATTCCTGCCGCACATTTGTCTGTGAATGACACACAAGCGTCGCCGATGAGTCTTGCACTCATCAATACATTGTAGGCCATCATCGGCTTGAATACGTTCAATTCAAAGTGACCAGTAGAGCCTCCAACGCTCACCGCAGTGTCGTTACCGATTACCTGAGCCGCGACCATCGTCAATGCTTCAGGTTGTGTTGGGTTCACCTTACCTGGCATAATGCTCGATCCTGGCTCGTTATCAGGAATGACGATTTCGCCGATTCCACAACGTGGACCAGAGCTCAACATGCGAATGTCGTTTCCGATTTTCATCAAGCTAACTGCAACACGCTTGAGTGCACCGCTCAATTCAACCATGGCATCATGGGCAGCCAAAGCTTCAAACTTATTAGGTGCAGTGACAAACGGAAGGCCTGTGAGTTCGGCAATCTTACCCGCTACTTTCACGTCGTAGCCAGCAGGCGTATTCAAGCCAGTACCTACAGCAGTTCCGCCAAGTGCTAATTCCTTCACCATCTCCAATGCGTTGTTGATAGCGCGTAAGCCGTTGTTCAATTGCTGAACGTATCCAGAGAACTCCTGACCCAATGTAAGAGGTGTTGCATCCATGAAGTGGGTGCGACCTGTCTTTACAATTGAGCTGAATTCTTCAGACTTGGCTTTAAGGGCGTCGCGCAATTTCTCAATCCCAGGAATGGTGTTCTCCACTGTGAGCTTGTATGCAGCGATGTGCATAGCCGTTGGGAAGGTGTCGTTGGATGATTGTGATTTGTTCACATCATCGTTCGGGTGAAGTGCTTTGTCGTTGTCGGATAGCTTGCCGCCATTGATAACGTGACCTCTATTCGCTACTACCTCATTTACGTTCATATTGCTCTGCGTACCTGAGCCAGTCTGCCAGATCACCAACGGGAAGTGCCCGTCGAGTTTTCCTTCGAGGATTTCATCACACGCCTTCCCTATCAAGTCGGCTTTTTCAGAAGCGAGAACTCCAAGCTCATTGTTGGTTAAGGCTGCGGCCTTCTTCAAGTAGGCAAATGCGTGTACAATTTCACGAGGCATAGAGGCCTCTGGACCAATTTTGAAGTTGTTGCGGCTACGCTCAGTCTGGGCTCCCCAGTATGCGTCTGCCGGTACATTTACTTCACCCATGGTGTCGTGCTCAATGCGATATTCCATTTTCAAATGGTTTATAGTGTTGTTTCAACGATATACATAACAAGAAAGGCTGGGATGGTGCTCATGATCAGTGCAGCAAATCCTCGAAGCACGTAGGATGAGGTGCCTACACTTTTCATTTTCACAAGGGCAATGATGTGGTAGAACAGCAGAATGAAGCCGAAGGTTAATGTCCCTGCTCCATTTACGCGGTTGTATGCCATCCATTCACTGTCGGATAAAGGGACGTCTCCAGCGAATCCAATAAGGGTATTGGGTTCAATTTTTCCGGCAAACAGCGGAAAGCCAAGCGCAATGAGCGCTAAGCCGGAGATAATGAATGTGATAGAAAAGATTTTCTTCACCATGGTGAGCCAATTCTGGCACAAAAATACAATGAGAAAGGCGGCTTTAAAGCCCTGAGTTTAGTTTTCTGTGGAGATTCTTCAGAATATTGGTTTTTGTAAAGCCAATAATATTTAATTTAGCCGCAGCTAATCAGACAGAGACATGAAGTTCATAGGATTCCTCATTTTCTTGACCATCGCATTGATGGGATTTTCAATGCTCATTTTCTTGGCCCTTTTCGTAGGCTATTGGATTACACTGACTACAGTGGAGCGTTTCAACCCAGAATTGGCAAACCGCATGGTAGGCCACAAAGAGTCGAGCGAGGAATAACACCTTCGATATAGAATATTGAAAGCCCCCTTCGAGTAATCGGAGGGGGCTTTTTATTGCATTAGCTGAAGTCCTTGATTAGCGCGAAAAGATGCTCGACGTTGAGGATGGTCAAGTATCCAAAGGCTGATTTGGTGTGTATTCCTTTGAATAGACTTACAAGATAGAGTCCGAGCGAGGCTGTAAATAGCGCCGGCTCTATGGCATGTGGTAAATGGATAAACATCGCAAAGAACCAGTAGCTTGAGACCGCTCCCGCTGTAATTATCGTGACCTTTTCCATTTTGGAAAGAGCATTGTTTCTAGTTGCAAGGAACACCACAAGTAGCGAAGTCAAGCCATGAAGAAAGAATCCCAAGGTACTCGCCCATGAAATCCCAAGCCATAAAACGAGAATGCTGAGTGAAAAGCTCGATGTTAGTAGGGTTGCCTCCTTGTCGCGCTTCTTTATCGTTAAGCCCAACATAGCAACGGTTACAACCGTCAGAATAACTTGCAGTGTCAAGATTTGTCTACTTATAATTCTGTGATAAACACCGTATCGGATTCAAGTCGAATCTTAATCCAAGAGGCGAGTCGGGTTTTAATCGCCTGACTTGTGTTCTCGGTCATTTCGAGGTTTTCATCAAACTTGATGACCAAGGTGCAGATGGTATCCTGACGAGCACTTGAAAGTTGAAGCTGACCTGCGTATACCTCTGAAATCTCAGGATTATTAATCTTGATTTCATCGATGAGTCCGGCTGGAAGTCCAGCTTCACGCGCATTTTCTAACAAGGATCGCAAGCGTTCAATCTCTCGATCTTTCCCTTCCATGGTCTTTTGTGTCTCCACCATGGACGTAACGATACGTTGCATTTCCTCGCCGTTCGCGTAATCGTCTCTATCTGCATATTGGGTGATGTTGAGAACGACATGGTCGAGATCGTGCTGCTCCAATTTGCGCTCCCAACTCTGAATGAGCTCTGGAGTAGCTTGTTCTCCGATGAATGAGAGGGTAACCACAGTTTCGTCTCCCAAACGTTCTATGCTAGGAGGCATCATTACTGCACCGTCGACATGAATTTCTTCTGCAATGAAAGTGTTGATGCTTTGCTCTTCAACGGCCTTAGAAACAACAGAGTAGAATACATAGCCACTTGGAAGAATGAAGATGACAAGAATCGCAGAAATCAGACGGCGACGCTTTCTTTCCTTAGCCGGGTCGGCAAGCTTCCGAAGTGGGAATTGAAGATAGCGAACCACCAAAGTGGTAGTCAGACTGATGAAAATACTATTGATGAGGAACAAATAAATAGCTCCGAGGAAGTAGAGCATATTTCCTGTGGCAATTCCATATCCCGCCGTACAGAGCGGTGGCATAAGAGCGGTAGCAATCGCCACACCAGGAACCACATTGCTCTTGGCCTTTCTCGAACCCGCTAGAATTCCTGCGGCGCCACCAAAGACGGCGATGAGTACATCCAATAAGGTAGGCTGAGTGCGGGCAAGTAGGTTGTCTGCGGTACCAAAGTCAGGTGCAATAAGAAAGTACGCAATGGAGGCAGCGAGTGCCATTCCCACTGCAACTCCCCAGTTTCTCAAGGAGCGCTTAAGTAGTTCAATATCATTGATGCCGATAGATAAACCCACGCCCATAATAGGACCCATGAGCGGGGAAATTAACATGGCGCCGATAATTACGGGGTCTGAATCGACGTTCAGTCCAATCGAACAGATGAAGATGGAGAAGATGAGAATCCAAAGGTTGAATCCTTTGAACTCGACGTCGTTTTCAATTCCTTCTATCGTGGCTTTTGGATCGGCATTGTCGATAATGCTCAACCGCTTACCAACAAATCGGCGGGCAGCAGAAAAGAATTTGCGCAAGTAGAGTTCGCCTTCTTTTCGAGCTTTTTCCTCCTCTTGTGTGTGCTTATCGCTTGCTTCAGATGATTGAGTAGGAGGGGTGTTCTTAGGTTCTTCGTTCATGTTTTATTCGGGTCAGCTATAAGTATCCCCGAAATCCACTCGCACGTCGTTTACAATTTGCTTGATGCCTTGTTCTTCTGATCTAGGACAAATCAACAACCTGTTGCCGTCCTGAATCACGATGTAATCTTCCAGCCCGCTCACTACAGCGAGGTTCCCTTCATCAACGCGTACGATGTTGTTTCGGCTATTGTAAAATAACACCTTTTTGGAATTGGTGCTGTTACCATTATCATCCAATTTCGACTCTTCGTGTACAGATCCCCAAGATCCTAAATCGCTCCATCCAAAGCTACTTGGAATGACATATACATTCTTGGCTTTCTCCATGATGCCATAGTCGATGCTCTCATTCTCACAGCTTGGGTAAATGTGCTCGATAAACTCTCGTTCTCCTTCCGTATTTATCACATCCCACCCTTGTTCAAAGGCCTGGTAGATATCCGGTAGGTATTTGTCGAATGCATTCATAATGGTGTTCGCATTCCAGATGAAAATGCCCGAATTCCACAAGAAATCGCCACTGTCGAGAAACTGCTCAGCAATCTCCAAACTCGGCTTCTCTGTGAAAGTCTTCACCTTCTTAATCTCTGCATTCAGCTCTCTCTCTGAAGCTTTGTACTGGATGTAACCGTAGCCCGTTTCCGGTCGGTGCGGATTAATACCCAGAGTGAGAAGGATGTTGTTATCGGTTACCGCTTCAAAGCCCAAATTGACAATACGTTGGAACTCGGCTTCGTCAGTAATTAGATGGTCAGCAGGTGAAACGAGGATATTCGCCAACGGGTTCAGCTTTTTAATCTTGAAAGATGCATAAGCGATACAAGGCGCTGTATTTCTTCGGGCCGGTTCGAGGATGATGTTCTCCTTCGGTAAGCTTGGAAGTTGTTCCGCTGTTAGGTCTTCGTATTGCTCATTGGTGATAATGTAGATGTGATCTTCTGGGCAAATTTTACTCAAACGGCGGAAGGTCTGCTGAAGTAAGGTCTCGCCAGTACCGACAACGTCGAGAAACTGCTTTGGGCGCTTAGAAGTGCTAGACGGCCAAAAGCGACTACCAACGCCACCTGCCATTATCACGCAATACGAATTCTTCATGGGGTCAATTTGAAAAGCTGGAACAAATATAATGTTCTAGAGGAGCTTATCCTTCTAAACACGGCGTTAAGGCAACGTCAATTTTGGCTATCTTCGCGGCTTTAATGATGTACCTCATTCGCAGACGCTTCTGCGGATTCAAAACATAGCCACCATGCTGAATTTAGTGTTGTTCGGCCCTCCCGGCGCCGGAAAAGGAACACAGTCAGAACGACTCATCAACGCCTACGAACTCGTCCATTTGTCGACTGGAGATATCTTCCGTTACAATATGAAGAACGATACCGAGCTCGGTAAATTGGCCAAGTCGTTTATCGATAAAGGACAGCTCGTGCCAGATGAAGTAACCATCAATATGCTTTCATCTGAAGTTGACAAGCATCCTGAAGCTAAGGGTTTCATCTTCGATGGTTTCCCTAGAACTAAGCCTCAAGCAAGTGCGTTAGATGCGCTCATGACTGAAAAGGGTACTTCGATCACTGCTATGATTGCACTTGAAGTGCCTGAGGAGGAATTGAGAGTTCGTTTGAAGGAGCGTGCTATCAGCAGTGGAAGAAGTGATGATGCAGATCCGGCGATTATTCAGAATCGCATTGATGTGTACAACGCAGAAACCGCACCAGTAAAGGATTTCTATATCGCACAGAATAAATTCCACGGTATTGATGGCGTGGGTTCAATCGACGATATCACCAACCGACTTACGTCTGTTATCGACCAATTGTAATGGCGAATTCTAACTTCATCGACTACGTCAAGATTCACTGTACCTCTGGAAAAGGAGGAAAGGGGTCTACTCACTTGCTCCGCACGAGAGGGAACGCTAAAGGCGGTCCAGATGGTGGCGATGGAGGTCGCGGTGGTCACGTGATTGTAAGAGGTAGCTCCAATAAGTGGACGCTTCTTCACCTCAAGTACCACAAACACATCAAGGCCGAACACGGTGGCGATGGTAGCCGAATGGATCGACACGGTTCAGACGGCTCGGATAAATATATTGATGTCCCCCTAGGAACGGTCGCGAAGGATCCCGAAACCGGAGAAATTCTCTTTGAGATTACTGAAGAAGGGCAACAGGAAGTGTTGATGCAAGGCGGACGAGGAGGTAAGGGGAATACCCACTTCAAGTCGCCTACCAATCAAACTCCTCGATATGCTCAGCCCGGTGAAGAAGGCGAAGAAGGATGGAGAATCCTTGAGCTGAAAGTACTCGCAGATGTCGGTTTAGTAGGATTTCCGAACGCTGGAAAATCTACGTTACTATCTGCGATGAGCGCCGCGAAGCCAGAGATTGCTGATTACCCATTCACGACGCTCGTACCCAACCTTGGAATGGTAGAGTATCGCGATTATCAATCTTTTGCTATTGCCGATATCCCAGGAATTATTGAGGGTGCCAGTGAAGGGAAAGGACTCGGTCACCGTTTTCTACGCCACATTGAGCGAAACGCGCTGTTGCTCTTCATGATTCCTGCAGATTCCGATGACTACGCCAAGTCGTATGAAGTCCTCTTGGAAGAATTGAAGAAATTCAATCCAGATTTGTTGGATAAAGAGCGTGTTTTGGCCGTTTCGAAATCCGACCTCATCGACGAAGAGCTGGAGGCAGAAATCAAGTCTGAGCTCCCTACCGATATTGAGCATATCTTTATTTCTGCCGTCTCAGGTAAGGGCATCCAAGAGCTGAAAGATCTTCTTTGGAAGAAACTCAATCAATAAACTACCTTTCCCATTATGGCAGCTTTTGAAGGCGATATTTGGGATTGGGATAGAGCGACGTTCGTTGCGCTCAACAATGCAGGAGAGTCGGCTAGTTTCCTAGATGGAACTATGCTAGCTATTTCGGGAACTGCATTGTGGATTCCACTTTACCTTTTTCTCATATATCTTCTTTTCAAGCACAAAGGCCTGAATGGCATGCTAGTCGGTCTGGCTTGGGTAGTGGTTTTAATCTTGATTTGTGATCAGGGTTCTGTCCATCTTTTTAAGGATGTGTTTGAACGATTGCGACCTTGTCATGAGCCCTTACTCGAAGGTCAAGTTCGATTGGTGAAATCGCACTGTGGGGGACAGTTCGGGTTTGTTTCCTCTCACGCCACCAACACCTTTGGCTTGGCTGTATTCGTTGGAACTTTGCTCAAACGTGAAGTGCGCTGGCTTTTGCCGGCTCTTTTGATTTGGGCAGCCATTGTTTCATACAGTAGAATTTGGCTGGGTGTGCACTATCCGCTCGATTTACTTGGAGGAGCAGTTTTGGGCACTACAGTAGCAAGACTTCTACTTATTGCGGCACGCCGCCCTGGGTCGGTTCTAGCGGCTCGGGAAGTTTGATTCGCAAGGGGAGGTGATAGTAACATCGAACGATGCGGCCGTCTTTCATTCCAGGTTTCCATTTCGGCATTGTACTGAACAACTTTTCGACAGGCCGCTCAAATAGCTGATCATTTCCAATCCCTCTTACTATTTCAGGATTCTCGACAGAGCCATCTCGGTTGATGATAAAGCGAACGTAAATTCGACCTTCAAGGCCCATCTCAACAGCTGCTTCTGGTATTTCAAAGTTGTTGTTGATGAAGGAGAATAAACTGTCTGCGCCACCCTCAAATTCTGGGAATTGATCGACGAACTCATAGATGAGATTCGTGTCGGGTTGAGTGGAATTATACGCTTCGGCATTCTCAATGACCTCGTTGGTGTCGATAGGGTACTCTATGGCCACCTCTCCTTCAACGATGAGTTCAATTTCACCTGGGACTGGGATGTTCGCGGGTAAGGTAGAGTCAACATCCTTGGCGCAAACGGTGTCCACTTTGAGTGCAGTTGTATCCGTGGTAGCGGTGTCAGTAACAATATTCGTTTCAGGAGGTCCTTGGTATTTTGAACCTGGAGGTGAACAACTCGCCATGAACATGGCACCAATGGCGAGCACAAAGAATGCTCTGTTCGTGTTCGGGTTTTTGCTAATATAGCTGCGAACAGCTGCGGCAATCTCCTCCTCGTGAAAGTCAACTTGACCTCGGTTCAATCTTCCACAGACATTCTCTTGAGAGTGTAGGATAAGAAAACGGATAATTTCCTCTCGACGCATCTGCGTGAAGTCCATGACGTCTTTATCGCATTGTGCGCAATGTCTTGAGTTTACCTTGATTTTCATGTCGTCCCAGTTAGCGGGACAAGGAGAGGGAATGCGGGCCTTCATGGGTTGTAGTTTGATTTAAACCACACAAAAGTCGTGCTAGAATCTTCCCAGGTGTTCGTGCATGGAATGATCGATGAGAAACTCGAGTTCGTTTTGATTCAACTCTTCCAAAGAAGGAACAAAATAGCTCCCCACATTTTTGCGCCCATCAATTCTCAAATGCGATTGCACATCTATCATCCGGGTGCCGTTGAGAAAGGATACATCAATTCCTCCTTCTCTCGGATTTAGGTAAATCCAGTTCTTTCCCTTTAGCATGAAAAATGGAATGCGATACTTGATGCCTTCTTTGACATCGTCGTATCGAGATAAAATAAACCACCGTAAGTGTAACCACAATGCACGATGGGATTCCGGTTGGTTGTCTATATAGACTTCTACAGGATTCATGGCAGGTCTCGTCTCAATGTCATACTCGACAATGAGCACTTATTTCATAGGATTAGGTGCCTTAAAGTTAATCATTTAGGTGGAGTAAAATGAGTGAACCAATGGAAGTGACGTTCTACAATGGCTTCTTTTTCTTCACGAATGTGATCGATAAAGGCCTGGGCAACAGGGGAGAGCTTCACGTTCTTCAACCAGATAAGGCGCCATTTCGTAACGATGGGAAGTCCCTTCACAGGGATGATGTGAATGTCCCCATTTTCAATCTGATTCTTCACTCCGATTAGAGGCAAGATCGATTGACCAAGCCCAGCGATTACCGCCTGCTTTACCGCTTCGTTTGAGGTGAGCTCAATTCTCTTTCGCTCTTTGGTGCTTGAGAAATGGGCGTCCATGGCCTTTCGAGTGGCACTACCAGGTTCGCGGAAAATTAACTGACTCTTCTTGTCGCGCTTAGGTGAGTTCGACATCAAGAAAAGTTCATTGTCCAGTAAGGGTTCCTCCATTACGTCGGTATCCTCCGGCACGACAGACACTAGTGCGAAGTCTATTTCACTATTGCGAAGTGAGTTCATCACTTGCGTTTTGTTCGTCACATCTAGATACAAATCGATACCAGGATGCTCGTGCATGAATTCAGTGAGTAGGTAGGGAATCACATACTTACCCGTGGAGGCTGAACTGATTCTCAATCGTCCTGCTTGAAGTCCTTTGAACTGATTGGTCTTGTATTTAATCTGATCAGCTTCCTTCAAAACACTCTCCGCCAACTCTGCAATAGAATAACCGAATTCTGTGATCTGAAGTCTCCTGCCCACTACCTGCGTAAGGGGTAAATCGAATTGATTTTGAAAGTTTTTCAACTGAATTGACAAGGCTGGCTGCGTCATGTGCATGGCTTCAGCAGCTTTTGTAATACTCTGTTTGTCAACGACTTCAGTAAATATTTGAAGTTGGTGTAAAGTGTAATTCATAACAAAACCTTATGCTTTTCATTTTAAACATATATAAAAATAAATAAAAAACTCATCTCAACTTTGCAGCGCAAACAAAAAACCACAGTTATGAAAGATTTTAAGTTAATCGACAGTGTTTACGACGCCCAAGAGTCTAAATCTGTGCTCTTGAGTTTGATCGCCGACAAGGTGAGATTCCTCAACACCAAATCTCTCCGCAAGCGCGAATGCGAAGGAGAACCATGCACTCATTCAGAGCTTCGCGTTTCGATGCTTAGAGATGAGTCAGTTGAACTTCAGACCATTCTAGACGACCCGAAGAATGCCGACAAGCACTACCAAGTGGAGTGTGTTGTGACGGTAAAAGAGGTTGTTGCTGAAAAAGCAAGTTCAACTGAAAAAGCATAGGGATGAGTTTAGACCTACTGTTTGACAACCTGACCAACCCGGCCCTATTGTTCTTCTTCCTTGGACTCTTTGCGGTTCAAGTGAAAAGCGACCTGGCTATTCCGGAGAACTCGGCGAAGTTCATATCAATGTATCTTCTCTTTTCCATCGGTTTCAAAGGTGGACAGGAGTTATCGCACAGCGAGATTGGGATGGAAACCCTTGGTGTAATTGGCCTCGGGATCTTCACCGCCATTGCCATCCCGGCCTACACCTTTTTCATCTTGAAGCGCTCCTTAAACAAGTACGACTCTGCAGCATTGGCGGCAGCATACGGTTCAGTAAGTGCGGTAACCTTCGTTACGACGGTTAGCTTCTTGGAGATGGAGGGAATCTCGTTTGGCGGACATATGGTAGCTACCATGGCCATGATGGAAGCACCATCCATCGTGATGGGAATGCTGTTCCTATCCATTTTCGCTAAAGGTGCGGGAAAGATGTCGATGAAAAAGCTGCTTCACCATTCCTTCACCAATGGGAGTGTACTTCTCATCCTGGGTAGCTTGGTGATTGGTTATGTAGCCAATGAACAGCAGGCTCAGGGGATTGCGCCATTCACCACGGACATCTTCAAGGGATTCTTGGCGGTATTCCTTCTGGATATGGGGATTACTTCCGGTAGAAACCTCTCATCATGTTGGAAGAATGGTCCATTCCCGGTCATTTTCGGAATTGTAGTTCCAGTGATCAACGGTATAGTAGTGGCCCTGGTGAGTGGCTTCATTACGGACAGCGTGGGCGATCGACTGCTCATCGCCATCTTGGCAGCATCTGCATCTTATATCGCGGTACCTGCGGCGATGAAGCTGGCCAACCCCAAAGCGAACCCTGGGCTGTATATCCCAATGGCCTTGGCGGTCACATTCCCATTCAACATTACCATCGGGATACCCTTGTATCTCTTCTTCATTCAACTTTAAAATTAGTACCCATGAATAATTCGAGTAAACCAACAGTGACTATCGCTAGAGGCGATGGTATCGGACCAGAAATTATGGATGCCACTTTGGCAATCCTTGACGCGGCTGGAGCTGACTTCAAGAAGGAGTTTGTTGAAATCGGCGAGGCTTCTTACCTCTCTGGAAACTCAAGTGGGATTTCAGCGGAAGCTTGGAAAGCCATTCGCGACAACAAGTTGTTCTTGAAAGCGCCTATTACCACTCCACAAGGAGGTGGCTACAAGAGTTTGAACGTAACACTCCGAAAGACTTTGGGGTTGTTCGCTAACATTCGCCCTTGTATAAGCTATGCGCCTTTCGTGAGAACGAAGCATCCCGAAATGGATGTGGTCATCGTTCGTGAGAATGAAGAAGATTTGTACGCGGGTATCGAGCACCAGCAGACCGATGAGGTAGTTCAATGCTTGAAGTTGATTACCCGTCCAGGAACTGAGAGAATCGTTCGCTATGCATTTGAGTTTGCAAAGATGCACGGCAGAAAGAAAGTGACTTGCTTCACGAAGGACAATATCATGAAGCACACAGATGGACTCTTCCATAAGATTTTCAAGGAAATCGGAGAGGAATACCCAGAGATTGAAAAAGAGAACATGATCATCGACATAGGGGCTGCGCGATTAGCGGACACACCAGAGATGTTTGATGTAGTGGTGATGCCTAATTTGTACGGAGACGTGGTATCAGATATCGCAGCGCAAATTTCAGGTTCTGTTGGTCTGGCAGGTTCTTCCAACATCGGTGAGTCTTTCGCGATGTTCGAAGCCATTCATGGATCTGCTCCAACCATTGCTGGAAAGAACATCGCCAACCCTAGCGGATTGTTGAAAGCAGCGGAAATGTTGCTCGAACACATCGGTCAGGGAGAGGTAGCACAAAAGATCAAGAACGCCTGGGCGGTTACGATTGAAGATGGGATTCACACTGAAGACATCTTCGTTGCAGGCAAGAGTCGTGAGCTCGTTGGAACCAAAGAATTCGCGGAAGCGGTGATTGCTAGACTTGGCCAGAAACCAGAGCGCCTTCCAGAGGCAAAGCCGGTGGAGCAAATCAAAATTGAGATTCCAAAGTATGCTCGTGTTCAGAGAAAGAAAGAATACAAAGGCGTAGACCTTTTCGTGCACTGGTCGGGAAGCAATCCTGACGAGCTAGCGGAGAAGCTCCATGCGCTAGAAGGCGAGCACAAACTTTCCATGATTACCAATCGCGGTGTGAAAGTTTGGCCAAACGGGTTTGAAGAGACATTCTGCACCGACCACTGGAGATGTAGATTTGAACGTGTAGGTCAAGAAACAGAGAGTCGACAGGATATTGCTGTAATGATGGCTAGAGCGATAACGCAGGATATCGACATCATCAAAACAGAGAACTTATTCGACTTTGACGGGGTTCGTGGTTACTCCCTAGGACAAGGTCAATAGTACCGATCCAATAAATTGGACTCTCTTGCCCCGACGGCCTTGGCTGTCGGGGTTTTTTCGTCTTGCTATATTAGCAGCCAACAAACGACATCGCATGAACTACTTGTGGGTTTTTATTGGCGGAGGCTTCGGCTCCATGTTGAGATACGGAGTTTCACTATTGTCGCCTAAGTGGTTCAGCGAGAAATGGGCACCCGTTATTGCCTCCTTCGGATCAAATGTACTCGCTTGTATTCTTTTAATGCTCGTAGTAAGATGGCAAGCTCAAGGCCTGCTTTCTAAATCGGCCTACTTGCTTTTAGCTACTGGAATTTGTGGTGGGTTCAGCACTTTTTCAACCTTCAGTCTTGAGACCTTCACACTTTGGTCGAGAGGCGATTACCTCTGGTCGATTTTGAACGTATTGATATCTGTATCAATCGGATTTTTTGTGATGTGGTTAGGCTTGAAAAATATGCCTAGCGCATAAGGGTTACGGTGCCCTTTCGTTCTAAGAACTCACCTTCTGTACTCAGGAATTTCACCACCCAGACGTAAGTGCCGACTTGAACATCCCTGCCGGTATTCATGTCGGTTCCGTCCCACCATTCTTCAGCGTCGAAACTCTGGAAGACGAGATTACCCCAACGGTCGAATATTTCAAACCTGAACTGCTTGTAGCCAGAACTGAATGATCTAAAGAGGTCGTTTATTCCATCGCCATTGGGCGAGAATGCAGAAGGTGTGTAGATCAGAGGAATTGGTGCAACTCTGAAAGGTATCTCGATTTCGGTAACGCATCCAAAGTTGTTGACGGCACCAACAGTGATGATGTACGTACCCGTATCACTGTACTTGTGAAAGACGTTTAAGCGATTGTTGTAGGTAGCTCCATCGCCCATGCGAACGACAAATTCCTCGTCGGGGTCTATTCCCGATACCATCACTCGAACTTGGGGCGAGAAGATGTCCGTTTTCTCAGGGTCTATGTCCACTACAAATCGTGGTGAAGGATAAATGGTGACCGTAAACTCATATCGCGCACTGTCTATACAACCTCGGGTGGTGTACATCAGCAGATAGCCTGTATAGGTTCCGGGTTCGGTGTAGACATATTGAGGATCGGGCGAAGAGCTAGTGTTACCATCTCCAAAATCCCACTCAAACGTAACCGACTCTACCGCGTTCGCAGTGTGTCTTAGGTTTAGACTGTAGGGTTCGCATTGGAATTGATCTGGGACGACAGCACTGAACTCAGGTCGCAATCCAATCGCTATGGAATCACCAATGGTGGTCGTACAGCCGAAGTCGGATACCGTCAGTTCAATGTAATATGTACCTGGGTTGGTGAATTCTAAAGGTGGAGGGTTCGCCGTATTGTGTGTTTGAATATTCGCTTCTGGTGGGAAGGCCCAATTGAATGTAGCATTACTACTGAAGTTGCCGTTTGCCGCGATTTGGAAGTTCTGATCATCTAGGCAAGCTGAACCGCCTTCATTAAATGTGAAGCTCACAGGATAATTCACCTGATACACTGTCGTGGCAGTATCAGCACAAGGATAACCTTTATTCACAATCAATGTAATGATGTAGGTGCCGGTATCGGAGTAGGTGTAAACCGGGTTCTGTACGATACTGGTATCGGTCGTAGAGTTTGGGTCGCCAAAGTCCCAGAAGTACTTTACTGCGTTGAGCGCATCTTCTTCGAATAGCACTGTAGTACCTACACAAATCGACGCTGAATCCTGTAGTTCAATTCCACTTCGAACGTTGCTTTGGCAGTTCGTTACATTGAACTGGTAGTCACGTCGGATGGTGGAGAGGAGCTGGCCGTTTCTGTATTCTTGAACACAAATGGCAAAGACAAACTGACCCAATTGAGTGGGTGTTCCAGTGATCAAGCCGGTATTTGGATTGATAGTAACCGTTGGGTTGGATGGAATCGGATTCGCTGGAGTTCTCGGAGCGATGAAGGGTACATTGGTGTACGGCGGTGCTACGGCAGGATCCGGCGCAGGACAAGTCGGACAATCAGAACCACTCGGCGGTTGATCGGTTCCACCTCCATGAAGTGGAGTACACAGCTCGTAATAGACGGAATCGCCATCTGGCTCACTCACTGAAGAATCGATAATGAGCGGATCATTCAAACACATCACAATGGGCGGCTCCGTGTTGAAGGTAGGAGTCGAATTGCAATTGTCGTTTGATGGGATGGTAACCGTATAGGTATTCCCCCAGTCGCCTGGGTTGGGAATATTGTCAATGGTATTGTTCCTACAGCAACGTTGGTGCGTGATGGTATAGCCGCCCGCTTGTGGAGGTAGGGTAACGGTCGTAACGTAATCCGTGTATTCAGTACAGACGTTTGGAGGCGACTGCAAACACGGGTTGTTGATGGTTGCTGGTAATCTTCTGATTGGCCCGTGACTCACGTCAAGATTCTCCTCGATGTTGCCGTTGGAGTCGAATATTGTCACTGCTGCAAACTGGTCGAATTGAGCCCCTTGCGAGTTACAGTCGCGATAAATTCTAAGGGTGATGCGGTATCTGTCGTTCCCCAAACACTCGTATGTAATTTCTCCACCCACGAGGTGCGCAGCAGAAGCCCCGAGCGAAGAGATGAGTGTGAGAAGTAAGACAGCGAGTCTACGCATTAATCCTGTTTGAGTACCAATTAACTACAAAAGATACGAAGATGTAGGCGTATCGGTTGTGCTGTGAGGCCGACATTTTGCAATTTAATAATCTAGCATCATCTCTTTCCAAGGGATGATAAGTTGTGCTCCACCCTCCCGAAGCAGGTCGAAATCGGAAGCTTGGTCTGTTGCCAAAAGGAAGAAATCTCCTCCCCAAGCTCCAAGATGTTTCATCGCTCCGTCGATTTCAGCCCAATCTTCGTTCAGCGTCTCACGCTCTAATATCGTGCCGAGAAGCGACTCGTGTTTTCGCATGGCAGTTTGGAAGTCGGAAAGCTCTTTAGTAGTAAGCATCTCTTGAGTGAGCTTATTCACTTCAGGTACGAGCGTTTCCCTTTTGGAGAGGTCAATGTTGGCGTAGCGGAGCACTTCAGATTTACTGCTCTGCTTCATGCCTGAATACACGAAGTACAGGTGTTCAACGAAAGTCGGGACGTGGTCTACATTCACGATTTCTTTCCTAACCTCGCCTTTGCGGTAAACACATCCTCGATTGTAATAGGCAACGGCCACATCGTATCCCGATCCAGTCATGGACGAATCGAAGAGTTCGAAGGGCTCGACGTTCAGCCATTTGCTTATGAGCGCTACCAAGCTGCTGCTAGTCCCTAGCCCCCATTCCCGAGGGAAGTCCACTTCAGTGCTGACATTCCAACCTGAAAATGGGTTGTGACCTTTCAGTTTTGAAAAGTGAAGCAGATTATGAAGGGTTTCGGCGGTGTCAGAATCTGTGAAGTCAATGAGCTTTCCCTCGCCATCCCACAGTCCTTCAAACCACACCTTCTGGTTGTGATCAACACTTCTCCATTTAAGTCCAGCGCCAGGCGATGGGTTAGCGGTAAGCGACTGACCGTATTTAGTAGGTATAGCCCAGGTTCGAGCGCCATCTAGCACGAGATACTCTCCGGAAATCATCAATTTCCCAGACGCTCTCAGCTTTACTTGGTCTCTATTTTGGCTCATTTATCTTTCTTCACATCGCTTCTTGGCACTGGAATTCCACGAATCTCGCAGAATTTTGAAACCACCAAGTTGTGATGAGGAACCTTGTCTTCAAAGAATTTAACGACTTCGTCGCGTTCTTCTGGAGTAGCCTCCAATTGATTCAAGATGTTGAAGAGGTGCATCTTCATGTGCCCCTTCTGAATACCTGTGGTCACCAAGGCGCGTAAGGCACCGAAGTTTTGTGCAAGACCAGATGCTGCTACGATTCCCATGAGGGTTTCGCTATTTGGATGTCCGAGAAGCTCATGCGCCAATTTCACCATAGGGTGAAGTTTGGTCAATCCGCCAACGGTTCCCAGGGCAAGAGGAATTTCAATCCAAAACTTAAAGATGCCGTCGTCGATGGTGCAGTGAGTCAAACTAGAATACTGCCCATTGCGAGCTGCGTAAGTGTGTGATGCTGCCTCAATCGCACGGAAGTCGTTTCCTGTAGCGATGATCACCGCATCAATACCATTCATGATGCCTTTGTTGTGCGTAGTAGCACGGTATGGCTCCACTTCTGCGATTTGTACCGCACGCTTGAATTTGGTTGCAAACTCCTCTGGAGTTACACCTTTATCGTCGTTGAGTTCTTCAATTTTACAACTCACTTCAGCGCGTACCACACACTCTGGAGTATAGTTGCTCAAGATGCACATCACCACCTGAAGGTCGCGATCTGCTTCGCTGAGTTCCGTGCGCATCGCCACGTCCATCTTCATTACTTGGGCGAATTGCTCCAAGCAAGAGTTGATGAAGTTGGCACCCATAGAATCACAGGTTTCGAAGCGCGCTTCGATTTGGTAGTAATCTTCGAGTACGTCGGTCCTGTTCACCAATTCAACACTCAAGATTCCACCACCTCGGGCTCTCATGTTAGCTGTGAGCTCTTCAGTTTCTTCAAAAAATCTTGGTTTCCAATCTTCGAACATCGACTGAAGCGTATCGAAAGATCCCGCGTAGTTGAAATGTACGTGACCGATTTTAGTCGTGGAAACAATTTCAGTTTTGAAACCGCCTCTTTTAAGCCAGAAGCCAGCCGCTTTTGAAGCTGCCGCCACCACAGAGCTTTCTTCAATCGCCATCGGAAGGGTATAGAGTTCTCCGTTGATTTTGAAATTCGGAGCTACTCCAAATGGCAAGAAATAGTTGGTCACCGTGTTCTCGATGAAATCGTCGTGCAGTTGCTGACGCTTTTCATTGGAGTGCCAATATTCCTCGAGTAAATTTCTCGCTGCTTCGGGATTTTCGAAGTGCTCGTTTACTAACCATTCAATCTTTCCTTCTTTGGAAAGTTTGCTAAATCCTTTGATGGGCTGTTTCATGATGTGGTTTTGCTCGTTGCAAAGGTAAACGAATATGGGGATACGATTGTTTTCAGGAAGAGAGTTAAAGGTGCGTTAGGGAATTTTGAGTTTCAGGAACTTAACTCCCCAGAAAATGAAACGAGAAAGGGGTGGTGGAGCAATCGTGACTTATCTTTGTTGCACACTTTCAAAATATGGCTAGCCAGGTACTTTGCAAATCATGCAAAAATTGGAACCCGTCCACTGAAGATTACTGTCAATCTTGCGGCACTGAGCTTCATCAGGAGCGAAAGGAGCGGGAAAAAGTTCAACTCGAACGAAGCGAAACTCAAAAGGGCTGGGATGTGCCAGTCATCAAAATCAAGCCAACACATCCTTGGTTTATCAAACCATTTCTCTATGTAGCCAGAGCGATTCAACTCGCAGCACTCGCTATTGGTGGAGCGCTGGCATGGTCGGCTTTCTGGGCTTCCGCATAATGCATCCTCCTCAACCCAAAGCGCTACAACCCTACCTGTTCTTTTCAGGAGTGTTTTTGATTCATCAATACACTCAAATGATGGGGTGGCATGTCCGTATTCTAGATCACTACCTCGATCCCTTTTTAGCGGTTCCAGTTATGATGGGAACGGCCTTGCTGATCATCAGGCTCTGGCGTCCAAATGAAGTAATTTACCCTACCACAAACTTGCTGTTTACGGTAGGTTTGATTCTGTTCTTTGAATCAGGTTGGTTTGAAGATCCACGCATTCATCCAGACGCGTGGGATATTCCGGGATACATTGTCGGGTCTTTATTGTTTCACTTCACCATCAACCGACCTGTAGAGGAATCACCTTCCCATAAGTAGGTCGCTCCATTTTTCCACCACCTCCGCCGGAGTTCTGGTGTAGAATCCCATGAAGCCATACTTGGATACAAAAGAGGGGAATGGTGAAGGTGGGTTAACCCAGTGTTGACCGTCCCATTGCCAGAGATTTAGACCTCGCAAACTCATGTTCTTGGTCTGAGAAAAGTCGGCCACCAGATAGTCGGTAGGTTCTATTTCGAGAACATTTCCATCGTAGTCCTGAAGAATTCCTTCCCACTCACCTTCGATGAGCAATCTCGAATCGTCGGAATCCATAAAGGCAACATCGCCAAATGAATAATGGGATCTGAAAGCTTCGATAATTTTCGTGTTGTAGTCGTTAATTTCCTCAACCACTTGCTCGTATTCTGACACTGACCCAGATCGGCGCAGGTGCTCAACTCTGTCTTTTTGCCAAAAGAGACGGACCACCAATATCCCACCTTCAAGTGCTCTGGCAGATTCTTGCGCATCATAGAGAACTGGCTGAGCGGATGCCTTAAATCCTAAGGCGATGAACAGCAAGGGAAGAATGTATTTCATAATGGTGTTTTGCAAGATGACGTGAAATTAAGCCTTGTGGCTGGGGATTAAAAAAGATATCGCGCTTGAATACTCAATCCGCCTCCCCATTGATAGTCCTCAAATCCATCTGTCCCCATGTTCTGATTGAACTCTACACGAGCTTCAAAATGATTGTTGAACCTATGTTGAACGCCAAGTGAAAGTGTACCGAGTTGAGTGATGTTGTCGATATCGATTTCTGCCCCAACGCCATACATTATACTTAAGTAGGGTTGTGTCCCTCCCGGAGCATTGGCGCGAATCATATATGACAGTCCGAGAGCATTAGCGGTGAGAGAGTTGGAGTCGTCGTTCCATGCAATGAATTGGTAATGTCCACCTACAAATTGCTGATAGTTCCCCGTTCTGAACAGCTTCCTGTAATAACGAATAGAAGCATTCGTGTTCCTGTTCGGTGTGGTGAATAAATCCATATTGGCCTGAACGCTGGTGTAGAGGAAATCAAAATCATTCAATGCGCTTCCAACGCCAAGACTGAATGCCGGTTTGAAATTCATTCTCGATTCATCGTCATATCCGGCAACCGGGCTCATCGACACGCCTCCGTCGAAATAGAGGTCACCTGCCTGTGCAGCCACAGGTGGAGGAGCAACGGAATTGTCTACCATTACTCCACAGGAAGAGAATAGGGCAGAGTAGAGAAGGAGAAGGCTGATGTGCAGTCGTTTCATGCTGGAGATTTTGAGTGATGTAAATGTACACTCTGTTCAAGAAATTGAAAGCTGTGTTGAATTCTGTCAATGGGTGTTCAGTGTATTTTCTATCTTTCGACTCGCATTTACAACCTATCAAATGAAGAAGCTCGCTTACACTTCGCTATTTGCGCTTTGTGGATTTTTCGGATTCACATCTTTGAACGCTCAAACTCTAGTGGACGTCCATGCTGGATATGATTTCGGATTTGATGCCGCATACCTCGGTGGCGGTGTTGAAATCAATGAATGGGTATTGCTGACGGCCGACTTGGGAACCAATGCGGATCAGGTGATTACCAAAACGAATATTGCGGTTCGAACGATGCGTTTTAGAGAAGCTCAAGTAGATGTGTTCCTCGGCCTTGGTGGAGGTAGAGCATGGTCGGTAGTTGAAAATGGCTACGATGATTGGATGGCAGAACTGATTGCCACCGTTCAAATTCGTCCTTTTTACTTCGGATATGGCTTGGGCTTTTACACTCCTATCGAGAACCCAAACTTGGAAGGTTTTGGTAACTACCATTATTTTAGAGTTGGGGTGTTGTTTGATATGAGGTAGGTAAGCAGGAGCGCAGGAGCGCATGAACGCAGGAGCGCAGGTACGCGTGAACGCACTTAGAATCACACACACCCTTATCATTATGACTCTCTCATTTTCCAAGGTTTCAATTTTATTCTTCGTTTTACTTTCTGGATTGGCGAGTGCCCAAATGTGTCCGGGAGGTGGAATTTTTGCTCCTCCTCCTAGTTCGGATGAACTGGATGAAAGCGACATGATTGAAGAAGTCGAAGAAATTGAAGGAGGTCGCAAGTATGAATTTACTCAAGTTACAGAGTTTCCGATAGCTGAAGCATGCGAATCCGCAGCGTCACGCGACGAACAATGGTCATGTACCGTTTATCAAATACAGCGTCACATCGCTAGTAACTTTGTCTTTCCCGAGGATGCTCGATCTGGTCCAGGAGGCCGGGTGATCATCAACTTTGAGATTAATGCAAAGGGTCAAGTCGTCAACGTGTGTATCGTCAAGAGTTCGGGAATAGAGAGTATTGATGAGGCAGGGATTATCGCAGTCGCAAGTCTGGATGATTTTCAGCCTGCTCGATTGAATGGGCGTACAGTTCGAATGACCTATAATGTGCCTATTAACGCAAGTACTGGTAATGATGAGTAGAATATTTCTCACCCTTTTAGCTGCTTTACTGTTCAGCTTTGCAGCAGTAGCACAAGAGGTAAGTCCTCAACCTCAAGATCCACCTGTTTCAATACAGAGTGTAGAATCTTATCCCATAGCTCCAGGATGTGCAGATGGCGAAACTTTGGATGAGCAGTATGCCTGTCTTACACGGTTCTTACAGAATCACATCCGTGAAAAATTCGAATTTCCGGAACGTGCAAGAGCTCAACAGCAAGGAGGCAGAGTTTGGATTGGATTCGTAATTGAACTTGACGGTTCGATTTCAAATGTTCGGGTTGATCGCTCGTCGGGAGTTGCGAGCATAGATGCGGAAGCGCTGAGAGTGGTCCAACTCCTCCCTAAAATGGAAAAGCCCGCAACGCTGAACGGCGAGCCAGTGAAAATTCAATATCACGTGCCAGTAAACGCACAACTCCACTGATCAAAGAGAGCACGAGTCTTTTTCAATTGATAGTAAATGAATAGTCATGATGAACTTACATAAGCCACTTGTTTTAGCCTTTGTATTCGTTGTTAGTTTCACCGCTTTCAGTCAAGATGAGAAGGAAGCGCCGAAGAGCTTCATGGAGATTACTTCATTCCCAGTGGCTCCTGGATGCGATGCAGATCAAAGTCAGGATGAAATCATGAAGTGCTTTCAAACTTTTGTCTCCAGACATATTTCTGAGAACTTTGAGTATCCAGAAGACGCCAGAGAAGGAGGTCTTGAAGGACGAGTTTGGCTTCGCTTTATCGTTGAGGCCGATGGCTCAATCAGTAATGTGGAAGTGGTTAGAACTTCAGGCGTGGCAAGCATTGACGCGGAGGGCGTTAGAGTTCTTCAATCGCTTCCGAAGCTTTCTGCACCAGGTTACCTCGACGGAAGAGCTGTCAGAATGCAGTATTCAATTCCCATCAATGCTCGGATTTAAAGATTTCGATCTAAATCAATATCTCCCTTTCATTTCCGTTTTGTGAATCCTTACTTTAGACTAGGAATTCACACATGGGAAAACTCGCGCACACCTTGTACATCTGGTCTATGGTGCTCATCACCGTGGCCGTAACCGTTTATCTCTCATGGGTAGGGTACACGTATTACGCCACCCCAGTAGTCGATCGTTTTTCGCATCCTCAATACGATTGGTTCAAGTCTTCGGGTACTTTCGGAGGAGGCTTAGGGGTGATTGGAACCATCCTCATTTTTATTGGTGTTGTCCTGTATATAACTGCGAAGAAGTATCGCTATTTAGAGCGATGGGTTCGTCTTAAGTACCTACTAGAGTTTCACATCTTCCTATGCACAGTTGGACCCATCATGATCCTTTTTCACACCACCTTCAAGTTCGGAGGAATTGTATCCATAGCCTTTTGGAGCATGGTGCTCGTTGTGCTAAGTGGAGTCATAGGTCGTTACATTTACCTTCAAATACCCCAGGCTGTTAACGGTAGAGCCCTTTCTCTTGAAGAATTGAACGGTATGCGCAATGAAGCCATGGCCAGCATCCGTAAGCAGGAGCAAATTGACGGAGATATCTATAATACCATTATGACATTCGACCCGCCGGCAGGTTGGGGATTGAAACCCATTCTCGAGGGAAGGAAACGAATAAAGAAAGTGGCAAATGCACTGGCGAACACTTCACTGAGTAGACCGGAGCAAGAAGAAATTCTGAAGAATGTGCGAACTGAAATCACATTGAAGAGAAAAATGAAGCGATTAGACTTGATGCAATCGCTCTTCAAGTACTGGCACGTGGCCCATCGTCCATTCGCTTTAATTATGCTGTTCGTTGTGGTGTTGCATGTTGGAGTGGCAGTGTTTTACTTCGGATATACCTGGGAGTTTTGAGTTGGGAGATTCTCATATACGGCGGAACCTTTCTGATTTGCTTCACGATAGTGTTTATCTACGTTCGAAAAGGAGCTAAGAAATCGGCTGAGGTGAGAGCCAAGGTGGAAAGGGCGAAGGAAGAAGGTCGATTTCAACCAAATTCATTGCATCCTCACATCAATCTAGACGTCTGCATTGGCAGTGGGGCCTGCGTTCAAGCTTGCCCGGAGGAAGATATCCTCGGACTTATTGATGGAAAAGCTACGGTAATTAATACGACGAGCTGCATCGGACACGGAGCGTGCTTTCACACTTGTCCGGTTGATGCAATAACTCTCCGAATCGGCACAGAAGAAAGAGGAGTAGAATTGCCGCATGTTAAACCCGATTATGAGACCAATGTAGAAGGGATTTATATCGCCGGTGAACTCGGCGGTATGGGATTGATTCGCAACAGCGCCGAGCAAGGTATTCAGGCGGTGGAGAATCTTTCAGAGGGGTTGGAGAAAGGAGCTTATGGAGATTGTGATCTCGTGATTATCGGAGCAGGGCCTGCAGGATTAGCGGGCAGCCTAAAAGCAAAAGAGCTCGGTGTGAACGCTCGAGTGCTTGAGCAAGATTCACTCGGCGGCACGGTCTATACCTTCCCGCGATCAAAAGTGGTAATGACACAACCTATGAACCTTCCGCTCTATGGCAAACTCAAATTGGTCAATACTACAAAAGATGAGCTACTAGAGATTTGGAACGATGCTCTGACAAAGAATGATATCACCATTGATGAGGGCTGCAAAGTGGAGCGAATTATTCAGAAGGATAATAAGGGCTTCGAAGT
Organism: Flavobacteriia bacterium; assembly: GCA_013373425.1. GTDB lineage: Bacteria > Bacteroidota > Bacteroidia > Flavobacteriales > Schleiferiaceae > Phaeocystidibacter. The sequence continues at coordinate 158,723 of JABXHW010000021.1, forward strand.
TCAAATAGCGGGTAAAGAAGCTATTACCACTCAAAAAGTACTGATAGCCATTGGGCGTAGAGGCACTCCTCGCAAGCTGGGTGTGCCCGGTGAGGAGTCTCAAAAGGTGGCCTATAGAATGCTCGAACCCGAGCAGATTGAAGGCGAGAAAATCTTAGTGGTAGGAGGTGGCGATTCCGCGGTGGAATCAGCCCTGTTGGTTTGTGAGAAGAATCATACCATCCTATCCTACCGCAAGGAAAACTTCGCCCGTATAAAATCAGGAAATCAACAGGCGTTAGAGCAAGCTGTCGCTGAAGGAAAAGTTGAGTTGATGCTATCATCTAACGTCACAGAAATTAAGCCTGATTCTGTTAAGCTGACCAATGTTAATGGAGATGAGGTGGAGATTGAGAACCACAGAGTCTATATCTTTATTGGAGGCGAGTTGCCTATTCCATTCCTCAAAGATGCGGGCATTGATGTCAACATGACCTTTGGTAAGATCTTGAAGAAGCACAAGAGGAAATGAGAAGACTACTGTCCATATTGCTCTTGCTTTGTGGAGTGTGCGCATACGCTCAATTCTCGCCGGGGGAGTTGTCTGAAGCGCATAGTCATCTCGAAGGCATGTCGAATTGCTCCTCATGTCACGAAGCGGGGAATCGCGTTCCAGATGTGAAATGCCTCGATTGCCACAATGAAATAGAATCCTTGATTAACCTCGACAGAGGCTATCATTCCAGTTCGGAAGTTCAGACAAAGACCTGCGTGGATTGCCATAGCGAACACCATGGTAGGTCGTTTAATTCAGTCCGTGTGGATGAAGACGGGTTTAATCATTCCTTGACGGGCTACGAGCTGGACGGTGCGCACAATAGGATCGAATGTCGAGATTGTCACCAACCAACCAACATTGCCAACCGAGATATCCGGAAGCGAACCGATACCTATTTGGGACTGGGCTCAACCTGCTTGTCTTGTCATACCGATTACCACCAAGGAACCTTGGGAAGTAGCTGCACCGATTGCCACAACATCGAAGATTGGCGTCCAGCTCCGGGCTTTGATCACGACGAAACCGATTATGCATTGACGGGCGCACACCGGGAAGTGGAGTGCGTGGATTGTCATGAGATAGGTACTCGCTACGGGGAAGAGTATCAGGCTTTCTCAGGTATTGACTTTGGAGAGTGTTTGGACTGTCACCGGGACGAACACGAAGGTCGATTTGGTCGCAACTGCACGGAATGTCACAGTATTTTCAGCTGGACACAAATGAAGTCGAATAATACCTTCAATCACGACCTGACGGACTATCCACTCGAAGGAAAGCATAATGAGGTAGAGTGCATAGAGTGTCATACTTCGGGGAGGAATTCTCAACCCCTTGCTTTCGGTCGATGTGACGATTGCCATGACGATTATCACGAAGGGGAGTTTACCACCACGCGAGGCAAACGCGATTGTGCCGAATGCCATAATGTGATGCAGAACTTCACCTGGTCGAGTTATTCGATCTCGGAACACAACGAAACCGATTGGCCTTTGGAAGGCGCGCACATGGCTACACCATGCTTCGCATGTCACAAGCCTGACGAGGAGCCTCGATGGAGTTTTGCTTTGGAGAGCACGAGTTGCGTGAGTTGTCATGATGATGTGCATGAAGGCTACATTTCTGAGCAATACTATCCTGAAAAGACTTGTGAATCATGCCACTCTTCCAACACTTGGTCGAGTGTTGAATTTGATCACACTAGAACCGATTGGGCGCTTGAGGGAGCGCATGAATCTATCGATTGTCGTGAATGTCATTGGCGAGGAGAAGATGATGTGCAGGTGCAGGAGTTCTCGGGACTCAACACGGATTGCGCAACGTGTCACGATAATCCACATGGACGTCAGTTCGAGGTAAGTGGAACCACAGATTGTTTGCGATGTCACTCCTTGTCAACGGTTTGGAATATCGCTACATTTGACCATAGCTCAACGGAGTTTCCATTGGATGGAAAGCATGCACAGCTCGAATGTGCAGAATGTCATCAACCTAAAATAGACGATGACGGCGTGGAACGCGTTGAATATGTTATAGACGCATTCCAATGTATCGACTGCCACGGTTCCAACTAGCTCTAATGCTGCTCGTTTCGAGTTTCACACTCGTAGCGCAGAACCCACACGGCGACGATCTTGCCATTTCCTGTACCGATTGCCATACCACCGATAGCTGGACCCTATCCGTCACATCTGAAATGACATTCGACCATGGAGAGCAAACCGACTTTCCCTTGGAAGGACAGCACGCCTTCGTGGAATGTGTCGACTGTCACGCTGATTTGACCTTCAAGAATGCATCTACGGAGTGTGTGGATTGCCATACGGATGTGCATCAGCAGACCGTTGGAAACGACTGTGCTCGCTGTCATACTGCAGAGTATTGGTTGGTAGATAACATTCCTCAGATTCACGAGCAAAATGGCTTTCCCCTTGAAGGTTCTCATGCCATGACGTCTTGTGTTGAATGTCACACCACTTCAAATACCATGGCTTGGAATCGAGTGGGAAATGAATGTGTGGATTGCCACCGTGAAGATTACTTCGCCACATCTGACCCGAACCACGTGACAAATGGTTTTTCACTGGATTGTATAGAATGTCACGAGCCAATTTCTCAAAGTTGGGAAGGAAGTAATACACACTTCTTCTTTCCCTTGGTTCAGGGGCACGATTTACCTGATTGCAACGAATGCCATACTCCTAACCAGCCTTTCACGGGATTAAACCCAGATTGCATTTCTTGCCACTTGGACGATTACAATGGCGCTTCACAGCCCAATCACGCGCTGAGTGGATTTAGCCAGGACTGTTCACAGTGCCACGACCTGACCCCGGGTTGGCCAGCTAACTTGCTCGACCACGACGCCAATTATTTTCCCATTTATTCCGGAACTCACCAAGGGGCTTGGAACGATTGTGTAGAATGTCATACCAATCCATCAAACTTTAGCATGTTCTCGTGTATTGATTGCCATGAGCACAACGATCCAAACGACCTTGCAGATGATCACGATGACGTAGGAGGATATCAATACGTAAGTACAGCCTGTTTAGATTGTCACCCTAACGGATCGGAATAGATGCGTTACCTCTTGTTCACGATTGCATTTATACTTCCCATTCTGAGCTTGGCACAGACAGAAGCTCAGGGTGAAGTTAGCTATGTGAGTAGTAGCTCCGTTTATGTGCGGTTTGAGAGTACGAATGGAATTGAAGTAGGGGATACGCTCCAATTGGTGGGTTCCAATGATGCGTGCTTGTTGGTGCTCAATAAATCTTCGGTTTCCCTTGTTACAGAGGTGATTGGAGATTGTAATCCAGAAGTTGGACAAGCACTTCAAGCTAAAGTTCGAAAGTCAGAACCTGAAACTCCAGTAGATCCTGTACAAGTAGAAAGCCCAGATCCTTCCGTCGAAGTTGCTGAGGTGGCGGCTAGCCCAGTGGAAGGGAAAGGTGATTTTCGAATTCGAGGGAACAGCTCCATCGCCAGCTACAATGTATTCTCAGGAGATGGCTTTTATTCGGGGTATTCACGAAATGTCGCCCGGTTGAATATGGATATCCAAAATGTGCGAACACCTGGATTGGACATCGAATTCAACGGGAACTATCAATATTTTCATTACTTAAATCGGGAGAGTACCACTCCGAGAGCTGAAGGCCGCTTGAACTTATACAATGCAGCTCTCCGCTGGAATAGGGACTTGAACAGCACGGGTAGCCGGAATATTAATATGGCGGTAGGGAGGTTTTCCAATCGAAGAGCGGCTTCACTCGGACCTATAGATGGTTTATCAGCGGAACTTCATCTCAATAACTTCTTCGTCGGAGGTATCGTAGGAAGTCGTCCAGATTTTGAAACCTTCGGAGTAAATCCTCAACTTTTGCAGTTCGGCGGATATGTTGGTGCGGATTTCAACACGAACTCTTCACAGCATCAAAGCACTCTTGGCTGGTTGCAGCAAGGGAACTCTGGTGGAATCGATCGAAGGTATTTGTACCTACAACACTCTAGCTCCTTTGGAGGAAAGGTGACTTTGTTCGCCTCATCAGAAATGGACTTGTTCGAGAATTTCGACACGGCCACTGCTCGTCAGACCTTCAAACTTTCAAGCTTATACCTCTCGGCGAACTATCGCTTTCATCCAAAGTGGAACTTGTTTTTATCCTACGACAGTCGACAACAGATCATCTTCTTTCAACAGTACGATTCAGAGATTGAGCGATTGCTCGATGAATCTGGAATCCAGCAGGGATATCGCGCTCGGTTGAGGTACAATCCAAACCGTCATTGGTCTTTTGCGCTGGGGTATCATCACCGTTTGCGAACAGTAAGCTCGGGTAACGGAAGCAATGCACAATTTTACATGGGCTACCGCGATTTGCCATGGATGGGTGGTTCAATAAGTCTTCAGGCCAACTTGAATATGTCCAGTTACATGCAGAGTGAAGTGGGCTCTATTCGGTATTCTCGAATGTTAGGTCAGAGTTTGAGATTCCAACTCTACAGTAGATATCTACAGTATCACTACATCGGGAAAGAGTTCGCAATTAGTCCACAGTGGTATTACGGTACGGAATGGTCGTATCGCTTGGGTGGCGACTGGTCCTTAGGTATTTTAGCAGAGTATAGTATGCAGAAAGATCAAGATGTGATTCGTGGCAATCTCAGATTGATTAAAAGATTTTGATATGAAATTAGGAGTTGGGGTGTTTGTCATGCTCGCAGTAGCGTGCAACAATAGTGGAGAAGTGGTAGAAACTACAGCAGAATCATCGGCGGTAGTGAATGAAGTTTTTGGTTCGTCATCCTCGCATTCGCAATCGGCCAATACGGCTAATGGTTTGGCTGATGCGCACGTGAAAGTGCTCGAGCAGATGGACACGGATCGCTATTCTTATCTCAAAGTGTCGGAGAGCAACGGACGTGAGTACTGGATTGCAGCTGCGAAAGGAGAATTCATGGTAGGTGCCGAATATCACTACCACGACGGAATTTATAAGACTGAATACTACAGCACTCATTTCGATAGAACCTTCGACGAGATTTACCTCGTTTCCAAAATTCACTTAGCGAGTGCAGGTCATGCTCAGGGTGCTGCTCCAAGGGCAAGTACATCTTCAGTAGCATCTTCTTCCGTGGATTACTCTGTTGAAGGTGGAGTGACCATTGCAGAAATTGTTGCTAATCCAGGTGACTATGCCGGTGAGAAGATTCGTGTTCGCGGAAATGTCACCAAAGTAAACCCCATGATTATGGGAAGAAACTGGGTGCATTTGCAGGATGGTACAGCAGATGACTTCGATTTTGTGATTACAACTCAAGAGGATATTCCTGTAGGTCACACTGCTACATTCGAAGGCACCTTAAATGTCAATGTGGATTTCGGTTCAGGTTACACCTATGAGATCATCATGGAAGACGCCGTGTTAATTCGCGATTGATGAAGAAAACACTGGATTCCCTCCTCAAGGTCATGTTTGGCATGCGTGCCGGAATGATCTACGTTTTGTTATTCGCCGCATCCATTGGTGTGGCTACCTTTGTTGAAAATGACTTTGGCACTTCAGCCGCTCAGAAGTGGATTTATCAGGCCACGTGGTTTGAAGTTTTATTGGTACTCTTCATGGGTGCCGTTGCTTATAACATCCATAAGTACCGTCTCATCCAGCGCAAGCAATGGGCATCTTTGATGTTTCATGCAGCATTTGTCATCATCTTAATTGGTGCGGGAATTACCCGATGGACGGGGTATGAAGGAACTATCTTGATATTCGAAGGAGAGTCCGAAAGTCAGTTTTACTCTCGCGAGCAATACATCAATCTGGATATTCAATTCGACGGACGACAATTTGAGGTTCACGAACCCGTGTTGTTCTCATCGTTAGGTGACAATCACTTTCATAAATCGTACGAAATCGACGGTCGGGAGCTCGAAGTAGAGTTGCTTGATTTTATGCCGAATCCGGTAGAGACATTGGTCGAAAACCCGAATGGAAATGATCTCATAAAAATTGTGGTGGGCAGTGCCGAAGGGCGCAATGAAGTGTTTTTGGCTAGAGGGGAAGCTAAGCGCATAGCTGGAACCTTATTCAGTTTTGAAGGAGGTGCAGGTGATGTCTTCATTTTTGGAGCATCCGATTCGCTGCTTATCCAGTCAAGTTTCGCTTTGACTACACGTGTTATGGCTACCGGTCAGACGGATACCATTGCCGCAAATCAAGCGAGCAGCTTGCGTTTTTTAGCTTTGCATCAAGCGATGAATCCGCAAATGAGACCCTTCGTTTTCGGTGGGGTTGAAACTGGGAAAGCGATTCAACTTACTTCCGATGACTTTAAGATTTCTGGAGAGTCTTCCGTGGCTCTGCAGGTTCGAACCGCTTGGGATGGTCAGGAAGATGTACGTTGGATTGTTGCAGAACCGAGACTGCTTCCAAAGAGAGAATCTATCAACTTCGATGCAACACAAGTTGGAATTTCTTACGGTTCCATGGTGAAGCAATTGCCATTCTCCATTTATCTCTACGATTTTCAAATGGAGCGGTATCCGGGAACGAATAGCCCCATGTCTTTTGCCAGTGAGGTGAGAGTTCTCGATTCAGAGATGGGACATGAGGAGGACTTTAGGATTTACATGAATCACATCTTGGACTATCGAGGATACCGATTTTTTCAATCCTCTTACACTCCCGATGAAACCGGAACTTACCTCAGTGTCAATCACGATGCTACTGGCACTTGGGTAACGTATTTGGGCTATTTCCTACTTACCCTTGGAATGATTTGGACGCTATTCGCAAAGAATTCTCGCTTCAGAATGCTCTTGTCGCAAATGAGAAAGAGCCGAAATAACCTGGCAGCATTGGTGATATTTCTTTCTATCGGCACACCAGCATTCGCTCAAGAAGAAGTGAACCTCCCTATTGTTGACGCATCTCATGCAGAACGAGTGAGTGAACTGCAAGTGCAGGACTTTCGTGGTAGAATGAAACCCTTCCACACTCTGTCTCGTGAGGTGATGCGTAAGGTGCACGGCAAATTGAGCTATTCAGGAATGAATGCCGATCAGGTGGTGCTCAGCATGTTTGCGACGCCTTCGGACTGGTACAGCAGGAAGCTCATTGATATCGATGCGAATGAGCAGATGCAAGAGCTCTTGGGGATACAGACTGAGTTTGCTGCCTTCAAGGATTTCTTCTCGGTAGAAGGAACGTATAAGCTCTCCGCAGCTGTAAGTGAAGCGACGCGGAAGGATCCTATCGACAAAAGTAAATTCGACAAGCTTTTGATTCAAGTGGACGAGCGTGTGAACGTCCTCAATAATCTCTTTTCTGGAACCCTTTTGCGCTTGGTTCCCATCCCAAATGATGAAGCCAACACCTGGACAGGTGCACCTACACATGGAGGGAATTTTGCTGAGGATGTACCGATTCAGTTCTTCTCGGCGTATCGCGAATCTTTACTTCATGGAATACGCGACGGTCATTATTCGGATGCCGATGCATTGATTCAAAACTTGGCTTCATTCCAGAGAGAATGGGGGGCGGAAATCATGCAGAGCGAATCGCAATCCCACGCTGAGATTACATTCAACAAACTGAATCCATTTAGTCGATTAGTTCCAATCTACGGTCTACTGGCCATGGTTTATCTGGTAATACTTTTCATCACGGTATTACGCCCATCCACCCGCGTAAAATGGACTATGCGTGTATTGACCGGCATAGTGATGCTAGCGGTTGCGTTCCACCTTTATGGGCTTGCCTTACGATGGATTGCGGGAGAACATGCACCGTGGAGTAATGGCTATGAAACTATGGCCTTCATCAGCTCCATTGTAATGGTTGCCTCGTTGATTTTCTTGAGAAAGGGAGCAGGAGGAATGGCTGCTGCGAATCTGCTCACAAGTGTGCTCCTCCTAATTGCCATGATATCCTCCTTGAATCCGGAAATCACGCCACTTGTTCCAGTGCTAAAGTCTTATTGGATGCAGATTCACGTTTCCATCATCACTGGCAGTTACGCTTTCTTGATGCTTGGAGCGATTATCGGAATTCTCAACTTATTACTGCTTTCCATCTTGGGTTCAGCCAACCGAAAAAACATTGCCCATCAAGTTCGCCAGCTTACAATGATGAGCGAAGTAATATTGATTGTTGGTGTATTCATGCTGAGTGTTGGTACCTACTTAGGTGGGGTTTGGGCCAATGAATCTTGGGGGCGATACTGGGGATGGGACGCGAAAGAGACCTGGGCATTGGTTTCAATTCTCGTTTACGCCTTTATTCTTCACATGCGATTCATTCCAGGTCTCAAAGGGGTGTATGCATTTAATGTGTCGACCTTGTTCGGATTGGCCTCCATCGTAATGACCTATTACGGGGTGAACTATTTCCTAAGCGGATTGCATTCCTATGCCGCAGGTGAACCTGAACAAATACCTCGTGAAGTGTACATCAGCGTAGTGTCGCTCACCATTGTGTCTCTATGGGCGTATTACCGATATCGGGTGCATTGGAAGAAGTCTTGAAAAACAGACATTCCAACCTAACGTGCATTTTCAACGTATTTTTAGAGAAAGAACGCCGCATGAAGAAATACTTACTCACCTCCTTGATATTGGTTCTTGCTTTTGTGGCTTGTACCGATGACAATGATCCGACTGACTTTTTTCAAATCGCCGACCGTACTACTTACAACGTGTCGATGATTGGTGATTTCACGGATTCACTCTACTTCAGGAACGATACGCTTCAGCAGTGGGAGAATGTAGGAGGGAGAGAAGAGCTCACAGGTATTCTCTACGTGAACGACGTTACGAATGAAAGAAATTTTGTGGGTTACATCCAGTGGGATAATCGCCTGAGAACGTACCAAGGTCAGGTTATTCGTCAGCTTTTTACCCAATGGGATACCACTACCATTTCAGGCTCAAATGAAGCTTCAGCGTTATCGGATAGCATTGTGCCTGTTGTAGGTCGGCTACGCGACTTTGCTTTGGGATTCAGAAATGATACCCTACCACTTCTTCTGTCCTCAAAAAACCTTCAGTTTGATATTGATGATCAAACGGCAACGAGCATAGATGGCTCAGCGGGATATCAAGTTCGATCTACACAGATTGACGGTCATCCGGATAGCACTAAGATCTATTACCTCAGACGCTACTGGGATTTGAGTAGCTTCCATGTGCGCACTCCTTAACGGCACTGTTGAAGCAGGGCAGGATTAATTTGCACGCCAATTTCAACCGCCTTCAAATAGTATTCGCACGATTTTTCGGTATCTCCTAAATCGGCGAAAAGCTTGCCGAGCATCGCCTGTATTTGTCCATTTCTTGGTGCGAGTTCGTCGGCTTTTAAGAAGTCGTTCTTCGCCAATTCCAATCGGTTGTTTTGTGCGTAGTAGCTTCCACGATTCGCGTAGGCCGAATGGAAACTTGGATCAGTAGATATGGCCTGCGAGAAGAGCTGCAATGCGCGATTGTCATTTCCTGCTTGCGCCGCAGCAACTCCTTCTTGAGTGAGTCGCTCAGCTTGGGCCCTCGCACGATCTGCTTCTACTTGCCCTGGGTTGTTTTTAAGTTGCTGGATGGTCTGAATCAGTGGCTGAGCCTCAGCATCATCCGCATGAGCCTCAAGTGCATTCAAGGCTTCATCATACATTTCTAATTGAGCTGCTGCTCGCGCATACATCGTAGCGATCTCAACGTTGTCTGGGTAGAGTTCAATGCCTCTTTCTCCTAGGTCGAATGCACGTTTAATCTGACCTCTTCTGAACATTAAAATCGGCGCTTTTGAAAGAACGGTCTCGCTCTCCATGTCGATGTCCAGCGCTTGGTTCATTCGTTGATCTGCCTTTTCTGCTTGACCTTGCTGTTCGTACAAGATGGCCAAGTTGACGTAGGCATCCGGAGAACTTGGGTTCTGGTCAATCATGTTTTGAAAACCTCGGATGGCTTCTTGAACATCTCCTTCTTGAAGAGCTCCAAGAGCATACATATTTCCAGCGTGTCCATACGTTGGATAATCTTCTAGAACGCGTCCCCACAGTTGAGTACTCGATTCCCAGTATCCAATTTGAGTTCTGCTCAGCCAACCAAAGGCCAAGCCAATCACGGCTAAGACGATATATGCCGTATTCGAATTTTCAGACTTGAGGCGCTGAGAAATGGAATAGATAATTGGGAGAAGTAAGCCCAACATCGGCAAATAAGCATATCGATCAGCGAGGATATAGTTGCCATAAGGCACTTCGAGAATCTTCAACATCAAAACGATATTGATTCCAAACCACGTCAAGCCGAAGAACCAAACTTTGAGTCCTTTGCGGTAGGTTAAATACAAAGCTGCGAGATACCCAAGCACCACTGGGATTCCGATGTAGTGCATTCCGCCAATTTCCTTGTCGATCTCGGTAGGATAAGGAACGTAGGGAATCAGGTCGATCGGAATGATGGTGTGGAAGGCGTACATCGCAAAGGCATAGGTGCCCAAAATAATTCGCTCGCTGAGTTCGTAAGGATTTCCGCCTAAGTCCCAAGCCTCCGCCTGTGCCTGACGGTTCAAGAATGCGAAGAACAGGGCAATGACCAGGAACCCCGCCTTTTCCATCCATTTCGATTTGTCGAAGAGGCTGCTCTTTTCGAAATAATCAATCAAGAAGAAAACGGGAAGCAAGAGTATACCTTGACCCTTAGCCAGGCACGAGAGGATGAAGAACAAAGCTGTGTAACCGAGGTTCTTCTTGTCATCTGACTTTCGGTATTTCAAATATTGAATGGCTGAAAGAAGAAAGAACAGGGAGTACAGGACGTTTTTCCGCTCCGTCATCCATGCATAGCTTTCTACCGCCAGTGGATGCAATCCCCAAATCAAAGTGACGCCTACAGCGGTTGGAATATCTCCAATCAATAAGAAAATAAAGAAGCCAATCAGGAAGGCATTTGCTCCATGCAACAGCCAATTCGTGCGGTGGTGCGCTTTGATGGGGTCATTTCCCAGAGACTCATCCATCTTTAAACTGAGGAGGGTAAGCGGGTGGTAGTGACCGTCGAAATACGCCGTGAACATCGGCTCATCTGTATCTTCTTGCGACATCTCCAGCCACGGGTTGCCGCTGATGTAACGTTCATCATCGTAGTTCAACAAACCACCGCCGATGGAAGAAGAGGTAATGACGAGAACTATAAGCGTAGCTCCAATGAGGCGAGTCCACAGTTTTTGCATGGATGGGAGTTTTGACGAATATAAGAAAGAGACCCCTGAACTTAGCGAATAGGCGATTCCAACCTGAGCGTCGTTACAATCGTAACTCTTACGAACCTATTTCTGCTCATTATGCGATTCTCTCTCATCGTCTTCTGCTCAATCTTGAGCCTTCATTCACTTAGTCAGGCTTCTCTATCCTACGGAAGAGTTCAAGACCAACTCATTGGTATTGAGGAAACCTTCAATGGCGAAGTGTATGCGATTAGTGACACAGCCTTATATCGTAATGATATTCAAAACTCTGGCTGGACAAAAGTCAGAGGGATGGCAGCATACCCCGGGTTTCAGCCAACACTCATTGAAGCAGACGGATTGAACTTGTTCATTGCCACTGAAGATGATGGACTTTGGAAAAAGGCCCCCAATGGATGGACTCAATATGGATTGGCCCAGGGACTCCCAAGTCTGAATATCAACGATATGTCGATTGCCTCTAGCGGGCAAGTTTGGCTAGCTACCGATTCTGGCGCAGCTGTTCTCTCTGGTGGAACCATTACGGTCCACACGCCTTTTGTAGATAATAAACTTTCAGTGATAGAATGCGTGGGCAATTTAGTCTATGCAGGGAACACCAGCTTTAATGAATCCATTAAAATCTTTGATGGTACAAATTGGACACCCACTCCTCAATCCACTCTCTCGAGAAATAGCCAACGGGCGCTAGAAAAGGCAAAGAACGGAACGCTTATAAGCGACAATGCCGGAGCAATATCCATCTTCGATAATGGGCAGTGGACCGATTTGTCTGCGCTTGGAGGACAACGTCTCATTACCGAAGGGAACAACAAAGCCATTTTTCAGGTCAGCAATCAAGAGTTGTATTCATTCGATGGAATCAAAGTGGATACGCTTAATTTCTTACTAGGCACTTCAAATGGACCTATCGTGGAAATTCGTGAAGGCTTCACAAATGGCAGCACATGGATTATCAGTAGGCCCTTTAGCAACACCAGCGCAGTAATTCTCTTGGATTATAATTCCGAAGGAAACGACGTCGCTTATATAGGTGATAGCTTGGTAGGAGCATTGTCGAGCAATGGCGGCCTCTTTGATGTGGTGTCTGATCCATTCAATAACAGTCAGAAAGGCTTGCGTTACGGCAACCGACGATTGGCGAACTATGCCGGATTGTGCATTGGAGCGAATACGAGCAATGGGCTGCAGGTGAGTGTTTCTCATGGAAAGATCACCGGATCGGATTGGTTCTCAGGGCCAGTTGCGAGTAGTTATGACTTGAGCTATCTCAGAAAGTACAATCGCGTATGGCGTGTAACCAAAGCGCAAATTGATCAGCATAGAATCATGCACGGTCAGCCGGGGTATATCACTCCACAAGCGATTTCATCTTGGCCAGGGAACGGCGATGTTTCGAATGGCGAGGCTCAAATCTTAGCGCCATTCATAGATGATAATTTGAATGGAATCTACGAGCCGAACTTGGGGGAAGTACCCGATATCCGAGGAAGAGAAGCGCTTTATGCCATTTCCAACGATATTCGGGGAGAGCGTTATTCAACCTCAGATGGAATGGGAATTGAAGCCCACATCATGCTTTACCTTCCAGATACCACAAACTGGAATATGGCAAGAAATACCTTGCTCGTTCATATTGAACTCAAGGCTAGAAGGGGCAACATTTCAAATGCTAAAGTTGGATTTATAGGGTCGCTTTTTGCCGTGCCCTATTATGGTGAGTTTGGCAGTGATAGTGAGCACCAACTTGTTTATCACCTAAGAGATTGGTTTCGTGGTGGACTAAATATTCTAAGCCTGGGTGACTCACTGTCGAGTGTTCGATTCTTTACCAATGCTTCGGCCTATCCACTTCCTCATTCTCATCCTTATACAGATGCGTATGCATGGCAAGCGCTTCATGGAAGGTTTGTAGATGGAGCGCAAGTTTCAGTTCAGAATCCCAATGCAAGTATGATGTGGGATGATCACAGCTTGGGATATAACTCTGCTCCTACCAAGACAACGTTCCAAGTAGATTGGGCTCACTTGTGGTACAGCGGGTCCTTTCTAATGGATTCTCAATTGATGACCTTGAAAGACAGAGATATCACAGAGAGCTCAACCGACTGCATCGACTTTGGATTCGTTTACCAACACAGCTTGCAGTTGGGCTGGACCGTGTCCGATCAACATGCCATTGATTCACTGATCATTCGTTCCATGGAGGTCAAAGACTATTTTGACCGCGAGTTTAATTCCTGTTTGGGTGTAGGATTATCCAATATTGAGGAGATTCCCTCACCTCAGCAATTCTCTCCATATCCTAATCCAACTAACGGACAGGTCTATGTCGGAGAGCGCATTGATACTCGTGTTGAGGTGTTTTCTGTGCAAGGTGTTTTGATGGGTGAATTCAATACTTCAGCGGGGCAGCTAAACCTTTCTGGCTTACCTACAGGCGTCTATATTTTGCAGGTTGAAACTCCTCAAGGATTGAGAATGGCAAAGGTGATTCTCGAATAGTCCACATTTGCTTTCAGCAATATTGAACCAAAGATTTTGCTGATTTCTTTCGAAAATGCACTTAGAAACTGACTGGTTTCAAACTATAGGTGCATTTCAATGGATAAGATTATTGAGAAAAAGACGTGGACGGTCCGGCGTTGGCTGTCTGTCGTCGGTGGGTTATTGGTCCTCTCCGGACTGATATACCTCATTGTGGCGGGCTCCGGCGGAGGGGTCCTCAAAGTGGAACGCGATCGGCTCACGGTGGGAACGGTCGTCAAACAGGGATTCGAAGAAACGATTCCTATCACAGGAGCAGTTCAACCTCTTCAGAGCATATTTATCACGGCCACTGAAGGTGGAACCGTTCAAGAAATATTCGTGGAAGACGGCGCCATGGTCGAGCAAGGTGATCCTTTGCTTCGTTTGACCAACGCGAATCTGATGCTCGATTTTATGAATCGGGAGACACAGATAATTGAGCAAATAAACAATCTGCGAAACACTCGACTTCAAATTGAGCAGAACAAGCGCACGCAGTCGCAACAGCTCATCGATGCCGATTATCAGTATAAAGAAGCCTATCGGCAATTCCGTATCGATTCCGTGCTCATGCGCGATTCAGTGATTTCTGTTTCGCAGTTTGAAGCCTCACAGAATAACGCCCATTACCAGAAACAACGACGAGATTTTACAGCGCGAAACCTCGCTCGGGAAGAATCGATTCAGAACCTCCAATTGAGCAGGATTGATGCGAGTATCGGTTTGATGGAGCGAAATCTCACAGCCATCCGAAGTAACCTGGAGAACCTCACGGTAAGAGCGCCGATCACCGGGGAACTCACTGGATTCAACCACTTCCTAGGCCAGCGTAAAGCACAAGGAGAAAACTTGGGACAAGTCGACTTGATGTCCGGGTTCATCGTTAGATGTCAAGTCGACGAGTTCTACCTCGCCCGAATTTCTCAAGGGTTGGATGCCGTTTACACCTTGAGTGGAAACGAACATCCATTACGTGTGACCAAGGTTTTGCCGCAGGTTACCAACGGACAGTTCACTGTAGAAATGGAGTTTCTCGATTCCATCCCTCCTTCTATCACCCGTGGACAGACTCTTCAAATCCGACTTAAACTCAGTAATCGATCTACCGCTCTGACAGTGCCTCGAGGAGGTTTTTATCAGAGTACAGGCGGAAACTGGGTCTTTGTGCTCGACGGTGAAGACAGAGCCGTAAAGCGCGATGTGGAACTCGGCCGTCAAAGCACCGAATTTATCGAAGTCCTCAGCGGACTTGAAGAAGGTGAACAAATCATACTCAATAGCTACACCACTTTTGGAGACGCATCTCAACTCGAAATCAACAAAAACTAAAACGCAATATTATGTCACTCATTCAAATTGAAAATCTGAAGAAGACCTACCGAACCTCCGACATCGAAACAACTGCTCTAAATAATGTGAGCTTGGGAATCGAAGAAGGTGAGTTCGTTGCGATAATGGGACCTTCGGGTTGTGGTAAGTCTACTCTGTTGAACGTACTAGGACTGCTCGATCGTCCAGATGGCGGGAGCTATCAATTCGACGGCTCAGAGATGACTCGCTTAGCGGAACGCGCCAAGTCGAAGGTGCGCAAGAACAACATCGGGTTCGTCTTTCAAAGCTTCAATTTGATTGATGAGCTGAACGTATACGACAACATTGAGCTTCCCCTCATCTATATCAAAATGACTTCGGCAGAGCGCAAAAAACGCGTGACGGAAATGATGGAGCGAATGGGAATTGCCCATCGAGCGAAACACTTCCCACAGCAACTTTCTGGCGGTCAACAACAGAGAGTGGCAGTAGCTAGAGCCTTGGTTACTTATCCCAAAATGATCTTGGCGGATGAGCCTACTGGTAACCTCGATTCAGCCCACGGTAAGGAAGTGATGCAGCTTCTCGCAGAGTTGAATAATGGCGGTACTACCATCGTGATGGTGACGCACTCCCCATCCGACGCCGGCTACGCAAGTCGCGTAATTCAACTCCTCGATGGAGAGGTGGTGTCTGAGCACGCAAAGCCAACTGCAGCCCAACTTTAAGTCGATAGCCATGTGGAAGAACAGACTTAAACTGGGTTTCCGACACCTGTGGTCGGAGAAAGGATATACATTCATCAACGTGTTCGGATTGGCCATCGGACTCGGATCGACATTGGCCATTTTACTCTATGCGCATTTTCATCTGAGCTATGATTCGATGCATTCGGATGCCGATAGAACGTTTCGCCTGTTCACAGTAGATAAAGCCTTGGGGGTAAGTAGTTCAGAAGTAGGAATTACCACTCCGGCAGCCGGACCAACAGCATTGAGAGAGATACCGGAAGTGACGGAGCAAGTCCGCTATTTTTCACAGGGGCGACGTCTGTTGCGCAATGGAGAAACATCGATTTACATTGAGTCGTTCGCCGCCGTTGATAGCAACTTCTTTTCATTCTTCGACTTTGAATTACTGTCGGGTAATGCAAAGACGGTGTTTACAGGGCCGGATGATGTCGTATTAACCCAAAGTACCGCTGAACGACTGTTCGGTAGTGAAGATCCGGTGGGGCAGACCTTCGAGTTAGATGGAAATGGAACGCCGGTTCAGGTCACTGGAATCTGCGCCGATTTACCGGCCAATTCACATATCCAGTTCGACTTACTGACGTCGACCATTGTGGCTGCAGGGGATACGAATACGGCACAATTCTTCTCTTCCTGGGGGACGATTGCTGCTCCAACTTATATCAAGCTCTCCAATCCAGGTAATGTAGATAGGGTAGTAGATCGACTATTAGAAATTGCCCGGGAGAACAATTATGGCGAAAACTTTTCGCTAGCCACACAGCCTTTTCGAGAGGCGCATTTAGGCTCGACAGAAATCCTATTCGATAATGCCAATGTCGGGAAATCAGACGGCGGACAGTTGAATAACCTAATCTTAGTTGCTGTTTTCTTGTTGATAATCGCCGCATTCAATTTCATGAACTTGGCCACAGCGCGTAGTGCAAAACGGGCCAAGGAAATTGGAATGAGAAAGGTGATTGGCGCGAGCAGAGGAGAGCTAGTACTTCAGTTTCTTTTTGAGGCTATTGTAGTAGTTCTCTTCTCTGCAATTATCGGTGTAATTCTGCTTCGGTTAGTAGAAGGGTACATCGGTTTGGATGTGCCGAACGGATTCACAACCTACTTCTTTGCTAACCCAGAATTGTGGATGTATCTGGGAGGATTGGCGCTTTTGTTGGGATTATTGAGTGGGCTTTACCCTGCTTTTGTGCTCTCATCGTTTGAGCCTATTGACGCCTTGAAAGGGAATGCGAAATCGGCAGCATCTGGACAGTGGATGCGCCGGGTTTTAGTCACCGCCCAGTTTACGGTTTCCATCGCTGTCATCATCGGTATGTTGATTGTGAAATCGCAGGTGGATTACATGCAAGAGAAGGATCTCGGGTTCGTGAAGGATGGCGTCATTCGAATGCAATTGAACAGTCCTGAGCTATTCCAAAATGCCGGTGTTTATCGCGACAGATTGAACCAAATTGACGGAGTAGAAGGAGTGGCATTTGCTACATCATTGCCAGGTGCAGGATACGGCAGACAAAGCGTAGTGCCTGAGGGGTACACCGGGGATGAAACATGGATTTTCAGCATCTGTGCTGGGAATGTCGACTTTGCCGATGTATTGGATTTCAAACTCGCCGATGGTAGATGGTATGACGAAGAGCATACTTCAGATGTGCAAAACAGCGTCGTTATCAATGAAGCGGCGGCAGAAGCTTTGGGCTGGACGGATGCCGTAGGGAAAGAGCTCACGGTCGGAGGAGGAGCACGCACCGTCATTGGCGTTATTGAGAATTTCCACTACGTGGGATTGAGGTATCCTATTGAACCATTGGTTATTATGCCACTCGGACAAGCGGGAGGGACGATGGTCATTCGCGTCGAAAACCGAGATGTTCAAGAAGTACTAGCAGATGCCGAAACAGCTTGGCGGGAGGTGAATTCCAATCATCCTTTTGAGTATGCTTTCTTCGACGACGACTTTAATCAGTTGTTCACAGATGATGCTCGATTTGCCACTGTACTCACCAACTTCAACGGCTTGGCCATTCTTATTGCCTGCTTGGGGCTGCTGGGGTTAACCGCATACACCGTTCAAAGCAGAACGCGCGAGCTCGGCATGCGTAAAGTTTTGGGCGCGGATGTTCCACATATGATTGTTGTTCTAAGTAAAGAGTTCAAATGGCTGTTGTTGGTTTCAAATCTCATTGCCATTCCAATCGCATTCTACTACATGCAATCGTGGTTGAGCGATTTTGTATTCAGAATCGAGCTGACCATTTGGCCATTTGTCATCGCTGTTGTCGCAACAGCCTTGGTGGCTTTTGTGACCATTGCTATTCAAGCGATTCGAGCCATGCGAATCGACCCGGTGAAAGCACTTAAATACGAGTGATTATGTGGAAGAATATTTGGAAATCCGCATGGTCGGGTATGAAGAACGACCGGCTCTATGCCGGCATCAATATAGTAGGTCTTACTATCGGACTGACTGCATGCTTGTTCATTGTGATATACGTTCAAGATGAGTTAAGCTATGATCGGTATCATTCCCAAGCCGACCGCACCTTCCGGCTGTGGGAAATCCTCGAGCTCGAGGGCACCGGGGAGCACAGTTCAAGCATGCAGTTTCCGGTAGGGCCCGCGCTGTTGAATGATTATCCAGAAGAGATTGAAGATGTGGTTCGCTTCTTCAATTTTCAGCGACCTGTTTTTACGCTAAAAGTAGATGAGATTGTCTTCAATCAAGAAGGAGTGTTCTTTGCCGATAGTGGGGTTTTTGAAATGTTCGATTGGCCGCTCCTTTCCGGAGATCCAGAAACGGTCTTCACTCAACCCAACGTCATTGTCCTCGATGAAGACCTTGCTGAGAAGTACTTCGGTTCAGAAGACCCGGTCGGACAACAAATGCTTCTTGAAGGCGGAGCCCAACTTATGGTGGGTGGTGTGATGAAGAATGTACCTTCTCAATCTCACTTTCAACCCAAAGCGCTCATCTCTTTCGTGACCTTGGCCAATTTTCTCGGTCCGGATATGCAGAGCAACAATTGGGTTTGGAACCCGTGTTGGACATACGTTCGCGTTGCTCCGAATACCAACCTTGAGCGATTGGATGCTTCATTTGATGCGTTCACCAGAAAGTACTTTCCGGAGTTTTTGAAAGAGCAAGTGGACATGAATTTGATGCCGCTAGCAGATATTCATCTTGAGTCGCATTTGGAGTACGAAATACGCCCCAATCAGGAGCGATCGTATCTCTACATTCTCATCGGAATTGGGGTGATTATCCTCATCATCGCCTGTGTGAATTTCACGAATTTGTCTACCGCAAGATCGGTGCGAAGAGCCCGTGAAGTGGGCGTCCGAAAGGTAGTTGGCGCATCGAGGTCGCAATTGATATTTCAGTTCATTTTTGAAACCTTCCTCACGGTATTTGTATCCATGGTGGTAAGTCTGGGATTGGCTAATCTCCTGTTGAATTCATTCAATTCCATTGCCTCTAAGACACTTTCATTCTCTGCCTTGCTCGATCCACAATTCTTGTGGGCTATTGTGGTGTTGGTGTTGATGGTTACACTGTTGGCAGGCGCGTATCCCGCGTTTTATCTTTCAAGTTTCCGTCCGACAGCCGTGTTGAAAGGTGGAGCGGTTCAGGTAAACGCAAAGGTGAATGTTCGAAAGGTGTTAGTACTTCTCCAATTTGCTCTGGCAAGCGCAATGATTGTAGGTACGTTAATGGTCAATCGTCAATTCGAGTTCTTGAGAAGTGAAGACCCCGGTTTTGATGAGGACAAGATTGTAATGATGGCGAATCGCCCGGCGCTTATGCCGCAGTTCGAAGCATTCAGAACTGAGATTTTACGTAGTTCTGCTGTCGAATCTTTCACTGTGATGAACGACATCATTGGGGAAGATCACAATGTGTTTGAGTACAACTATGAGGGAATGAATCCCGAAGATTGGCAGTACCTGCCGACCTTGATTGTGGATGAAGACTTTGTCCCAACAATGGGGCTTGAGATTGTTGCAGGTAGAAATTTCGATCGTGAGATTCAAAGTGACGATACCGCAGGTGTTTTGGTGAACGAAACCCTTGTTCGTGAAATGGGGTGGGGGTCACCGCAAGACGCACTCGGCAAACGAATGGATACGCCGAGAGGAAATGAGAGAGTGATTGGTGTGTTGAAAGACTTCCACTATGTCGGACTCACGGAGCCCATTCGCCCCTTTGTATTGGATATGATTTCAGGGAATGGATT
The DNA here is from genome assembly GCA_013373425.1 of Flavobacteriia bacterium. Lineage (GTDB taxonomy): Bacteria > Bacteroidota > Bacteroidia > Flavobacteriales > Schleiferiaceae > Phaeocystidibacter. The sequence continues at coordinate 178,830 of JABXHW010000021.1, forward strand.
CTGGGTTCAAGACTTGGGCATTCGAATCACAAATGGAAAGGAAACCGAAGCGATTGCCCACTTAGAGGAAGTTTGGAATGAGTTTGCGCCCGCTTACCCCTTCGAGTACTTTTTCTTAGAGGATAGGTTGGATGGCTTATACAAAGGGCAAGATGTTCTGCGAATTCTAGTGGCTCTCTTTTCGTTTGTAGCTATTTTGATTTCCTGCATTGGACTTTTTGCACTCACCTCTTTGAGTGTCACTCAGCGAACCAAGGAACTTGGTGTTCGTCGGGTTCTCGGTGCAGAACCTCCAACAATCGCTTGGCTCATTGGTAAGGAGATTTTGATCTTAATTTTGCTCGCTTTTGTGGTTGGGATTCCCTTTGCTTACTGGGGTGTGCAAGATTGGCTCGATGGGTTTGCGTATCGAATTCCCTTCGCTTGGATGACTGTTTTCACCGCCCTGAGCTTATCAATTCTAGTCGCTGGAATCTCCGTATTATATCAGATTGTAAAAGTGGCAAGAATGGACCCAGTGCGCTCGCTCAGGTATGAATAAGGGGCAAGCTTACTAGCGGTTATTGAACTCGAACAATCTTAGAGCTTGAGTGACAGAATGATAACATAGGCTGAGTCCGGTTGTTGGTTGGTAATTTCTTACATTTGGAAACCTACTAACTACTACATGATTTGCTACTCCTCTAATACCAAACCGGAGGGAGCACTCTTTTGCTCGTTCTCGCCGCTATTCAATATTGATGGCCAGCTTATTGAAGTTGGTAGAGATTTTGGTTTAATCATCAGAATCTACTAGCATCAAGTTGAAACTACGACTACTCATATCACTAGTTTTTGCCGTGACTTCCCTTTGGAATGTTCAAGCGCAAACGGTGGATATAGAGCAGGGTGGTTCGCCCATTAATTCTGCTACGGCTTGTACAGGGATCACCTTGAACCTCACTGCTAATGCAAGTGGTGCCGGTATTCCGGGATATGTCTGGTCGTATCAAGGAAGCCCTTTGGCAGGACAAACCACAGCGAATCTGTCATTTACTTTCGGATCGGCAGGCTCTGGAAATTTAGTGGTGGAGTACACCGATAACGGTTCAACCGTCGCTTCAGATACCATCAGCTTAACCGTTCTAGCAAATCCTTCTGCCAGTTGGAACCCGACAGACACCATTTTTTGTGAAAATGAAACCGGGATTTCTTTCTCAGCAGGCAGCGGAACCTTCTTCGGAAATGGGGTCTCCGGAAATGGAAATTTTGATCCTTCAGCAGCCGGTGCAGGGGTTCATACCATAGGCTACTATGAAACAAATGGCGTTTGTGCTGATACGGTTATGAGATCGATTGAGGTACTAGCAAGTCCGAATTTGTCGGTTGCCGGAACAGGGGCAATCACAATCGATGGCAATCCGTATTTCAGAGTCTGTACATCAAGTTCTTCTCAAGGTTTTCAATTTTTCAACTCCAGCTCCACGGGTGGCCTTTCTAACCACTATGTTGATTTTGGAGATGGATCCACTACAACTTTTGCAAGCTGGCCCGCACCGCTGACTCACACGTACACAAGTCCGGGATTGTATTTCTTTAGATACGCAGCTCAAGCCCCTAATGGCTGTTGGGACACCGTTACCTATCGAGTGTTCTTTGGTACCAACCCATCTGGCGGTATTACGACTTACGGAAACACGCAAGGGTGTGAAGGCTCGACGTTTGCCTTTCAATTGAGTAATGTTTCCAATAATCCCGATGGTACGGAGTACGTTGTTTCATTCTCTGATGGATCTCCGGCAGTTACTTATTCTCACCCGCCACCTGATACCATTTTCCACACCTTCAATGAAGGGAGTTGTGGATTTACTACAGGAGGTGGAACACCATTCAATAATGCATACGAGGCTTCTGTGGTTATCACGAACCCTTGTGGAACAACCTCTGGTGACGTTCGTCCGATATATGTAGCAGAAGCTCCAATCTCAGGTTTCGAATGGTTGGATCCTATCTGTTTGGGAACACCTACCACTTTCACGGATACCTCTTATGCGGGTACAGACCCTGCTAACGGATTTTGCCCGGGAGGAAGTAACAGAGTTTGGGAAATAACTGCGTTGACAGGCGGAAGTTTCACAATCGGTTCTGGCTTTGCGGGACTTCGGTTTGGGTCCGATCCCCAGCTTTGGATTAACGGCTCATCAACAATCGATGTGACCTTTAATCAAGAAGGGACCTATGCCATCAACATCTACGTTTGGAATACTGCTTCATGTGGGGTCGATTCTACTACCCACATCATCTGTGTTACGAATCCACCAGTGACGGATATTTACATCGAAGATTCAGTTTACCTCTGTTCACCTGATACGACTTTGATCGCCTATAACGGCGATATCTACGGAGCATGTGACACAACACAGCTGACTTGGAGCATTACGCCGAATACCGGATGGTCGATTGTTAGCTCGAACGATACTTCAATGCAGGTTCGCTTTAATACAGCGGGCGAATATTACGTTTCGGTGACTGCGACCAATGAATGTGGATCGGATTCTGAAACAGATACCATTTTTGTTTTTGGAGAGCCCACTGTTTTTCTCCCCACCGATCTTACCAACTGTGGACCTATCACCATAGATTTCGGAGCACCACCCTATGTGCCTGTAGAGAACGATAGTTTATCTCCGATCTCAGCGCGCTCGTGGACTATAACCCCTGGCTCTGGATGGACTTTGCAAAGTGGCTCGCTGACAGGTGCTGATCCTGAAATCCTATTCTCAGATCCTGGAGTTTATCAGGTGGTTTATTCTATCACCAATGATTGTGGAACAGCCTACGACACTATGCTTGTTGAGGTGTATGATGTTCCCGTCCTTGACGCTCTGAACGATACGCTGATCTGCCATCTATCGGATATCACGGTAATAGCCAGTGTAACTGGCGGAACACCGGCGTATACATGGAACTGGACACTCGATGGGAACCCGGTGGGCGGGAACTCCGACACGCTGAGCTTAACCAATCTTACTTCTGGAGGCATCGTACAAGTGATCGTGACTGATCAAAATGGATGTGCGGATACCGTGGCCTTCAATCTCTCTGTTAACCCTGCACTCTCTGTTTCGGTTACCCCAGATCAGACCATTTGTTACAACGATACCCTCGCCTTGTCAGCTTCTGGTGTGGGGGGTTCGGGTCCTTATACTTACGTATGGACTCCTGGTGGACAGTTGAGTGATTCTACCATTGCCAATCCCGATTTCTATGCGGATGGAAGTCCTGTGACCTTATACGTTACAGTAACAGATAGCGAGGGATGTACCGCAACAGACAGCGTGCAGATTTCCATCTTCCCGCTCACTCTTGTAAACGCCGGGCCAGATACAACTTTCTGTTTTCAGAACATCGTAGAAACGTTGCCTACACCTAATCCCACAGGGGGAACCTGGTCGGGCACCGGAGTGGTTGACGGAACCGTCGGAACATTCAATCCATTCGTTGCCGGTCTCGGTACGCACCAAGTGGTATATCGATACGAAGATGCTAATGGCTGTGTGTTCAGAGATACAATTGAGGTGGATGTTATCAATCCGACACCAGTTTCGACCATGGCGGATTTCGCAGTGTGTTTGGGTGATGCGGATGTTACACTGACAGCGACACCGAGTGGCGGATCTTGGAGTGTGTTGTCCGGTTCGGCTACAGTATTGACAGATTCTACATTCTCGCCTTCAATCGCTGGAACCTACACAATTCTCTACACCAGAGGAGCGGGTAGTTGCCAAACATTCGACACGCTCACCATTTTTGTTGCTGAGAATCCGATCCTTCAAAACCCAGGGACGTTCACTATTTGTAGCGGACAGACTTTCAGTTTTACGCCATCCTTCCAGGTGCCCTCGAGCTTTGAATTCCGCTCTTTTGTGCTCAACGGAAATGTGACAGGGAATACGGCCACAGGTAACGGGCCAATCGCAGATGTGCTTATCAATTTGAGTACATCGCCAGATACTGTCATTTATAGATTTGCCGGAACACGAACCGACAGTGCAGGTTGTGTTGGAGATAGCGCAGATGTGACGGTGATTGTAGAGCCTCGTCCGATTTTGCAGAATACCAACTTGACCGATACCATTTGTCATGGCGATGTGTTCACCTTCGTGCCTAACTTCAACATTAGCGGTGTTACGCCATTATGGACCGGCTCTGGCGCGATGCAAAATCAAGTGAGATCGAGTGGTAGCGGGAATATTGTAGACACTTTGTTTAACCCTTCAGGCAGTATCGTCTCAGTTACGTATCAAGTGTATTCATTTGGACTCAATAGTTTGAGTTGTGGCTCAGATACAACAATAATCACCGTTTGGATTCAGCCTGAAGTAGTGGCTAACGCCGGAGGAGATTTGAATCTATGTTCGGATGAAGTTGGCAACTTGGGAGAAGCCAATCAAGCTGGATTCTCTTACGATTGGACACCTGGAATTCACTTGAGCGACAGCACCATATCAAACCCAACTTTTCAGTATACGAACAGCGGTGCAACCAACGAAGTCTTTACCTACGTTGTACTCAAAACCGACTTGACGACAGGATGCTTTGACCATGACACTGTGGTGGTGAAAGTTTATCCCGATCCTACGTTCAATGCAGGCTCGAACATCGCATTTTGTAATGGGGACACGGTTCAATTAGGAGCTAATCCAGGGGTTGGAATCACCTACAGTTGGACTTCCAATCCAGCTGGATTCACCAGTTCGGATGCGCAACCTTTCGTTTCACCTACAGTTCCTACGGATTACTATGTTTCGTACTCTGTAGATAGCACCGGCTGTACTTTTCAAGATACCATCACGGTTACTCCAATTGCGAATCCCGTAGCCATTGTGGCGGCTGTGCCAGATTCGGGCTGCTCGCCTCTCAGTCTCGTATTGCAGGATAACAGTCCGGGGGCAACCGCTCGCTACTGGGTAGTGAATGGAGATACTTTGGCCGATCAAAATGTGACGGTGAATCAAACTTGGATCAATAACAGCTTTACGCAAGATTCCATCGTTGAGGTGATTCTCTTCATCGAAGCGGGCACAGGCTGTAATGCTTCGGATACCGTTCAAGTTTATATTCATCCAAAGCCTTTTGCGGATTTCTCAATGCCATCGGATGTCTGTGCGAACGGAACAATTAGCACCACCAACTCCAGTTTGGTTCAAGGTCCGGAAACCTACTTGTGGACAGCCAATTCACCGGGTGTTGTTATTATCAATCCTACCGATGCTCAGCCGAGCATAACCTTCCCTGACAATCAATCAGGTTCTGATTCCATTTACGACATCACGCTTACCGTTACGTCGGTAAATGGTTGTGTGGATGACACTACGATTAGTATCACAGTATTCAGCAGACCTGTTGCAGATTTCAGTCTGCCTGCTCGCGCCTGTGGTCCTGCAACCGTGAACCCAACCGATCTTTCAACAACGAACCACCCCGGGTTGAGCTATATCTGGACGGTCACACCATCAGCTGGTGTAGTCACTTCAGGTTTGAACACAGCCACTCCAAGTTTCGATTTCCCCGTATCCACTGCCGATTCTGTGGTCTATTCAATCCTGCTCGGTATCACAGATGATAATGGGTGTATCGATACGCTGAGACAATCGTACACCGTGTACCCTAAGCCTACCGCCAATTTTAATGTGGCGTTGCGTGATAGCTGTGGTCCGTATACGGTTCAATTCAATAACATTTCACTCCCGAACCAGAATCCCGAGGATATCGACGATATGACATTCGTTTGGGATTTCGGAAATGGCCAGACGAGCACAGCGCAACAGCCTTCGGTAACATTTACGAATACTGGAGTTCACGATAGTACCTATTACGTGACGCTCATCGCTACCAATGCTTATGGATGTTCAGATACGATAGTGGATAGCATCACGGTGTACCCAAATCCATTGGCTGAACTCGACGTTACTGGCTTTGTGGAATGTGCTCCCTATGTGATCGACTCGACCGTTATCAGCGCGATTCAATATCCATTTGCCAACGATACGTACACTTGGACGATCTACGACACGGATTTTAACTCCCTCGGTACCTTCAATGGACCGAATGCTGTGAGTTATCAATTGCTCACGGATGGCGACTCAATCTACATTGGCCTTTCCGTTGAGAATGTGCACGGTTGCCAGGAGGATACAACACTTCAGCTGTTCTATACTATCGAAGATCCGACAGCTGCATTTGCCGCGATACCAGATACGGGTTGTACGCCACTGACCGTTCAGATTCAGGATAGCAGTTCATCAGGGGTAACCTACACCTGGTTCGTGAATGGAGTTCAGCAAGGCACTACCGCGGCCAATCCGAGTTTCACCTTCCAGAATCAATCTCTGACTCAAGATTCCTTGATTACTATCCAACTCGTAATCACAGCTGGAACGGGTTGTACGGATACTACTTCAAGGACGGTTTTGGTTCGTCCAGGTCCGTTTGCAGAGTTCTCCATTCCGTCTTCGGTTTGTGCCAACGGAAGCGTAGCCACTACAAATACGAGTATTGCCCAAGGACCGGAAACCTACTTCTGGACTGCAAGTTCTTCAAGCGTGGTAATTACGAATCCAACAGATGCCCAGCCGATCTTTGCATTCCCAGATAATCAGACAGGCACTGATTCGATTTACGACATCACTCTAACGGTTACTTCGGCGAATGGATGTACAGATGATACGACGGTGAGCATCACCGTATTTTCACGTCCTGTGGCTGACTTTAGTCTGCCTGCAGATGGATGTGGACCGACTACCATCAACCCAACAGATTTATCTACCACCAACCACCCAGCCTTGAGCTATGTGTGGACAGTGAGTCCAACTACAGGTGTGACTACGGCGGGTATGAACACCGCGACACCAACGATTGATTTCCCTGTATCACTTAGTGATTCAGTGGTGTACGACATTCTTCTTGCCATCACCGATGACAATGGATGTATAGATACGCTTCGCCAGAATTACACAGTTTACCCGAAGCCAACTGCCGCTTATACCGTTGCCTTGAGAGATAGCTGCGGACCATTTACAGTTCAGTTCAACAACACATCGGTTCCAAATCAAGTAGGGGAGGATATCAACGACATGACCTTTGCTTGGGACTTCGGGAATGGACAAACAAGCACGGATCAACAACCAAGTGCCATCATCACCAATAGTGGTGTTCATGACAGTACGTACTTCGTCACTTTGATTGCTACAAATGTCTATGGCTGTTCGGATACGATTGTGGATAGCATCACGGTTTATCCAAACCCGTTAGCGCAATTAGATGTAACCGGTTTTGTAGCCTGTGCGCCGTATGTAATCGACTCATCGGTGGTTCGAGCCATCACGTATCCCTTCGCAAACGATACCTACGATTGGACGATTTACGATACCGATTTCAACACCATAACCACATTCTCTGGTCCTTCAAGTGTGTTGTACACTTTGGCGACAGATGGTGACTCGGTCTTTGTCGGATTGTCGGTTTCAAACGCACATGGCTGTCAGGTGGATACGGCCCTGCAATTGTTCTACACCATTGAGAATCCAATCGCGGCCTTTGCTGCTGTTCCAGATACGGGTTGTACACCACTAACTGTTCAGATTCAGGATAGCAGTTCAGTAGGGGTAACGTATACTTGGTTCGTGAATGGAGTTCAGCAAGCAACCACGGCTGCAAACCCGAGCTTCACTTTCCAGAATCAATCGCTGACTCAAGATTCACTCATCACCATTCAGTTAGTTATTACCGCAGGAACGGGCTGTACCGACACTACCTCTAGAACAGTATTGGTTCGTCCTGGTCCGTTGGCAGATTTCTCAATTCCAAGCGATGTCTGCGCCAGCGGATCCGTCCTCACTACAAACAACAGCGTCGCACAAGGACCGGAAACGTACCTATGGACAGCGAGTTCAACGGCGGTGGTAATTGCAAGTCCAACGGATGCGCAGCCTATCATTTCGTTCCCAGATAACCAATCTGGAACCGACTCGATTTACGATATCACCTTGACGGTAACTTCTGCGAATGGATGTACGGACGATACTACCATTAGCATCACCGTGTATAGCCGACCTGTAGCCGACTTTATCGTGCCGCCATTCGCATGTGGACCTACGACCATCAACCCGGTGGATCAGTCGACAACCAACAATCCATTGTTGAGCTACACCTGGACCGTGACTCCAAATACAGGGGTAGTGACTTCTGGATTAAATACGGCTACGCCGAGTATTAGCTTCCCTGTGTCCACCTCAGATTCATTGGTTTATGAGATATTCCTCACCGTAGTTGATGACAATGGATGTAGTGATACCCTTCGCCAGAATTACACAGTGTATCCCAAGCCAACGGCAGATTTCAATGTGGCATTGAGAGATAGTTGTGGTCCGTTTACGGTTCAGTTCAACAACACATCGGTACCGAATCAAGTAGGGGAGGATATCAACGACATGACCTTTGTCTGGGACTTCGGGAATGGGCAGTCAAGCACTGATCAACAACCGAGTGCCATCTTCACCAATACCGGCGTTCACGACAGTACTTACATCGTGACACTCATTGCAACTAATGCTTATGGTTGTTCCGATACGATTGTGGATAGCATCACGGTATATCCAAATCCATTAGCACAATTGAACGTGACGGGTACAGTTGAATGTGCGCCATATTTCATCGATTCGACAGTCGTTAGTGCAGTGGAGTATCCTTTCGCCAATGATGATTACAACTGGACGGTGTATGATGCTGATTTGAATGTGATCACGACTTTCAACGGCCCGTCGAGTGTGAACTATACGCTTCCAACGGATGGAGATACGGTTTTCATTGGTTTGTCTGTGACCAACGTTCACGGCTGTCAAGAGGATACTGTTCTGCAGCGATTCTACACGATTGAGGATCCAATTGCAGCTTTTGCCGCAATTCCAGACACCGGTTGTTCTCCGCCTACCGTCCAAATTCAGGATAGTAGTTCTGTAGGGGTGACGTACACCTGGTTCATCAATGGTATGGTACAATCAACGACCATCGCCAATCCGAGCTTCACGTTTGTGAACCAATCGACCACCCAGGATTCGACCATCACGATTCAATTAGTGATTACCGCTGGGACCGGATGTACGGATACCGTTGCACATGACGTGACCATTTACCCGCAGCCATTTGCAGAATTTAGCATGCCAGCTACTACTTGTGCAAATACCTCTGTGGCTACAACAAACACTTCGGTATTCAAAGCGCCGGAGAGTTACCTATGGACAGCCAGTTCGCCTTTGGTGGTGATTGCGAATCCGACGAGCGCGCAGCCGATTATCGCGTTCCCAGACAATCAAACGGGGGTAGATTCGATTTACGATATCACCTTGACCGTCACTTCGGCGAATGGATGTACGGATGATACTACAGTGAGTATTATTGTCTTCTCTCGTCCGGTAGCCGATTTTAGCTTGCCAGCAAATGGATGTGGACCAACGACCATCAATCCGACAGACCTTTCTACGACTAATCATCCGGCATTGAGCTATACGTGGACGGTGAGTCCGACCACGGGCGTAACTACTGCTGGGATGAATAGCGCGGCCCCAACGATTGACTTCCCTGTCTCCCAAAGTGATTCAGTGGTGTACGACATCTTCCTAACCATCACCGACGACAATGGTTGTATCGATACCCTCAGACAGGATTACACGGTTTATCCTAAACCGACTGCAGCATACACCGTTGCCTTGAGAGATAGCTGCGGTCCTTTTACAGTTCAGTTCAATAACACCTCAGTTCCGAATCAAGCAGGGGAGGACATCAACGACATGACCTTCGCATGGGACTTTGGGAATGGTCAAACAAGCACGGATCAACAACCAAGTGCGGTGTTCACCAATACCGGTGTTCACGATAGTACTTATGTCGTGACCTTGATTGCGACGAATGCTTATGGCTGTTCGGATACGATTGTGGATAGTATCACGGTATATCCAAATCCGCTTGCTCAGCTGAATGTTACGGGTACAGTTGAATGTGCACCTTATCTCATCGACTCGACCGTGGTAAATGCGGTTCAATATCCATTTGCAAACGACGATTACAACTGGACGGTTTACGACTCAGACTTCAATGTAATTACGACGTTTAATGGGCCGAATAGCGTCAATTACACCTTGCTTACCGACGGAGATACCATCTACATCGGTTTGTCGGCAACCAATGTCCATGGTTGTCAGGAAGACACGGTGCTCCAGCGATTCTATACGATAGAAAATCCGGTCGCGGCATTCGCTGCGGTACCAGATACCGGCTGTTCTCCTCTAACAGTCCAGATTCAGGATAGCAGTTCAGTGGGCGTTACCTATGAATGGTTCATCAACGGAGTGCTACAGTCTACTACCCAGGCCAATCCGTCATTCACCTTTGTCAACCAGTCCCTCACTCAGGATTCAACCATCACGATTCAATTAGTAATTACTGCGGGTTCGGGTTGTACCGATACTGTGGCGCACAACGTGACCATCTATCCTCAGCCATTCGCGGAGTTCAGCATGCCCGCAACGACTTGTGCGAACACAGCAGTTTCAACGACAAACACTTCTGCATTCAAAGCACCGGAAAGCTACCTATGGACGGCCAGTTCGCCATTGGTGGTGATTACGAATCCGACAGATGCTCAACCGATTATCGCATTCCCGGACAATCAAACGGGGGTAGATTCAACTTACGATATCACCTTGACGGTTACGTCTGCCAATGGCTGTACGGATGATACAACGGTAAGTATCACAGTCTTCTCTCGCCCGGTTGCCGACTTTAGTCTGCCTGCCAATGGATGTGGTCCAACGACAATCAATCCTACAGATTTATCTACTACCAACCACCCAGCATTGAGCTATGTGTGGACAGTGAGTCCGACGACAGGTGTGACTACATCGGGGATGAACACCGCATCGCCAACCATTGACTTCCCAGTTTCTCAGAATGATTCTGTGGTATACGACATCTTTTTAACAATCACGGATGACAATGGGTGTATTGATACGTTGCGACAGAACTACACGGTTTATCCGAAACCGACGGCGACGTATACCGTTGCGTTAAGAGACAGTTGTGGACCGTTTACGGTTCAGTTCAACAACACCTCGGTTCCGAATCAAGCAGGGGAGGACATTAACGACATGACCTTCGTATGGGACTTCGGAAATGGGCAGACAAGCACAGATCAACAACCAAGTGCGGTCTTCACCAATACCGGTGTTCACGACAGTACTTACATCGTGACACTCATTGCAACTAATGCTTATGGTTGTTCCGATACGATTGTAGATAGCATCACGGTTTATCCTAACCCATTGGCACAACAGAACGTGACGGGTACAGTTGAATGTGCGCCTTACCTTATCGATTCCACCGTGGTAAGTGCGGTTCAATATCCATTTGCAAACGACGACTACACTTGGACGGTTTACGATACCGACTTCAACACAATAGCCACGTTCAACGGTCCGAATGCCGTGAATCACACCATTCAGAATGATGCTGATTCTGTCTACATCGGATTGTCGGTGACCAACGTGCACGGTTGTCAAGAGGATACCCTGCTGCAGTTATTCTACACCATTGAAGATCCAGTTGCAGCCTTTGCTGCGGTTCCAGACACAGGCTGCTCTCCGTTGACAGTGCAAATTCAGGACAGTAGCTCTGTCGGGGTAACGTACGAGTGGTTCTTGAATGGGGTGTTACAGAGTACTACCTCGGCCAATCCGAGCTTTACGTTTGTTAACCAATCCACCACTCAGGATTCTACCATCACGATTCAATTGGTAATTACGGCGGGAACGGGATGTACCGATACTGTGGCCCACGACGTCACAATCTATCCTCAGCCATTTGCAGAGTTCAGCATGCCTTCGACCACTTGTGCGAACACGTCAGTAGCAACGACAAACACTTCTGCATTCAAAGCACCGGAAAGCTACCTATGGACGGCCAGTTCGCCATTGGTGGTGATTACGAATCCGACAGATGC